>JAABSV010000022.1 GCA_011390165.1 Desulfobulbaceae bacterium
GGCCACCGTTACCAGCAGGAGGTGCCCATGCCCGGCAGCACCCAGATGAACGCCCTGCTCGCCTATGGTTGGCCGGGTAATGTCCGAGAACTCCGCAACCTGGCCGAACGATACGTTCTTCTTGGCCGACAGTTCGATTGGTCTCTGGAAAAAATGCTTCCCGGTGAGGAGGGCAAGCAGGCCTCTTCCCTTGCCGATCACGTCGACCGTTTTGAACGGAGCCTGATCGAGCACGCCCTGGTCTCCGCCAACGGCAGCATCAAGGAGGTCATGGTCGATCTCGCCATTCCGCGTAAGACGCTCTACGACAAGATGCGCAAATACGGCCTGAAAAAAACCGACTACAAGTAAGGGGGCGTGCTTTATCAATTTCTCCCTTTGCTGATTGGCGGATTCCCGCCAGCAGCTGGCCGCCTGATGACCGTATTTGTAATACATCTTTATGTAATTAAAAGATAAAATATTTTTTCGCCGGCGATTATTAAAAAGGGTGGATTTCCGCCGATTTGTCGACCAGGGCCAGGCTCCACCCACCACGATTTCCTCAGAAGAGCAGAGAGATGGAAAGAGTACATAAAGATGGCGCGAAGATTGCAAAAATGCTAGTATTTACCCTCTCACTGCCTTCTTGCGGCAGGGCCGAAGTGAGGCGGTGAACTTTGCTTCATGTCGCCGGTTTTGACCGGTACCGAATAACCTCAATTGTTCTGGAGGAAGAAAACATGTTAAAGAAATTCACCACTCTGGTGGCAACCGCAGCACTTTCAACCATGCTCCTAACCGGTGTTGCCCTGGCTGAACCGATCGTGATCAAGTTTACCCACGTGGTCGCCGAAAACACCCCCAAAGGGCAGATGGCCAACAAGTTCAAAGATCTGGTCGCCGAAAGGATGGGGGGGAAGGTAGTTGTCGAGGTATACCCGAGCTCGCAGCTCTTTGGCGACAACAAGGAGATGGAGGCAATGCTCTTGGGTGATGTCCAGCTCGCCGCCCCGGCCCTTGCCAAGTTTGAGCGGTTTACCAAACAGGTGCAGGTCTTCGACCTGCCCTTCCTTTTCAAGGATATGGAGGCCGTAGACCGCTTCCAGAGCAGTGACAAAGGACAGGCCCTCCTCAAGTCCATGGAGAAGAAAGGCGTGGTCGGGCTTGGCTATCTCCACAATGGTCTGAAGCAGCTTTCCGCCAGTTCGCCCCTGCGCGTACCGGCTGATGCCTCCGGCAAGAAATTCCGCATCATGACTTCGGACGTCCTTGCCGCCCAGTTCCAGGCAGTCAATGCCATACCTTTGAAAAAGGCCTTCTCCGAGGTCTTCACCCTGTTGCAGACCAAGGCGATCGATGGCCAGGAGAACACCTACTCCAACATCTACTCGCAGAAGTTTTTCGAGATCCAGCCCTATATCACCGAGTCGAACCACGGCCTGCTTGACTACATGATCGTCTCCTCCAGCGAATTCTGGCTGGGTCTGCCGGCGGACATCCGTACGGAATTGGAAGCGATTATGGCCGAGTCGGTAACCTTCGGCAACAAAATCGCCGGCCAGAAAGACTTGGAGGACAAGCAGAAGATCATCGACTCCAAACGCACGGAAATCATCACCCTCACCCCGGCCGAGAGAAGCCAGTGGGTCGAGGCGATGAAGCCGGTCTGGAAGCAGTTTGAAAAGGAGATCGGTAAAGATCTGATTGACTCGGCCTTCCAATCGAACAACTGATGGTATAGCCACCCGTTCCCGTCTCCACTCCGGTGGGACGGGAACGTAGGATGGTTTCCTGCTTCGGAGAGCTATCATGATTTTGCGCATCCTGAACCGAGCTGAAGAGGCGCTTATCTGCTTCCTGCTCTTTCTTACCACTCTTCTGGTTTTTTTCGATGTGGTCATGCGTTTCGGTTTCAATACCGGTTTCATGTGGACCACTGAGCTCACCCTCCATCTCTCTGCCTGGATGGTCCTTTTGGGGGCATCCTACGGCCTGAAAGTGGGGTCGCACATCGGCATGGACGCCTTTGTCAAGCTGTTTTCAAGAAACGTGCAGCGCCTGCTGAGCGGAGTGGCAGCGGTGCTCGCCCTGATCTACTGCTGGCTGGTCCTCTATGGCAGCTGGGTGTACATCACCACGATGAAGGCAATCAACCTGCACATGGAAGATCTGCCGATCCCTCTCTATGTGGCGCAGGCCATCTTACCCATTGGTTTTCTCTTTTTGGTCATTCGTCTGTTGATCCTGCTCTGGTCATTGATTACCGGCCAAGCCGACGGTTTCAAGCGGGTCGATGAAGTCAAGGAGAGTCTGGAACTTGCCGAGAGCGCTGCCAAAGAGGAGGGACGTTCATGACAACGGTTTTCTTATTCGTACTGCTCTTCGGCTGTATGCTGATCGGTATGCCCATTGCGCTGGCCCTCGGACTGTCGAGCATCGGCACCATACTGCTCTTCTCCTCCGACTCGCTGGCATCCATCGCCTTGAAACTCTTCGAGGCCCTCTCCGAACACTACACCCTTCTGGCCATCCCCTTTTTCATCCTCTCCTCTGCCTTTCTCTCCACCGGCGGGGTGGCCAAGAGGATCATCCGCTTTGCGATCAGCCTGGTCGGGCATATCCGCGGCGGTATCGCCATGGCCTCGGTCATTGCCTGCATGATTTTCGCAGCGGTCTCCGGTTCGTCACCAGCGACGGTGGCGGCAATCGGCTCAATCGTCATCGTCGGCATGGTCAAAGCCGGTTACCCGGAACGCTTTGCCGCCGGGGTCATCGGTAACGCCGGTACCCTGGGGATTCTCATCCCCCCTTCCATCGTCATGCTGGTCTACTCCGCCGCCACCGAAGTGTCAGCGGCACGGATGTTCATGGCCGGTTTCCTGCCTGGCCTACTCATGGGCGGGATGTTGATGGTGGTGATCTACTTCGTTGCCCGGATCAAGAAAATACCCTGCCAGCCCTTCAGCGGGCTCAAAGAGCTGATCTCTTCCGGAATCAGTGCCTCCGGTGGCCTGATGCTGATCGTCATCGTCCTTGGTTCGATATATGGTGGCATCGCCAGTCCCACCGAGGCAGCGGCGGTATCGGCAATTTACGCCTTCTGGGTGGCCATTTACGGTTATCGTGATATGGGGCCGCTGAAAAACGTGCCATGGCACCGAGATGGCGAGAGTGTGCCGGCAATGGTCGGTCGAAATTGCCGACAGATGGTCGTCACTCTCCCGAAACTGATCACCGACCGGGAGATCAACAAGGTCTTCCTTGATGCCTCCAAGGTCAGCATCATGCTCCTTTTCATCATAGCGAACGCGATGCTTTTTGCCCATGTCCTCACCACAGAAAGGATTCCCCACTCCATTGCCGAGCTAATTGTCGGCTGGGGCCTGTCGGCCTGGATGTTCCTGATCGTTGTCAATATTCTTCTGCTTCTCGCCGGCAATTTCATGGAGCCCTCGGCTATCCTGCTGATCATGGCCCCGATCCTCTTTCCCATTGCCCTGCAACTGGGAATCGACCCGATCCATCTCGGTATCATCATGGTGGTCAACATGGAGATCGGCATGCTGACGCCACCGGTGGGTCTCAATCTCTTTGTCATCTCCGGGGTGACCGGTAACAGTATGGGCTGGGCGATCAAGGCCTGTTTTCCCTGGCTCACTGTCCTTCTTGTATTCCTGGTACTGATCACCTATATTCCGCAGATCTCTCTGTTTTTACCGGAATTTATCGACAGTATTCATGGCTATTGAAGCAGGTGGGGAGCAAATCCCCCCCTGTGCAAGGCCGGTAACCGCTTTTTCTACCGCTGGTTACCGGCCTTTTTCCTTTTCCTTTTCCGGACAGTGCTTATACTGTTGCGGCTTTCTGGACATACCTCGCCCTTGATTTTTTAATGGAGAAACGAAATGAAGAACCAACCCAAGATAGAAACCATTCTCTATGCCACCGACCTCGGAGAACAGACCAGGCCGGTTTTTCGCCATGCCATGGCCCTGGCCAAACTGTACAATGCCCGGATCATCATGCTTCACGTGGTTGAACCGATGAGTGATACGGCCAAGACGGTGATCAGCACCTATCTTTCCCGTGAAGTGACCGAGGAGATCCAGAAGAAGGCGGTTCGAGAGGTGCTGACGATCATGAAGGGGCGCCTGGAAAAATTTTACAACGACGAAGAGACCCAGGCGGACGAAAGCACGCTTGTCAAAGAGGTGCAGGTCGTGAGCGGCATGCCCAGCGAAGAAATTCTCCGCGTCGCCGAGGAGAGCGGTGCCCAGATGATCGTACTGGGTAAGTCGACCCGAAAGGTACGGGGGATCAGGGTGATGGGTTCCACCGCCCGACGGGTAAGCCGAATGGCTGGGATGCCGGTACTGGTGGTTCCCAACTTTTGACCACACCCTTAGCTGAAAGTCGAAAGCGGATTCCGGTTCCACTGGCCTCGAGTCAGAGGACAGATTCCCTGTCTCCCCCGAGGTCGCTATGTCTGCTTTAGCTGCTCTGGCTGGAAGTTTCGAGGTTTTTCTAGCTTCACCGCGGGGCTTCTGTGCCGGAGTGGAACGGGCGATCGAGACGGTCAATCTCAGCCTTGCCCGTTTCGGCAGCCCGGTTTACGTCCTCCACGAGATTGTTCACAACCGCCATGTCATCCAGGAACTCGCCCAGGCCGGGGCAGTCTTTGTCGAGCACCTTGCTGATATTCCTCCCGGAGGGCTCTGCATTTTCAGTGCCCATGGGGTCTCGAAGAGGGTGCAGGAGAAGGCAACCCTCCTCGGCCTCCGTACCATAGACGCCACCTGCCCGCTGGTTGGCAGTGTCCACCGGATGGTGGAAAAATTTCATGCCGGCGGCTACGAAGTGGTGATCGTCGGCCACCATAAACACCCGGAGGTGGAGGGAACCGCCGGTCGGGTGCCGGGTCGGGTGCATGTTGTCGCCAGCGAAGAGGAGGCCCGGGTACTCTTTCTGGCCAACCCGGAACGGGTCGCCTATGTCACCCAGACCACCTTGAACCTGGAGGAGGTTGCCGGGATCATTGCCATTCTGAAAGAGCGATTTCCTACCCTGCAGGGGCCGAAATCGAACATCTGCTTTGCCACCCAGAACCGCCAGGACGCTGTTCGTCGATTGGCCGAAAAATGTGAGGTGGTCTTCGTGGTTGGTTCGAAAAACAGTTCCAATTCCAACCGATTACGGGAGGTGGCGGGGCAGTGTGGAGTGGTTGCGCACCTCATCGACGACTCCCGCGACATCGACCCGGACTGGCTGGCCGGGAAAACACGGATCGGCATTACCGCCGGGGCATCGGCCCCGGAGCGGCTGGTCCTCGGGGTTATTGCCTGGTTGGAGCAACGTGCACCCGTGAAGATAACAGAATGTACTGGCATAGTAGAAAAAACCCACTTCAAGCCGGCACCGTTGCTGGCATCCTCGCCACGGCACGACTAGGGGAGGGGACGAGAGGCCCCCGGAATCAGTACCCTAGCCTCTTCTTCCGATAGTGGAATCAGCTGAGGCTTTTTTTCAACCGTGCCATCGCCTCGGCCACCCGGTCATGGCTGTTAAACGCCGACAGGCGGATGTATCCTTGCCCGCACTTGCCAAAACCGGCCCCCGGGGTACAGACCACCCCAGCCTGATTGAGCAGCATATCAAAAAACTGCCACGAGTCCATCTTTGCCTCAATCCAGACATACGGGGCATTCTTGCCACCAGTGTAGCTGTAGCCAAGTTGATCGAGGGTGGTGCAGATAAGCTCGGCGTTGGCCAGGTAGGAGTCGATCTGTGCCTTGGTCTGGCTTTTGCCTTCCGCACTGTACACCGCTTCGGCCGCCCGCTGTACCGGGTAGGAGACCCCGTTGAACTTGGTGCTGTGGCGGCGATGCCACAGGGCGTGCACCGAGTGGCGGTTCCCGGCCTGGTCGTAGGCGGTACACTCCTTGGGGACCACCGTGTAGGCGCAGCGGACTCCGGTAAAACCGGCACTCTTGGAAAAGGAGCGGAACTCAATGGCCACTTCCCGGGCCCCAGGTAACTCAAAGATCGACTTTGGTAGGGACGGGTCGCGGAGAAAGGCCTCGTAGGCGGCATCAAAGAGGATCAGGGCCCGATTCTCCCGGGCATAGTCGACCCAGGTCTGCAATTCAGCCTTGGAGATTGTTGAGCCGGTGGGGTTGTTGGGGAAGCAGAGGTAGATCAAATCGACCTTTTCCCGGGGGAGGGCGGGAACATAGCCATTTTCCCGGGTACTTTCCAAGTAGACCACCCCCTGGTAGCGGCCGTCGACAAAATCACCGGTTCGCCCAGCCATGACGTTGGTATCCAGGTAGACCGGGTAGACCGGATCGGTGATGGCGATCCGGCTGTCACCACTGAAGATCTCCTGGATATTGCCGGTATCACACTTCGCCCCGTCACTGACAAATATTTCGTCGACACCGACCTCGGCGCCACGACTGTGGAAGTCGTTGGCAGCAATGGCCTCGCGCAGAAAGGGGTACCCCTGTTCCGGGCCGTAGCCACGAAAGGTGGCGTCGTTGCCCATTTCCACCACCGCCGCCTGGAAGGCGGTGACGATCGCCGGGCACAGCCCCATGGTGACGTCGCCTATTCCCAGTTTGATTACGTCCACAGTCGGTTTTTCCTTCTGGAAGGCCGTTACCCGCCTGGCTATATCGGAAAAGAGATAAGAGGCCTGCAGTTTGAGGTAGTGCTCGTTTATTGTGATCATTGGTGCGATTCCCGGTTGTGTAGTAGAGGAGAAAGAACTACTAAGGTTGTACCAAAAAGGTATGCTTGCTCAGTTTGAACGAATAAAAAAACACAAATCCTGAAGGCAATACGACAGGTTTTAAATGGGTTGAAGCAAAATGGTTGAAGCAAAACTTGAGAACAAAAACGAGAGAACCAATACTGTAGAATCTAGACGATTGAACATATCCGAAAATCAATACGACGTAACCAGAACGACGAAAGAAATCGACGAAAGAAATCGACGAAACCAAAGCAAATAAAGCAAACTAATGAAAGCAAACTAATGAAAGTAAACTAACGAAAGCAAACCAACGAAAGCAAATTGACAGAACCAGCAAGGGAGAACACTGGTTTGCCCAGCAAGCAAGCAAATTGCTGGCGTTACTATAATGAAATGGACAGGAGTGTCAACTGACAACTCCATCCACCCCTCACCAAGTGCAAGGAGCCGTGATGAGTCAACCTGTATACCGTGCAGCGTATCAGCCCTTTCCCTTCATTGTCGAACAGCTGGACCTCTCTTTCCAACTCCATCCGGAGCGGACGGAAGTAACCGCCCAAGCCACCTACCGCCGAAACCGGAAAATCAATGGGGAAATAGTTCCCCTGCAACTGGATGGGGAAGGGCTGCACCTGCTCACCGTACAGTTGGACGGCAAGACACTGGCCGCCGATCAGTTCCAGGTCGGGCCCACCGGCCTGACCCTGCCTGACCCGCCGGACCACTTTCAACTGACGGTGGTGACCGAGATCCACCCTGAGGCCAACACTGCCCTCGAGGGGCTCTATCGCTCCAGCGGCATCTATTGCAGCCAGTGCGAGGCAGAGGGTTTTCGAAAGATCACCTACTATCCCGACCGCCCGGACGTGTTGAGCCGCTTCACCACCCGGATCGAAGCCGACCGTAACACTTGCCCGGTTCTTCTTGCCAATGGCAATCTCCTTGACAGCGGCCTTCTGCCGAGTGGTCGCCACTATGTGGTCTGGGGCGATCCCCACCCCAAGCCATGCTACCTCTTTGCGGTTGTCGCCGGTCAGCTGCTGGCGATCACCGATGCCTTTGTCAGCCGTTCCGGCCGATCTATCTCCCTGCAGATATTTGTTGAACCGGGCAACGAAGAGAAATGCCGGCACGCCATGGCCGCCTTGAAAGAGGCGATGCGCTGGGACGAGGAGGTGTACGGACTTGAGTACGATCTTGACATCTACATGATCGTCGCGGTTCACGATTTCAACATGGGGGCGATGGAAAACAAGGGGCTGAATATCTTCAACGCCAAATACGTTCTCGCCTCACCAGAGACCGCCACAGACCAGGATTATCTGGGTATCGAAGGGGTGATTGCCCATGAATATTTTCACAACTGGACCGGTAACCGGGTCACCTGTCGCGACTGGTTCCAACTGAGCCTGAAGGAAGGCTTGACCGTCTTTCGTGATCAGCAATTTTCCGCCGACCAAAACTCCCGCCCGGTAGAGCGAATTGGTGCCGTCCGAGTATTGAAAAATGTACAATTTCGGGAAGATGCCGGACCTCTGGCTCATCCAATCCGACCGGACAGCTATGTCCAGATAAACAACTTCTATACCGCCACCGTCTACAACAAGGGAGCCGAGGTGATCCGCATGCTCCACACCCTGCTGGGCCGGGAGGCTTTCCGGCGGGGCATGGATCTCTACTTTGCCCGCCACGATGGCCAGGCGGTCACCTGTGACGATTTTGTTGCCGCCATGAGCGACGCCGGCGGTCTTTCCCTGGAACAGTTCCGCCTCTGGTATAGTCAGGCCGGAACACCACAACTCCTGGTCCGCGAGGAGTGGCAGGGGGGGGAATATCGCCTGCGAATAGCCCAGAGTTGCCAGGCCACCCCTGGGCAGCCAGAGAAAAAACCCTTCCATCTGCCGCTGGCGGTGGGTCTGCTGGGCCAGGATGGCAGGGATCTTCTCGACGGTGACCCGCAGGGGACCCGAATACTCCACCTTACTGAAGAAGAGCAGCTCTTTCATTTTGCCGGCCTCGCCGAACGACCGGTGCTCTCCTTTCTGCGCGACTTTTCGGCGCCGGTGCGGGTTGCCCGGTTCCAAAGCCCTGCCGACCTGGCCCATCTTCTTCGCCATGACAGCAATCTCTATAACCGCTGGGAGAGTGGTCAGCAGCTGGCCACAACGGTGATCCTGGCCAAGGCCGGCGGCAGTGCCGTGGAATGGCGTGATGCCGAGGATATCTTTCGCCAGGCGCTGGCTGACAACCTGCGCGATACCATCACCGACCCGGCACTTCTCGCCCTGACCCTGCAGCTACCGGCCGAAACGACTCTCGCCCAGGAATTGGCGGTGGTTGATCCGGAGGCCTTGCACAATGCCCGGAAAGGGTTGAAAAAGACCATAGCAAAAGATAATTACGACTCTTTGCTGAGAGTTTACCTGAAATTTTCCAAGCCCGATGCATACCGGATCGACCCGGAGTCAATGGGGCGACGAAGCCTGAAAAACACCGTCCTGGATCTGCTGCTCAGTCTTGAACCACTCCCTGATGAAATTCTTGAACTGGTTGAACGGCAGTATTCCCAGAGCGGCAATATGACCGATACCGTGGCTGCCCTGGCCGGCCTGGTCAACCTGGATATGCCCCAGCGGGGGCTGATTCTGGCCGATTTTTACCAGAAATGGAAGAAAGAGCCGCTCGTCCTCGACAAATGGTTTGCCTTGCAGGCTGCGGCCGAGTTGCCTGATACCCTTGCCCGGGTAGTGGAACTCACCGCCGACCCGGCCTTTTCCATGGCCAACCCCAACCGGGTGAGGGCATTGATTGGCACTTTCGCCGCCGCCAACCATCTCCGCTTCCACCAGGCAGGTGGGGCCGGCTACCGTTTTCTTGCCGACAAGGTGGTGGCGTTGAACGGGGTAAACCCACAGATAGCCGCCCGACTGGTGGTGCCGCTGACCACCTGGCGTCGTTACGACCGGCAGCGGCAACTGGCCATGGTGGCGGAGTTACAAAGGATAGCGGCAACAGCCGAGTTATCCCGTGATGTTGAGGAAATTGTCAGCAAGAGTCTGCCGCCTGGGCCGGGAATTGACTGATCCTTTGCTGAGAAGTGGGCAAGAAAAAAAGAGGTGGTTCAGCGCCGCTTGTGGCAGAAGAGACAGCGGTTTCCCTCCGGGTGTGACTCCGAAAGAGGTGCTGTCATCTCCGGGGCATGGCACTCGGCGCAGAAACTTTCAACCTCTTTTTTGCTCTCTATGGCAAAAAAATTCTCATGCGAGGTGTCGTGGGGGAGAAAGGGGGTGCTCTCCTCGGGAGCACGCCAGAGAAAGAGCAGCAGGGCGGCGGAAAGGGCCAGAAAGGCGATATTGAGAAGCAGGATGCGGGATTTCTTTGTCACCATTAGCCTCTTTAGCGTTCAGAGTAACCGGTTGCCGGGCAGAAAGATCATCTGGCCATCTCTGCAGCGCTCCAGTCCAGCAGGCCGGTGCGCAGGCCCAGGACCGTGCCCTCGCTGAGGAGCAGGGCAGCAAAGGAAAAACGACCGCTGAGGGCCACCAGTTGCCGGTGGCGGCGGTGGTTTTTGAGCAACTTTGACAATCTCTCCCCAGGCCCAAGGCCGGTCCCGATACTGTCGGCCACCGCTTCGCCGGAGACAATGGCCGGGTAGATCCCTTCGCCGGTGAGGCCGGAAGCCAGGCCAGCGGCATCACCAGCCAGAAAGATATTGCCGAAAGAGCAGCCGCGGTAGTCGAAGCTGATCCGCTCTGCGGCGAGCGGCACCCCTTGTAACTGGAAGCCATGCCGCTCGCTCCATTGGAGCAGATTCCGGTGCAGCCTCTGCGCCCCGATTGCCCGGGAATCGGCGTAGGCGCCAAGAGAGAAAGTCTCCCTATGGGGAAAGATCCAGGCGTAGCCATTGGCAAAGAGCCGCGGATCCAGGTGCCACTCCATCCGCGTTAAGTCACCGGGCAACTGGTAATGGAGCCCCATCCCGAACCGTTGCACCGGCAAGGCCAGGAAGCGCCGGACCAGGGATGAGGAGCCGTCGGCACCGAGCAGATGGTGGAAAGCAATTTTTTCCAGCCGACCATCACTGCGGCTGCTGCAGAGCAGACTATCCTTGCTGACGGCGGTAACCCGGCAGCCCAGACGGATGGTGGCACCGGCTGCCTGCGCCTGTCGGGCCATCTCAGCGCCGAGAGTTTCCCGATTGACCGTGGCGATGATCGGTTTGGCCGAGGTGAGGGTGATCTTCTGCCAGCGGGAGAGAATTTCCTGGTGGGTAAAGCTCTTTTCAACCAACTTGTCGAGTTGGTTGTCTGCCAGACCGTTCCAGGTGATGCCGCCGGCACAGACCTTGCGGCCGATCTGCTGCCGCCGTTCCAGAAGGAGGGTGGAAAGCCCTCTCTGGGCGGCCCGTCGGGCACAGGCCAGACCAGCCGGGCCGGCCCCGACTATCACCAGATCATACCGCATGGTCAACCGGGGAGGAGAAAAAGATGAATATCGCCACGGTAAAAGAGCCGGCCGGCAGAAGTCGGCCGGCTCTTTTACCGGAAGTCCAGGAGGGCAGGGGAGAGGGGCTCAGCCTTCGCTCAGAACCGCGGTGAGGTACTCGCGGTTCAACCTGGCGATATTGCGAATAGAGATCCCTTTCGGGCAGACCGCTTCACACTCCCGGGCGTTGGTACAGTTGCCAAAGCCCTCGCTATCCATCTGTGCCACCATCGCCAGGGCCCGTTCTTTCCCTTCCACCTGCCCCTGGGGGAGAAGGGCGAGTTGAGATATCTTGGCGCTGGTGAAGAGCATTGCCGCGCCATTGGGGCAACTGGCGACACAGGCACCACAGCCGATACAGGCGGCGGCATCCATGGCCAGCTCGGCCTGTTTGGCCGGGATCGGGATGCTGTTGCCATCCGGTGTGCCACCGGTATTCACCGAGACATAGCCGCCGGACTGGATGATCCGGTCGAGGGCGGAGCGGTCGATGAGCAGATCCTTTTTGATCGGGAAGGCCCGGGAGCGGAAAGGTTCGATCACCAGCGTATCGCCACTCTTGAAATGGCGCATATGGAGCTGGCAGAGGGTAACCTCCTTCTCCGGGCCGTGGGCGACACCATCGACAATCGCCCCGCACATTCCACAGATCCCTTCGCGACAGTCGTGGTCGAAGGCAACCGGGTCTTTCCCCTCCTTGGTCAACTTTTCGTTGAGAACGTCGAGCATTTCCAGGAAGGACATATCGGTACTGATGTGGTCCAGGGTATAGGTTTCCAGGCTGCCCAGGGCGTCACTGTGCGGCTGGCGCCAGATCTTCAGGGTGAGGTTGATGCTGCTGCTCATATTGTCTCTACCTTAACTGTTCAGGAGTTGCGAAATATCGATTAGCTCTCGCCCGGGTCGCAGAAACGAGGCCCTACTTGTAACTTCTCTGGCTGGGGGTGACAAATTCGAAGCTCAGGGGTTCCTTGTGCAGCTTCGGGGCACCATCACCACCATGCTCCCATACCGAGACATGGGAATAGTTGGCATCGTCCCGTTTGGCCTCACCTTCCTCGGTCTGGCTCTCCTCACGCAGGTGGCAGCCGCAGGACTCCTCGCGGGTGAGGGCGTCACGAATCATGATTTCGGCAAATTCAAGGAAATCGGCCACCCGGCCGGCACGCTCCAGGGACTGGTTGATCTCCCTGGTGTTGCCGGGAATGTAGACGTGATCCCAGAACTTTTTGCCAATTTTCGGCAACTCTTCAAGAGCCGCCTGAAGATCGGTGGCGTTGCGGGCCATTCCGCAGTTGTCCCACATCAGCCGGCCGAGTTCCTTGTGGATTTCGTCAACCGTGCACTTGCCGGCCGGGCCGCCGCCGCTGTTTTTCAGCAGCCGGGCAATGCGGTCTTCACAGCCGCGACGGGAGTCGAGGAAAGGGGCGGCGTGTTCGTTGATCTGCTCGAGTTTGTTGGTGCCGAGGTAGTTGGCGACGGCGGTGGCAATGATGAAATAGCCATCGGCCAGCCCCTGCATGAGGGCACTGGCCCCGAGACGGTTGGCGCCGTGGTCGGAGAAGTTGCATTCACCGATGGCAAAGAGGCCGGGAATAGTGGTCATCAGGTCATAATCGACCCACAGCCCGCCCATGGTGTAGTGGACCGCCGGGTAGATCATCATCGGCTCGACCATCGGGTTGCTGTCGGTGATCTTTTCGTACATCTGGAAGAGATTACCGTACTTCTTGAAGATGGTCTCCCTGCCGTCACGACTGATGGCATCGGCAAAATCGAGATAGACGGCGAGGCCGGTACTGCCCACCCCCTTGCCAAGATCACACTGCTCCTTGGCATTGCGCGAGGCGACATCGCGGGGGACCAGGTTACCGAAGCTTGGGTATTTGTTCTCCAGGTAGTAGTCACGCTCCGCTTCCGGAATGTCGGCCGGTTTCCGCAGGTCGCCCTGGTTTTTCGGCACCCAGACCCTGCCGTCGTTACGCAGGCTCTCGCTCATCAGGGTGAGTTTTGACTGGTAATCACCGTGCACCGGTATGCAGGTGGGGTGGATCTGGACGAAGGATGGGTTGGCGAAACCGGCACCGCAACGGTAGGCCCGCCAGGCGGCGGTGACATTGGAGGCCATGGCGTTGGTGGAGAGAAAATAGACGTTGCCATAGCCGCCGGTGGCGAGGATCACCACATCGGCGACATGGCTCTCCATCTCGCCGGTGATGATATTGCGGCTGGTGATTCCCCGCGCCCGGCCATCAACCAGAACCACATCCATCATTTCCCGCCTGGTGAACATGGCCACCCGGCCAGCCTTGATCTGCCTGGAGAGGGCACCGTAGGCGCCGAGGAGAAGTTGTTGGCCGGTCTGCCCACGGGCGTAAAAGGTCCGCGATACCTGGGCGCCGCCAAAGGAACGATTGGCCAGTGTGCCGCCGTACTCCCTGGCAAAAGGGACACCCTGGGCGACGCACTGGTCGATGATCTCGTTACTCACCTGGGCAAGGCGGTAGACATTGGCCTCACGGGCCCGAAAGTCGCCCCCCTTGATGGTATCGTAAAAGAGGCGAAAGACGGAGTCGCCATCGTTCTGGTAGCTCTTGGCGGCGTTGATCCCCCCCTGGGCGGCGATGGAGTGGGCCCGCCGGGGGCTGTCCTGGATACAGAACACCTGTACCTGATAGCCCTGTTCCGCCAGAGTGGCGGCGGCCGAGGCACCGGCCAGGCCGGTGCCGACGACAATGGCACGGTATTTTCGTCGGTTGGCGGGATTGACAAGTTTATTGGCGAAACGGTGGTTGTCCCACTTTTCTGCCAGGGGGCCGGCTGGTACACGTGCGTTGAGTTCCATATTCGAAAACCTTGGCTAGTTGCTTGAGGAGAAGAGTTCAGGCATCATTTTCGTACCTGGCGGTTCGGCCGATCAGTAGTTGGCACCGAGACCGGTCATAAAGTAGAAGGCGATCCCACCGAAAATCAGGAAAAAGAAGAGGGGAAGCACCAGGCTCAGTCGGGCAATGAAGAGTTCGTAACGGGGGTGGTTGACCCCGAAGGTCTGCAACATGCTCCACAGACCATGGCTGAGGTGGAAGGTGAGGGCGATAAAGGCGGTGATATAGAAGAGGGCGTAGAAGAAGTTGCTCAGCATATCCCGGACGGTGCTGGAGATCGGTACATCTTTCGGGGAAAAGGTGAAGCCGAAGATGTGGATAACCAGGAAGAGGAGCACAAAGAGTCCGGTGTAGGGCATGGTGGCCGAGGCCAGCGAGTTCTTGACCACCCGCTTACTGACGACGTAGCGGTTGTTGCTCACCGCCCGGTTTTCGTAAAAGAGGTAGAGACCGACACCGATGTGAACGAGAAGAACGGCAAGGAGGGCCGAGGAGAAGACCAGAACGATCAGTGGGTGGCTGTGCAGTTCGTCGGCGTAGTCCTGAAAAACAGCGCTGCTCATGAAGATGGTGGCGTTGCCGGCAGCATGGGTGAGGAGGAAGAGGAACAACAGCAAGCCGGTGGCTGCCATCACGAGTTTTTTGCCGATGGAGGAAGTAACGAACCTGACGAACCACATGGGCACACCTTCTTAAAAAAAGTTAGAGTACCTGTTCACCAGCACCCAGTTTTCGCCCGGTCAGACCACCATATAAAGTAAACTGTATAGTGCAAACTCATACAGCCAACTCTAGCTCGGCGACCTGCCTGAACGAACCTGGAGCACTCGCTGAACGGGTACAGATCCGGGTTCCGCAACCTTTTGCTGCATAGCTGTGAACGATTGCAAGCCATAATTTGCAGCGAAGCGTTTAACGTCGATTGATATTATAAAAAAAATTCAAAAAGAAAAGGAAAAATTGGTTTTTTTCTGGTAGGTAGGCCGGTGGTCGAAACTTTTCTTCAAGGTCTCTCCGCTGAGAAGGCCAGGATTACTCTTTATCCTCTTACTCTACGAAAATAATGGCACATTTATCAATTATCTTTGATCTTGACGGCACACTTCTTGATACTCTTGCCGGCCTTGCCCGCTGTGGCAACCAGGCCCTTGTCCACTGTAAGATGCCGGCACACCCCATTGATGCCTACCGGCGTTTTGTCGGTGACGGGATGGAAAAGCTGGTCGAGCGGATGGCCCCGGCCGGTGCCGACAGTTCAGCGTTGGCGGCGGTTCTGGCCGACTTTCGCCGGCGCTATACGGAAACCTGGCGGGAGGACTGTTTCCCCTATCCGGGCATCCTTGAGATGCTGAACGGCCTGCAGGAACAGGGCTGTCGGATGGCGGTGCTCTCCAACAAACCGCACCCCTATACCGTAGAATTTGTCGCCAACTGTTTTTCCCCTAATCTCTTCCAGGTCGTCTACGGCGATCGCCCCGCTCACCTGCGCAAGCCCGACCCGACCGTCGCCCTGGACATTCTCCGGCAACTCGACTCCACCCCGTTTGAGGCGATCTTTGTCGGCGATTCGGCGGTGGATATCCACACCGGCAAGGCGGCCGGGATGGCCGCCTTCGGCGTCAAGTGGGGCTTTCGCGGCGAAGAGGAGTTGCGGGCCAACGGCGCCGACCTGATCTTGCAAACCCCCCGAGAACTAGTCGACCATGTTGCCACTCGCCGCTGAGATGATCCCATGGCTGCAGTACGCCACTCCACCCCTGGTCGGGGCCTTCATCGGCTATCTCACCAACCGCATTGCCATCCGCATGCTCTTTCGCCCCTTAAGGGCATGGCATCTGGCCGGGATACGGGTGCCGATGACCCCGGGGGTGATTCCCAGTAAACGTTGCGAACTGGCGAAAAACATGGGGGAGGTGGTGGGCGACCACCTGCTCACCCATGACGAACTGCGCCGGGGCCTCCAGCAGGCAGTCTTTCAGGAGCACCTGGGTGAGTTGATCAGGGGCAGGCTCGATTCCCTGATGCAGCGGGAACTGTCCACCATAGAATCACTGGTGCCGGCCCGTTTCAAGGTCTACTTTTCCCTCGCTGACCAGACAGTCCGGTACCAGCTGAAAGGTCGGCTTCACCAGTTGCTCCGCTCCCCGCAGGTGGGTGAGGCAGTGGCGGTGGCCATCGATCGACAGTTCGACCGGTTTCTCGAGATGGAGATCGATACCGTTGTCGGCCCGGCCGGGCGGGAAGAGTTGTACCGCCGGTTGCATGCGGGGGTTGACGAGATGCTGACCAGCCCGGCGGTGGACCATTGGCTGGAAGACCTTGTCCGAAGCCGGGTGTACGGCATTCTCCAGCAGGAAAAGAGTATTGCCGACCTGGTACCGGAGTTTTTCCTTGACCTGCTCCTTGTCACCCTGGAAAAACAGATTCCCGCCGTTCTTCGTCAACTCGCCCGGGTGGTCGAGGAAAAAGAGGTGCAGGAGCGGGTGGTCGGTGCGGTTTGTGAGGCAGTGTCCTCCTTTATCGCCTCGCTGGGCGGGATGGCCGAAATGGTCCGCGGCTTTATCCGGATGGAGCGGGTGGAGGAGAAGATTCGCAGTTCGCTATTGGCGCACCAGGAGGAGATCGTCGCCTGGCTCACCTCGCCGGCAATGCAGCAACGGGTGGCGGCAATTCTCCGCAGTCGCGCCCGGAGCTTTTTTGCCCAGCCCATCGTCAATATGGTTGGCTCGGAAGATGAACAGCAGGTGAACCTCTTCTGCGAGCAGTGCAGCAGCGAACTGTTGCGTCTGCTCCGGGGTGGCGGGATGGCTACCGCCCTCTCTTCCCTGCTGGCCGACCATATCGAGGAGCGACTGGCTGGCGGCAGCGCCACCATTGGTGATCTGCTGGGCGACATTTTCGGCGAGGATCTGCCTCAGCGTGGCCGGCTGCAACGGGCAATCGGTGCAACTCTGCTGTCCGAGCAGAGCATGCGCGGTCTCGACAGCCTCGTTGACCGGCTGTTCATGGAACTGTGGCAGAAAAAGATCGGCAAATTGGCGGACATCCTGCCGGCTGGAGTACGGGAAGGGCTGGCCGAGCAGTTGCTGCAGACCGCCACCGGTATCCTGACCAGTGAACTTCCCGGTCTGGTCAAATCACTCAATATCCGGCAGATCGTCACCGACCGGATCAACTCTCTCGATCTGCTCAGGCTGGAGGGGCTGCTGCTGGCAATCATGGCCGAACAGTTCAAGTACATCAACCTGTTCGGGGCCTTGCTCGGCTTTCTGATCGGTTGTTTGAATCTCTTCCTCCTCCGTGGCTTTCAATCTTGACAAGGATTGATGGCGGTCGCCGCTTTTCCGGCCAACTGACCACAGGCGGCGGAGATATCCTGGCCACGGCTGCTGCGGATGAAGACCGTATAGTGGGCCTCGATGAGCAACTGCTGGAAGGCGATGAGCCGCTCCCGGCTGGGGCTGGCGTAGGGCAGACCGGGGCACTGATTATAGGCAAGCAGATTGATTTTGCAGGGAATACCGCGTAGGGCCGTGGCCAGGGCACGGGCATCAGCATCGCTGTCGTTGATTCCCCGCAAAAGGATGTACTCGAACATGATCCGTTTCCGCCGGGCGATGGGAAAGTCGCGGCAGGCCTGGAGAAGGGCCGCCACCGGATAACGACGGTTGACCGGCATCAACTGGCTGCGCACAGTGTCGTCGACACTGTGCAGGGAGATGGCCAGGTTGACCGGCGAGCGCTCCCCGAACTCCCGCATCCTGGGGACAATGCCACAGGTCGAGACGGTGATTTTCCGGTTGGCCAGGGCAAGTCCCCGCGGCTCGGTGAGAATCGACAGCGAGGAGAGGACATTGCCGAGGTTCTGCAAGGGTTCGCCCATGCCCATGTAGACCACGTTGGTCACCCGTTCCGGGCCGGGGCGTTCCGACGGCGGGGTGTTGAGAAGATAGTCCCGAACCGCCACCACCTGATTGACAATTTCCGCCGGGTTGAGATTGCGGCTAAAGCCCATGCTGCCGGTATGGCAGAAGCGGCAGCCCATGGCACAGCCTACCTGGGAGGAGATACAGAGAGTATTGCGCTCTGCTTCCGGAATCAGTACCGATTCAACCAACTGGCCGTCGGCCAGTTGAAAGGCGAATTTGACACAGCCGTCTGCTGCCTTTTCCAGCAGGGGCGCCGGGAACCGTGAGAGGATGGCCTTTTTCTCCAACAGTAAGCGAAATTCCCTAGCCAGATCGGTCATCTGGGAAAATTCCGTGATCCCCGGTCGGTAGAGCCAGCCAAGAATCTGCCGGGCGCGGAAGGCCGGTTGACCGAGCCCCTCCACCCAGGCGGTCAATTCCGCCTGGGTGAAGTTTTTCAGATCGACCGGAAGACCATTTTCCACCTCGCTTGCCACTATCTTTTCACCTCTCAGGCGACCGGGTTGTCGGCGGCAAAGCTGGCCATGAATTGGGTCAGACGAACCACCCCGGCGTAGGGGAAGGCGTTGTAGATGGAGGCCCGGCAGCCACCGATGGAGCGGTGCCCCTTGAGGCCGGCGAGGCCGGCGGCTGCGGCCTCGGCGAGAAATTTCCGCTCCAGTTCCGGAGTCGGCAGGTTGAAGGGGATATTCATCAGTGAACGGGAGCCCACCTCGGCATGGCCCCGGTAGTAGTCGCTGCCATCGATCACCTGGTAGAGGAGGGCCGCCTTTTCCCGATTCTGCTGGTGGATAGCCGCCACGCCCCCCTGATCGAGCAGCCACTTCAACACCTCCCCGACCACGTAAATGGCGAAGCAGGGTGGGGTGTTGAACAGAGAACCCTGATCGGCATGGGTCTTGTAGCGAAGAATGGTCGGGGTTGCATCCGGGGTTCTGGCCAACAGATCCTCCCGGATAATCACCACGGTTACCCCGGCCGGGCCGAGATTTTTCTGCGCCCCGGCGAAAATGATGCCGAAACGGGAGATATCCACCGGCCGGGAGAGGATGTCGGAACTCATGTCGCAGACCAGCAACCGCTCAGTTGTCGGCACCTCATGAAACTGGGTGCCGTAGATGGTGTTGTTGGAGACGTAATACAGGTACTCGGAGTCGGCGGCAACCTGATACTCGTCAGAGCCGGGCACCCTTTTGTATCCCCCCTCCTCACTGGAATAGGGGACCTCGATCTCCCCGAACAGGCGTGCCTCCTTGATCGCCTTTTTCGCCCAGGTCCCCGTGTTCAGATAGCTGGCCTTTTTCCCCGCTCCGAGCAGGTTCATGGGGATCATGAAAAACTGGCTGGAAGCGCCACCCTGAAGGAAGAGAACCCGGTAGTTGTCGGGAATACCCATCAGGGTCCGCAGGTTGGCCTCTGTTTCTTTGACCATCGCCATAAATTCGGCGGCACGGTGGCTGATCTCCATCACCCCCATCCCGGTATTGCGAAAATTGATGATATCCCGGGTAGCCTGAACGAGAACCTGTTCGGGCAGAACTGCCGGTCCGGCACTGAAATTGTCGATACGCTGGGACATGGCGAAACACTCCTGGAGGTTTATTGGACATGGGGTATACCTGGCCGGTATCCCGTTGGTTTGCATTGATCCTGTGGCCTGCGGTCATGGGGGTGAGGCAGTACTGGCGGTACCCGATGCCCTGCCGGGAACCGGGACAGTCTCCCCTTTGCCGGGGTGGCCCGGCAGATGCTGGCGCAAAGCCTCATACAGTACGATCCCGGCGGTCATTGCCAGATTGAGGCTGCGGATATGAGGGTTGGCCATGGGCAGAGTATAACACCGCTCCTCGTACAGGCGGAGAATATCTTCGGGCAGACCACGGGTTTCACAACCGAAGATGAGCGCCGCTTGCGGGGGGAAACGGGCGCTGGTGTAGGGACGGGGAACCTTGGTGGTAAAAAAAAACAGTTCCTCCTCCCGGCGGGAGCGGAGAAAACTTTCCAGATCGGGCCAGTGCTCAATTTTCACCTGATGCCAGTAGTCAAGACCGGCCCGCTTCAGATGCCGGTCGTCGGTGGCAAAACCCAATGGGTGGATCAGGTGGAGGGTGCTGTTGGTCGCCCCGCAGAGCCTGGCAATCGAGCCGGTGTTCGGGGGGATTTCCGGCTCAACCAGAACGATATGGAAAGGGGAGGGGGCGACCATGGCGAAAAGAGGCTGAAAAATGAACAAAAAAGGTTTATAAACCGTGTCGAGGCGGAAGACAACGAAAATTTCAGCCATCCCGATATTCCAGAGAGAAAGGAGAACCGGACCTTGATCTGGAAAGTACACCGGCAATATCCCGGCCCTGGAACCAGCAAGTGGTGACGGAGCATAATCGACAACCGGGCAGAGACGGACGAATCACCATACTTCTTCTCCTGGCCGTGCTTCTGCTTATGGCAAACAGCACCATGCTCTGGGGCCACCTCTCTCCATACCGGAAAGGGCAGGGCGGTTGTCTGCAGTTGCAGCGACAGGGAGAGGCACACATGCTGGTGCCGGTTTCCTGCCAGTCGCTGTCAGACAGCGAGACAGTTGCCTCAAAGGGCTCTGCAGCGCCAAACCCCACCTATACTCCCGTATCCTTTGCACCGGTGCCGATCAACAGCGCCGACCGCGAACTGTTGATGACTGTTCGGGGCATCGGTCCACGGCTGGCCGACAACATCCTCGCCTACCGCAACGACAAGGGGCCGCTCTCCGGCTCCGGGCAATTGCCGGAAATTCCAGGAATTGGTCCGGTAAAGGCAGCCACTCTCGCCCCCTCTTTCAGCTTTTCGCCACTGCCGTGAATTCCTCACCGGCAGAAAATCCGGTGGTGGTGCTGGTGGGGCCAACCGCCATCGGCAAGACCGCCATTTCCCTTGCTGTAGCCCGACGCTGGCCCTGTGAGGTGGTCAGTGTCGACTCCATGCAGATCTACCGGTTCATGGACATCGGTACCGCCAAGGCCTCCAATGCAGAACAGCGGGAGGTGGCCCACCATTTTATTGACATTGTCAACCCGGACGAGGAGTACGACGCCGCCCGCTTTGCCCTGGAGGCGCGACGGGTGATCGGAGAAATTGCCGCTCGGGGTAAGGTGGCTCTGCTGGTAGGGGGTAGTGGACTCTACTTGCAGACTTTGCTGCATGGAGTCTTCCCAGGACCGGAGACAGACCCGACCAGTCGTGCCGAACTGCGGGCACGGTTAGCCAGGGAAGGATCGGAGAAATTACATCAGGAACTTATTGCAGTAGATCGTATTTCCGCAGAAAGAATTCACCACAATGATACCCAGCGACTGCTCCGGGCACTGGAAGTGTACGTGGCTACCGGTGTACCGTGGTCCGAACATCTGCACCACCACCGGCAGCAGGCGGCAAATATGCCGCCCCTCGGCCGGTTGCTGCAGATCGGCTTGACCAGCAACCGTGATACACTCTACCAACGGATCAACCAGCGATGCCGGGAAATGCTTTCCGGTGGTTTGGAAGAAGAAGTAAGCAGCCTTCTTGAGCGGGGCTATTCAGCCGAGTTGAAACCGATGAAGGCCATAGGTTATCGCCACATGATTCAGTATATCAATGGGATATGGACAAGGGAAAAAACTGCCGAACTTCTCGCCCGGGATACTCGCCGGTACGCCAAAAGGCAATTCACCTGGTTTGCCAGAATGGCCGAGTTGCGCTGGTTCCAACGTGACCAGGAAGAACGACTGGTAAAGGAAGTCGACAACTGGCTGGGGCAGGGGAGAAAGCTATGAACGGGAAGAAGACATTCAGTTTCCTCCACCAGGGGCGAACAATCCACCTTCCCAGCCTTTTTGTCGAGCTGTTACAGGCAAGGGGTGTGGTCGAAGAGCAGGTTTCGGGTTTTCTCTTTCCCCGCCTGGCCGACCTTCCCCACCCGAACCTGATGCACAACCTGCCGGCGGCAGCAAAGCAGGTTGCAGCAGCGATGCGGATGGAAAAACAGATCGTCGTCTGGGGAGACTACGACGTCGACGGGACCAGCGCTACCGCCCTGCTGATCAATTTCTTTCGTGAATACGGGATAGAAGTGCTGTGGCACATCCCTAACCGATTGAGTGAAGGTTATGGGCTGCACAGCCAGTGGTTCCGAAATGGTGGAGATGGCCGACTTCATGATCAGTTTCTGCTGCTCACCGTTGATTGCGGCATATCCAATCACCTTGAGGTGGACGAGATCAAACAAATGGGCGGCACGGTGATCATTACTGACCACCATAGTATCCCCAGTGATCGAATTCCCGACTGCCTGGTGGTGAATCCGTCACAACATCAGTGTGGGTTCCGGCAGCAGAAGCTGGCAGGGGTAGGGGTGGCCTTTTACCTGGCAGCCGCGATTCGCGGGGAACTGGCTGCCTTGACGAAAAGCGGGGAACTAATCGATGGAAGACGCTTCCCACAGCAACCGGTAATGAAAAGATTTCTTCCATTTGTCGCCCTGGGGACATTGGCCGATATGGTGGAAATGACTGTCGCCAACCGCATTCTGGTTCGGGCGGGCATGGAGGCGATGGCCGAAACAAGCTATCCCGGAGTGTTAGAACTGCTGAGCAGTACCGATATCGTCGGCAAAGACATTACCAGCGAGGATGTCGGGTTTCAGCTGGCGCCACTGTTGAATGCTGCCGGAAGGCTGGGAGAAAGCCAACTCTCCGTGGCCCTGCTGACAGCCACAGAGAGGAAAAAGGGTAAGGAACTGGCAGAAAAACTCCACCAGCTAAATATCGAAAGAAAAAGAATATGCGCAGATAACCTCGAAACAGTATTAGAAAAAACAAGTCGATCACGCATCGAGGAACAGAACTGCATAGTGGCAGCAGATGATCTCCACCTGGGTGTAGCCGGTATAGTAGCTTCCCGCCTGGTGGAAGAGTTTCGCCTGCCGGCTGTTGTGTTGTCTAGGATAGAGAAGGCGGATGGTTCCGTGCAGTACACCGGTTCAGCCCGATCCGTTATGGGGATAGATATTGTCGCTGCTCTTGAAAGGTGTCGAAAGTATCTGATCCGCTTTGGTGGGCACGCCATGGCTGCCGGACTGAGCGTCAGTGAAGAAAACCTCAACCAGTTTCGAGATATATTTTCCAAGGAAATCAAAGAACAAGCTAGAAGCAACATGAAATTACCCCTTTGTAGAGAGGCGGAAATTCCCTGTCAGGTGGATATTCTCATGAGTGATGACTACCTGGCCTGTCTGCGACTTTTCGAACCCTTTGGGCCGGGCAATCCTCAGCCAATATTTTGTGATGACCAGGCCAGGGTGGTTGATGCCCGAGCCATTGGTCGGGATGCGGCCCATCTGCAACTGACCTTGAGGGGGAAATTTGCCAACCTGAAGGGGATCGGCTTCTATTTTGGCAAACGTACCGCCGAGGTCCAGCAGTCACCCCAGCGACGTCTGCTCTACACCCCGACTATCAACCGCTACCGTGGCACAGTGAGTTGGCAGGTGCGGGTGATCGATCTGTAGTCTTTCCACCCAAAAAAAACCAGCGGCACAACAAAAGAACCGGCAGTAGGGTGACACCAACCGCTTGTTTTTATGAGATTTTATTTAGTTAAACATAATATACATTATGCGACATTGATTTTGGTGGATTTTCCAGTGTTCACATAGGTTTTTTTCTTCCCGTAAAGATGCTATAGATGGTTGCCGTTCTCTGGCTGTTCCTTTGCTCCGTGTCGATTTCTTTGGAGCAATTTTTCTGAACCTTCTTTCGCCTGTCGCCTGTAAAACTATCGAGGAGACTGGCATCTCCCCAGCAAGCCAGCTTGCACAACCTTCGGAGTTGATATGCGCCGCGATATCTACCAGGAACCGCTGGTCAGCCGGTACACCAGTCAAGCCATGCAGGAACTCTTTTCCGAACAGACAAAGTTCACCACCTGGCGTAAATGCTGGTTGGCCCTGGCTGAGGCCCAGTACGAACTTGGTCTCACCGATATCATCACTCCACCAATGCTGGCGGAGATGCGGGCCAACCTTGGCAATATCGATTATACAGTGGCCGCCGCCAAGGAACGGGAAATCCGCCATGACGTGATGGCTCATGTGTACGAATTCGGGCTGAAATGCCCTTCCGCCGCTGGAATTATCCACCTTGGTGCCACCTCCCAGTTTGTGGTCTGCAACACCGATCTGCTCCTTCAAAAGCAGGCTTTGGTCCTGATCCGCACCGCTCTTCTTCAGGTGATTGACAACCTTGCCACCTTTTGCGAACGGTATAAGTCCCTGGCAACCCTTGGCTTTACCCACTACCAGCCGGCCCAGCCAACCACCGTAGGCAAACGCAATACCCTCTATATCCAGGATCTGATTCTCGACCTGGACTCCCTTGACCACTTTGTCAGCCAGTTAAAGGCCCGGGGGGCAAAAGGAACGGTCGGTACACAGGCAACATTTTATGAATTATTTTCAGGAGATAATGATAAGGTCCGGCGATTGGATCAACTGGTGGCAAAAAAACTCGGCTTTCACGATACCTTTGCCGTCACCGGCCAGACCTACAGCCGCAAACTGGATATGAAACTTGCCGAAACCCTGGCCGGGATTGCCGCCACAGCCCACAAATTTGCTGTCGACCTGCGGCTTCTGGCCAATCTCAAGGTTCAGGAAGAGCCTTTTGAGAAAAACCAGACCGGTTCCTCAGCCATGGCCTACAAACGCAATCCGATGCGTTCGGAGCGGATGACCGGACTGGCCCGCAAACTGCTTGGTCTGCCCCAGAATTTTGCCGCCACCTACGCCAACCAGTGGTTTGAGCGGACTCTTGACGATTCGGCAATTCGCCGGATGGATATTCCCCAGGCCTTTCTGCTCTGCGATGCTATATTAAAGCTTTTTGTCAACATAACCTCTGATATGGTCGTTTATCCTGAACAAATAAAAAGACATCTTCTCACTGAACTGCCCTTCATGGCCACCGAAAAGATTCTCATGGCGGCGGTAGCCAAGGGCGAGAGCCGTCAGGAGATGCATGAGGTGATCCGGGAGCACTCCCTGGCTGCCGCCCGGGTAGTCAAGGAAGAGGGGCGGGACAACGACCTCCTCTGTCGTCTGGCTGCCGACCGGCGTCTCCCCTTTTCTCTGGCGGAAGTTACCGCCATGGTCAGTGACTACCAGCAGTTCACCGGCCGGGCTACAGCCCAGACAGAAGAGTTTCTCGCCGAGGTGGTCCGTCCCCTTCTGGCCGCCAACAGCGGCTACCAGGGAAGAGTCGATGCCCTTCTCAGTGTCTGATGTACAACAAAATTTACCATGACTAGCCTTAAAGCACTCTATTTGCGGATTGCCGCCGACCGTTTCCACTACCTGAAATTCATTCTTGAGGGGTATGACAACCTGGCACTCCTCTCCAGCATCGACGCCGCCGCCGGGGTCGTCGTCCTCCGTTACCCGGAAGAGTCCGAAGTTGAACTCTTTGCCCTGCTGGTCGGAATCGCTCCGCAACTTGCTCCGGGTTGGTGCCAGCCTATAGGGACTACTGAACAATAATGACAAAAAAACAATATTATATAAAGACGTTCGGTTGTCAGATGAACGAGCGTGACAGTGAAATCATCGCCCAGACCCTGGCCGACAACGGCTATTTCCCGGCCTCCACCATGGCCGGTGCCGATCTGGTGATTCTTAACACCTGTTCGGTACGGGCCAAGGCGGAACAGAAGGTAATGAGTCTGCTTGGTGCGCTCAGGAAGGCGAAGAGGGAGAGGCCGGAAATGCGTATCTGCGTTGCCGGCTGTGTAGCCCAGCAGGAGGGACGGAGGATAATTGAGCGGATGCCCCATGTCGACCTGGTCCTGGGCACCCAGCAGATATATCGGCTGCCGGAGTTGCTGGCCCAGGCCGTGGCCGGCGGGGCCCGTAGCGTAACCGATCTGGTCGACGACTATGCCATTCCCCGATTTCTGCCGGCCGCCACAGGCACCGGCGCCACAGCACCGCTGGAAGAAAGCTGCCGTTTCCGCAAGTTTGTCACCATTATGCAGGGATGCAACAATTACTGCACCTACTGCGTGGTCCCCTACACCCGTGGCCGCGAAGTTTCCCGTCGGGTAGATGACATTGTCGATGAAATTTCCCTGCTGGTGGCTGGCGGGGTGAAAGAGATCACCCTGCTCGGCCAGAACGTCAACAGTTACGGACGGACCAACCCGGTCCACAGCCGGGCCGACTATGGCTTTGCCGACCTGTTGCGGGCGGTGGCGGCGATCCCCGGCCTGGCCCGCCTTCGTTTCACCACATCAAACCCTAAGGACCTCGACGAGGCGTTGATCCGTTGTTTTGCCGAGATCGACACCCTCTGCCCACAGTTTCACCTGCCGGTTCAGGCCGGTTCTGACCGGATTCTGGCCAGAATGCACCGCCGCTACACCGTTGCCGACTATCTTGAAAAGGTTGACAAGCTACGTCAACACTGCCCGGCAATCGCCCTTACTACTGATATTATTGTCGGCTTTCCCGGAGAACGTGAAGAGGATTTCGCCGCCACCCTCTCTCTTCTCGAGCGGGTTCGCTTTCATGGTTCCTTTTCCTTTAAGTACTCTGATCGCCCGGGAACGCGGGCCTGCCTGCTCGACGGCAAGATTGCCGAGGAGGTGAAAGCGGAACGTCTGGCCCGCTTTCAGGCCAGACAGGATCAGATAAGTCTCGAACGAAATCGGCAGTATGTTGACCAGGAACTCGCTGTTCTCCTGGAAGAGGTGACCATCGATGGGGGCAGAGGACGGACCGGCACTAACCATCTGGTCCACTTCTCCACCCCCCTTCCCCACCGCCCCGGTGATATCATCCTGGCCCGGATCACCCAAGCCGGCCAGCATTCGCTGCAGGGACGGTCTGCTGACTGATTACTCCTCCTCTTTAACCTCTCGGCCAGGGAGAGCGGGAAGATCTTCCAGGCTGGTCGACCCACCTGGCTCTTCCATGCCTGGCAGGGAAAGCATCTGTTTAGGAGGGGCGGAAGGGGAACTGGCGGCAGTTACCCGCCGCACCACCCTGGTGGCGACCCGTTTCCCCTTGGCGGCGGGATTCTTCAGCAGATAGTCATCGAAGTTGATATCGATACTGTTTAGTCGTGCCTGCGGCGACGGCATCAGGTTGACTCTCGCCCGCCGCCCTTCACCAAAATCGAGGAGAAGGATCTTTGAGCGGGGGTGCTCGGCAAAAAGCCGGTACTCTTTGTCGAGAATGAAACTTGGTGTTTTGAATCGTTTGACATAGCAGAGATTTTCCGGACCGTCACGGTAAATCAGGTTGAAGATGCTCTCCTTCTCCACCACCCCGAACCACTCCAGATCCTGACCTACCCAGAGTTTGTCGGCAACGGCAATCACCTTGTACAGACCATTGCTGAAGATCAACAGCAGCCGGTCATATTCGGAACAGTTGACCAGCAGATCCTCTTTGGCGCCACTCTCTTTGATCTGGTGGCCCATGAAACCGGACTGACGGTTATAGACCACATGCAGATTGGCCATCGCCACCTTGCGAAAGCTCACCTCGGAGAAACTGGTGATCTCGGTCTGCCGTGGGTAGAGGTGGCCGTACTTCTGCAGCAGGTTGTCGAGAAAGCTTAAGGCATAACCGGTGAGGTCGGTCAAATGCCTTCGTATTACCTTGATTTCTTTTTCTATCTCTTTGATTTCCCGGCGCTGCTTGTTGATATCGTAGCGTGATATCCGTTTGATCCGGATCTCCAGCAGACGCTCGATATCCTCCTTTGTCACCGGCCGGAAGAGTTGCTCGACAAAGGCGGCCAGGGCCGTTTCAACACTTTTCATCACCGCCGAGTAGTTGGTCTGCTCCTCGATGTTTTTATAGAGCCGTTCCTCGATGAAGATCTGTTCCAGGGTACGGGCATGCAGGCGATCTTCAAGCCGGCCGAGATCGATGCGCAGTTCCCTTTCCAGATCGACGAGGAGTTTGGCGGTGTTCAGCCGGAGCACCTCGCTTACCGAGAGGGTTTCCGGGCTGGTCTGGTTGATCAGGGTAAGATTCGGGGTGATCGACACCTCGCAATCGGTGAAGGCATAGAGGGCCTTGATGGTATCTTTGGCGTAGATCCCCCGGGCCAGTTTGATCTCCACTTCGACATTTTCGGCGGTATAGTCGTTGATCGACAAGATCTTGATCTTGCCGCTTTTCGCCGCCTTCTCGATGGAGTCGGTAAGGGTACCGGTATTGGTCGAATAGGGGATTTCCCGAATAACGATGGTTTTATCGTTCAACTCCTCGATGCGGGCACGGCAGCGGATCTTGCCATTGCCGTCTTCATAGCCGCTGACATCCACCAGCCCCTTCTGGAGAAAATCAGGGTAGACGGTGAACTCCTCGCCTCGGAGAATTTTTTTCTGGGCCTCAAGCAGCTCGCAAAAGTTATGTGGCATGATCTTCGTGGCCATGCCTACGGCAATCCCCTCGGCACCGGTGAGCAGAAGCAGAGGTAATTTGGCCGGCAAGGTCACCGGTTCCATCATCCGCCCGTCATAGGACTCGACATACTCAGTGAGATCCTTGTTGAAGAGGATCTCCTTGGCCAGGGGGGTAAGGCGGCACTCGATATAGCGGGCGGCGGAGGCCCGGTCACCGGTGAAGATATTGCCGAAATTACCCTGTGTCTCAATCAGGTAGCCCTTGTTGGCCAGATTGACCAGGGCGGCGAAGATGGATTGGTCGCCATGGGGATGGAGTTTCATCGTCTCGCCGACGATATTGGCCACCTTGTGGAAACGGCCATCCTCCATGTTGTACAGGGTCTGCAGAAGCCGCCGCTGCACCGGCTTCAAGCCATCCTCCACCGCCGGGATGGCCCGTTCCCGAATCACGTAGGAGGTGTATTCGAGAAAATTCTGGTCAAACATCGTATGCAGTTTGCCGCGCTGGGTATCCATAATGCCTGCTTGCCGGGTGGGGATCTACGGAGATGGTAGATAAAAAATTAAGGTAAAATCTTAACTATTGCAATTCAACAACAAGATTTTCCATAATATACTTTCTTCTCTCCGGGGTATTTTTGCCCATGTAGAAGGTGAGCACCTTGGCCACCTCGCTGATCGAGTCGAGGGTTACCGGTCGCAGGCGGATATCCGGGCCGATAAACTGCTTGAACTCTTTTGGCGAAATCTCCCCCAGCCCCTTGAAACGGGTGGTTTCGACATTCACCGTCTTTGCCCCCCTACCCCGCAAGCGTTGGGTTGCCTCGTTTTTTTGCCGCTCCGAGTAGCAGTAAACGGTCTCCTGCCGGTTACGGACCCGAAAAATCGGGGTCTCGAGGATGTGGATATGGCCGAGTTTCACCAGCGGTTCGAAGTAATGGAGAAAAAAAGTAAGCAGCAGATTGCGGATATGGAGCCCGTCGACATCAGCGTCGGTGGCCAGGACCACCTTGTCATAGCGGATATCGGAAATGGACTCTTCAATGTTCAGGGCCCGCATCAGGGCGTACATCTCCTCGTTTCGGTAGAGGGTGGTCATTTTCTGGCCGAAGACGTTCAACGGCTTCCCTTTCAGGGAGAACACCGCCTGGGTCATCGGGTCGCGCGAGGAAACGATGGAGCCGGCCGCCGACTGCCCCTCGGTCAGGAAAATCATATTCTCCCGACCAGACTCTGATGGCTTGCCACGGGCCGGGTGGTACTTGCAGTCCTTGAGTTGGTCGATTTTCAGCGCCACCTTGCGGGCGTTGGCCCTGGCCTCGGAGCGTACGCTCTGCAATTCTTTGCGGACATTTTCGTTGCGAACAATTTTTTCAATGAGAATCTGGGCCGTCTCGCCATCCTTGTAGAGGGCGCTGGAGACCGCCTCACGGACCAGATTGACAATCCAGGTGCGCACCTCGGTATTGCCAAGCTTATTCTTCGTCTGTGATTCAAAAACCGGATCCTTTATTTTGATCGCCAGGGTACCGACAATGCCGTCGCGAACATCGGTATTGACAAATTTCTTCCCGGAAAACTCGTTGATCCCCTTTAGAATCCCTTCCCGAAAAGCGGAAAGGTGGGTGCCCCCCTCGCTGGTGTACGTGCCATTGACAAAGGTAAAATAGCAGTCGCTATAGGTGTCGGTGTGCGAAAAGGCGAACTCCAGAGTGGCATCCTTGTAGTAAATGGGCGGATAGAGGCCGGCCCCCTCCAGTTCCTTATCGAGAAGATCGAGCAGGCCCCGGGCAGAGTGGTACAGATCCTTATCCAGGTAAAGTTTCAGTCCGGCGTTGAGGTAGGCGTAGCGCCACAGCCGGGAGCCGACATAGGCCAAATCAAACTGAAAATTGGGAAACATCTCCCGGGACGGGAGAAATTCGATGGCGGTGCCGTTTTTTTCCTCGGTGTCACCGGCAGTCTCCGCCAGTAACTGTCCATTGGCAAATCGTGCCTGGGAAAATTTTCCCTCGCGATAGGATGTGACAACAAACGACTGAGAGAGCGCATTAACCGCCTTTGTGCCGACTCCGTTCAATCCCACGGAAAACTGGAACACCTCGGTATTGTATTTCGCCCCGGTGTTGATGGTGGAAACGCAGTCCACCACCTTGCCTAGGGGAATACCCCGGCCAAAATCGCGCACTTTGACCAGGCCATCTTCACTGATGCTGATGTTGATCCGCTTACCTGCCCCCATGATGAACTCGTCAACGGCATTGTCGACCACCTCTTTCAAGAGGATATAGATGCCATCCTGGGGATTGGATCCATCACCGAGTCGGCCGATATACATCCCGGGCCGTTTCCGGATATGTTCCAGAGAACTGAGAGTCTTGATCTTACTCTCATCGTACACAGTTGTCGGTTGGTTCATACGCTTACAGGTACCTGAATATGAAGGGGGGGTGGGAAGCAGCCGGCATAGTATTGCATCGCCGGGAAAAGCGCAACTCTGTTGACCGGTCGGAGAGGTTCAGCGTGTCCTAAAGCATACGGATACGTTCGCAGTCGGGGCAGATCCAGGTCGGGCCGTTGCTGATCCCCCACTTGTTCTCCTCGAAGCACTCTTTGCAGATCATGAACCCACAGGGACAACTCCAGCAGAATTCCTGTGGTTTCCGACAACAGTGGCAGAGGTACGCACCAGTTCGCCGTCGACGATAACCCCCTCCCCCAGGGGGCTGGTCGCTCATCCGGCGACCTCCCCCCGCAGCCAGTCGTGATAGGGTGGATGCACTGTTGCTACCTCTTGGGTGATAATCTCAGGAACGGTGTAAGGGTGCAGTCGGGCAATCTCCTCAGCCACGATTTCGGCCCGCTCCGTGGTGGTCTTGACCACCAATTGCCACTCCTCTGCCTCGGTGTTTTCCCCCTGCCAGCGGAAGAGACTGGTGATCGGCCCGGTAATCTGGGCGCAGGCAATCTGTTTGTCGGCCAGCAAGCTGGCGGCAAGGCGACGTGCCGCCTCTTTGTCGGCGAGGGTCGTACTGAGAATGGAAATGGTTGACATGTTCCTGTCTCCAGTGGCTAACGGCTGCCGGTCGGTCTCGGGGTCGAACTATTCAGGGTATCGATTCCCGGGCACCGCCAGTTGGCAAATAGTTGACGCATTCCTCGGCATTGTGCAGTATTTTGGGGCGCAGCCATGGACGGAAAGGAAACCGGCCGGTGACATTCCATCCTTTTAATCCATCCCGCCTCGCGATGCAAAGCGATAAAGGGGGGAACCACCATCAACAGGGGAGAGAGTATGTATCTTGTGGTTGATATCGGCAACTCCCACACGGTAACCGGGATGTACCGGGACGGAGAGCTGATCGGGCAATGGCGGTTGCAGTCAGCGAGCAAAAGCACCGCCGATGAACTGGCCGTTCAGTACCAGGCTCTCTGGGCCATGGCCGGCATTGACAGCCAGGAGATAGAGAGTATCCTCATCGCCAGTGTTGTCCCGACCCTGGAGCGAGCCTGGGTCGGCTGTTGCGAAAAATATTTTCAGGCCCGACTCGATCGGAACCTCCTCCTCGTCCGCGAAGAACTGCTCCGCGACCTGGTGCGCGTTGACCTGGACAACCCGAAAGAGGTGGGTGCCGACCGGTTGGTCAACAGTATTGCCGCCTGGGACCACCACCACTGTAAACTGGTAGTGATCGACTTCGGTACGGCAATCACCTTTGACTGCGTCGGCGACAACTGTACCTATCTGGGCGGGGCGATCCTTCCCGGCATTGCCATCTCCCTGGAGGCCCTTGTCAGCCGCACTGCCCAACTCCCCCATATCAATGTCAGTGACGGTCCGAAACGGATTATCGGCAAATCAACCGTCGAGGCGATGAAAAGTGGTATCCTCTTCGGCTACGGCGCCATGGTTGATGGACTGGTTGCCGGTATCCGTGACGAGATGCTCAGCAACGATCAGGAACCCTTCAAGGTGGTGGCCACCGGTGGCATGGCCGGTCTGCTTGCCCCCTATGCCAAAGCCATCGAGGTGATTGATCCGCTGTTGACCCTGCACGGCCTGGCCATCATTCACGCCCGACTGGCCGGCAGATGAAAGAGCCGCTTTTCCCACCACCGCTCAAACGCGGAGACTGCCTGGCACTGATCGCCCCGGCCGGACCACTGCGGCAGCCTGAGATGTTCACCGCCGGGGTGAACATTCTCCGGGAGATGGGCTTTCTGGTCAAATTCCCGCGTGATCTTTGGCCCGGCAGGGACTACCTCGCCGACAGCGACGAAAACCGTGCCGCCGAGTTCAACCGCCTCCTGCGTGACCCCGAGGTGAAGGCCCTGCTGGCGGTTCGTGGCGGCTACGGTTCTCTGCGACTGCTGGCGAAAATTGACCCTGCCCCCCTTCTCAGCCAACCTAAGCTGCTGATTGGCTTTTCCGATATCACTATTCTTCTCAATGCCCTTTTTGCCCGGATTGGCCTGATTTCTCTGCATGGACCAACCCTCACCTCCCTGGCTGGACTGAGCAGGGAGGCAGGACAGCGTTTTTATCGCAGCCTGACTACCGGTCGTTGTGACGAGATCAGCGACCGGCAAATTGAGATTCTCCGCCCGGGAGCAACAGTCCGGGCCCCCCTGCTGGGCGGCAATTTGGCCAGCCTGCTCACCCTGCTCGGCACCCCCTGGGATTTTCCCTGGACCAACGCCATTCTCCTTCTCGAAGAGACCAACGAGCCCCCCTACAAGGTGGACCGGATGCTCACCCAACTTCTGCTCGCCGGCAAATTTGCCGGCTTGAAGGGGCTCCTGCTGGGAGACTTCTCCCTTCCCGGCGAAATGGACCAAATGGACCAAATGGACCAAATGGCTATTCACCGCTATCAGGAGAGCGTCTGGCACAGGACCCTTGAGGTCGTCGCCGAGTACCCCTTTCCTGTATGGGCCAGGCTCCCCTGCGGCCACTGCCGCCATAATCTGACTGTCCCGATCGGCGCCGATGTGGTGATGGATGGGAAAGGCACACGTCTGCTCTTCCCCAGATAGCCCTCTTCACCTTATCTCACCGTACCCCACCTGCCCGCTCTATACCGCCCTATACGCTTCTTGTTCTGCCTTCAAGGCAGCCTCAAGTTTGTTCAGGCAGGCGGTCGAGCAGGAGTTGGCCATGTCCGGTGGCCTGACCAGGCAAAAATTGAGTACTGGAAGATGGGTATCCGGCAGCCGACCTTTCTGACGAAGGGCTGTTGCCGAATGCACCGCCGCGCACCATTTGACTTGCGCGGTGAATAATGCTATAGAGAGGGGGTTGCTGTCGTGTACGATATCTAAGATGCCCATTCACTTAAAGAAAAACCAAAACACCAACCATTCTCACCCATGAAAAAATTACTGAATTCCCTCCTGATTGCCGGTTGTTGCCTCCTGTTCGCCCCTTGCCAGAGCATTGCCAGCGAATATCTGTCGGTAACCACCGACGGTGCCAATGTCCGAACCGGGCCAGACACCAAACACCCTGCCTCCATGGAACTGTTCCTCGGATACCCCTTGAAGGTGGAAAAGAAAGAGGGCGAGTGGTACCAGGTGACCGACTTTGAAAAGGATGGTGGCTGGATCCACGAAAGTATCGTCAAGAAAGGGGATACGGTCATTGTCAACGCCCAAAAAAATGTCAACATGCGATCGGGCCCTTCCACTCAGGACCCGATCATTGCCGATGTCGAGCGTGGTGTTGTCCTCAGCCGACTCTCCACCAAAGGAAAATGGAGCCGAGTGCAACACAGCAGTGGTACCACCGGCTGGATCTACAGCCCCCTTCTCTGGCCTTGATCCAAGGTACAGCCGACAGCAGTCAATATGAACAGCACAATCGCCACCCTGGGACCGGTGGGTTCTGACTGCCAGCTGGCGGCCAGGCAGTACCGTCCAGAGGCTGAACTTCTCCTTTTCAACCGGCTCAGCGAGACACTAGCGGCTTTCACCTCCGGCCGTGCCGAGATGGCTCTGATCCCGGTCTACAACACCCGGGAAGGCGAGGTGAAAGAGTATTTTCGGCACATGGCCACTCTGGAGAGCGGCTATTGGATCGATAACGTCGTACTGCCGATCCACCTTTCCATCGGCACTCCTGATCTTGCCGATACCGCCGCGGATGAGATCGACACCATTGTCGGTCGGGGCTCGGTCTTCCGCCAATGTGACGAGTATATCGACACCCACTACCCCGACGCCACCCGGATGGCTGTGCAGGATATTGACCAGGCCATGGTCGAGATCCGCCAGTTTGCCCGCACCAACTGCGCGGTGATTGAATCGGAGGAATTGGTCCGCAGGCACGGTTTCAAACTGCTGGCCCGGGAGGTGGTCTCGCACAACCGCACCCGCTTTGCCGTTCTCGGCAGGGAGCCGGCAGCAAGTACCGGCTACGATGCCACCGCCATCATTACCAGGCCGCTGCGCGACCGGGTGGGGATGCTTGCCGACATCCTCGGAGAGTTCACCCGCCGCGGCATCAATATTCTCGACCTGCGCTCGGAAAACGACATCAAAACCCAGAAGCTGCGAATCTATCTGGAAGTGGAAGGGCACCGGGACACCCCCCTGCTGCGCGCCGCCTTGGAGACAATTGCCTCGGTGGTCATCGAAGAGGAGAGATGCCTGAAGGTGCTTGGCTCCTTTCCCCGGGTCGATATGCGGGTGAAGCAGATCCGCTCTTTTGGTTTTATCGGCAGTGGTGCCATGAGCCGCTGGTTTGCCGAGCGTCTGGAAAACGAGGGCTATGCCACCCTGACTACAGGTCGTACCAGCACACTCCGTCCGGAGGAGATGGTCTCTCAGGTGGATGTGGTGGTAGTCTGCGTTCCGATCTCGGTGACGGCGAGTACTATCAGCGCTTATGGCCCGCTGCTGGGGGACGGTCAGGCCCTGATCATTCTGGCCGGCGAGTCGGAAAAGACCCTTGCCACCGCTCTGGCTACCACCCGTCCGGGGGTTGAAGTGATGTTCGTCCATAACCTCTGGGGGCCCCAGGCGCTGACCATGAAGGACAAAAACGCCGCCCTGGTCCGTACCGAAAGAAGTGGCAGCTTTTGCAGCGAATTCGAATCGTTTTTGTACAAACACGGCGCCGATATCTACCACGACACTCCTTCCAGGCACGATCTGCTGATGGGCGTAGGCCAAAAACTGCCCACCACTCTGTCAGTGGCCCTGGCCATGACCTTGCGCCAGCACGACATCGACTATGGCGATATTGGCAGCCACTCCACCCTCACCTCCCTCTATGGCATCCTGGCCATGGCCAGGGTGCACAACCAGAACCCCCGAACCTACGCCGAAATCATGGCCACCGGCGGCGAAGGTGGAAAAATTGTGCGCAGTTTTGTCGACAACCTGCATTACCTCATCGACTGCGCCGAAGAAGGGAAAATCGAAGAGATTTCTGTAATTATGGAAGAAAACAGAAAAACCATGCCACCAGAATTCCTTCGTAACCGGATGAAGCAGGCGCGGGCAGTGGACGAGTTGATCAGCAATCCGGTGATGAAAAACGGCTGAATCAACTTTTTGCAGGAAGACCAGCCGATACTTTTTTGTTTGCCGAAGCCCCTGGTGACAATTGTAATTCCCGAAAAGGGACACTATAGTCTGCTCCCTGGTCAAATGGCCGATTCGACTGCGCAGTATCGCCGTTGCCGGTCGATGCAGCCGGAACCCGGCAAACCGGTACGTTCCAGTTGCTGGCGACAGTTTCATTCTATCAGGGAGAGACGTTATGGTGCTCAATATCCAGGTGCTGGACGAGGTGAAAATCTGTCCCCACTGCAAACAGAAGATGTCCTGTTGTGAAGCCCCACCTTTTCATATCGGTGACGGTCTGGGCTGGGGTTCAGATGTTCTCTTTATCTGCCTGAACGACAGCTGTACGTTGTTTCTCAACGGCTGGGACCAGATCGAGGCCCAGTATGGCCACCACGCCTCCTACCGCTACATGGAGTTGCCGGGCAGCAGCGAAGGTAACCTGATGATGGTTGCCAACAGCGATGCATTCAAGGCTTGTGCCATCGACAAGGATGTCCTGCTCAGCCAGAACGAACGGTACCAGAAGGAAAAGGAGGCGGTTGAGGCCCTGCCGAGCTGCGTTGAAAAAGGAAATGACCAACCGGTGATGTTTCTGATCCTCGATGAAGCGGCCGACCTGGCTTCCCGGGATGCGGCTCTGGAATGTCTGATCAAGTTGAACAATATCTCCTGTGTCGACCCGATCCGTAACCACCGCTTTCGCGACCCGGCCTTTGAGCATCGGGTTAACCTGGCGGTGGCGCAAATCCTCAAGGCAAACTTCGTCAAAGAGTGTCCATTCTGTTTTGAACTGATCAAGGCGCAGGCGAAAAAATGCATGCACTGCAAGGAAAACCTGTGAGTGAATCCCCTTGCAAAAGGGTGTGGGAGGGGGTATAAAGGACACGCTTTTACGCCGTAAGGCGTGCCGTGGTGGGCGTAGCTCAATAGGTTAGAGCACCTGGTTGTGGCCCAGGAGGCTGGGGGTTCAAGTCCCCTCGCTCACCCCAGCAGTCCCGTTGCCGTTTCGCTCTAAACCTAACCTGCGCCACCCCTCGCTCTCGCCCTCACCTTAACCCTCTCGCCGTAACCCGGCAGCGTCGCCATCTCCGGCCAAGGCCCGTACCATGAAACCGGCTACCCCACTCGACCACCCGACTATCACTGCCGTTTTGTTTGCCCCGGAGAGTTGTGAATATCCTGAGCCAGATGACAATGGGACCACCATTGCCCTGCCGGTTGCGGACGGCATACTGCTCCATTGCCTCTTCTACCCGGTTGCGCAGGATTCACCCCTCCTGTTATTCTTCCACGATGGCCGCGTACCGACCGCTGCCGCCTTGGGCAGAATGGCCGAGGCCTGCAACCGGCAGGGGATCGGTCTCTTTCTCGCATCCTATCGCGGCTACGGCAAGAGTGGCGGCCAACCTGGCGTTGGCCATCTTCTTGGTGATGCCACCACCCTTTTTGACCAGGCCCTGATCTGGTTGCGACGTGAAGGGTGGCTGGGGCCGATATTTCTCATGGGCCACGCCCTCGGCACCATCCCTACCATAACCATTGCCGGCGAGAGGGGGCAGGAGGTGAAAGGGCTAGTGCTGGAAAGCGCACTCGGGTCCACCCTCCCCTACCTGCAGAGTCTCGGGGTTGATGTCGAGGCCCTTGGTCTCCAGGAAAGTGATGGCTTCAACACCCTGGCGGTGATCCAGCAGATAGAACTGCCGACCCTGATCTTCCACGGTGCACGTGACTGCCTGGTCACTGCCGCTGAGGCGGAACGTCTACAGGCGGCAAGCGGGGCGCGGAACAAGCAGTTTTATGTCATTCCCGGCGCCGAGCGGGACAACCTGGCCGAGAGTGCCGGACAACTGTACTACGAGACGGTAAAAAGATTTATCGACGGGGTCTGCGGCACCAATACCTGGCGACAACAAAGGAAGAAATTCATAAGCAGCCAAGGTGGAGAGACGGGATGAAACGGCAGGGCTACCTTTCCTGGGACGAGTATTTCATGGCGGTGGCCCTGCTTTCGGCACAGCGGAGCAAGGACCCCAATACCCAGGTGGGTGCCTGTGTCGCCAACGCCCAGAACAAGATTGTCGGGGTGGGCTACAACGGCTTTCCTAGGGGCTGTTCCGACGACATTCTCCCCTGGGAGCGCGAGGGGGCCTTTCTTGACACCAAATACCCCTACGTCTGCCATGCCGAACTGAACGCTGTATTGAACGCAATCAGCACCGACCTGCGCAACTGCCGGATCTACGTCGGACTCTTCCCCTGCAACGAATGCACCAAGGTGATCATCCAGGCAGGGATCTCCGAGATCATCTACCTCTCTGACAAGTACAGCAGCAGCGACCAGGTGCGGGCGGCCAAGATCATGCTTGAGATGTCGCCGCAGATCAGCTACCGACGCCTGGAAACCAGCCTGGAGAGGCTGTCGATCAACTTTACCGTCCCAGATTGAGCGGCCGGCGGTGCCACGCCCGGCAGCTCCCCTCCCCCTACTTTACCCGTTTCAAGGGGGTTGTTTTGCCGCTCTCCGCCGTCGGCTGCTCTCCGGACGACGGTCGGCCAAGTTCCACCGCCTGCATAAAGCGCTCCTCACCCCCCATGGTGAAAATCTCTTTGCCGGTCATCTGCGGCCGGCGCAGGGTCCAGGTGATCTGCTGCAGGGGGATGCTGAGCAGGGTAAGGTGGAGATGCCACCACTCCTCCCGGCGACTGTTGTCACGCTCAATGCCGCTCACAAAGGCGTAGGCGAGCATCTGTGGCGATTTGGCGGCAATGAGAACCACATCACCGACATCGGTGCTTTCCTTGAACTGGAGCAGTTTGCGCAGTTCTTCCACCAGTTTGCGCATTATTCACCTCCCCCGGCAAGTTGGCTCACCGACTCCACCACCACTGTATCGGCGGTGAAATAACTGCGGGAAACACTGGCCTGGTACATCTTCGCCCCTTTCAGCAGCGGGCGGATGACATCGGCAATCACCACCCGCACCTTGCCGGCGATCTCCCTCTCCTCAAGGGCGATGAGCGTCCCCAGCAGGCCAATCACCCGCTCGGCCAGTTCCAGCATGGCCACAGTGTCGATGTAGACTACGGAATTGTTCTCTTTCTGCAGCCCCGGATCAAGGCGACGGATCGTTTGGTTATCCAACAGATTGTTACCGGTCTGACGGGCATCGACGAACTCTTTGACCAGATTGCTGCTGTTCCCGAAGAAGAAGAGATCATCCCAGAAACCATACAGGGGGCGAAGTCCATCCTCCGGTGCCGGAGTCCAGTAGATATAATCCACCGGCCCGTAGTTTCTGCCGGTCAATTGCACATCGTAGGCAATACAAAGTTCTTCGATAATCCGACGCAGCTCTTCGGGGTCGGTCGCCCGCAGAAAAAAGAGGGCCCGGGGAATGGAAAAATAACTTTCCCCGCCGCCACCCGGAGTGACCAGCATACTGATTTCGTTACCAAGAAGATCAAATACCTCTTCGATACTCTTGCCGGTTCTCTCCTTCAGTAGGCGAGTGAAGGTGGCCAGGGAGGCGATGCCATCGCTTTCTTCGGCAAGGCTGGGGAGGTAGTCACGGAAGACAAGGACATTGGACCAGTAGTAAAGCATCGGGTTTAAGGTGGTGAGATCAAGCATGCTGTTAGCCGCCGGGGTGATATCGAGATGGCGGCCGGCAATGGCACTTACCTGCTCCCGCTGAAAAAGAATCTCTATTCGATCAACGACCCGCCCCACAGTTTGTTGCTGGCTGCCATAGGCTGCGGCGGTAAAACCAATGGTCGTCGCCAGTTCTTTTTCTATCAGTTCCCTGTATGGCGGTTCCGTTCGGTCCAGCAGCGTGGCGGTAAACTCGCGCAGAGCCTGTAGCGGGAAATAAATAAATCGGTTCACCTCGCTGAAGTTCCCTTTCAGTCGCTGGTAGTCCGACTCTCCGGCAAGGGATGGCAGGTCGCCGTCAAAGGCATCAAGACAGCGGCGCAGTTGCCGTTCGTTTACGGCGAGGAGAATCGAGCCATCAACCACCGCATAGGAAAGAGTCTCACCGTTCCGACTGAGGCGGTGGATCTGGTGTCGACCATACTGGCGGACGGCCAGATGGGTATGCTCGTTGAAGCGGGCATAGCCCTTGCCTAGGGTGGCAAGAAGTTCAGCCGGCTGCTCAGGGTCACAGACCAGCACCACATTCTCGCGGATGAACTGCTCCACTCCCCCCTCTGCCGGACGCAGAGGGGGAAGCAGAGCCAGGGTAAATCGCCTGCCGAACAGGGCACTTGCCACCCGGTCGTCGGCGATCCTGGCTACCATGTCGGGAAATCTTTCTAACTGTAGCGCCAGTTTTGGGTCCATGCCGATCTTGTTGCCGGTGTCGACAAAATCGATGGCGGCAAGTTGCTGCCCCAGAGGAGAGGAGGCAAACTCGCTGAGTGCTTTCACCCCGTCCCGTTGCTGGAAAGAAAAGAGGGCATCGGCGGGAATGAAACGGGCAGGTTCACCATGGCTGGAAATTTCCATGCGAAAAACAATAAGATAACTGAGCACCAGAAGGGCTGAGGCAAAGGCCAGGAAGAGAGTACGTCGCATAGCAGCTCCAGCAGATTTTTGTCGCGGCTCACAGACACTTGTTTGCTATCCCACCGGGACAAGCCAGTTTCCAGCAGAGGGCGCTAACCTCTCGCGGCGGTTTGTATCGATACAGTTTGGCGATAATCATCGTTTCTTGTCGCTTGCGGCCGGAGTTGTTCAGCCGCTCTGCGGGGCAGCCCGGGAAAACTGTACTGCCTCGGCCAGATGGGTGGCGCCGATGGACTCCTCTTCAGCCAGATCGGCAATGGTCCGGGCAAGCTTGATTATCCGGTGGTAGGCTCGGGCGGAAAGTCCGAGTTTGCTGACACTGGTTTCGAGCAGTCGACTGGAGGCTGCATCAAGTCGGCAATATTTTTCCAGCAGCCGATTCCCCATCCGGGCGTTGCAGTGGACATCGGTTTCTGCGGCGAAGCGGGCTGCCTGACGGGCTCGGCAGCGATCGACCCGTTCCTTGATTGGCGCCGAGCCCTCGGCCGGTGCCCCTTGGCGCAGTTCGCGAAAATCGAGGGCCGGGACCTCGAGGTGGAGGTCGATCCGATCAAGCAGTGGTCCGGAAATCTTGCCGAGATAGCGCTGGATCTCGTTGGGCAGACAGTTGCAGCGACCGCGACCATCCCCGTGGTAACCACAGGGACAGGGGTTCATCGCCGCCACCAGGGTGAAGCGGGCCGGAAAAGTGAGGGTCATGTTGGCCCGGGCAAGACGGACCGAGCCATCCTCCAGGGGCTGGCGGAGAACCTCAAGAACATGTCTTTTGAATTCGGGCAGTTCGTCGAGGAAGAGCACACCATTGTGGGCAAGAGAGACCTCGCCGGGTTGGGGAATGGCCCCGCCACCGACCAACCCGGCATCGGAAATGGTGTGGTGCGGGGCGCGGAAGGGCCGGCAGATACAGAGCCCGCCATCAACCCCACTTTTGCCGGCGACGCTGTATATTTTCGTGGTCTCCAGCATCTCCGCCAGGCTCATCGCCGGCAGGATGGTGGGCAGACGCCTGGCCAGCATGGTCTTGCCGGCACCCGGTGGCCCCTTCAGTAGAATATTATGCCCGCCGGCGGCGGCTATCTCCATCGCCCGACGCGCCAGCTGCTGCCCTTTGATATCGGCAAAATCAACTGTCTCGTCGGCTGCCGAGGCAACAAGTTCCGGGAGATTCCCGGCCAGTGGGGTGGCGGTGGGCATGCCGGCAAGAAACTCCACCGCCTGCGGCAGTGAGGCGACCGGCAGGATGGCGATCCCCGGGGGGGCGAGACGGGCCTCACGACGGTTCTCCTCGGGGATGAGGATACCGTCAAGACCACTTTCCCGGGCGGCAATGATCATCGGCAGGATTCCCTTGACCGGTCGTATGCCGCCGTCCAGGGAGAGTTCACCGACCAGGCAGTAGCCACCCTTCCGGGCGGCCGGCAGGGCACCTGTGGCCAAAAGGATGCCGATGGCAATGGGCAGGTCAAAACCGGCCCCCTCCTTGCGCAGATCGGCCGGAGCGAGATTGACGGTGATCCGTCGCGGCGGAAAGTCATAGCCGCAATTCTTGATGGCCGCCTTCACCCGGTCCTTGCTTTCCCGGACAATATTGTCCGGCAGACCCACCGTGGCAAAGCCGGGGAGGCCGGCACTGACGTCCACCTCGACCTGGATCATCCAGCCTTCAATGCCAAGAACGGTACAGCTTGTGGTTTTTGCCAGCATGCTCTTCAAGGACAGCAGTTTTGCCCCGTCAACCGGCTACGGGGAGGCAGTGCCCGCCTCCACTTATGCGGAACGGGTGTAACTGAACGGAACGAGAGAAGGCCGCTATCAGGCCGACGGGGCAACCCTTCAGCCTTGATCGGCCCGGCTCTGCCGAGACTCCTCCGGGGAGTTTGGTGTATAGAAATGCGCCATTTTTTCAGAAAAAGCACCATTTTTCTGGTCGTAGATGTACAACGGCGGCTCGACCCGGAGACCACCGCCACCGTTTTTACAGCAGGTAAGGAGAAGCAGGCGGGCCGGTTGCCGGTGGTCGGGGTAGCTGTAGACGTACTGCGCTCTTTTGGCCTGCAACCGCTTGGCAGCGGTGGCAAGGAGCAGTTCGCCACTCCGCGCCGCCGGATAGACCAAGGCCACCGTGCCACGATTTTTCACGGCATAGGCGGCAGCGGCAAGAAAATCCTCCAGTTTGCCGGCAACCTCATGCCGGGCCAGATCTTCCTCCTCGGAGCGACTGCGGCGGCCACTGCCCAATGGATAAAACGGGGGGTTGCAGAGCACCAGGTCAAAGGATTCGGCAGCAATGAGCCGCTTGATTTCCCGGATATCCCCTTCGATGAGAGCGGGGCGGATGGCGGCAGGCATGCCGGCAAAATTTTCCCGGGCCAGTGCCGCCAGGCCGCTCTGCAACTCGATGCCGACTATGCGCCGCAGCCGCTCGCCAGAACGATAACTGACAATCAACGGTATGATACCGCTGCCGGTGCCGAGGTCGAGGAGCGCCGCCCCCTTTCCTGGCCTGACAAAATGGGCGAGCAACACGGCATCCACCGAAAAGCGGTAGCCGTGGCGGTGCTGGCGGCAGGTAAGACTCCCGGCAAAGAGGCTGTCGAGGGTGGTTGCATCTTCAGGGCCAGGGCTGGTATGGGGTGTGTTCTCCATGGGCAAAATGGCTCGTATACAAACCGATATGCAAATGTACAGTTGACAAGGCGGGGGCGGGTTGTCAAGCTATGCTAGTCACCCTCCAGCAGTACCCGACATTGTTGCCGGTGCTGGTGGGTACCGCCGCACCAACTCATCTCTTCTCCCGACCATCAGGGTCGGAAAGCAGATGGCCTTGCCCGAAAGGTACTCCGAGGAACGCAGAGCAGGAGCGACAATATGACCACCAGATGCACCTGGTGTGGCGACGACCCGCTCCATGTCGCCTATCACGATAACGAATGGGGTGTTCCGGTCCACGACGACCGTCGTCTCTTCGAATTCCTCATTCTCGAAGGGGCTCAGGCCGGGTTGCGCTGGATCACCATCCTCAGAAAAAGGGAGACATACCGCCTGGCCATGGCCGGTTTCGACATTGCCGCCGTTGCCGCCTATGGTGCGCAGGATATTTCCCGGCTGCTCGCCGACCCGGGCATCGTCCGCAATCGCCTGAAAGTCGGTGCGGCAATCAGGAACGCCCAGGCTGTCCTCGCCATCCAACAGGAGTTCGGCTCCTTTGCCGACTACCTGTGGCGCTATGTAGACCACAAGCCACTCTGCAGCCACCGACGTTCCCTGGCCGAGGTGCCGGCGCGGACCACCCTTTCCGACACCATCAGCAAGGACTTGAAAAACCGCGGCTGCTCCTTCGTCGGTTCGACCATCGTGTACTCGCTGATGCAGGCGGTCGGCATGGTCAACGACCACACCGTCGACTGCTTTCGGTACCGGGAGATATCCGCCCTGACCGGCATTTCAAGATCGCGGTAACCCTCGGGCGACGGCTAGCGTTGCGAACTGATCGCCAGACGAAGGCCGAGCCCGATGAACAGGACGCCGACGGCGGCCTTCAACAAACGACCGATTTTACCATGCCCCTTGAATTTTTCGGTAATGCCTGAGGCGACCAGGGCAAAGAGCAGATTGACCACGGTACCGTTGAGATTGAACAGGCAACCGAGAAAGAGAAAGGAGATGGCCGGGTGTGCTGCCCGAGGGGCCACGAACTGCGGCAAAAAGGCGAGGAAAAAGAGGGCAACCTTGGGGTTGAGAGCATTGACCACGATCGCCTGGGCGAAGACCCTGAGGTACCCGCTCCTGGCGACCACCTCCGCCCTGCTTTCGACCCCTTTCAACCCGGCCGAGCGAAGGGTCGTTGCACCAAGGTAGACAAGGTAGGCGGCGCCGGCCATCTTGACTACGGTAAAGGCAGAGGCGGAGGTGGCGAGTAGCAGCGACAAGCCAAAGGCGGCAAAGAGGATGTGCAAGCAACAGCCGACCCCGATGCCGAGAGCGGCCACCATCCCGGCCTTGACACCACTGCTGGCGCTCCGGCTGGCGATATAGAGCAGGTCCGCCCCCGGAGTGATATTGAGCAGCAGACCGGCGGCGACAAAGGCACCGAGATTGACGGTATCAAACATGGTGCCTCCTCTGAATACGAATCCGGCAACCCGGTTTACTCGCTCCAGAGATAATCCTGAACGTCAGACGAACCGCGTCCCGGGTGGATTCCTTGTCGCGCCAATGATTGATCCGCAGTTTTTCCGCCTTAAGCGTTTCGAGCAGACCGACGGCTATAGGCTTGATACGCTTGATAAGCCTGTCAGGAGAGGTGAATCGTGATTTTTTTTGTAAATTCAAATATATGGTGGAGCTGAGGGGGATCGAACCCCTGACCTACGCATTGCGAACGCGTCGCTCTCCCAGCTGAGCTACAGCCCCTCCCGATATTGAACCGCAAGTACTCTCCGCCGCGTTGCCTTATCCCCGGCAACAGCTGACAGAGCGTGGGCGAAAAGCTAGCCGGTGTCGCGTCAGAAGGCAAGTATTTTCTGCGTGAAAAGGATGAGGTTGAGCTTTTGCCTGGTGAATGCATCCGAAGCAAATAACTGGTGCGCAACAGACCGGAAGCGGGTAATTTGCCAGTTGTACAGCCAGCCTTCAGCCAGTTCCGCCATCCGGCGACGAATCTGCCCACCCCGCAAGGAAACAATGATGTTTGGAGAAAACGATGTTTGATATTTTTATCAAGACCCACTTTGCCGGTGCACACCATCTGCGAGACTACCCTGGTGACTGCGAGACCCCGCACGGTCACAACTGGAAGGTGCAGGTGACGGTACGGGCCGCCGAACTGGACCAGTGTGGTATGGGAATTGACTTCACCGTCTTGAAACGGGTAGTCAAAGAGGTCATCGATCTCCTTGACCACAAGGATCTCAATACCCTCCCCTGGTTTCAGGACCGCAACCCCTCTTCCGAACATATTGCCGCCTTTATTTTCCAGCGGGTGCAGGCTGCCCTGCCGGCTGGTCCGTATTCCATATTCAGTGTCCGGGTGATGGAGACCGACAAGCAGGGTCTGGTCTACTATGGCGACCCGGTGATAGGAGGAGTTTCCGGATCATGATTGCTATCAGCGATATTCGCCTCTGTGTTGTCGGCCTGGGCTATGTCGGGCTCCCCCTGGCAGTCGAATTCGGCAAGGTTCTGCCCACCCTTGGTTTTGACCGTAACCCGGCACGGATCGCCGAACTGGAACAGGGCCGGGACCAGACCCTGGAGGTATCGGCGGAGGAGTTGGCCGAGGCCGGTCAACTCCGATTCACCGCCGAACCGGCGGCCATCTCGGCCTGCAATGTCTTTGTGATTGCCGTGCCGACCCCCATCGACGCTGCCAAGCGCCCTGACTTCGGCCCGCTGCTCAGTGCCTCGGAAACAGTGGCGGCAGCCCTGGGCAAGGGGGACGTGGTGGTCTACGAGTCGACGGTTTATCCGGGCGCCACCGAAGAGGTCTGCGTGCCCATCCTCGAGAGAGGGTCCGGCCTGCGCTACAACAGCGACTTCTTCTGCGGCTACAGTCCGGAACGGATCAACCCCGGCGACAAGGAACACCGCCTGCCAAGTATCGTCAAGATCACCGCCGGTTCCACCCCGGAAGCGGCCCGTTTCGTCGATGCGCTCTATGGCCGGATCATCACCGCCGGTACCTTTCCGGCCAGTTCCATCAAGGTCGCCGAGGCCGCCAAGGTGATCGAAAATACCCAGCGTGACGTAAACATCGCCCTGATCAATGAACTGGCGCTGATCTTCGAACGGTTGGACATCAACACCACCGAGGTTCTTGAGGCAGCCGGCACGAAATGGAATTTTCTCCCCTTCCGGCCGGGCCTGGTGGGTGGCCATTGCATCGGAGTCGACCCCTACTATCTCACCCACAAGGCCCAGGAGGTTGGCTACCACCCGAACATGATTCTCGCCGGCCGCCGCCTGAACGACAGCATGGGCACCTATATCGCCGCAACGGTGATCAAAAAGATGCTCCAAAAAGGGATTGATGTCGCCCGTTCCAGGGTTCTGGTGATGGGGCTGGCCTTCAAGGAGAACTGTCCTGACCTGCGCAACACCAGGGTGACCGATATCATCAACGAGTTTCTTGCCTACGGCGTGACCGTCGATGTCCATGATCCCTGGGTCCAGCCGGCAGAGGCCCTGAGCGCCTACGGCATCTCTCTGGTTGCCACCCCCGAACCGGCTGCTTACAGTGCGGTGGTGGTGGCAGTGGCACACCGGCAGTTTCTGCAGATGGACATTGCCGATCTGCGGGGGTTCTGCCGCCCGGAGGCGGTGGTGTACGATGTCAAAAGCCTCTTTCCCGCCGATCAGGTGGATGGCAGCCTGTAAAAGCTGCCGCCAGAAAAGGAGCGCACCATGCTGCAGTCAGTACCGGTGGAGAAGGCAGTGGGGATGGTCCTCCCCCACGATATCACCGAGATCGTGAAGGATGTGAAGAAGGGGGCGGCCTTCAGGAAGGGGCACATCATCCGCGCCGAAGATATCCCCCATCTGAAACGACTGGGCAAGGACCATATGTACCTCCTCAGCCTCGGTGCCGAGGAGATCCACGAAAACGAAGCGGCCTTGATACTGGCCCGTGCTCTGGCGGGAAGTGGCGTGGAGTACGACAAACAGCCCCAGGAGGGCAAGGTGGCCCTGCGCGCCACCTGCGATGGGCTGCTGCGGATCAACCGGGAAAATCTCTTGCGCCTCAATCTCCTCGGAGAGGTGATGTGCGCCACCCTGCACGACAACACGCCGGTACACAAAGGGGAGAATGTCGCCGCCACCAGGCTTATCCCCCTGATTGCCCCGCGCAGGCTCCTCGCCGAAGCGGAAAAAATTCTCGCCTCCGGCTCGCCGGTTGTCCAGGTCCAGCCTCTTCGGCAAGTACGGATCGGTTTGGTGATCACCGGCAACGAGGTCTTCTACGGCCGGATCGAGGACCAGTTTGAGGGGGTACTGCGGCAGAAGGCTGCAGCAATTGGCGGCGAAATCCTCCTGGTCAGGCGTGCCCCGGACGACAGGGAGGCGATCGCCCGGGAGATTGCCGCCTGCCTCGAGGCCGGTGCCGAACTGGTGGTGACCAGCGGTGGCATGTCGGTGGACCCTGACGATGTCACCCGCGAGGGGATCATTCTCGCCGGGGCCAGCGAGGTGGTATACGGCACCCCGGTCCTGCCCGGGGCGATGTTTCTCATTGGCCGCATCGGCGAGGTGCCGATCATCGGCCTGCCGGCCTGCGGGATGTACCACCAGATCACCGTCTTTGATCTGGTCCTGCCCAGGGTCCTCACCGGTCAGCAGATCAGCCGCCGGGAGATCGCCGAAATGGGCCATGGTGGACTCTGCCGGAACTGCCCCACCTGCCACTTCCCGATCTGCCCCTTCGGCCGGTAATGCCGGTAATACCAGGAATGCTGATAGTGCCGGTACGGTCGTTACTCAACCCGTAAGCGCACCACCGTCGCCCCCCAGCCCCCGGATTGTGGTTCCGCCAGACGGTAGCTGGCGACCAGCGGGCTGCGCGCAAGCAAGGCATGGACCGAACGGCGCAGATCGCCGCGCCCCTTGCCGTGGATAATCCGCACCTCGAAAATCTCCCGGGCCAGACACTCCTGCAAATAGTCAGGAATCAGGCTCTTCACTTCCCTGGCGGAAAAGGTGTGCAGATCGAGTTCCGGGCCGATGGGCAGGAGCACCGGTTCATCGCCTGCCGGCAGATCACTCTCTTCAGCAGCCACCGCCACAGCATCCCTGGCGAGCAGGGCAAGAACCATTTCCGCTACCCGCTGCGAGGCCCCCGGCTCTCCCAGACGGGCCCGGACAGTGGCCAGTGCGGCCAGCACCCGCTCCCTCCCCTCTCCTGCCACCAGCAACTCGCTCAGCGCTTGGGCCAGAGCTGCCGGTTCAACCTCCTCCTGGAGCAGTTCCGGTACCGCCCGCTGGTCGGCGATCAGATTGACCAGGGAAAAATGGTCCAGCCTGACCAGCATCCGGCCGAGATAGTAGGAGAGCGGGCTCAGTTTGTAGACCACCACCATCGGTACGCCGAGAATTGCCAGTTCCAGGGTCACTGTTCCGGAGGCGGCAACAACCGCCCGGCAGGCGGCCATCAGGGCGTAGCGATCGTCGTCGACCAGGCGGATATCCAGTCCATCCAGCTTGGGATCACCCTCGCGCAGGCCGGCTTCGGCCAGCTCTTCCCGGCTGATTGTTGCCGCCCGGGGGATACAAAAGACCAGCGGGTTAAGGGATCGGCTCTGCAGAAGGTGGGCGGTCTCCAGGAAGACCGGCAGCAAGGCGCTCACTTCGCGTCGGCGACTGCCGGGGAGGAGTCCCACCAGGTCACTGCCGGCCGGGATATTGTGGGCGGCCCGAAACTGGGCCTCGCTGAGGGTCGCCCGAACCGAATCGAGCAGAGGGTGACCGACATAGCGCGCCGACAGGCCGTGGCGGCGAAAGAACTCCTCTTCGAAAGGCAGGATCACCGCCAACTGGTCGACACGGGCGGCAATGGTTTTCACCCTTCCGGATCGCCAGGCCCAGACCTGCGGGGCAATATAGTAAAAAACCGGAATTCCCAGTTTTTTTGCCTTGCTGGCGAGAAGGAGGTTGAAGTCGGGAAGGTCTATCAACAGCAGCAGGTCGGGCCGATGGCTGGCCAGACGTTGGCGGAGGAGGCGCTGTGCGCGGCAGATATCGGCGAGATGGGCAAAGACCTCAAAGACCCCGACCACCGAAACCCTGGTGGCATCAAAGAGAATCTCGACTCCGGCGGCGGCCAGTTCCGGGCCACCCATCCCACAGATCTGCAGGTCGGGGCTGTGCTGCAGCAGGGCCCGAACCACCCTTGCCCCATGCAGGTCACCGGAGGCCTCACCGGTGACAATCATCACTTTTTTGCTCATCCCTTGTCGGGGTGAAGAAACTTTTTAAACAACGGCAGACTCTGGTGCTCCTTGATCTGGGCCATCACCTGCAAAGCGATTTCCAAGGCCCGTCGCCCCTCCGCCCCGGAGACCGCCGGCCGGCTCCGCTGGCGGACGTGCTCGACAAAGCTGGTCACTTCACTCAACAGGGCATCGCCATCGGCGAAGGTTCGCAGTTCGACCACCTGCTTGGGCATGCCGTTTTCCCGCAGTTCCTTACTGAGTTGAATGGTCATGATTTTCCGGTTGCCGAAATCGACATTGATATAGGAACCCGGCTGGAAAATCCGCATCTGCCGCATATTGGTTCGAGATATCCGGCTGACGGTGACATTGGCGGTAGCGCCATTGGCAAAGATGATCCGGGCATTGGCGATATCGGTGGTGGTAGTGGCAACCGGTGCCCCGACCGTATGGATTGTTTCGATGGGGGAATCGACGATATTGAGGATGATGTCGATATCGTGGATCATCAGGTCGAGAACCACATCGACATCGACACCCCGGTTCTTGAAGGTGGTGATCCGGTTGCTCTCGATGAAGACCGGGGTGGTGAGAAAGGGCCCCATGGCCTGAACGGCTGGATTGAAGCGCTCGAGATGGCCGACCTGGAGAATGCGCCCACCAACCTCCGCCCTGGCCAGCAGGTCGTCGGCCTCGGCGAGGGTGACGGTCATCGGCTTTTCCAGCAGAACATCGACCCCGGCAGCCAGGCAGTCGCTGGCCACCTGGTGGTGGAGGGTGGTGGGGACGGCCACCGACACCGCTTCAACCTGGCTGAGAAGAAGGCGATAATCGGTAAAGGGCGTACAGCCGCACTCCCCGGCCACCCGCGTTGCCGTCTCGAGGTTGCTGTCGGCCACCCCGACCAGTTCAACCCCGGCCAGCGCGGCATACTTCTGGGCATGGAAACGGCCAAGATACCCGACCCCGATTACCCCCGCCCGTATGCTCTTCATCTCTTATTCCTCACTTGGCAAACAACGGAACCACTGACAGGGGCTGGCCCTCAGCGAGGCTCAGATCCCCAGATAGGCCTTCTGGATATCCTTGTTGTCCAGAAGTTCGCCGGCCGCACCAGCCAGAGTGATCCGGCCGTTTTCCATGACATAGCCACGGTCGGCGATGTGCAGGGCCTGGTTGGCATTCTGTTCGACAAGAAATATGGTCGTGTTGCTCTCTTCGTTGATCTGGCGGATGATTTCGAAAATCTGCCTGATGACCAAAGGGGCGAGTCCCATGGAGGGCTCGTCGAGGAGCAGCATCCGGGGGCGTGCCATCAGTGCCCGCGACATTGCCAGCATCTGCTGTTCACCACCACTCAGGTTGCCGCCATCCTGGTATCGGCGCTCAGCCAGGATCGGGAAGAGGGTGAAGATGTAGTCCATATCCCGCTTCACCCCCTCACGGTCGGTGCGCAGAAAGGCACCCATATCGAGATTTTCCTTCACCGTCAGTTGCGGGAAGATATGCCGCCCCTCCGGCACCTGACAAATGCCGAGGCGAACAATTTCATCGGCCGGCAGACCCTGGATCTCCCGGTCCTGGAAAAGAATCTTTCCCGAGCGGCAGGGGGTGACTCCGCAGATGGTCATCAAAGTGGTGCTTTTGCCGGCGCCGTTGGCCCCGATGAGGGTAATGATCTCCCCTTCCTTTACTTCCAGAGAGATCCCCTTGATTGCCAGTTTGTTGCCATACCCCGATTGTACCTCGACGAGCTCAAGCATTAACCTCCTCCCCAAGATAGGCCTTGATAACCGCCGGATTGGTTCTGATTTCCAGCGGATTGCCTTGGGCGATCTTCTTTCCGTAATCCATCACCACGATCCGGTCGGAGAGGCTCATCACCAGTTTCATGTCGTGTTCGATCAGCAAAATCGCCTGCCCGGCCCGGGAAATTTCCTTGATAAGCCGGTCCAGTTCGATGGTCTCCTGAGGGTTCATCCCCGCCGCCGGTTCATCCAGCAAGAGCAGTAGCGGTTCGGTGGCCATGGCCCGGGCGATCTCCAGCCGGCGTTGGGCGCCATAGGGGAGATTTTCGGCGTTGTCGTCGGCATACTGGGCAATGCCAACTTGCTCCAGCATGCGGTAACTCATCTCCAGGATCTCCTCTTCTTCGCGGCGATTGGCACGGGTCCGTAAAACCGCCCCGAACAAAAACGATTTGGTCCGGCAATGGCGGCCGATCATCACATTTTCGAGGACGGTCATCTTCGGGAAGAGACGGATGTTCTGGAAGGTTCTCGCCAGTCCCCGTTCGGTCACCTGATTGGGCTTGAGCCCTTTCAGGGAAAGGCGTCCCGCATGGTCTGGCCGAAAGATGTAGATATCCCCGGCCGTGGGCCGGTAGATGCCGGTGATACAGTTGAAGAAGGTGGTTTTCCCGGCCCCGTTGGGGCCGATCAGGGCGACAATCTCACCGCTGTTTACCTCGAGATCGACGGCGTTCAAGGCCCGGATACCACCAAAATCCATGGTCAGGCCAGTAACTTCGAGTATCGGTGTGGTCATGACGGCTGTGATTTGGGAAAATCTTGACCCGACGAATCGTGTTCTGACGAATCCTTTTTGTGGTAATGATAGTGGCGACGGATATTGGCAAAGAGACCTTGGGGGCGAAAAATCATCATGCAGACCAGGATCGCCCCAAAGGCGAGCATCCGGTACTCGGAGAGGGCCCGCAGATATTCCGGGAGGAGGATCAGAATCAAGGCCCCAAAGATCACCCCGATGATCGAACCCATCCCCCCGAGAACAACTATGGAAAGAATAATCGCCGATTCGAGGAAGGTAAAACTGGCCGGGTTGACAAAGGTGGTCTTGGCGGCAAACATCACCCCGACTATCCCTGCCCAGAAGGCCCCAAGGGAGAAGGCGGCCAATTTGGTCTTGTGTTTGTCGATACCCATGGCCTGACAGGCGATCTCATCCTCACGAAGGGCGATCCAGGCCCGGCCGAGACGGGAATCCTGCAGGCGGTTGACCACGAAGATGGTGATGATCACAAAGAGGACCATCAGGTAATAGGTGTAGAGAATCGCCTGTTCCAGGGGGAGTTCGATACCGAAGAAACCGGGTCGGGAGATATTGGAGATGCCGCTCGGCCCCTTGGAAAATTCTCCCCAGTTTTCCAGGACCAGACGGATGATCTCACCAAAACCGAGGGTAACAATGGCCAGATAATCGCCCCGCAGACGAAGTACCGGGAACCCGAGGATGATCCCGAAAAGGGCGGCGAACAGGCCGCCGATGGGCAGTACCGCCCAGAAACCGAGGCCGTAATGGAGGTTGAGCAGGGCGTAGGTGTAGGCACCCACCGCATAAAAGGCGACAAAACCGAGGTCGAGCAAGCCGGCCAGGCCAACGACGATGTTCAGGCCGAGGCCGAGCATCACGTACATCAGGGCGGTGGTCATCACGTTGACCTGGTAGGTCGAGGTGAAGTGAGGAAAGATCACCACCACCGCCCCGACCACGGCAAAGAGGAGCAGCCGCTGGCGTGGATTCTGCAGCAGACGGTGAAGAAAGCCCACTGACGGCCCGCTCTCGCCCGCCTGGCTTTGCCGGCTGTTCTTGCGGTGCTGGTAAAGGCGTATCAGCAGGTAGACGGTGAACACCCCCACCGCCATATACAGGGAGTTGAGCCAGCGCCAGTATATCGTCCGTTCAATGGCATCGACCTTGATCACCATAATGGGCATGGTAAGAAAGACGAACCAGAGAGAGGTGAGGATGGCCTTTTTCAGTTCTTTTCTGGAAAACATGGCCTACACCTTCTGGTTGGCCGCCTTGCCGAGCAGGCCGGAGGGCTTGAAAATGAGGATCAGGACAAGCAGGGTAAAGGCAAAAACATCCTCATAGTCACTGGTGACATAACCGGTGGCAAAACTCTCGGTGAGGCCAAGGATCAGGCTGCCCAGCACCGCGCCAGGAATCGAACCGATTCCACCCAGCACGGCGGCGGTAAAGGCTTTGATCCCGGCAAGAAAGCCGATATAAAAGTTGATCTGGCCGATATGCGAGGCAATCAGCAGACCACCAATGGCAGCCAGCGAGGAACCGACGATGAAGGTGGCGGAGATCACCCGGTTGACGTTGATTCCCACCAGGGTGGCCATGGTCCGGTCCTGGGAGGTGGCCCGCATCGCCTTGCCAAGTTTACTGAATTTGATCAGCAGGGTGAGGATCAGCATAACCACTACCGTGGTGACCAGGATTGCCAGGTCGGTGGAGCCGACGATGTGGGCCACCGGTTCCATAAAGGCAAAGTCGGGGATCAGGGCCGGGAAGGGAAGAAAATCCGAGGTCTGGGAAAGCAGGACATAGTTCTGCAGAAAAATCGACATGCCGATGGCACTGATCAGCGGCGACAAGCGGGGTGCATGGCGTAACGGCTTGTAGGCGATTTTTTCTACGGTATAGCCGTAAGAACTGGCCCAGACCACCGCCGCAAGGCCAGCAATAATGACGATAGCAAGAAGGGGAAACCCGTAAATTGACAGGACCGTGGCGACGATGAAGGCGGTAAAGGCCCCGATCATGTAGATTTCGCCATGGGCGAAGTTGATCAACCCGATGATCCCGTACACCATGGTGTAGCCGAGGGCGATGAGGGCATAGATCGATCCCCGGGTCAGACCGCTGAACAGCAGCTCTATGAAATAATCCATTGGCGATAAAAAAATATCTGAAGCAGACCAGCGGTTGCCGGGCTGCTTCAGATAGAGAGGTTACGGGAGAGGCTTACTGGGCTACCACATAATTCCCTTTCTCGACGACGTACATGGAGAAGCCGACACCGATGGCGTCACCCTTTTCGTCAAAGCTGATCCCGCCCACCGGGGTGGCTACCTTTTCCGTGCGCAGCACCTTGGTGAGGGCGGCAAGGTCGGTGGAACCGGCCTTTTCAATGGCATTCAGCATGGCCACGGTGGCGGCATAGGCCCCCTCAAAAAAGGCGCCGGGATCACTGCCGAAGGCCTTTTTGTGCTCTTCCTTGGCGGCAAGGGCCATGGGATTTTTCGAGTTGTCCTGTGGGCCGGCGGCGTAGACGCCCTCTGCCGCCTCACCGGCAACCTTGATGAAGGTATCGTCTTTGACCCCGTCGTCGGAGACAAATTTGAGGTCCATGCGCCGCTTCTTCATCTGGGTGACGATCTTTGATGCCTCCGGATGGTAGCCACCGTAGACCACAACCTCAGCGCCTGACTGTTTGATCTTGTTGACAATCGCCCCGTAATCCATTGCCCCTGGGGTGATTCCTTCAAAGAGGACGACTTCCCCTTTCCCACCCTTCTCCACATGTGCCTTGGCCCCTTCGGCCAGCGGCTTGCCGTAATCTCCCTTGTCGTGGATAATGGCGATCTTGGTCAGCCCCAGTTTGTCGATGGCAAAATCGACCATGGCCGGTGACTGAGCCGCATTCGGGGCAATGGTACGGAAGAAGTTCGGGTAATTACCGCTGTAGGTCAACTCGTCACTGGTGGCTGAAGGAGACATGACCAGTACCCCGGCATCCTTGTAGATCGGCATCGCAGCAATGGTGGCCCCGGAACAGATGTGGCCGAGAACCACATCAACCTTGTCGGAGACCAGTTTGGTGGCGGTGTTGGTGGCAACCTCCGGTTTACAGACGTCATCCTCCACCAGCAATTCGACCTTTTTGCCGTTGATCCCGCCATTGGCGTTCACTTTGTCAATCACCAGTTTGGCGGCATTGACTGAAGGCAGACCGTATGAGGCCAGATCACCACTATGGGCACCGGCCACCCCGAATCGGATCGTATCCTCGGCCAGGCTCAAGGCCGGAGCGGAAAGGGCGACGAACACACAGGCCGCCGATGCTACCAGTTTACCACGCAGCGTATACTTCATTGTTTCCTCCCTGAAGATGTTCTTGAGATTTTCTCCCAACCCTTCACCTGTCATGACAGGAAAAATAGGGCGGGCAGAGACGACGAAGACATGATAGTAGTCTGTGGTACGCTCTTTTGCAAAATCTAAAGTTACCCATACCGTCAGACAGAGGTAATTTGTTACTGCATTCGTCCCTAAAAAGCTATGGCAAACACCCTAGACCGCATCTTTTTTGTTGGCCGCCCCTTCAGCCCGCTGTATGGCCTGGCCATGCAACTCCGGGCCCTCTGCTATCGACGGGGGCTGCTCCCCGGGACACGGCTCCCCCTGCCGGTAATCTCGGTGGGCAACCTGGTCCTTGGCGGCAGTGGCAAGACCCCGATCGTGGCCCATGTGATCAAACTCATGCAGAATCTGGGATACCGACCAGCGGTGGTCAGTCGCGGTTACCGGGGTACGGCCGCAGCGTCAGCCAACATCGTCTCCGACGGGAGGCGGCTTCTTCTCTCTCCGGAGCAGGCCGGTGACGAACCGTACTTGCTTGCCCGATCCCTGCCGGGTGTGCCGGTGCTGACCGGTCGCCGTCGGTCGGTACCAGCACAACTGGCGGCAACCGAATTCCAGGCCGACTGCCTGGTTCTCGACGATGGTTTTCAGCATCTTGCCCTGCACCGGGACCTTGATCTGGTCCTCTTTGATGCCAGCGAACTGGCCGGGAACAGTCGCATCTTTCCCGGTGGACCACTGCGCGAGCCGGTATCGGCACTGCAGCGTGCCCACGCCTTTCTGCTCACCGGCCGGACGCCGGAAAACAGCCAGCGAGCCGACCGCTTCGCTGAACTTCTCCGCCGACGTTTTCCCGCTACACCGGTTTTCGCCGCCACCATCAACGGCCGTCGGTTGGTCGGCATCGACGGTACGCTGCCGGCAACTTCGCAACAGGGTCCGGCTTTCGCCTTCTGCGGCATCGCCAACCCGCAACGATTCCGCCACAGCCTGGCGGAAATCAACCTGCCACTCACCGAGTTCTGGCCACTCGCCGACCACCAATCCTACCCGCCTCCGCTGGTGGCGAAAATTGTCGCCAAGGCTATTGCCAGTGGCGCCGAACGATTGGTTACCACCAGCAAGGACGGGGTGAAACTGGCCGAGGCCGATCTCCCACTCCCCCTTCAGGTTCTCGAGATCAGCCAAGAGGTCGAACCCGCCTTCGATACCTTTCTTGCCGACGCCCTGAACGCACTGAAAAAGGAGCCGCGGAAGTAAACGTTCATTTGTTGGCCCAGGCTCATACAGTGTGGGAAAACGTCTCCCCGTTCACCTTGCGGCGGGTCATTTTTCCCACACTTTTTTGATGATCGGTGCCCTTCTTCCCCCACCTCAACAGCCGTATTTGCCTATTATTATTTAAAAAGTATGGTTTTCTGCATAAGGCATGTTCTTTGCAAACAACTAACAAACAACTCTTTTCTCTTCCAAGGACAACCAATGCCACTCCCCGTTGACCCGCATCAATACACTCTCCGGCACACCGTGAGTTGTTGCGGCGTCGGGCTCCACTCCGGCCGAACCGTCAACCTGACCATCAAGCCGGCACCGGTGAACAACGGTATCCGTTTTTTTCGCACGGATCTGCCTTCGAATATGCATATACCTGCCCGGGTCAACCAGGTTGTCGATACCCGGCTGGCGACAACCCTTGGTAATGGCCATTTTCAGGTCTCCACCACCGAGCATCTTCTCGCGGCTCTGCAGGGCTTTGGGGTCGACAATGTTGACGTGGAACTTGACGCCGTGGAAGTGCCGATCATGGACGGCAGTGCCGAACCCTTCTTTCAACTCTTGAAAAGCAGCGGCAAAAAACAGCAGAATGGCTTACGCAAGGTGCTTCGCATAACCAGACCGATCCACTTCGCGGAAGGCGATAGCAAACTGACCATCTCCCCCTACGATGGGTTCAAGATTACCGGGGAGATCAGCTTTGACGACACCCTGATCAATTGCCAGAGGTACAGCATCGAAATCACTCCGGATCGTTTTGCTAGTGAAATCGCCAGGGCCAGGACCTTCGGCTATGTCGAACAGGTGGAGGAACTTTGGGCTAACGGACTGGCACTCGGCGGTTCCCTGGCCAACGTGATCGCCATCCACTGGAACCGCAAGTCAGTTCTCAACGAGGATGGTCTCCGCTTTGAAGACGAATTTATCCGCCACAAGGTTCTCGACCTGGTGGGCGACATGGCCTTGCTCGGCTGCCCGATCCTGGGCCATATCGAGGCCTACAAGGCCGGCCACAGCCAGCATCTCGGCCTGATGCAGGCTGTGGCCGCCACCCCGCAAAACTGGCAGATGATCGCCATGAAGAAAAATGGTGCCCATGCGATTCTGGGCAAGTCAAGAAGTCCGAACAGGGCAGACAAGACGAACCTCGGGCAGAAGACTGCCGCCGGCGTCCTCCCGGCCTTCGGGGATGCCCTGCCGGCTGCAACCTGAGCCGATCACTCGCCGAGTATTTTTACCAGAATCCTCTTTTTCCTCTTGCCGTCAAACTCGCCGTAGAAGATCTGTTCCCACGGCCCGAAGTGCAGTTTTCCGGTGGTGACCGCCACCACCACCTCGCGACCCATGATCTGTCGTTTTAGGTGGGCATCGGCGTTGTCTTCGTAACCGTTGTGGGCATATTGACTCACCGGTTGATGAGGGGCGAGTTTTTCCAGCCAGCGCTCATAATCTTGATGGAGACCGGCTTCGTCGTCATTGATGAAGACCGAAGCGGTGATGTGCATTGCATTGACCAGCAGCAACCCCTCCTGGATGCCGCTTTCGCCAAGACATTTTTCCACCTCGGCGGTGATGTTGATAAATGCCCGACGGGTGGGTACGGTAACCTCCAGTTCCTTGCTGTACGCTTTCACGGCATGCACTCCTTTGTTTGTCCGGAACCGTCTCCCGGCGAGAAGGAACCTTGCCACCCGCGAAAACCCGCACCAACTGGAGCAGGGACGGGCGGCATGCCCATGGACAGAGCTCTGTGTCAGGCATTTCCCGGCGCTCCCTTGACGGGAATGGGAGATGCGGTATACTTAGCTGTACACTCAGCTCCGGTCAGCGCTCTTAAGGCCTTTCGCCTACCGGCGGAAATCTGATAGCTGGTTGACCAAGACTTGATTTTCCCTAAGAGATCTAGGGAGATAACGCTTTGAGGCAGGAACCAACCCGGGCAACCGGTTTACAGTGCCAAGATGCCATCGGCAAGGGTGTAGCAGCTTAACCGCCAACCACGACGGCCCCTCATAAGACGAGTGCGGGAGATATGACACTGCTCGAAGGCCTGCTCTGGCTGACCCTGAATGTCTACCATGAAGCCCGCTCTGAGCCACAGATTGCCCAGGTGGCGGTGGCGCTGGTCACCCTGAACCGTGCCAGCCAGCAGCACCTGCCGATCAAGGAAATTGTCCGTCAGCCTCACCAGTTCAGTTGGACCTTCCAGAAAGATTCCTACCTCCCCGATGACCCGAAGGCCTTTCTCCAGTGTATCCGCTCGGTATATATCGCCCTGAAGAGCCAGGACTTCACCCAGGGAGCCACCCATTACCATCTTGACAGTATCGAGCCGTACTGGTCACAGGACTACACCTACCTGGAACAGTACGGCTCACATAAGTTCTACAAGTAGGCGCTGCCCTGTCGGCAAACGGCCGACTGATCTCGGCCGGACCGGCCGTCTTCCCTCCTCGCCACACTCCTTTATACTTTGGCCGTCTTCTCTCCTCGCCACATTCCTTTATACTTTGGCCGCCCTTGCCAAAGCCTGACAGATCGTATCCAGACGGGCCACGTCCATCTTCAACATTACC
>JAABSV010000023.1 GCA_011390165.1 Desulfobulbaceae bacterium
AAGAGTTAAAAGCTAGGGATCTTTACAAGATATTGCTGCAATCATGCAAGACCACCGGTATCGTATGTTTCGTTATAGCTACAGCGTCGGCCTTTGGGTGGTTAATGGCCATAGAAGATCTGCCTAAAACCTTATCAAACGCGATATTATCCGTATCTTCCAATCCAATCGTAATTTTACTTATGTTGAATGTGATGCTGCTCTTCATCGGCGCAATTATGGATAATATTGCAGCGATGATTATCCTTGGTGGTGTCCTGACAACTATAGGGGCTAATTTGGGCCTCGATCCAATTCATCTGGGGGCAATTGTGGTCATAAACTTTGCCATTGGCATGGCGACTCCTCCATTTGGTTATTCTCTTTTTGTAGGAGCCGCTATAAGTAAATTATCGATTGAGGAAATTTCAAAAGCACTTGCTCCGATGTTATTAGTTCAGATCGTTGTGTTGCTTCTTATTACTTATATTCCATTCTTAACTTTGGCACTACCTTCGCTTCTCGATTGAAATTTTTCGACCTCTTTTATGTTGATGATCATGCTGAGAATATTACAACTATGATCGTTAACACTTATGAGCGCAATTCTCATGAAACCAAAAATTATAGTAACCTCGCCAAATTCTAAATTTTCGAAACTCGTTAGACAGGTTAGTCGAGAAAAAAACATCAAGGTTACAATAATTGAAGCGATATTAGAAGAGGCAGCTTCCAAAGTTTTTCAAGCGGTCCAAAGTGAAGACTATGAGGTTGTAGTTAGTCGTAGTCGCACGGCTTTGATAATTAAAGATGTCGTTGATATTCCAGTTGTAACATCAGAGTTCAGCGACTTTGATCTTCTTCGTTCCCTGTGGGAAGCTAAAAAACATGGTGACAAAATTGCATATTTTGACTCTGCAAAACGTCAATTTTTTGAAAGTGAAGATTTTATTGATATTCTAGGAGCTAATGTTCAAGTATACGAATATACAAGCATCGGGGAGTTTAGTGAAAAAATTAATCAAGCTTATGCACATGGCATAGATGTAGTTGTTAGCTGTTCAGAAATAGCCAAGAATTTATCACAAGATTTGGGCATGCAAGCTTTGGTAGTTTCTGGTAGCTATAGATCGGTCGAGCAAAATCTATTACGAGCAGAAGAAATTGTTGCGATAAGGAAAAAAGATAAAGAATATTACGGAAGATTGAGCTCTATGATGCAAGCAGTCAGTGAAGGTGTTATTTGCATCGATCAATTTGGAAAACTTATATTGATTAACGATTATGCACTTCATTTACTTAATATTAAACGAAAGGATTTCCCTGAAAATAGTTCTGTAACATCGAATGAGAAACTTATTCATTTCCTGGAGACACCAAAAGATACAGATCGGGTATTCAAAGTAAATGGGGTTGAATGTATAGTACATCGTGTAACTGTTGAGGATAGTAACGATTTCTTTGGTGATGTATTTACATTCAAAAAACTCTCGCAACTTCAACAACTAGAACAAAAAATTCGAACTGAGTCGTACAAAAAGGGTCTTGTCGCACGGTTTAAATTAGAAGACATTATTACGAATAATGTATTAATGTCTAATATTGTTGAAAGAGCGCGAAGTTTTGCAGCTGTTGATTCGACTCTGCTTATTATTGGAGGAAGTGGGTGTGGTAAAGAAATGCTTGCCCAGGGAGTTCATCAAGCTAGTTCCAGGTTTAATGGTCCTTTTGTTGCAATAAACTGTGCTGCCTTACCGAAAGATCTCCTGGAAAGTGAGATGTTTGGCTATGAAGATGGAGCCTTCACCGGAGCTCGGAAAGGCGGAAAAATTGGTCTTTTTGAATTAGCTCATAAGGGAACAATATTTTTAGATGAAATCGGAAGTATCCCAAAAGAGCTACAGGCCAGGCTTCTACGTGTCCTGCAGGAAAAAGTTGTTATGCGTATTGGTGGAGATTCAGTAATCCCTGTTGACGTTCGCTGCATAGCATCGACAAACGAAAACTTACAAGAGGCTATCAAGCTGGGAGAATTTCGTCGTGATCTCTATTACAGGCTGAATGTTTTAAAATTAACAGTTCCTTCATTGCGAGAAAGAAAGGAAGATGTTCTTTTATTAGCGGAATATTTTCTTGAAAATTATAATATTCGTTTTGGGAAAAATATAAAGCGAATCCCTAAACGCATTATTGATTGGTTGATTAGCTATTCATGGCCAGGTAACGTAAGGGAATTGGAAAATTTTATTGAACGTATGGTTGTTTTGTCTAATCAAAACGACCTCAACGAAAAATGGGCTCATCAATTAATCATCGAAGCAGATGAAGGAATCATTGACAGTTCTGTCGATAAAATTGGTGTGAAGTTAGGGACTTTAGAAGAAATGGAGAAACAGTTGATTCATTCAGTTTCAGAACTTTATAGTACGCGAAAATCTGATTTGGCTAAAATATTGGGGATAAGCCGAACAACTCTTTGGAAAAAATTAAACCAAGATGATTAAACGTACATCTCTTCAATTGAAAATCGATTGTTGAATCACACCCAGTATAAGCAGTGGGGCAGGCAACCTATGAACAGCAATCACCTTGCGCTGTGGTATTAAGCCGGGGTGTAGTCGATGAACGCCATGTCGGGCGCCGGTGGAACAAATCTGCTTCCTGGCCTGATAGCGTGATTTCTCAACTGCAACAAATATTTATTCGAATTGAGGAGATATCTTTTCCTGCGTCATTACCGAGGTACCTTTTACCCGATTCAACTGAGTGCCAGCCAGAGACCGACAGCGGCCATCATCACCCCGGCGATCCGGTTGAGCAGGCGGCCGCCCCCCCGTCCCTCGAGCAGACGGCGCAGCCTGCCGCCACCACCGGCATAGACCATCAGGCAGAGAAACTCAATGCTGAGCAGGAGGCTGAGGAGGAGGGCCAGCTGCGGCAGCAGGGGAAGGCGCTGGTCGATGAATGGGGGGAGGAGGGAGACCATGAAGGCCCACCCCTTGGGGTTGCTGACCGCGGTGAGAAAGCCTTGGGCGACCAGGTCCCGCCGCTTCAGTCCCGGGCCGGTTGAGCCGGCTGGGCGCAGATCGGCCGGTGCCCGCCACAGGCGGATGCCCAGGTAGACCAGGTAGGCGGCCCCGGCCAGGCGAAGCCAGGCAAAGAGGTGCGGGTTGGCGAGGAGCAGACTGGCCGCCCCGGCCACCGCGGCGATGGCAACGAGGGCGACTCCGGCCAGTTCCCCCCACATCATCCACATGGTCCGGCGCAGGCCGATGCTCATCCCCAGGGTCAAGGACAGGGTCATGCACATCCCCGGGGTTAGGGAGACCACCAGGAAGGTGGGGACAAAGACCGCCAGCAGGGAGGGGGCGTTCATCGCCGCCTAATCGAGAATCTGGCTGAGGAAGAGTTTGGTCCGCTCGTGCCGGGGGTTGTTGAAAAACTCCTGCGGCTCGTTTTCTTCCAGAATCTCACCCCCGTCCATGAAGAGAACGCGGTGGGCGACGCTTTTCGCAAAACCCATCTCGTGGCTGACCACGATCATCGTCATCCCGTCCTGGGCAAGGCTGATCATCACGTCGAGCACCTCCTTGACCATCTCCGGGTCGAGGGCCGAGGTGGGCTCGTCAAAGAGGATGACATTCGGGCGCATGCAGAGGCTGCGGGCGATGGCTACCCGCTGCTGCTGGCCGCCGGAGAGCTGACCGGGGTACTTCTGGGCCTGCTCGGCAATCCGCACCTTTTCGAGGAAGTACATGGCACTCTCCTCCGCTTCCCGGCGCGGGGTCTTGCGGACCCAGATCGGCCCCAGGGTGAGGTTCTCGAGGATGGTCAGATGGGGAAAGAGGTTGAAGTGCTGGAAGACCATCCCTACCTCGGTGCGGATCTTCTCGATATTCTTTAGATCGTTGGTCAACTCGATGCCATCGACGACGATCCTGCCGCGCTGGTGCTCTTCCAGCCGGTTGATGCAGCGGATCAGGGTCGATTTGCCTGATCCGGACGGCCCGCAGATGACGATCCGCTCCCGGCGCTGCACGGTGAGGTTGATATCCTTTAAGACATGGAACTCCCCGAACCACTTGTGCATCCCCTCGATGGTGATGATCGGGCTGGTATCCGGGTTGTCGTTAGCGGTGGAACTGTTCATGGGCTGGAAGTCCTGGTTAGGGTGGCGCGGCAAACGGTCGCCGGGGAATCAGCGGCCGGTATCGAGTTCTTTTTCCAGTCGGCGGCTGTAGTTGGACATGAACCAGCAGCAGACAAAGTAGATCAGGGCGACAAAGAGATAGGCCTCGGCCGAAAAGCCCATCCACTTCGGGTCGGAGAGGGCGGTCTGGGTGGTCTTGAGCAGGTCGTAGAGGGCGATGATCACCACCAGGGAGGTGTCCTTGAAGGCGGAGATCAGAATGCTCACCGATGGCGGGATGACGATTTTCAGGGCCTGGGGCAGAATCACCAGGCGCATGGTCTGCAGGTAGTTGAGCCCCAGGGACTTGGCCGCCTCGTACTGGCCCCGGTCCATCCCTTGCAGGCCACCACGGACCACCTCGGCAATATAGGCGGCGGTGAAGAGGATGATCGCCATCTGCGCTCGGAGGATCTTGTTGACGGTCACCCCCTCGGGCAAAAAGAGGGGGAAGACCACCGACGACATGAAGAGCAGGCTGATCAGCGGCACCCCGCGGATCAGTTCGATATAGACCACGCAGAACGACTTGACCACCGGCATCCGCGACTGGCGGCCGAGGGCCAGCACCACCCCGACCGGGTAGGCGGCGGTGAGGCCGAAGACCGAGAGGAGCAGAGTGAGCGGCAGGCCGCCCCAGTTGGTGCTCTCCACGGCGGTGAGGCCGAAGATGCCGCCCATCAGCAGGACACCCATGCTGAACAGGCCGATCAGCCAGGCCCAGGCCAGGGAGGGGCGCCAGTGGCGGCGATTCTGGCTGTAGAGGAGGAGGGCGATCAGGATGCAGATGCCCAAAAGCGGCCGCCACTGCAGATCATGGGGGTAGAAACCGAAGAGGATGAAGCGGATGTTGGCGGTGATTACCGACCAGCAGGCGCCGCCGGCCGCCTTGCACTCCTCACTGCTGCTGAACCAGAGACTGTCGACCAGGGCCCAGTTGATAAAGGGGGGCAGCGCCTGCCAGAGCAGGTAGAGGACCGTCAGGGTAAGCAGCGAGTTGAGGGGGCCGTTGAACAGGTTGGCACGAATCCAGCCGAGTACGCCGATATTGGTCACCGGCGGACGGACATCGGCCGCCGATCGGGGGGGGGCGGTCTGGGGCATGGCGGCTACCTCTCCACAATGGCGATTTTTTTGTTGTACCAGTTCATGAAGGCCGAGGTGGAGAGACTGAAGATCAGGTAGACCACCATGATCAGGGCGACCCCTTCGATGGCCTGGCCGGTCTGGTTGATGGTGGTGCCGGCCACCGAGACGAAATCGGGGTAGCCGATGGCCACGGCCAGGGAACTGTTTTTGGTGAGGTTGAGCATCTGGCTGGTGAGGGGTGGGACAATGACCCGCAGGGCCTGGGGAAGAATCACCAGATTGAGGACATGTCCTGACCGCAGGCCGATGGAGAGGGCCGCCTCCCGCTGCCCCTTGCCCACCGACTGGATGCCGGCGCGCACCACCTCGGCGACGAAGGCGGCGGTATAGAGGACGAGGCCGAGGAGGAGGGCGGTGAACTCCGGGCTGATGCTCAACCCGCCGCGAAAGTTGAAGCCGGTCAACTCGGGGACACTCATCGCCGTCGGCGCGCCGCCCAGCCACCAGCCAAGCAGGGGCAGCAGGGTGACCAGGAGCAGGCCAACCCGAAAGAGCGGGAAGATTTTGCCGCTGGCGGCCTGGCGGGCCGCCGCCCAGCGCTTGAGGAAAAAAAGGAGCACCACGGCGAGCAGCAGGGCGAGGATGGCGTACTGGAAGCCCTGGTGCCACACCGGTACCCCGAAGATCAGGCCGCGGTTACAGAGAAAGACCCCGGGGAGGAGGCTCAGGGCCTGGCGCGGGCCGGGGAGGATCTCGTAGAAGAAGGCGTACCAGAAGAAGAGCTGGAGGAGGATCGGTATATCCTGGAAGACCTCGATATAGATGGCCGACAGCCGCGCCACCAGCCAGTTGCTGGAGAGGCGGGCGATGCCGAGAATGGTGCCGAGGATGACGGTGAGGACGATGCCGATGAAGGAGACGATCAGGGTGTTGAGGAAGCCGACCAGGAGGGCCCGGCCATAGGAGTCGGCCGCCGAATAGGTGACCAGGGTCTCGCCGATTTCAAAGGCTGCCTCCCGTTCCAGGAAACTGAAGCCGGTGGAGATATTTTGTCGTTCGAGGTTGGCAAGGGTGTTGGCGATGAGGTAGTAGCTGAGCAGCCCGACGCCGATCACGGTGAGCAGCTGGTAGAGGATGGCCAGCTTGTCGGGGTCGCGCAGGAAGGGGACTTTTTCCGCCTGTGTGCTGTGCATGGTCACCTGTGGGCGGTCGCCGGCCGCCTGCTGCTGGTTGGTTTGCACCACCGGTCGCCGGTCTGCCGGCCGGAGAGGGTTTCTCCGACCGGCGTCGTGACGCCCGGGAATTGGCTGGGATCGTGGGTGCCGGAATATCGCCGGAAATATGCCGGGAATCGGCCGAAAATATACCGGAATATGCAGGAATATGCTGTGATATTCCGGCATGCCGGGTTCTGCCGGCGATGAGGGGCCGGTTATTTGAACGGTGGCGAGTACATCAGCCCGCCATTGGTCCACAGGGCATTGAGCCCTCGCTCGAGCATCAGCGGGGTCTTGACGCCGACGTTGCGCTCGAACACCTCGGCGTAGTTGCCCACCTGCTTGATGATATTGTAGGCCCACTTCTCGTCAAGGCCGAGGGCCTTGCCGTTGCCGGGGGAGACCCCGAGGAAGCGTTGGATTTTCGGGTCGGTGCTGGCCATCATCTCGTCGATATTGGCGGAGGTGATACCCAGTTCCTCGGCCTCGATCATCGCCAGGACCGAGTAGTTGACGATATCCTTCCACTGGTTGTCGCCATGGCGCACCGCCGGGGCCAGCGGCTCCTTGGAGATGATTTCCGGCAGGAGGACATAGTCGGCGGGGGTGGGGGCAACCGCCCGGATGCCCGCCAACTGCGAGGCGTCCGAGGTCATGCAGTCACAGCGGCCGGCAAAGAAGGCCTTGGCGAGTTCGGCGGTATTTTCGATGACCACCGGGTTCATCTTCATCTTCTGTACCCGAAAATAGTCGGCGACATTCTGCTCGGTGGTGGTGCCGGGCAGGACGCAGACCGAGGCGCCGTCAAGCTGGGTGGCGCTGGTGACGCCAAGCTGTTTCGGTACCAAAAAGCCCTGGCCGTCGTAGTAGTTCACCTGGGTGAAGTCGAGGCCGAGATCGGTGTCCCGGCTCAGAGTCTGGGTGGCGTTGCGGGTGAGGACATCGATTTCGCCGGACTGCAGGGCGGTGAATCTGGTCTTGGCGGTCAAGGGGGTGTACTTGATCTTGTCGGCGTCAGCGAAGACGGCGGCGGCAACGGCCCGGGCGGTGTCGACATCAAGCCCCCGCCAGACCCCTTTCTCATCGGGTTTGGCGAAGCCGAACAGGTCGCCGTTGACACCGGCCTGGATGAAGCCCTTGGCCTTGACATCGTCCAGGGTGCCGGCAACTGCCGCGCCGGTGGTCAGGCAGAAAGCCGCCACCACGGCGGGAACAACATGTCGTAACTCTCTCATCGCTCGTGCCTCCTTGTGCATGGGTTTTGTGCATGGGTTGGAATAGCCTATCAGCCGCACAGCATTTCCTGCCGGTACTGGGCTGCGGCAGGAAATCAGCATCTGTTATCACAAGCCCGACCGGTAAAGTCAAGCCTTTTGCGGCGCGGGGCTCCCCGGTCAGGGTTGTCGGGGACCGTGGAGGTCGCCGAGCCGGTCAGCCAGCTGGGCCGGGGCGAAATCGAGAAAGGAGAAGAGGAGTTTTTCCAGGGTCTGGGTGGTGCTGAAATTTTGGCGGATATGCTCGATCCGTGCCGGTTCGTTGTTGCCGTACCGTTCGATGATATATTCCAGCCGGTCGTCCAGGCTGACCACCTGCTCGTGGCGGACCCGTTTGTCGGCATAATAGACCAGCTCCCGGGCGCTGAAGATGCCCCGGCGGTACAGTTCCGGGGTGAAGCGGCTGAGCACCACATGTTCGGCGACGATCTCGCCGATCTCGTGGTAGCCGAGCTGCCGGCATATCTCCCGTCCCTCCTCGGCATGGCGTCCCCCAGCGAGGATGCAGCGGGTCTTGGCGATATCGTGGAGGAGGGCGCCGGCCACCACTTCATCCCGGTCGGCGGGTACCATTTCGGTGCGGCCGGCATCGGTCAGCCCGTCCACCAGGCCGGCCGCTACCTGGGCGACGGTCAGCGAGTGGATACGGATATTGTCCAGCATCTCGAAGCGGTCAAAGAACTCGAGGCATTGTGCGGTGTTCGGTATTTGCATGGTCGCCGGCCTGGGAAGAGTGGGGGGGGTCAGCTTCGCTGGCTCAGTTCATGCACCGCGTCGACGGCGATCCGCACCTGCTCGGGCGGGGTGAACTGGTGCACCCCATGACCGAGGTTGAACACATGTCCCCTGGCCTCCCTGGCATCGGCAAGTATGCGGCCGATCCTTGCCCGCAGCTGGTCGCGGGGGAGGAGCAGGGCGAAGGGATCGAGATTACCCTGCACCGCCCTCTCTCCGACCCGGCGGATCGCCTCGCCGATATTGACCCGCCAGTCCAGCCCGATCACATCCGCCCCGGAGGTGGCGGAGAGCTCGAGCAGGGTGGCGCCGTTGTTGGCGAAATAGATGAGTGGCAAATTGAACTGGCGCAGGGCGGCAAGGATCTCCTGCACATAGGGGAGGGCAAATTCGACAAAGTCGACCGGCGCCAGGATCCCCGCCCAGCTGTCGAAGAGTTGCAGGGCCTGGGCGCCGGCCCGGGCCTGGGCCTGGAGATAGCCGATGGTGGCGGCGGTGATTTTGGCCATCAGGGCGTGGAAGAGCTCCGGGGCGGTGTACATCATCTTCTTGGTTTCCCAGAAGACCTTGGAGGAGCCCCCCTCGATGAGATAGGTGGCACAGGTGAAGGGGGCCCCGGCAAAGCCGATCAGCGGCACCTGCAGCTCGCGGCGGAGGAGGCGGATGGTCTCCATGACGAAGGGGGTCTCCGCCTCGGCATCCGGGACCCGCAGACGGTCGAGGCCGGCCTGGTTGCGGACGGTTTCGGCAAAGACCGGTCCCCGCCCCTCGTGGAAGTCGAGGGGGGCACCCATCGCCTCCATGAGGATGAGGATGTCGGAAAAAAGGATCGCCGCATCCATGCCGAAGAGGTCGACCGGCTGGAGGGTAACCTCGACGCAGAGATCGGGGCGTTTGCACAACTCAAGAAAGCTCACTCCGCCACGAACCCGCTGGTACTCGGGCAGGTAGCGGCCCGCCTGGCGCATGATCCAGATCGGGGTGTAGGCCGTCTTTTCGCCACGGCAGGCACGCAAAAAGGTGTCGTTCATACATTCTCCGAAGTGGCGTCCGGACCGTCGGCCAGGCCTGGGGTGGTTTGCCGGCGCTCTCCCCGCGGCCTTGGCTGGTAGCTGCAGAAGGGTTCCTGGGCCAGGTAGTCGCCGCTCATCGCGTAGGCCCGGGCCCGGCAGCCGCCGCACACCCCGACATACTCGCACTGGCCACAGCTCCCCTTGTAGCTGGTGAAGTCGCGGAGCTGCCGGAAGAGCGCGGAGTCTTCCCAGATTTCCTTGAACGGCGTCCGTTTCAGGTTGCCGGCCGATTTGGGAAAGTAGCTGCAGGGGAGCACCTCACCGTCGACATCGATCAGACAGATCAACTGGCCGGCCAGGCAGCCCTTGCTGCCGCCGGTGGAGAACTTCAGGTTGCGGCGGGTGAATTTTTCTCCCTCCTCCTTGGCCCGCTGCCGGACGATGCGGTAGTAGTGCGGCGCGCAGGTGGGGCGCATGAGCAGTTCATTCTCCTCCTTTTCCACCTGGTAGTGCCACTCGAGGATCTCGTCGTAGAGCCTCTCCGGGATGAGTTCGTTCATGATATCCTCGCCGCGGCCGGTGGGGACGATGAGGAACATGTACCAGGCGGTGGCCCCCAGGCTCTTGACCAGGCGGTAGATCTCGGGGATCTCCTCCCGGTTGCGCAGGGTAAAGGAGGAGTTGACCAGAAAGGGAATCTGTTGCTCGTTGAACTGGCGGATGGCCGCCATGGTGCCGGCAAAGGCCCCCGGCTGGTTGCGGAAGTTGTCGTGGGTCGCGGCCTTGGCGCCGTCGAGGCTGAGAGAGACCATGCGGATACCGGTCTCCTTGATCGCCCGGCAGGTGGCGTCGCTGACCAGGGTGCCGTTGGTGGCCAGGCACATCCGGAAGCCCTTGTCGGTGCCGTACTGGGCGATATCGAAGATATCCGGCCGGAGCAGCGGCTCGCCGCCGGAGAGGACCAGCACCGGCGAGGCGTAACCGGCGATATCGTCGATGATCGCCTTTGCCTCGTCGAGGGAAAAATCGGGGTGGTCGGCTACCGTCAGTTCCGAGGCGGAACGGCAGTGGACGCAACTCAGATTGCAGCGCCTGGTGGTCTCCCAGGCGATCCATTTCGGTTCAAATTCCATCTGTTTCTCTCCTGCCCCGGGTTCTCCCCGGCCGCAGCCGGGTATGGGGGGTGGCGCGACCCAGCCTGTTTCCTGGCCGGGTAGGGTGGCTACAGAAAAAACATAATCGGCAAGGGTTGTAAAGGATAAGCTGTTGGTGTGGCAAAATAAAGGCGGCGGTGAAATATTGGCGCCGGAGGGAAGGCTACGGCGGGGAAAAGAGCCACGGCGCATTTTTTGCCGCCGGAGCAACTTTCTAATTCCCGGCGAATGGCGTATAGTGGGGCGACGTACCGCTGGCAAGTGTTCAGCGGTGCATCCTTGCTGGCTAGAGGTCAATTTTTTTTAGATGGTCCCCTGGACGTTGCCGGTTTTTGTCGGCCGCTGTCGGCCCCGGATGGTAATGACTGTTGACGCGGTTTGATGCGGGTTGATGCGGATTGATACAAGTCTTTACGGTTTTTTGCCGGCCGTCGCCGGGGGTTGATGAGGTGCTATGATACCAACAGTGGAGAAAACCGGCAGCCCGGAAGGTAAACGGCAGCTGCGCCGGCTGCTGGACCGTTTTCAGGCCGCCGACCCGGCCTGTCGCCAGAGCGTCACCGAGATTCTCGCCCGGGTTCGGGCGGAGGGAGATGCGGCGCTCCTGGCCTACGGCCGCCAATTTGATGCGCCGGGGCTGGCGGCGGGGGGCTTACGGGTAGGCGAGGAGGAACTGCGCCAGGCCTACCAGCTGGTCGATGCCCCCTTCCGTGACAGCCTGGCCCGGGCGATCGCCCGGATTCAGGGCTTCCACGAGCGGGAGATGGAGGACTCCTGGCTGCAGACCCGCGAAGACGGCAGTATCGTCGGCCGGCTGGTGCGGCCGGTGGACTCGGCCGGTCTCTATGTCCCCGGTGGGCAGGGGGGGAGCACCCCGCTGGTCTCCTCAGTACTGATGAACGGCATTCCGGCCGGGATTGCCGGGGTCCGGCGGCGGGTGATGGCCACCCCGCCGGCTGCCGATGGCTCGGTGAGCCCGCATCTGCTGGTCGCCGCCCAGGAGATCGGGGTGGATGAGATCTACAAGGCCGGCTCGGCCTGGGCGATTGCCGCCCTCGCCTACGGCACCGAGACCATCGCGGCGGTGGATGTGATCGTCGGCCCCGGCAACCAGTACGTCACCGAGGCCAAACGGCAGCTCTCCGGACAGGTGAAGATCGACATGATCGCCGGCCCCTCCGAGGTGCTGATCATCGCCGACGCCACCGCCCGGGCGGTGGATGTCGCTGCCGACCTCCTCGCCCAGGCGGAGCACGACCCCCTCGCCCTGGCGATGCTGATAACCACTCATCCCCCGCTGGCCGAGGCGGTGCAGGCGGAACTGGCCAGGCAGCTGCCCCGGCTGGCCCGGGCCGAGATCGCCGGCCGGGCCCTGGCCGAGCGGGGGGTGCTGCTGATCGCCGCCGACACCGCCGAGGCGGTGGAGTTGGCCAACAGTATCGCCAGCGAACACCTGGAACTGCTCGTTGCCGACCCCTGGTCCTGGCTGCCCCGAATCCGTCATGCCGGCGCCATTTTCCTCGGTGCCCACACCCCGGAGGCGGCCGGTGACTACTTCGCCGGGCCGAACCACGTCCTGCCGACCATGGGTACCGCCCGCTTCGCCTCCGCCCTCGGGGTCGAGACCTTCTTGAAGAAGAGCTCGATCATCAGCTACTCGGCCGAAGCCCTTGCTGCCGATGCCGAACATATCACCCGTCTGGCCAGGCTCGAGGGGCTGGACGGCCATGCCGGCTCGGTGACGGTCCGGCTGCAGCGGTGAACGGCCCTGCAGCGGTGAACGGTGCCTTTGCCGGCCAGCTGGTCAGTGGCCAGCGCCGCCTTGGTCGGGAACTCCCCACCGAGGTGGTGGGGGCGCTGGCCGTCTACGCCGCCGAGTTGGAAAAATGGGCGAAAAAGGTCAATCTGATCGCCAAGGGAACCACTCCCACGCAACTGGTGGAGAGCCACTTCATCGATTCGCTCAACCTCCTGCCTCTCCTCCCTCCGGGGACGGGCCCGGGGGAGCGGCTCCTCGATATCGGCTCCGGAGCCGGCTTTCCCGGCCTGGTCTGTGCGGTCGCCCGGCCGGCGCTGGCGATCACCCTTGTCGAACCGCGCCAGAAACGGGCCGCCTTTCTCCGCCATATGGTGCGGACCCTGGGGCTCGCCGGGGTGGAGGTGCGGGAGTGCCGGGTGGAGGACAAAACGGCCCTGCCCGGCCCCTACAGCCATATCACCGCCAGAGCGGTCACCGATCTGGCCGGCCTGCTGGCCATGGCGGCCCGTTTCGCCCCGGGTGAAACGCAGCTGCTCTGGCTGAAGGGGCCGAAATGGCAGGAAGAACTGGCGGCGGCCGGCGAGGTGCTGGCCGCCTCCCCCTACCGCCTCAGCGAAGTGGTCGAGGCACGGCTCCCCTTTTCCGGGGCATGTCGGTCGATTCTCCTCTTTCGCAGCGGCTTGAATGAAGAAAGGGCAACAGAGTGAAGAAAAAGCAACAGAGCAGCAGAGCCATCAATACTTTAACAGGGGACGTTCAATGAAGAAGATAGCAGTACTGGCCGGTGACGGAATCGGCCCGGAGGTAATGGCCGAGGCGATCAAGGTCCTAGATGTGGCACAGAAAAAATTCAACTTCTCCCTCGTCTACGATGAGGCCCTGGTGGGAGGGGCGGCCATCGACAGCCACGGTGAGGCCCTGCCGCCGGCCACCCTGGCGCTGTGTCGGGCCAGTGAGGCAATCCTCTTCGGTTCGGTGGGTGGGCCGAAATGGGAAGGGCTGCCGCCGGCCCGGCAGCCGGAGCGAGCCGCCCTCCTTCCCCTTCGCAAGACGTTCGACCTCTTCTGCAATTTCCGCCCGGCCAGGGTCTTTCCCTCCCTGGTCTCTGCCTGCCCGCTGCGCCCGGACATTGTCAAAGAGGGTTTTGATATCCTCTGCGTCCGTGAGCTGACCTCGGATATCTACTTCGGCACCCCGAAGGGCCGGGATGGGGAGGGGGCGGCGGAGCGGGCCTTTGACACCATGCTCTACACCCGCGGGGAGATCGAAAGGATCGCCCGGATGGCCTTCGCCGCGGCCAGAAAGCGCCGTGGCCTGGTCACCTCGGTGGACAAGGCCAACGTCCTGACCACCATGGTCTTCTGGCGGGAGGTGGTGATCGAGGTGGCAAAAGAGTACCCCGATGTCCGCCTGAACCACATCTACGTCGACAATGCCACCATGCAGCTGGTCCGCGACCCGCACCAGTTCGACGTCCTTCTCTGCGGCAACATGTTCGGCGACATCATCTCCGACGAGGCGGCGATGCTCACCGGCTCCATGGGTCTGCTCGCCTCCGCCTCCCTCAACAGTGCCGGCTTCGGTCTTTACGAACCGGCCGGTGGTTCGGCACCGGACATCGCCGGGCAGGGAATCGCCAACCCCATCGCCCAGATCCTCTCGGCGGCGATGATGCTGCGCTACAGCTTTGCCCTGGAAGAGGCGGCTGTGGCTATCGAAACGGCGGTGGCCGCCACCCTCGGTCGAGGGGTTGTCACCGCCGACCTCACCAGGGACCGGGCCTCGGCGGTGGGTACCGCCGCCATGGGCGATGCCATTGCCGCCGCCCTCTAAAAGGATATTCTGGGGGTACCCAGGCAGGCCACTCTGGTGGGCCATACAGGCGGTCTCCAAGCTGTCCTCCGGGTCGGCGGCAGGGGCAGGGAAAAAGAGGCAGCCGCCGCTGTCGGCGGTCGGCAAGCGGCCGGCGGGAGCCCCCCGGCCAGTGGCGGGGGAAGAAAAGGGGGAGTGAGATGAAGGAAAATACCATTCTGGTGGCCAGTACGGCCTCCACCGAACTGGCCATGAAGCTGGCCGAACGGCTCTGGCTCCCCTTTACCGAAATGGTGCGCAAACGTTTCGCCGATGGCGAGGTGTACCATGCCTTCCCGGAAGCGGTCTCCGGCCGCGACCTGATCATTGTCGCCAGCACCCACGATGACCAGTCCCACCAGGAGCTGATCGATCTGATCTCCGGCGGGCGCTACTGGAACGCCGCCTCGATCAACGTGGTGATCCCCTTCCTCGGCTATTCGACCATGGAGCGGAGCAAGCCCAACTCCTGGGAGATTCCCAAGGGAATCACCCGGACCAGGCAGATCTTCCGCGCCCGGCCCAACTTCGTCGCCTTCCTCGACCTCCATTCCGAGGCGGTCCTCCATGCCCATGCCGGCGATATCCGCACCCGGCACCTCTGGTCCGATCAGCTGGTGGTCGAGGCGATCCGCGCCAGCGGTATCAGCGAGTATGCTCTGGTCTCCCCCGATTATGGCTACTCCAAGCGGGTGGCCAGGCTGGCCAGTCTCCTGGACTGCCCGCACACCGCTGCCGACAAGGACCGCTACGACACCGACCGGACCATTGTCAGCCAGGTCTCCAGCGTTGTTCGGGGGAGGACGGCGATCATCTGTGACGATATGATCCGTACCGGTGGGTCGATCATCCAGACCGCCAACCGTTGCCTGGAGGCGGGGGCCAGGCAGGTGGTGGCGCACGCCACCCATCTGGTGATGGCCGGTGGCGCCGAGGAGAGGTTCCGGCAGGGGCCGATCCGCCGGGTTATCGGTTCGGACAGCTACCCCGGCCGGGTGAGCGACGAGTTGTTCGAGGTCTATTCGGTGGCCCCGCTCCTCGCTGAGATGCTGGAGGAGTACCTGGAGAGATGAACGCCATGGGGGCGGTGAGCCGGCAGCTGAGGCCGCAGGGGTGGCGATGAATCGAGAGACCATTGCCGGCCATTTGGCGCAGGCCCTGCTTTTTCAAGACGCCACCAGTCGGGAGATTGCCGCCTGCGCCGAAGTGGCCAGGGTGCGGATTATCGCTGCCGGTGATTACGTGTACCATCAGGGTGATGCCAGCGAGGTCTTCTACCTGGTTGCTCAGGGCGAGGTCGAACTGCTCCTTGAACGTGACGGCGGCATGGCCCGGGTGGTCGGACGGATCGGTGCCGGCGGCCACTTCGGAGAGACCGGCATCCTCACCGGCAAGCCACACTCCCTGTCGGTGAAGGCACTCTGCGATCTGGTGCTCATCTGCTTCGACAAGCGCTACTTCCGGGTCACCATCCTCTCCAACAGCCGCATCCATCAACGGCTGGATAGTACCCTGGCGGAACGGCTGCGGGTTGCCTTCCTCGACCAGGTGGATCCGGGCGGCCCCGACCGGCAGGCTGTCCAGGACGGTGAAGCGGGCGATATCCTTCTCTTCCGGGAGAAAAACCATTCCTCCATTCAGCTGCGCCGGCTGGCCCGACAGAAAAAGATCGACGGTCGGGAATCAAAGGCGGTGAAACGGACCAGAGAGGTGGTCGAACTCTTTGCCGCCAACAGGGACCCCTACACCATCACCGGTGAAACCGGCACCGGTAAGCTGATGATCGCCAGGGAGATCCACCAGCAGAGCGGCCGGAGCGGCAGCCAGTTTCTGGAGATCGATCTCCGTGAGTACGAGCCGTTGCGGCTGATCCGTCTCCTCTTCGGTTCCGAGCAGAACAGTTTCCCCTTTGCCCAGGCCCGCCAGGCCGGCTTCTTCGAGCAGACCTCCGGCGGCACCCTGGTTTTCAGCCACGCCGAACTGATGTCCGAAGAACTCCAGTCGCGGCTGGTCGAGGCGATCACCAGCAGCTCCTACCGCCACATCGACAGCGACCGGCAGGTGGCGATGTTGTCGCGGGTGGTGCTGGTCTCCTCCTTTTCCCTGGAACATCTGGCCGCCACCGACAAGCTGCAGCCGGAACTGCTGGCCCTCTTTTCCCGTCAGCACTACCACGTCTCCCCCCTGCGCGAACACAAGGAGGACCTGCCACGCCTGGTCTCCCATTACCTGGAACGGCACGGCCGGGAGTATGGCAAAAACATTGTTGCGGTCAGCTCCGAGACCCTCGGCCTCTTCATGAACTACGACTGGCCGGGCAACCTCACCGAACTCTCCAGCGTTATCCGTCGGGCGGTAATGCTGGCCAAGGGGAACGAAATCGTCCCCAACCAGATTCTCCTCGGTCTGCCGAAAACGGAAGGCAAGTGGGAGTACAATATTCTCCGCATCGACTGGATCCGCCGTCTCCTGGAGAGCAGACTCTATCCGGTGGTGCCGCAGGTGGTCGTCGGCTCGATTTTTTTTCTCACCGTTCTCCTCCTCTTTTTCGGCCCGGCCGATCCACAGGCCAACCTGGGGCTGACCATCGGCTGGTATATCGGCTGGCCGCTGATGTTCTTCTCCTTCTTTTTTCTCGCCCGTACCTGGTGCAGTGTCTGCTCCCTGGCCATCCCCGGGACGCTGCTGCAGAATCTTCTCCACCCGACCAGAAAGACGCCGCTGTTCATCAAGAACTACTCCGGCTGGATCATGGCCGTTCTCTGCATTCTGGTCTTCTGGGTGGAGATTGTCTGGAACGCCTATGACGATCCTCTGCTCACCGGCTCAATCATCCTGATGATCACCTTCGGCTCGATTCTCTTCAGCGTTTTGTTCTCCCGACGCAGCTGGTGCCGCTACCTCTGCCCGCTGGGGGCGGTGAACGCCATTTTTGCCATGCCGTCGGTGCTGGAACTTCGGGCCAACCGTCATGTCTGCCTTAACCGCTGCCAAAACCACACCTGTTACCGGGGGGATGCCGAAGTACCTGGCTGCCCGATGTTCCGCCATCCCTATCTGGTCGACAACAACCGTGACTGCACCGTCTGCGGCAAGTGCATCAAGAACTGCGAGAACCGCTCGACCCAGCTCAATATCCGTCTCGCCCCCCAGGAGCTTTGGGCGATGGAGACCCCCCGCCGGGCCGACAGTTTTCTGATCGTTGCCATGGGGGCGATCTTCTTCCCCTTCGCCCTGCATGGCGAGTTTTCCCATCTGGTCAGCCTGGCCGGCCAGGCCCTGGCCGATCTCGGGATTGGCCTGCCCGGTTGGCTGCTCGCCAGTCTCCTTTTCTTTGCCGGCATCTTTCTCTTCCAACTCGGCTACTATCTGATGGTCGACGTGCAGTGCCGCTATGCCGGTCTGGACAAGAATTTGCTTCTGCCCCTCTTCGGCTATGGCTGCATCCCTCTTATTCTTGGCGGCTACATGGCGGTCCACCTGGAGTTTTTTGTCGCCGGCGCCGGTCGGGCGGTCCCCAACCTGCAGGAGATGTTCGGCCAGCCCCACACCTACGAAAATATTCGTCTGCTCAGTGCCGACTCCACCTATGTGCTCCAGGTGCTCACCGTACTCGGCGGCCTCTTTGCCTCCCTCTATGCTATCTACCGGATCATCGGCCGGGTGCTGGTCGGTGAGCCGGTCACCTCCAGGGCATTGCTGATCCCCTACAGTTTTCTCCTTGCTCTGGCCGGATTTTTCGTTATTATTGTATAGTTTTCTCCCTCTTTTGCGGGAATCTGTCGATACCACTATGTCAGTGGGGATCTGCTGAAAACATCTCTGCCTGCGGCCGCCGCCATGCATCGTCTCTTCGCCCTTACCCTCTTTCTTTTCCTCTTTGTCCTGCCTCTTTCCTCCGGGATGGCCGACGACAATGAACTCCCGGCAATGCCCGACCTGCTCAGCGACGAGCTGGCCTACGACGATGATGGCTATTCCGCCGACGACGCTGTCGGCGGCAGGGCCCGGCCGTCGATCAACGACCCCCTTGAGCCGATGAACCGGCTGTTTTTCCAGGTAAACGACCGACTTTACTACTGGCTGCTGAAACCGGTGGCCGATGGCTATGCCTGGCTGCTGCCCAGGGAACTACGGCTGTGCTTCGGCAATTTCTTTACAAATCTCACCGCCCCGATCCAGTTGGCGAACGCCCTTCTCCAATTTGATCTGAAAAATTCCGGGGTGGTTCTGGCCCGTTTTACCCTCAACAGCACCCTGGGGGTGTATGGCCTGGTCGATGTCGCCGAGAGCGAGTTCAAGCTGCCGGCAAAACGGACCGATTTCGGCCAGACCCTGGGGAAATGGGGGGTCGGCGAAGGGGTTTATATCTACTGGCCGGTCTTCGGTCCCTCCAACGTTCGCGACACCATCGGCATGGCGGTAGAGACCTATGCCCACCCGGTGCCCTATCTGCAGGATGACCGGCTCTTCACCACCACCTTCTTCGGTACCGACATGGTCAACTACCTCTCCCTGCACCCGGAGCTGTACGAAGACCTCATGCTCTACTCCATCGATCCCTACGTCTCCGCCCGTCAGGCCTATTTTGAGTACCGCCGAAACCTCATCGAAAAGCCTTGAACGGCGCACACGGCAAGCGTGGAAGATGGCCACAACCATCTTCCGCCGGCTCGGCCTCTACGGTCTCTTTCCGGCCCTGGTCTTTTCCTCCCTTTTCTTTCTGACCCTCTTCCTCCTGCCACTGCTGGTCGATATCGAACGCCACCTGCCATTCCTGGAGCAGCGGTTGACGGCGCTGACCGGCCGGCCGGTGGCCATAGATGGCGAACTGGAACTGGCCCTTTTTCCGACCCTCTCCCTCTCCCTTTCCGGCCTGCGGGTCGGCAAACCGGACGATCTTTCCGGCCGGGATCTGCTCCGCCTGGACTCTTTGGAGGCACAGCTCAAGCCGCTTCCCCTGCTCCGCGGCGAGATCCAACTGGCCAGGCTGGTGGCCAATGGTCTGCGCCTGAACCTGGCGGCGGAGACGCCACCGCTTTCCTCCTCACTTCTCGACTGGCTCAGCTCGTGGCAGGTGACGGTGGCGACGCTTGCGGTGGTCGATGGCACTGTTCGTCTGCTTGACCGGCAGCAGCGGGAATTTCTTCTGGAGGAGGTGGTCCTGATGGTCTACGACGCCAGTCTCAACCGGCCGCTGCAGGGGGAGTTTCAGGGGGAAATTGACGGTATTGCCCTGGCCCTGGCCGGTGAACTGAGCCCTCTGCGGCCGGTGGCAGCCAAGTCGGTGCCCACCTTCAGCGGGGTGGTCCGTCTTGCCGGCTCCCCCTTCAACATCCAGCTGACCCGCAACCAACAACCGGCGTCGATCGACTGCCGCCTTGGTGCCGACCGCCTGAATCTCGATCAGCTGTCACCGCTTCTTGCCGCCGGGCAGCGGCTGGCCACCGTCCCGGCATCCTGGTGGCCCGAGTTCTCTCTGGCCGGTGAGTTGGAAATCGGCGAGCTGGCCATTGCCGGCGGCCTCTGCCGTAACCTCCGAGGCCAGCTGCACTGGGACGAAGAGGGTATCCGCCTCGATCCCCTCTCCTGTTCCCTCTATGATGGTGAACTGGTCGCCGGTCTGATACTGGGTGCAGACGACACCAGCCAACTGAACCTGACACTTGGCGAGGTCCAGGCCGGGCCGCTGCTGGCGGCGATGACCGGCAACGACCCGGTGCGTGGTACCCTGAGCGGCGAGGGCAGTTTTGGTGGTAGTAGCGGTCTGAGCAGTTCTGGCGGCGCCGTTGCCTTGAGCGGGGAGATGCAGCTTCTGGTGCAGCAGGGAAGTTTGGCCGGTGGGGGAGTGGCCGGAGTGCCGCCCGAATCCCCGGTGGACGGGGCGGACGAGGCCGACCGGCCAAGTTTTACCGAGTTGCGGACCACTGTGGTGGCCACCGGTGGAGACTGGCATTTTACCACCGCCACCCTGGCCGTGCCGGTTGGCGGCATGCCGCAGCCGCCACTGATGGAACTTTTTGGCCGGAGCATCGCCTTGCGTCCTCAGCCGTGGCGTGAGGTTGCCGAAACCATTGCCAGCCGAGCGGAGGCAGTGGCGGCGGGCTCTCTTCGCAGTCTGGTGGATGGCCAGTTGCCCTCGCCGGTGGGTGAGGATGTTAAAGACCTGGTTGGTCGCCCCCTCATTGACCTGATCATCGTTGCCGAGCGCTTTGGCCTGCAGCCGGAGATCCTCCCGGACGAGGAGGGGGCGAGGCGACCAGGCAGCGGTCGGGTGCGGATCAATTCCCTTCGCTGGGCGGAAAGCCGGGACTGAGCCCGCCGACCTCTTCGTTTTCCCTTTGCGACCGGCGCACCGGCGGAGTTTTGTTCCCCTGTACCCGTAATTTTTCCCCTGTAGCCGTAATTGTCTTGCCTGGAAGGGGCCTTTCACCATAGAATAGCCTAGTGCCGATGCCGGAGAGGGTCAGCCGGTCAGCCGGTCAGCCATGGAACTGTGGGAGTGCTGGACAACAATGCGCAATACCGTGAAATCTTTTTTCTGCTGCCTGCTGCTGCTCACTGCCGGGCTCTATGCCCTCCCCGGCGGGCCACTGTCGGCCGCCTCCCCCTCCATCGTGGTATCGGCGGTGCGTGGCATGGCCGAGGTGATCCGCAAGACCGGTGTCACCACCTCTTTGCAGAACGGTGACCAACTCCAACCCGGTGATCTGCTGGTTACCGGCAAGGGGGCCCGCCTGCGGATACTCTTTGCCGACCAGACCATAGTCAGTGTCGGGGAAAACAGCAGGGTGGAACTGAACGACTATCTCTGGTCGGAGTCGACGGCAAGCGGCCATTTTGATATCACCGTCAACGAGGGTTTTTTTCGGATCATCGGCGGCAAACTGACCAAGGTGAACCCCCAGGCCTTCCGTACCAGGAGCCCGGCGGCCACCATCGGCATCAGAGGGTCGGCATTTGCCGGCCGGGTGGCTGGTGGCGGCCTCGAAATCTTCCTGCTCAGCGGCAAGGGGGTGGATGTCGGCAACCGCCAGGGCTCGGTGCCCCTCCTTCTCCCCGGCATGGGGACCACGGTGGCATCATCGACAGAGAAACCGGCCACCCCCCTGCCCATGCGCCAGGCGGAGATGCAGCGGATTCTTGCCGGTTCGGCGGTCGATCGGGATCAGGTGGAGTTCATCCCCAGGCCGGTTCCGGGTGGCCTGGAGGGTGAGATGCAGAGCGGAGCCAGCTCCTCCCGGGGGGGCTCGACGGTGAGCGGGACGCTGATCAACCAGTCGACCATCAGCAACTCGGTGAATCTCTCCAGCGGCACCGGCAACCGGTCCGCCGTGGGCTCGGTTACCGCCGAGTAGTGTGCTTCGCCGAGACCTTCAGTCCGTTACGGTCGGTCAATTATGGTCATGGACCCCCTGCCAGTCGGCGGCGGGAGGCGTTTTTAAGTAGGCCCGGCACCGTTCCAGATAGAGCTGGTGCACCCCCTCGCCATGACGACGGTACAGGGTAGCGAACAGTTCCTCCGCCTCGGCGAACTGCCGCCGCCGGTAGGCGTCGATCGCCTGTTCGTGCCGGGCAAGCGGTGCCGGTAGCGGGCTGCATGGCCCGACCAGCGGTTCATAGAGATGGACCGGCAGGTTTTTCCCCTTCACCCGCACGGTGTCGATGCTCCGCCAGCAACTGTCGCCGGCCGCCGTCATCGTGCTCTCTGCAGCAAGAATCTTCACCCGGTAAAATTTGGTCAGCCCCTCCAGGCGTGAGGCGAGGTTGACGTTATCGCCGAGGACAGTGTAGGCGAAGCGGTCGTTGCTACCGAAATTGCCGGCACTGACCATGCCGGTATTGATCCCGATACCCACCGAGATCGGCGTCCCGGCCAGCTCCAGCCCGCCACTGCCTTGGTGGTCGATGGCGGCGGTGATCTCCAGTGCCGCCCGCACCGCGTTGGCGGCATGCGCCGGGTCATCCACCGGCGTCCCCCAGACCGCCATCACCGCGTCGCCGATGTACTTGTCGACCATCCCCTGATTCCTGACGATGATTTCGGTGAGCAGCGAGAAGTACTGGTTGAGAAAGTTGCTCAACCGGGCCGGCTGGGTGGTTTCCGCCAGACTGGTGAATCCCCTGATATCGCAAAACAGGACGGTGACTTCGCGGGTCTCTGCGGAGAGGTGGAGCCGTTCCGGGGTCTTCAGCAGCTGGTTGACCACCGAGGGGGGGACATAACGGGAGAAGACCCGGCGGATAAAGCTCTTTCTCTTTCCCTCGAAAAGGTAGTTGCAGAAGGTGACGGTGGTCAGGAGGGTCAGCAGGCTGACAATGATGTAGGAAATACCGAGAAGCTGCCCGCGGAGGAAGAGAAACTGGTAGTTCCCGGCAACAATGGCCAGGATGATCAGCAGGGCGAGGAAAAAGCCGGTGAGCGGCCCGAGTTGGGCCAGGGCGAAGAGCATCAGCAGGCCGGCCACGACGAGGATCGAGTAGGTGAGGCCAATCTCGGTGAAGTTTTCCCAGACCAGCGGGTCGTTCTGCAGCAGGTTGTCGATGGCGTTGGCGTGGACCTCCACCCCCGGCAGCCGCTCGGCGAAGGGGGTCGCCACCATATCCATGATACCGGCGGCGGACGAGCCGACCAGGACGTACTTGTCGCGGAGCCGTTCCTCGCCGCTGCCCCGGAGGAGATCGGCGGCGCTCAGGTAGGGAAAAGTAGCGTACGGGCCGCGGAAGTTGATGGTCAGCTGTCCCTGCGCATCGGTGTGGTAGAATGCCTCGCCCAGGGCTACCCCCAGCAGGGTCTGCGGATGCTCGCTGCCGGCCTCTCCGGCCGGGTAGAGTTTGGCCTCGGTCAGTCCTTTGCCGACCCGGACCACCTCGAAGGCCAGGGAGGGATAGGGGATGTCGTCCATGAGGATGAAGAGGGGCACCTTGCGGACGGTGCCGCTGGCATCGGGAAAGACGTTGAAAAAGCCTTCCGACGCGCCGGTGGCGATGATCGGCAGGTTGTTGATCGACCGGTAGGCGGCCAGCAGCTGGAGGGAGGAGAAACCACGCCCCTCCTCGGCCAGGCTGATGGTCAGGTCCGGCATCGGTGTGGCCTCATCCTTGAAGCCGTCCGGCTGCATCAGAAAACTGTAGCCGAGAATCGCCGGGCCGCCGGCGATGGTCTCGCCGAGGAGCCGGTCGTGGTCGAGGCGGGGATTGGCCTCGATGGCGGCGCGGATCATCTCGGGGTCGGCGCAGCCGGCCAGCAGTTCCCGGTGGCGATCGAGGAGGAGGGTCGGCGAGGTCCGGTCCTCTTCGGCAAAGAGGATGTCAAAGCCCACCACCCGCGCCCCGGCGCCATAGATCCGCGCGGTCAGCTCGGCCACCAGATCGCGCGGCCAGGGCCACTGCCCGTGTTCCTGCAGACTCTTTTCATCGATATCGACAACCACTACCTGACCGGTGGTCGCCTCGCTGCCCCGTACCCGGAACATGCTATCGACGATCCTGGCATCGATGGCGGTGAACAGCTCCGGCTTCTGGTAGCCGAAGCTGAACCAGACTAGACAGCTGACCACGATGCAGAGCAGGCCCGCCTTGAAGGAGGTGATGTGGAACAGGGAGGGGATGTCGAAAGCGGTCATTGGCAGGAAACCGCGGCTATTGGCCGGGGTGGAGGCTGCCGTCACGCAAGGTCAGGCAGCGGTCCATCCTTTCGGCCAGGCTGAGGTTGTGGGTGACCATCAGGGCACAGAGCCGTCGGTCGCGGCAGAGATTTTGGAGCAGAGCAAAGACCAGATTGCCGGCCCGGGTGTCCAGGTTGCCGGTGGGCTCGTCGGCAAGGAGGATGGTCGGCCCCATGATCAGGGCCCGGGCCAGGGCCGCCCGCTGCTGTTCGCCGCCGGAGAGTTCGCTTACCCGGTGCTGGAGACGGTGGCCCAGTTCCACCCGCTCGAGAAGTTCCCGGGCCGGGCCGGCCGCCTTCTGCCGGCTCTGGCCGGCGATCAGGGCCGGGATCATCACGTTTTCCAGGGCGCTGAAATCGGGGAGGAGATGGTGGAACTGGAAGATGAAACCGATCTGCCGGTTGCGGAATGCCGCCAACTCCCGGGCCGATTTGGCCAGCAGGGGTTCTTCCCGGAAGAAGAGCTGGCCGCCGCTTGGCCGGTCGAGGGTGCCGAGCAGCTGCAGCAGGGTGGTCTTGCCGGAGCCGGAGGCGCCGATGATGGCGACCATCTCGCCGGCCTCGACGCTCAAATCGACGCCGCTCAGGACCTCCAGGGCCGCCTCGCCGCTCCGGTAGACCCGGGAGATATTTTCCGCACGGTAGAGGGCCATCAGGAGAGGACCTCCGCCGGCTGAACGTCGGACGCCTTCCACGATGGGTAGAGGGTGGCCAGGAGGGTGATGAGGATGGTGCTGCCGGCGACGATGGCGACGTCGAGGGGGAGGACCTTAATCGGCAGGGTGGTCATCGGATAGACGTTGGAGGGGAGTTCGATGAACTGGTAGCGGGAAAGCAGTTCACAGAGCCCCAGTCCGCCGGCCACCCCGACGATGGTGCCGGCGATGGCGATCACCAGCCCCTGGAAGAAAAAGATTTGCATCACCACCCCGGAGGTGGTTCCCATCGCCTTGAGGATGGCGATGTCACGGCTCTTTTCCATCACCACCATCACCAGGGCGCTGATGATGTTCAGGGCCGCCACCAGGATGATCAGGGCCATGGCGATGAACATGCCGATCTTCTCCAGTTTGAAGGCGGCAAAGAGGTTGCGGTTCATCATCATCCAGTCCTTGGCGACGAAGCCCGGCCCGAGTTGGGTGGCGATGCGGCCGGCCACCTGATCGGCTCGGTTCAGCTCCCTGGCCGGAACGGTCACCTCGATGCCGTGGGCGACATTCTCCAGGCCGAGGAAGGACTGGGCGTTGGCCAGGGACATGTAGGCGAGGTTGGCGTCGTATTCAAACATGCCGGTCTCAAAGATCCCCGAGACCAGGGCGGTCTTCACCTTGGGGATGATTCCCATGGGGGTGAGGGGGCCGGAGGGGGAGATCAGCCGGATCCGCTCGCCCACCGTCACCCGCAGCTCGGCGGCAAGGTTCTTGCCGAGGATGATATTGGGGAGCTGCCCCGCCTGGTCGAGATCCTCGATGGAACCGACCAGCATCTGCCGGCCGAGGCTGATCACCTCTTTTGCCGTCTCCGCCTCCACCCCGCGCAGGACCACGCCGCTGCCGCCGGCGGCACTGCTCAGCAGGGTCTGGGCGTAGAGATAGGGGGTGGCGCCGCTCACCCCCTTGACGGTGAGAATCTCCCGGCGCAGCTGCTGATAGTCACTGATCGGCCCGCCGCGCTGCTGGACGATGATATGGGAGTTGATGCCGAGAATCTGGTCGCGCAGACCGTCGGTGAAGCCGGAATAGACCGCCAGTACCACGATCAGGGCGATCACCCCAACGGTGATCCCGGCCACCGAGATGAACGAAATAAGTGAGATGAAGCCGTGTCTGTGTTTTGCCTTGAGGTACCGGAGGGCAATAAACCATGGGAACATAGGGCGGTAAGGAGGCTCTTTGGGGTTAGCTGTCGTTCTCCTGTTCCGGGCCTTTTCTGGCCTCGGGTTTCAGGTGGGGGAAGAAAATGACATCACGGATGGAAGGGGCGTCGGTGAGCAGCATCACCAACCGGTCAATACCGATCCCTTCGCCGGCCGCTGCCGGCATGCCGTACTCAAGGGCCCGGAGGTAGTCATCGTCCAGCTCCGGGTGGATCTCGTCGTCGTCACCGCGGTTGGCGATCTGCTCCTCGAAGCGCTGCCGCTGATCCATCGGGTCGTTCAGTTCACTGAAGCCGTTGGCCAGTTCCCGACCGGTGATGAACAGCTCGAAGCGGTCGGTAACGCTCGGGTCCTCCTCGTTGCGCCGCGCCAGTGGCGAGACCTCGGTGGGGTAGGCGGTGATGAAGGTGGGGTTGATCAGTCTCTCCTCCACCAGCAGTTCGAACAGCTCGGTCTTCACCTTGCCAGGGCCTGCCTGGTCGTCGAGGGCGATACCCCGAGCCGTCGCCAGGGCCCGCAACCGCCCCTCGTCGGCGAGGGTGGCCGGGTCGATGCCGGCAATCTCCACCAGGGCCTGGTCCATGGTCAGCCGCCGCCAGGGGGGGGTGAGGTCGACCGCCGTTCCCTGGTAGCTGATCTGCAGAGTGCCGTTGACCTTCTCGCATACCCCGGCCAGCATCTCCTCGGTGAGGTCGATCAGGTCGTGGTAGGTGGCATAGGCCTGATAGAATTCAAGCATGGTGAATTCCGGGTTGTGCCGGGTGGAGAGGCCCTCGTTGCGGAAGTTGCGGTTGATCTCAAAAACCCGCTCGAAGCCGCCGACCAAGAGACGTTTGAGATAGAGCTCCGGGGCGATGCGCAGGTAGAGGTCCATGTCCAGGGCCTTGTGGTGGGTCCGGAAGGGCTTGGCGGTGGCGCCGCCCGGGATCGGTTGCATCATCGGCGTTTCCACCTCCAGGTAGTCGCGGCCGTTGAGGTACTCGCGGATCAGCCGGATGATCTCCACCCGTTTGCGGAAGGTCTCCCGGGTGGCCGGTGAGACGATGAGATCGACGTAGCGCTGGCGGTAGCGGGTCTCGACATCGCTCAGTCCGTGCCACTTGTCCGGCAGGGGGCGGAGCGATTTGGAGATCATGGTGATTGTCGCCGCCTGGACCGACAGCTCCCCCACCTTGGTCTTGAAGAGGTGTCCCTCGATGCCGACGATGTCGCCGATATCCCATTTGCGGAAGGTGTCAAAGAGGGCCTCGCCGACGATGTCCGATTTGATGTAGGCCTGGATCTGGCCGCTGGCGTCGGTGAGGGTGCAAAAGGCCGCCTTGCCGAATTTGCGCATGGCCATCACCCGGCCGGCGACGCGGTAGCGGGGGGTGCCCGCCTCGCTCTCCTGGGCGGCGAGCCCCTCGCCTTTCGGCAGCAGTTCGGCGATCCGCTGCTTCGGCTGAAAGCTGTTGCTGTACAACTGCACCCCCAGTTCGGCCAGGGCGGCGGCTTTTTCCCGGCGCTGGGCCAGGGTCTGGTTTTCTTCACTCATGGTGAGTACTCGTCTTGTTCTCTTGAACTGGTTGGTTAACGGTTGTTCGGCTTTTCCTCGACAACTGGTCGCTTTTCCCTCGACTCCTGGTCGCTTTTCCTCGACAGCTGGTCGCTTTTCCTCGAATGCTGGTCGTTTTTTCCTCGACTGCTGATCGGCCTTCCTTCAACTGTTGCTCTCTGGCCTGATTGTTGCGAGTGGTCGACTGGCGACAGGTTGCCTTCCCTTGTTGCTCATTGGCCTGATCGGTACAGGTGGTTGCTTAGCGGCTGGTCGGCTTTCCCTTCAGCTGCGGCGCTTCGGCCTGATCGGCCGGCCGGCGGGGCCGGCAGACAGGCCATCCCTGGCCTGACTGCCGGTTGCCGACATCCCTGTCGGCAACCCTGCGGGCCCGGTTCGCCGTCTCGGGCCGGGCCTGACGCGATGCAGCCGAAGGGAAAGCCGACCAGCCTGCCACCGTGCTGGATACCCGACCAGCTTGCCACCGTGCTGGATATTTTTTAGTCAGGTTGTGGCTGCAGGGGCTAGTAGCAGATCGAAACGCTCCCGGGAGTGGGGTGGCAATGCCAAAAGGCCATGCAGTTGCGACTGATTGCCGGCCGCCCGCTGCCGATAAAAAAAGCGGCAGAAGACTGCCGCCGCGCCACCAGACAAGCTACAGGCATTACCGGGAAAGGGTCGAGATGTCAATGGCAAAACCGGTGGCCACGGTGATTCCCGCCATGGCCGGCCAGTCGGCTCGGTCGGTTCAACCGCGGCCGCCATGGAGGATGCGGTCGTCGGCCGCCACCACCCCGTCATCGACCCGGCCGTCGTTGAAGAGGAGGATGGCCAGCAGCCAGCCGTAACAGAGTACTGCCAGTACCGCCACCGGTGGGGAGTAATAGCCCAACGGGCAGAGGATGAGTACGGTGAACCAGTGGAGGAGGATCACCCAGCGGGAGTGGAGACGAATGGGGAAGTCGCCACGCCGGCTGATCACCACCAGGCCGCTGAGATTCCAGCCGTAGAGGGCGGTAAAGGCGTGCAGGCGCAGCAGTGGCAGGGTTTTTGCCGGGTCGTAGGTGGGGGAAAAGGCGAGAAGGATATAGAGGATGCCGGTGATCGAGGTGACCACCAGAAAGACGATGCCGGAGGTGAGGAAGGCCTTCTCCTGCAGCCGGATACCCTCCCGCCAGTAGAGGTAGAGAACGAGCAGGACGGTGAAAAAGAGGGTGGTGGCGATGGCCACTTGGGGGAGGAACCACTCGGCGAGGATGAAGAGAAAAAAGATGATCACCCCGAGGTTGATCAGCCAGAAGGAAAGGCTCTTGTAAAAGCCGGTACGTGGTTCGGCGTGCGGTTGCATGAGGGCGAAGATCGCCGACATGCTGATCAGCGAGATGGGAAAGGAGAAGCCAAGGAAGAAGGTGTCGAGGCGGAGCTTTTCCAGGGTCAGCCAGTGGCCGAACTCGCCGTTGAGGATCGCCAGGCTGGAGATGACCAGGCCGAGGGAGAGGCAGAGCAGTGCGGCCTGGTGGAATTTGGCGGCGGTGGGTTCACGTCGCTGGAAGAGCTTTTTCGGCAGGCAGCTGCCGAAATGGGCGATCCGGACTCTCTCGATGATTACCGCCAGGAGCAGCGGAATCACCAGGGTGGGCCGGTACCAGTGCATGAAGGCGCAGAAGGCGAAGGTAAGGGAGAGGAGGAGGAAGAGCCTCCCGGAGAGGCTGAGTTCCCCCCGGTTTTCGGTGAAGTGGATAAGGAGGGTGCCGCCGCTGCAGAGATTGAAGAGAAAGATGTGCAGCCGCTCGAAGTTGAGCACCGCCGGGGGGAAGAGGTGGTGGAGAAAGCCGCAGGTCAGGGCGGTGGTCATGATCAGCCAGATGGTGGCTTTCAGTTGGCTGCTCACCGGTTCGTCCCCTTTCCTTTCACGGCGTCTCCCCCCTCAATCCGAGCAGGCTCACCAGCGCCGTTGTCAGGGTGGGGTGGCGGAAACGGAAGCCGGAGTCCTGCAGTTTCCGCGACGAGGCACGGCACCCGGACAATACTATCTCCGCTGCCATCTGTCCATAGAGCAGCCGTAAAAAGGGGGCGGGAAGCGGCGGCAGCAGGGGGCGGCCGGTGAGCAGGGCAAGGGTGGCCATGAAGGCGGCATTGGTCACCGGCTCCGGGGCGACGATGTTGATCGGTCCGGCCAGGGAAGGGGTGGCCAGGCAGTGGAGCATCGCCGCCACCATGTCGTCGTTGCTGATCCAGCTGATGTACTGATCGCCGTGGCCGAAACGGCGGATGTAGCCGAGAGGGCCGGTGGCCAGGATCCGTGCCAGGCCGCCGGCATGCGGGGTGAGACCCACCCCCAGCCGCATGGTGACGGTACGGATGCCGGCCGCTTTCGCCGGCGCGGTAGCTTCTTCCCACTGCCGGCAGACAAAGGAGATGAAATCCCTGCCGGCCGAGGCCTCTTCGGCTACTTCCGACCCGCCACTGTCACCGTAGTAGCCGGTGGCCGAGGCAGAGAGCAGCACCCGGGGGGGCCGTGGCAGGGCGGCCAGGGTGCGGCAGAGGAGATCGGTTCCTTGCCGTCGGCTGGTCAGCACTCGCTCCTTGCCGCTGGCGCTCCAGCGGCGGAGGCCGATATACTCACCGGCCAGGTGGATCACCGCGTCAACTGCCGGGATTTTGCCCGGGTCGAGGAGGCCGGCCATCGGCTCCCAGAATATCTCGTCGGCGCTGTTCGGTGGCCGGCGGACCAGGGTGAAGAGCCGGTGTCCGCCGGTGGTCAACAGCGGGCAGAGCCGCTGGCCGAGCACCCCGCTGGCGCCACTGATCAGGATCCGCAGTGGTTCCCGGCTACAGCGGCGGTGGAGGGCAAGGTCGGCGAGGAGCACCTCGCGGCGATGGCGGAAAAGCCGGCTCAGCTCTTGGTCGACCAGGCGGTGCAACCAGCCGGGGAGGAGCCGGTGGCCGGGGAGGGCGAACTCCACCTCATCCTCCAGAACCGACCCGTCCGGAGAGTCGTGGAAGCTGTGGCGGTGCGACCAACTGGCAAAGGGGCCCCGCTCCTGGATGTCGTGGAACATCCGTCCAGGTTCCCAGGCGATGTGGCGGCCCCGGTAGTGAAAGGAGATGGGCCCGGCCTGGAGGCGCAAAGTGACCTCGCCGCCGGGGGCGATGCCCCCCTGGCGGGAAAGGATGGTGTTCTTCTGCCAAGGGGGCAGGAGCCTCTCCAGGGCCCCCTGTCGACTGTGCCAGGCAAAGAGTTCGGCGGCGGTGCTTTCCGGGTAGGTGCTGCTCCAGGTGAAGCGGCTGGTCCTGCTGGCTGCCGACATGTTGCCCTTACTTCTCCACCTCGCTCTCTTTGCCGGCTTTTCCCTCTTTTTCCGCCTTTTTCTTCACTTTACGGGGCAGGGTGATCTTTTTTCGGCTCTTTTTCCTTGCCAGGGCCAGCCGGCCGGCGGCGGCCCTCTTTTCCGCCCGGGCGATGAGGAACTGGTGGATGCAGACATTTTCCCGGTCGTCGGCGGAACGGAGCTGACGGTAGCTGCCGTCGCTGGCCATCTCCCAGACGTTGCGGGTGTTGTTGAGCTGGAGGTCGATCAGCTCGCGGAGCAGGGCCTGGTGCCGTGGCGATTCCACCGGCACACAGACCTCCACCCGGCTTTCCAGGTTGCGTTTCATCAGGTCGGCCGAGCCGATGAAGTACTCTTCCTGGCCGTCATTTTTGAAGTAGAAGACACGGGTGTGCTCGAGGAACCGGCCGACCAGGGAGACCACCCGGACGGTCGCCGACAGTCCGGGGATGCCCGGCCGCAGCCGGCAGCTGTCGCGGACCAGCAGATCGATGCGCACCCCGGCCTGGGAGGCTTGATAGAGCGCCTCGACGATATCCCGGTCCTCAAGGGCGTTGGTCTTGAACTGAATGAGGGCGCCCCGCCCCTGCTGCTGGTGGCCGATCTCCCGGCTGATCTTGCTGAGCAGGGCCTTTTTCAGGAGCTTGGGGGAGGGGAGCAGCTTGTTGTAGTGGCGCATCGGGGTGCAGCCGCTGGTCAGGTAATTGAACAGCTCGGTGAGGTCGGCGGCGATCTCCCGGTCACAGGTGAGCAGGCCGAGGTCGACGTAGGCGCGGGCGGTGCCGGCATGGTAGTTGCCGGTACCGATATGGGCGTAGCGGCGCAGGCCGTCGTAGTCCTTGCGGATGACGAAGATCAGTTTCGAGTGGGTCTTCAGGCCGACCACCCCGTAGGTGACGTGGATGCCGGCCTCTTCGAGAAAACCGGCCCAGCGGATGTTGGCCGACTCGTCGAAACGGGCCATCAGCTCGACCACCACCGCCACCTGTTTGCCGTTCTGGGCGGCATCCACCAGGTACTGGATGATGCGCGAGTTCTTGGCGGTGCGGTAGAGGGTCATCTTGATCGCCAGTACCTTTGGGTCGCTGCTCGCCTCGTAGAGGAAGCGCTCCACCGAGGTGCTGAACGACTCGTAGGGGTGCTGGAGGAATATGTTGCCCTGATCGCGGATGGTGTGGAAAATATTCGGGTCGTCACCCAGCAGTTCGGTGTTGTCCACCGGGTAGTGGGGGGGGAAGTGGAGATCGGGGCGGTCAATGGCGGCAATCTGCATCAGATCGCGCAGGCTGAGGATACCGTCCACCTCGTAGAGGTCGGTCTCCGCCTCCACCCCCAGCTCGGCGGCCAGCTTGCCGCGGTGCCCGTCCTGCATCCCCCGGCCGATCTCGAGCCGGACGATCTCGGCGAACTTGCGGTCGCGCAGGGCCGACTCGATCATCACCAGCAGGTCGTTGGCCTGCTCCTCCGACTTCTCGGTGATGGCGTTGCGGGTTACCCGGAAAGTTTCGCAGCTCTCCACCTCCATGCCGGGAAAGAGCAGTTCCAGGTTGTTGGCGACCAGGTCTTCGAGAAGGATGTAGGTGTGCTTTTTGCCCACCTGGACAAAACGGGGCACGTCGGCACTGGTCGGGATCTTGATGCGGATGAGAAAACTGTGGTCGCTCTCCGGGTAGCGGACGCTCACCAGCAAGTTGATCGAGAGGTTGGAAATGAACGGGAAGGGGTGGGCCGGATCCATTCCCTGCGGGGTGAGCAGGGGGTAGATCTCTTCGCGGAAGTAGCTGTCGACCAGCTGCCGATCCTCCGGGTCCAGTTGCTGGTAGCGGCAGAGGAGAATCGCCTCGGCGGCCAGCAGCTGCTGGAGTTTCTGTTCCAGCAGAAGCTGCTGGTCGAGTATCTCCCGAACCACCAGGTTGCAGGCGTCGATCTGTTCCTGGGGCAGGCGGCCGTCCACCGAGGGGCTGCGGACGCTGGCCCCCACCTGCTGCTTCAGGCCGCCGATCCTCTTCATGAAGAACTCGTCCAGGTTCGAGCCGATCACCGCCAGGAAAAAGACCCGGGCAAGAAGGGGGTTGCGCTCGTCTTCCGCCTCGTGGAGCACCCGTTTGTTGAACTCCAGCCAGGTCAGCTCTCGGTTCAGGTACCACTCCGACGACTGGAGGTCGAAGGTGGGCGGGGCCGGCGGGGCTGGCGGGGCCGGCGAGTCCGCCTTCGGGCTGCTCTTGCGGCGGCTGTTCACTTTGCTGTTGGCCGGAAGACTCTCTTTGCCGCTTTCCGGACTCTTGCCGCTGCCGGCGGCTGCGCTCTTCACGTTCATGGCTCTCCTGGGGCAGGGGGGATGGTGGACCGATTCCCCCATGGTAGCAGATTTCTGTCGTGAAAGTCACCCATAATCGGGGGGGTGGCCGACCGTCGACCGTCGACTCGGTTGACTTTTGCCGCCAGGTATGCCACCATGGCCGTTGCTTTTGCCACCTCTCCCCATTCAGCATACCACTCTGTCAGGGAAGCCATGGAAACATCCGCCTGCTGGTTGTCACCCGCCTTCAGCCGTAAAAAACTGCACGCCATGCTGGCGCCGGCGGGGCAGTGGCATCTCCTTCTGGTGCCGGCCGGCAAGGGGCCGGGACGGATTCTGGACACCTTCGATGAACGGCTGTTTCAAGCCGATTGCCTGCTGGTGGAAGATGCCGAATGGCTGCGTCTGGTGGATCTGGCCGGTGGTCTGGTCGTCGAACAGCCGGCCCCGGCCCCCACTCCCTGGCGCTTTGCCGACGACCTGGCCGAGGGGCCGGTGCAGGCGGCCCTGGCCCGCCTCACGCCGCTGCGCGCCCTGTTGCCGGTGGCGACGGTGACGCTGCAGTGGCAGCAGGGGACCATTGCCGACGACGAGGGGAAGATTCAGGCTCGCCTGCAGCAGCTGCGCCTCGGCCGTGGTCGCCGTGTGCTCCGTCTCTGGATGAGTGCGGCGCTGCGCGGCTACGACCAGGCCCACGCCGACCTGCTGGCTGCCTGGTCCCGCCTCGATGCCCGCCCCTGCGGCGGCTCGCCGGCGGTCTATTCCGGCCTCGGTCTCATCCCGCGCGGCTACCAGAGCAAACCGGCCGTCGAGCTGTCGGTGGAGATGCCGGCGGCACAAAGCGCCGGCCTGATCATCGCCGCCTGTATCCGGGTGGCCCGGGCCAACGAAGAGGGTATCCTGGCCGACCACGACAGCGAATTTCTCCACGACTTCCGGGTCAGTCTGCGCAAGGTCCGCTCCCTGCTCAGCCTCTTTGTCGGCGTCTACAGCCCGGCGGCCACCACCCGGCTGAAAAGCGAGTGCGCCGCCCTGATGCAGAACACCAATCGGTTGCGCGACCTCGACGTCTACCTGCTCCAGCGCCAGGCCTACCGGCAGCTGGTGCCGCCGGCAATCCACCCCGGTCTGGAGGCCCTCTTTGCCCATATCGGCGAACTCCGCCGGCAGGAACTGGCCGAGGTCTGCCGGTATTTTGCCGGCCGTGACTACCTGCGGCGGATCCGGCGCCTGGAAAAACTCTTTCTCGAAGGAGCCGGTCCGGCCATCGGCCCGACCGGCCGCGAACCATCCCTGGCCTATGCCTGCCGGCTGGTGGGCAAGCGCTACCGCAAGCTCTGCCGGGCGGCCCGGCGGATCGATGCTGAGACCGACGATGCGGCGATCCATCGTTTGCGGATCCATTGCAAAAAACTCCGCTATCTCCTCGAATTCTTCACGCCGCTCTTTGCCGCCGGCGAGTTGGAGCCGCTCATCAAGCCGTTGAAACGGCTGCAGGACAACCTTGGTCGCTTCAACGATTATTCGGTGCAACAGCAGTTCCTCGGCAACCTGCCGCTGGCGGCAGGCGGCATCGCCACTGGCAGCGGTGTTGAAGTGGCCCGGGCAGTGGGGGCTCTGCAGGCGATGCTTTACCGACAGCAACGGGAGGAGCGGGCCCAGGTGGTAAAAAATTTCGCCCGTTTCGACGGAGTCGAGACGAGGGCAGCGGTACAACGGCTTTTCCCCCCCGACGAGGAGAACAGTGATGAGGATCATCGCCTGCTACAGCAGTAAGGGTGGGGTCGGCAAGACCGCCGCTTCGGTCAACCTGGCCTATGCCAGCGCCATGAGTGGTCGGCGGACCCTGCTCTGCGACCTCGACCCGCAGGCGGCGGCCGGCTTCTATTTTCGGGTCAAACCATCAAAAAAGCTCGAGAAAAAGGCCTTTTTCGAAGATGTGAAAAACCTTCTCGAGGCGATCCGCGGCAGCGATTACCCCGGTCTTGATCTCTTGCCGGCAAATCTCAGCTATCGTGACTTCGATATCTTCCTCTCCCGGATGAAACACCGCCGTTCCCGGTTGAAGAAGGCCCTGGGGAAGATCGACAGTGACTACGAGGTGGCCATTCTCGACTGTCCGCCCAATATCTCCCTGCTCTCGGAAAATGTCTTCCGTGCCGCCGACACCATCCTGGTGCCGGTCATCCCCACCATCCTCTCGGTGCGCAGCCTGGAGCAGCTGGTGGATTTTTTTCGTCGACAGGGGTTGAAGCGGAAAAAGATCGTCCCCTTCTGCTCGATGGTGCAGAGCAACAAGAAACTGCACCGGGAGACTATTCTCAGCCTGCGCGCCGACTACCCCGCCCTGCTGGGCAGTGCCATCCCCTTCTCCACCGAGGTGGAGAAGATGGGGGTCCACCGCGCCCCTCTGCTCAGCTATGCCCCCCGTGACCGGGCCGCCCTGGCCTATCTGGAGCTATGGAAAGATGTAGAGAAATCTGCCGAGATACAGTAACACCTGACATCCGCTCCGGGATGGTACGCCAGCCTGGACACAGACGACAGAAGGAGGGGGGCATGGCCGGAAAGAAGGGTGAAAGAAAGGAAAAGAAAAAAGCAAAGAAGAAAGAAAAGAAAAAAGAAAAGAAGAAAGAAAAAAAGAAAGAGAAGAAGGACAAAAAGGTGAAAAAGGAGGGGGAAAAGAAGAGATGCTGCCAGAAATTCCGTAAAGGGGGAAAACGGTGCGGCTCGTGTCCGGACCAGTAGGGCGCTGCCGCTATCGCCCTCAGCGCCGGAATGACTGGCGATGAGGGTGGTGGTGGTCGGCAGCGGCGTGTCGGCCTTGACCGCCGCCGCCATCCTGGCCAAAAATGGCCGGCAGGTGCTGCTGATTGAGCGACAGCCGGAATTCGGCGGCGCCCTGCGTCAGTTCAAGCGGAAAAAAATCGCCTTTGATGTCGGCTTCCACTACACCGGCTGCGCCGGCAGCGGTGAGATTCTTGACCTGATCTGGTCGTACTGTGCGATCCGCCCAAGGCTGCGGGTGCTCCCCCTGGGCTCTGAGGGGCACGACCGCTTTGAATTCACCGACCGGACTCCGGCGGTGCGCGGGTACTTCAGCTACCCCCGCCTGGCGGAGGAACTGCGGCAGCATTTTCCGGCCGAGCGGGCCGGGATCGACACCTATCTGGCGGCGGTACGGCAGATCTGTGCCGACGTCCCCTTTTACCACCCTGAGCAGCCACTTCTCCCCTTCCTGCGCGGCTACAAGAACCGTCCCACCTCCCTGGCCGAATTCCTTGTCCGGCATATCGGTGACCGCTACCTGCGGGCGGTTCTCGCCGCCCCCGGCTTTCTCTATGGGGTACCGCAGAGCCAGGCCTCTCTCGAGGTCCATGCCCTGGTCGCACACGGCTACTATAGCGGCGCCTATACCCTGGATGGTGGCGGGCAGAGCCTGGTCGATGCCTTTCTGGCGGTACTGGCCGCATCCGGCGTGGAAATGCGTTCCGGCGAGAGTGTCGAGCAGGTACTGGTCGAGGGGGAAAAGGTGGTGGGGGTGGAGTTGGCCGGTGGCGAAAGAGTGGCCGCCGACCAGGTGATCTACACCGGCCACCCGGCCACCCTGATGGGCCGGGTGCCGGCATCGCTCTTCCGTCCCGCCTATTGGCACCGTCTGGCCGGCCTGGCCAACAGCCTGTCGCTCTTTGCCGTCTTTGCCGAGGGCGAACGGGAGTTGGATATCCACCAGGGCCCTCTGAATTATTACCTTCTTCCCGGTTCCGGCGATATCCTCTCCGCCGACCCGGAGACCCCCCGGCAACGCCGACCGATGATGATGACCGGCACCCGGACCGCTGCCGATGAACTGTTGCACCAGGGTCGAAATGGCATTATATTGCTCGGTCTTGGCTATTGGCAGGAGGTGCGTCAGTTCGAACAGAGTTCGTCGGGGCGGCGCCCCCCCGGCTACGAGCACTATAAGGCAAGGGTGGCCGAAGAGATGATCGGGGTGGCAGAAAAGCGATGGGGTGCAGTGAGCGGTACCATCCGGCCACTGGCAGTGGGGACGCCGCTCACCTTCCGGGATGAACTGGGAGCGCCGGAAGGCTGTGCCTACGGGGCGATGCATTGCCTGGGACAGTATAATCCCGAGGTGCGGACCCGCCTCCCCGGCCTTTTCCTTGCCGGCCAGTCGACGGTGATGACCGGGGTTGCCGGGGCCTCCATCTCCGGGTTGATTGCCGCCGGGGAGATTCTCGGGCTGGAACAGCTCTGGCAGGACGTGGTACGATGTCGCTGAAAAGGGTGGTGATTACCGGCAGGGGGGCGGTTTCCCCCTTCGGGCTGGGGGTCCCCCGCCTGCTGTCGGCGATCTGGCAGGGGCGCTCGGCGGTCCGGGCAATGACCGAGTGGCAGGAGGTGAGTGGCCTGAACAGCCGCATTGCCGCCCCGGTTCCCGAACTGGACAGCCGCTCCCTCCTGCCCAGGTCGGTCCGTCGGACTATGGGTCCGATGGCCATCTATGCCACTCTGGCGGCAAAGGAGGCGATCGCCGACGCCACCTTGGGCAGCGAGTTGCTCGCCTCCGGCGAGGCCGGGGTGGCCATTGGTTCGACCACCGGCAGCGCCATGGCCCTGGAAGATTTTTATGGCCGCTACCTGAGTGAAAGGTCGATCTCCCACATCAAATCGGGGGAGTTTTTCAAGATGATGGGGCACAGTTGTGCCGCCAATGTCTGTCTCGCCCTGGGGATTCGCGGTGAACAGTGGGCACCGGTCAGTGCCTGCACCTCCTCCTCCCAGGCCATCGGCCTTGGCTACCTGCTGGTCCGCGCCGGTCGGCAGCAGGTGATGCTCTGCGGCGGTGCCGACGAGGTGCACCCCTCGGTGACCGGCGTCTTCGACCTGCTCCGGGCCGCCTCCACCGGCAACCACCGGCCGGAGTCGGCCTGCCGCCCCTTCGATCGCGACCGTGACGGGGTGGTCTGTGGCGGCGGCAGTGGCATCCTGGTGCTCGAGGAGCGGCAGCGGGCCCTGGCCCGGGGGGCCGCGATCCACGGCGAGATCGTCGGCTTCGGCAATGTCAACGACAGCGGCCATATCGCCAATCCGGACAAGGAGTCCATGGCCCTGGCGATGCTTCGGGCGATGGGCGAGGCCGGCCTGGCCGCCGCTGATATCGACTATGTCAACGCCCACGCCACCGGCACCGAACTGGGCGATATCGCCGAGGCCTCGGCGATTGTGGCGGCGGTGGATGGCCGCACCCCGGTCAGTTCCCTGAAAGGGCATATAGGCCACACACTGGGGGCCGCCGGGGTTCTGGAACTGATGGTGGTGCTCGAGATGTTTGCCCGCCAACAGCTGATCCCGACCCGTAATCTGGAGCACATCGACCAACGCTGTGCGGTCGCCAATCTGGTCACCACCATGCAGCCCGCCAGGCTGGAGACGGTGCTGAAAAACAATTTTGCCCTGGGGGGGATAAATACCTCTTTGGCCATAAGGAGAGTTGGTTGATGGAAGCAGAGGACGCGCTGCGCCGCAGGGTGGTCGAGGTGCTGGCCGAGGAGTTTGAACTCGACCCGGAGAAGATGGTTCCGGAGGCGACCCTCTACGAAGACCTTGGCCTCGACAGCCTGGATGCGGTGGACATGGTGGTGGTGCTGGAGAAGACATTCGGGATGAAGCTGACCGACGAGGAGGCCCTGCGCTCGATCCGGACCATGGAGGACCTCTTCCAGTTCCTTCTCCGGCTGCAGGCTGCGGAACGTTGAAAAAAATCCTTCTCAACCTCTACTGCTGGCCGGCCTTTCTGCTGGTTACCCTGCTTGGGCTGGCCCTGGTCCCGGCCATTCTTCTCGGCGGCCGGCTCCTTCACGGCCGCGGCGTGGCCACGACCATGCGGCGGGCGATCCGGGTATACGGCTGGGTACTGGTCCGGCTGGTCCCCTTTTTTGCCCCGGTCCGCCTCCACATCCCGGCCGCCGGCCTGCCGACGCCGGCGATCTTCGTCGCCAACCATAATTCGGCTATCGATCCCTATCTGTTCGGCACCATCGCCGTCGAAAACAGCTTTGTCACCTCCTGGCCGTTCCGCATTCCGGTCTACAATTTCTTCATGCGGCTGGCCGGCTACGCCAACGCCGATGGGGGCTGGCCGGAGATTGCCGGGAAGGGGCGGCAGCTTCTGGCCGCCGGCAGTTCACTGATCATCTGGCCGGAGGGGCACCGCTCCCGGGACGGCCGGCTGGCCCGCTTCAAAAACGGTGCCTTCCGGCTGGCCGTGGAGACTGGCCGGCCGGTGATTCCGGTCTGCATCATCGGCTCGGGCCAGGTCCTGCCTCCGGGCCAGCGTCTGCTCAACCCGGCCAGGATCTCTCTGCATATCCTGGCCCCCCTCTACCCGGAAGGGGAGGGAGAAGAGGCGGTGCGGCGGCTGCGGGAAGAGGCCTGGAAAGGTATCGAAGGCTGTCTGCGCCAACGAGGCCATTTTGCCGACCTTGGCCAACCTCGCCGGGCAGGTCTCCATGGTGCGGCGATCTGCCCGGCGCGAAGATGCCCCTCCGGGGGGAAAGAGTGAACCAGTCCGCCGGCGGCGCCGGTAGTAGAAGAGGGGTGTTGAGAGGCGATGAGTTGTCTGGGTGAGCAACTGGGGATGGAGTTCTCCCCCGAAGAAATTGCTGCGGCCAGGGCCGCCGGTGGGCTGCTCTCCCTGGAGTTGGAGCTCTCCCGGGCCTGCAACCTGCGCTGCATCTACTGTTATGCCTCCTCCGGCCAGCCCCTGGAGGGCGAGCTCAGCCTCGACGAGATTGTCGACGTGGTGGCCCAGGCCGAGGGCCTCGGGGTGAAGAAGATCATCGTTCTCGGTGGCGGTGAGCCCCTTGTCTACCCGCAGCTCTTCGAGGTCATCGAGGCGATCCGCGGCCGGGGGCTGGCCGCCGACCTCTTCACCAACGGCCTGCTGCTCACCCCGGAGGTGGCTGGTCGCCTCTTTACCCTTGGGATCGGGGTGGTGTTGAAGATGAACAGCCGACTGGCCGAGGTCCAGGACCATCTTGCCGGCCGGTCCGGTACCCTGGCGGCCATCGAGCGGGCCCTCGCCGCCCTGAAAGAAGCCGGCTATCCAGGCCCGGAGCACACCCTCGGGGTGGAGACGATCATCTGCCGGCAGAATTACCAGGAGTTGCCGGAGCTCTGGCGCTGGGCCCGGCGGCAGAAGATCATGCCCTACGTCGAGGCGATGACCAGCCAGGGGCGGGCCACCGAACACCCGGAGCTGGCGGTGAGCGAGGAAGAGATCCGCACCCTCTTCGAGGAACTGGCCCGTATCGACCGTGAGGAATTCGGCTGCAGCTGGCGGCCCCACCCGCCCCTGGTCGCCTCCCAGTGTGCCCGCCACGAGTACTCCTGTACGGTCACCGCCACCGGCGAGGTCCACCCCTGTCCCGGAGTGAGTGTGGCGGTGGGCAACATCCGCAACCGGCCGCTGGCCGAGATCCTGGCGACCAGCCCGGTGATCGCCGAATTGCGCAACATCCGCGAGACCATCAAGGGGCGCTGCCGCCACTGTGCACTCCTCGACCACTGTTACGGCTGTCGCGGTCATGCCTTTCAGGTGACCGGAGACTACCTCGCCGAAGACCCCCTCTGCTGGCTGAAAGGGGTGGACGTACAGCGCTGAACGCCTTTGCTGCCGCCAGCCCCCGCCCAGTGCATCGCCCGGCCGGACCAAAAAAAACCCTCAACCATGCTGGAACGACATGCCGACAGTCACCCTGGTCTACCCACGCTGGCAGAAGATCCCTGAGCAGACCGAGTTCCATTTGCCACCACACGGGCCGGTCTGTGTCGCCGCCTCGGTACCGGCCGAGTACCGGCTCCTCTTTGTCGACGAAAATGTCGATGCCATCGATTTTGCCGCCGCCACCGATATCGTCCTCCTCTCGATGATGCTCACCTGCCAGCTGCCCCGCGGCCGGGCCATTGCCGAGAAATACCGGGCTCTTGGGGTAACCGTGGTGGCCGGCGGCATCGCCGCCATGCTCCATGCTGAAGAGGTTGCCGGCTTTGTCGACAGCCTCTTTCTCGGCGAGTGTGAGGCTGGCCGGCTGGCCGGTCTCCTCGCCGACCACTTCGCCGGCCGCCTCCACCCTCGCTACGACTACTTCCTCGACTTCCCCCCCATAGAGAGTGTCGGCCCGGCCCGGCGGGAGATTCTCAACCGGCCCCGCTACCGCTACCGCGGCGTACCGATGGTCGACCTGGTCCACGCCTCCCGGGGCTGCCGGTTCAACTGCTTTCCCTGTGCCACCGCCTTCCTCGGTGGCCAGAAGTTCCGTCCCCGCCCCATAGCCCGGGTGGTCGAGGAGATCGAGGGGATCGACAACAACCGCCTCTTTCTGGTGGACAACAGCCTGGCCCAGGACCGTGCTTGGCTGCTGGAGCTTTTCGCCGCCTTGAAGCCCCTGAAAAAGAAGTGGATCAGCCACCCGATCCTCGACGACGACGAGGTGCTTGCCGCCGCCGCCGAGGCCGGCTGCTGGTATGTCTACCAGGCGGTCTTCGACACCTCGGCGGTGATCCGTGAACGGGTCGGCCGGCTCAAGGAGCACGGCATCGGGGTGGAGGCGGCGGTGCTGCTCGGCACCGATAACCAGGATGCCGACTCCATCCGCCGGCTGGTCGACTTTCTCCTGGAGATCGATGTCGATATGGCCGAATTCTCCATCCTGACCCCCTTCCCGCATACCCCGGTCACCGCCCGCTATGCCGCCGAGGGTCGAATCCTCCACCGTGACTGGGGCCGCTACACCACTGCCGAGGTGGTGTTTCAGCCCAAACAGATGTCTCCTGAGACCCTGCAGGAGATGTACGCCTATGCCTGGCAGGCCTTTTACCGGGAGATGCCGCAGAGCCTGCGGATGGCCCGGCTCTTTACCGAGGTGGTGAAAAAAGAGATCGCCGATGGCAGCTACCGGCCGCACCGTCTGGCCGAGGAGCGACTATGGCGACGAGCCTGAACCGGCCGGTTGCGGAGTGCCTGATCGTCTCCGCCAACCAGGTGGTCACCCCCTACCCGGTCTACCCTCTCGGCGCCGCCTGTCTGGTCACCGCCCTGAGAGAGGCGGGGCACCGGGCCAGCCACTTCGATCTGCTCGCCGACGGCGGCCACCCCGCTCTGGCCCTTCTTCTCGCCGGCGGCCGTTTCGACCTGGTCGGGGTATCGATCCGCAATCTCGATTCGGTGGACAGTGCCGCCCACGAGGAGTACCTGGCCGCCATTGCCACCACTGTCGACCTGATCCGCGCCCACAGTGATGCCCCGTTGGTCCTGGGCGGGCCGGCCTTCTCGATCATGCCAGGTGAACTGATGGACCTGCTCGGTGCCGACTTTGGCGTGGTGGGGGAGGGGGAGGAGCTGCTCCCCTGGCTGGCCGGGGAGCTTGCCGCCGGCCGGCCGCCGCTGGAGAGGATCTTCCGGGCCCGGCCGCTCGCCGGGCTCTGGCAGCCGTCGACCCTCTCCGCCTCCACCGCCGACTACTATCTCCGCCACGGCGGCATGCTCAACGTGCAGACCAAGAGGGGCTGCCCCTACGCCTGCCAGTACTGCTCCTATCCGCAAATCGAGGGGCGCACCCTCCGTTTCCGGGAGCCGGCGGCGGTGGCCGAAGAGGTGAACCGGCTGCGTGACCAGTGCGGGGCACGCTACATCTTTTTTGCCGACTCCTTTTTCAACGACAGCCAGGGCCACTATCTGGAAGTTGCCGAGGCGCTCATCCGCCACGGCAACACCCTCCCCTGGTGCGCCTTCTTCCGCCCCCAGGGTCTCCCCCCGGAGGCCCTCCGTCTCCTCCAGCGGGCCGGTCTGGCCGCCATGGAACTCGGTACCGATGCCGCCTGTGACCGGACCCTCGCCGGCATCGGCAAGAGCTTCACCTTCGCCGAGGTTCTCGAGGTACACCGGCAGGTGGTGGCGGCGGGGCTGGCCTGTGCCCACTTCGTGATGTTTGGCGGCCCGGACGAGAACGCCGAGACCCTTAGCGAGGGGTTGGCCAACCTTGACCGGCTGGAGCAGTGCGTGGTCTTCGCCTTTGCCGGCATCCGCATCCTGCCCGGCACCGGTATCCATGCCCGGGCCCTGGCCGATGGGGTGATCGCCGCCGACACGTCCCTGCTTACCCCGCAGTTCTACTTCTCGCCGCAGGTCAGTCAGGAGGAGGTGACCGGAGCGATCCGCCGGGCCTTTGCCGGCCGGCTCGACCGGATCTACCCCTGTCACGAGTTTTCCCAGCGGATTATCGATCTGCATAAAATCGGCTGTGTCGGGCCACTATGGGACCTGATCCTGAAAAAAAGGACCCGTCGCTAGGGGCGGAGTCAAGCGCCGGACCCTTGCCGGTGCTGCTGGTGGTTCCGGTCTACAACCACGGCGCTACCCTCAGCGGCGTGGTCCGGGCGGCCTTGGCCACCGGCCTGCCGGTGCTGGTGGTCGACGATGGCTCCAATGATGGCGGCAGCGAGGGGCTCGAGCAACTGGACTGCGTCGTCCACCGTCTGCCGGAGAACCGGGGCAAGGGGGCGGCCCTGCTCACCGCCGCCCGCTTGGCCGCCGAGCAGGGCTATCGGGCGATGGTCAGTGTCGATGCCGACGGCCAGCACGACCCGGCCGATGCCCTTCGTCTGCTGGCCGAGGCCGCCGCCGGGGCCTGGCCGGCCATCATCATCGGGGCCCGGCAGATGGTGGAACCGACGGTGCCGAAGTCGAGCCTTTTTGGCCGGGCCTTTTCCAACTTCTGGGTCCGTCTGGAGTGCGGTGCCGATCTGGCCGACACCCAGAGCGGTCTTCGTCTCTACCCCCTGCCGGAGCTGCTCGCCCTGCCGCTTTCCCGCAGCCGCTACGACTTCGAGGTGGAGGTGGTGGTCAAGGCGGTCTGGGCCGGTCTTGACGTCCGCTCGGTACCGGTCTCGGTCCACTACCCGCCGGCCGGCGACCGGGTGAGCCATTTCCGCGGGGTGGTGGACAACTGGCGCCTCACCCGGCTCCATACCCTTCTCTTCTGCCGCTGCCTTCTTCCCCTGCCCCATCCGCGAGTGGTGCCGCCGCCTCCCCGGGGGGCTACTGCGGCGGTGGCGACAGCGAAAAAACCCTGGCAGACCCTGAAACGGCTCACCGGTGAGCACAGCTCCCCCTTCTGGCTGGCGGTGGCAGTGTGGCTGGGGATCTTTCTCGGCGCCCTGCCGCTCATTGGCGTGCACACCGTGGTGGTTATCTATTTCTCCTGCCGCCTCCATGTCAACAGCGTGGCGGCGGTGGCGGCCAGTCAGTTCTGCATGCCGCCCCTGGTGCCGGTCCTCTGTATCGAGGTGGGCTCTTTTCTCCGTCGGGGTGAACTGATCCTCGATCTCTCCTGGCAGAGGTGGCTGCTGGAGATCCACCAGCGACTCTTTGACTGGTTTCTCGGCAGCCTGCTGGTCGGGCCACTGCTCGGCTTTGTCGGCGGCGGGCTGGTCTACTGGGGCAGCCGCCGGCTGCAGCTGCGGCGGGGGAGGCTATACGGCGGCGGGGATGGCGGGGCGGAAGGCGGTGCGGACGGCGAGGCAGACGGCGCCGCGCTGAGCGGCGTAAGCGGCCGGAGCGGGGAGAGTGGTTTGCGCCGAGGGAGCGAGGAGAGTGGTTTGAGCGGGGAGAGCCATGAGAGCGGAGAGAGTGGCGGGAGTGGCGGCGGCAGGGGGTTGGCGAAGCGGCTGGAGGGGCTCGGCCACTGGTTTTTTTATCTCTCGATGCGCCTCTTCGGCCACCGGGGCGGGATAGCCCTGCTGGCGCCGGTGATGGGCTGCTACCTCCTCGGCAGCCGGCGGATCCACCGGCTCAGCCGCCACTATCTGCGCCGCCGCTTTCCCGGTGCCGGTCGGTTCGCCCTCTGGCGGCACACCTTCTACAACCTCTTCTCCTTCGGTCTGGTGCTGGTGGAGCGGGGCTGGCTGGGAGTCGATCGCCAGGCCAGGTTAAAGAGCGACTTTCCCCACCGGGACCGTCTCGCCGCGGCCATCGCCCGGGGTAAAGGGGTGGTGCTGCTCACCGCCCACGTCGGCAACTGGCAGTCGGCCCTGGCCCATCTCGGCGAACTGCCGGTGCCGGTCCATGCCATCATGCGCTATGACCAGCAGGCGGCGGCCAAACATTTTTTTGATCTCCGCCCCGGCCCTCCCCCTTTTTCGCTCATCAATGCCGAGGGCGACTTCGGCGGCATGGTCGAGGCCCTGGCGGCCCTGCAGCGGGGGGAGGTGGTCACCATCATGGGAGACCGCTATGTGGGTGGACCGGCGGCCACCGTCGACTTTTTCGCCACGCCGGTGCGGCTGCCGGTGGCCGCCTACCAGTTGGCGGCCATGGCCGGGGCACCGGTCCTGGTCCTCCTTGCCGCCCAGAGCGGCCATGGCCGTTGCCGGCTGCAGTTCTGGGAAGATATCCTGCCGGCTCAGGTGGGGCGGGCGGAACGACCGGCGATGCTGGCCGACTGTGCCGGGCGGTTTTCCCGGGCCCTCGAGGAGTTCCTCCACCACCACCCGTACCAGTGGTATAATTTCTATAATTTCTGGCGGCAATAGACTATATCCGGTACCATGTCCGCCTGGCTGGCTCTCTTTCCGAAATTTTCCGGAAGATGGCAGCCAATGTGTGCTGCAGGGTGCTGCAGGGTGCAGCGGGGTGCAGCGAAAAGAGCAGCAAGCGAAGACAAAACCGACCAACCGGCAACTCAACCACGTTCCAAGACAACAGCAGGGGAGAAGATGGACGCAACAAAAACCAAGATTAAGGAGATTCTGGTCAACGACCTGAAACTGCAAGGGGTAAAGGCGGAAGAGATCAGCGACAGCGAACCGCTCTTCGGCGAGGGGCTCGGCCTCGACTCCCTTGATGCGGTGGAACTGGTCGTTCTCATTCAGAAGCATTTCGGGGTGCAGATTGCCGACATGGAAGAGGGCCGCAAGGCCTTTGCTTCCATTGAGGCTTTGGCTGCTTATATTTTTGAGCATCGGGCGTAGGGAAAACAAAGAGGACGTCCGGGAATGTCCCGGGCGATCAGGCCGAAAAAGGAGAAGAGAGATGACAAGATCGACAGGAAGAGTGGGGAAGTCAGGGTTTGCTGCCGGGGCGGTGTTCGCTGCCCTCATGGTGTTGCTTGTGGTGGTGTCGACAGCCCAGGCGGCCGATGTCCGGGTATACTACCCGGTGGATGAGACCATGCAGGCTGAGCGGATCAGAGAACTCTTTTCCGACAGCGTTACCTTCTACTGGGGAAACCAGAGCCACCCGCCGGTGGCCAAGAGTCTTGGAACCTTCAAGACCAGCAAACGGACCAACGCCCTGGGCAAGACCCGCGAGGATGCCTGCGCCTGGGCGATGGCCTCGGCGCTGGTCTCCCTGCGTGACCGGGCCGAGCGGGAGGGGGGCAATGCGGTGGTCAATATCGTCTCCAATATCAAGGATGTGGAGAGTTCCAGCGACAGCGAGTTTCAGTGTCTGGCCGGCACGGCGGTGGTCAATGTGGCCCTGAAGGGGACGGTGGTCACCCTTGTCAGATAGTTTGCCCCGGAGCTTGCCCCGCAGTATGTCGCAGAGCCTGTACCGCCGTCTGCCCGGAACTCTGCCTGCAACTTTGCCCGGCAGTCTGTCTGGGCCAGGCCCAAAACAAGGGGTGGGACGGGCCGGTCGGCGAGGACAATGGGAACGGTGCGACGGGCGGCTGGTAAAACGATGCTGAGCGGGCCGGTGGCAATCAGCGGTTATGGCCTGGTCTGTGCCGCCGGTGGCACGGCCCTGGCGGCGGAGCGGGCCCTCTTGGCCGGCCATGCCCGGCCGGAAGCGGTCGGCGCCGACTTTTTCCCTCCCCCCTTCACCGCCCCCTGTTTCCGGGTGGCCACTGCCGACCTCAGGCCGGCGGTGGCGCTTGCCAACCGCACTCTCCACCTGGCCCTGCAGGCGGTGCTCGAGGCGTTGGCCCACGCCGCTTTGCCGACGGCGGAACTTGCCGAAAAACGGGTGGGCATAGCCATGGGGACCACGGTCGGCTGCAGCTTTCATAACGAGGAGTACTACCGCCGCTGGCGGCAGGGAGAGCGGCCGGAGACCGGCCCGGTGAGCAACTACCTCGGGGCCAATCTTGCCACCTGTCTGCAGGGGCTTCTCGGCCTGCATGGGCCGCGGGCGGTGGTGGTCAACGCCTGCGCCTCCGGTGCCGATGCCATTGGCCTGGCCGCCGCCTGGCTGCGTCAGGGGCGCTGTGATCTGGCCATTGCCGGCGGTGCCGACGAACTGTCACGGGTGGCCTGCCATGGCTTCAAGAGCCTGATGCTGGTGGCGGAAGAGCCCTGTCGCCCCTTTGACCGGCAACGGCGGGGGTTGAACCTCGGCGAGGGGGCGGCGGCGCTGGTGCTCGAACGGGATGAGGATCTTCGGGCCCGGGGTGGCCGGCGCCACGGGCGGCTCTTGGGCTACGGCATCGCCGGCGACGCCCACCACCCCACTGCCCCCCATCCGGAAGGGCGGGGGCTGCAGCAGGCGGTCGGCCGGGCCCTGGCCGAGGCCGGGCTGGTGCAAGGCCAACTGGCCATGGTCAACGCCCACGGCACCGGCACCGCCGCCAACGACCAGGCCGAGTGCCGGGCCCTCCACGCCCTCGGTCTGGCCGATCGACCGGTGGTCTCCACCAAGGGTGCCACCGGCCATACCCTGGGGGCGGCCGGGGCGATCGAGGCGGTGCTCACCCTGCTGGCCCTCAGGGCCGGTCGACTGCGCGGGACCATCGGTTGCAGCGACCCCGATCCGCAGCTGGCCTATCCGGTCCTTGCCGAGGGGGAAGAGGTTTCCCTGGCCGGGCGGATCGGGTTGAGCCAGAGCCTTGCCTTCGGCGGCAGCAATGCCGCCCTGATCATCGAAGGGGGAGAGTGATGACGGTTCACCTGGCCGCCTGGTACCAGGTGCCGCTCAGCGAGTTGGCCCTGCCGCCGCCCCTTCTCGGCAAACTCCGTCGGGCCGATGCCTTCACCCGCCTCGGCGTGGCAGCGGCGGCGGCGGTCCTCGAGCGGACCACGGCGGTGGAGAGCGAGGCGGCCGGCTACGGCCTTATCCTGGCCACCGCCTACGGCACCATGGAGACCAATTTCGCCGTCCTCGAACAGATTGTCGACGGCCAGCAGACCTCGCCTACCCTCTTTTCCCATTCGGTTTTCAACGCCGCCGCCGGCTACATCGCCACCGTTTTTGGTATCCATGGCGCCGCCCTCACCCTCACCGATTTTTCCTTCCCCTTCTTCCGGGCCCTGGCCGAGGGGGCGGCGGCAGTGGCCGCCGGGAACCTGCGCCACTGCCTGGTCCTGCAGGTGGAGGGCTACAGCGAGCTGCTTGCCGAGGCCCGGCAGCGGCTGGTGGGCGGCGGCGCCTGGCCGCCGGGGGTGGTCTGCTGGCTGCTCTCGGCGACGGGCAACGGCCCGCTTCTGGTCGACCTCAGCCTGACCGACCGGCCTCTCGAACCACTGGCCCTGCTGCGAGGAGGGGAACGGCTTTTCTGCGGCGGGGTGGGGCAGGAGATGGTGCACCCCCTGGCGGCGGCGATGGCGGTCACCGCCGATCTCGGCAGGGATGCCATGGTTACCGGAGAGGGGAGGGCCTACCGGCTGGAGGCCCCCTGGGGGCAGCTGGCCTTCCGACTGGAGAGCGGCAATGGACTCGGACCAGGGGAGGTGGGCTAGTCGATGGGTGAACGAAAAACAGTGCTGGTGAGCGGTGCCAGCCGAGGGATTGGCGCGGCAATCGCCGTTGATCTGGCCGCCGCCGGCTACGATATCTGGCTGAACTACCACAGCGCTACGGCGGCGGCGCAGGCGGTGGCGGAACGGGTGGTTGCCCACGGTGGCCGCTGTACCCTCCTCCCCTTCGATGTCGCCGATGCGGCGGCGGCGGAGGCGGCCCTTCTGCCGCTGCTGGCCGAGACCGTCCCCTATGCCCTTGTCCACAACGCCGGGGTAACCCGTGACGGGGTGCTCGCCCTGATGCCCCGGGAGGACTGGGACCGGGTATTGGCCGTCCACCTCGACGGCTTTTTCATCCTGGCCCGCATGCTCACCAAGCTGATGCTCGGCCGCCGTGAAGGGCGGATTGTCGCCATCGGTTCCATTGCCGCCGAGACCGGCCAGGCCGGCCAGGTCAACTATGCCGCCGCCAAGGCTGGGCTGATCGGGGCGGTGAAGGCCTTGGCGCGGGAGTTGGGCCGACGCAATATCCTGGTCAACGTGGTCTCCCCGGGGCTAATCGATACCGAGATGATTGCCGGATTGCCGCTGGAGAAGATTCTGCCCCTCATCCCCCTTGGCCGGGTCGGCCGGGTGGAGGAGGTGAGCGGCGTGGTCCGCTTTCTCCTCAGTGATGCCGCCGGCTACCTCACCGGTCAGGTGATCGGGGTGAACGGCGGCATGCACATGTAGAGGCAACGGGAGAAGATGATGGTTGCATCCGACCATACTGCCGGCCGCCAGCCCGGTCTACCGGGACTGCCCGGGCTCCCCATGGCGGCCAAGGCCCTCCTCATCCACCGCCCGCCGATGCTGCTGGTGGCCGGCCTCACCGCCCGCGCCGGCGACAGGGCCACCGCCGTCGCCACCCTGCCGGTTGCCGGTGTCTGGGTCGCCGACGGGCAGGTCCTGCCGGAATACTTTATTGAACTGATCGCTCAGACCACCGCCCTGGCCAACGGCTACGACTGCTGGTGCGCCGGGGTGGTCCCCCGGGATGGGATGCTGGTGGGGGTGGACAGTTTCACCCTCCACCCCTTGGCGGCGGCTGGCGAACTGCGCATTGAAATCCGCAAGGTTTTTGAATTCGGTGCGGTACGGGTGATCGAGGGCGAGGTCTATGCCGCCGCCACCCTCCTTGCCCGGGGCGAGATCAAAATCTGGGAGAATCTCGGCGATGGTTGAACGGTTCCTTTGCTCTCTTCTTTGCTGCCTGCTCTTGGCCGGTACCGTCTTCCGGCCGGCGTCGGCCGCTGCTGTCGCTGCCGCTCATTCCGCCGCCGCCGATTCTGCCGCTGCCGCCGATCCCGCCGTTGTCACCGATCCTGCTGCCGCCAATCCTGCTGTTGACACTAATCCCGCCACTGCCGTTGATTCCGCCGACCCCGCCACCGATGCCGGGCTGGCCCCCTTTATCGGCGCCATCCAGGCCGCCGCCGACCAGGTGGAGGCCTTTGCCGCCGACTTTGTCCAGGAGCGGCAGCTGGCCATCTTTGCCGAGCCGGTGCTTTTCAGCGGCCGGCTCACCGTGGTCCGCCCCGACCGGCTGCGCTGGGAGTTTACCCGGCCGATCGCCTCGGTCCTCATCCTTGCCGGAGAAGGCGGCCTGCGCTGTGACGAAGAAGGAGTTGCCCGCCCCTTTTCCCTGGCCTCCGATCCGGTGATGCGGGCCGTCGCCGACCAGCTCTGGCTCTGGCTCGGAGGCGACTACCAGCTTCTCGGCGAGCGCTACCGGCTTCGCCGGCAGGGGGAGAACACCCTGGTGGTGGAGCCGGATGCGGCGGTTGCCGCCCATATCTCCCAGGTGGCAATTACCTTCACCACCCCTGCCCGGCAGCCGGCAGAGGTGGTGATCAGTGAACCGGGCGGCGACCAGACGCGGATCCGTTTCACTGCCCTGCAGAGCAACCCGGAGGTGCCGGCCAGCCTCTTCACCGACTGCCGGCGATGATGCCGGGGCGTGGGATGATGCCGACCGGGGGCACTCTTCTTCGCTGGCTGCTGGTCTTATCGCTCACCGCCCTCGGGGTACAGGCCATCTGGTCTTTGTCGGTGAACGACAATGTCCTCGATCTCCTTCCCGGTGAGGCGCTGCGCGGCGATATTGAACTGCTCCAGCGTATGGGGCTGGTGGACCGGCTCACCATCACCCTCAGCATCGACCCCGCCGCCGCCATGGCTGGCGCCGAAGGGGCCGCCGCATTGAAGCAAAGCACCGCCGAACTGGGCCGCCTGCTGGCCGCCAGTGGCCACTTTGCCTTCGTCCTCTCGCGACTGCCGGCGGGCTATGAGGGTCGACTGTTTGCCACCCTCCAGCCCAGTCTCCCCCTCCTTCTTGATGCCGGCGACCACGAAGAGCTGGCGGCCCGGACCAGCCCGCAAGGGATCCGGGAGGCCCTGCGCCACCTCTTTCTCCTCCTCAACAGCCCCAGCGGCCTGGCCATGAAGGAGCAGCTGCGTGCCGACCCTCTCGGCCTCCTCCCCCTGGTCCTGAACAAACTGGCCAGCCTGCGTGGCTCGGCGGGGATGCGTGTGGAAGATGGTTTTTTTGTCAGTGCCGATGGTGGCAGCACCCTCCTTCTTGCCGAGTCGCTGCTGCCCCTCACCGATGCGGCGGGGGCGACGGCCATAGACCGGACTCTCCGTGCGGCGGCGGCAACCGCCCTCTCCCCCGGGGTGGAACTGCGGGTGATCGGCAGCCTGCCCCACACCCTGGCCAACAATCGCATTATTCGCGCCGACCTGCGTCGCCTCCTCCCCCTTGCCTCGCTGCTCCTCATCCTGCTCATCACCCTCAGCCTGCGCGATATCCGGGCGGTGGCGGTCTTTGCCGTCCCCTTTCTGGCGGCGCCGCCGGCCATTGCCCTGGCGGCCCTGCTCCATGGCGGTCTCGGTGGCCTTGCCCTCGGTTTCGGCATTGTCCTTTTGGGCATTGCCGTCGACTTTTCCGTCCACCTCTACCTGGCCCTTACCCGGGAGGAGGGTGGCCGGCGGCAGATCCTCGGCCACCTTGCCAGGCCGGTTCTCTGTGCCGTGTTGACCACCTCGGCGGTCTTTGTGGTCCTCCTCTTTTCCGAGGTCGCCTCGCACCGGCAGATGGCCACCCTGGCCCTGGCCGGCATCCTTTTGGCGGTGCTCTTTGCCTGGCTGCTGATCCCTACCATTGTCCCCAGCATTGCCGGCCCGGCCAACAACCCGCCCAGCTCAGCTGCCGCCGTACCAGTGGCGGCGGCAGCCGGCCGGCGCCCCTGGTACGACCGGCCGGTGCTCCTCCTCTGGGGTCTCCTTCTTGCTGCCGGCATCCTTTCCTGGCCCCGGCTCAGTTACAACGGCGACCTGCGGGTCCTCGACGTGCCGGAGGCCGGGGTGCAGGCCGACGAGGCCCATTTTGCAGCGGTGTGGGGGCAGCAGCAGGAACGGCTCTTTCTCATCGCCCTGGCAGAGGGGGAGGACGCCCTCGAGGAGAACAGCCGGGTCCATGCCTTCCTGCAGCGGCAGGGGGCACGGGCGCAGTCCTTTGCGCCGATCCTCCCTGGCCCCTCGGTGCAGGCGGCCAATCTCGCCGCCTGGCGGCAGTTCTGGCAGGAGCGGCCGGCCTTTGCCGACGAGTTGACCGCTGCCGCCGCCGAACTGGGCTTTCGCCCGGAGGCCTTCGCCCCCTTTCTCGCCACCCTGACCGGCCAGCCACCGCCGCTGCGTTTGGCCGATGCCCTCTCCGGCCCGCTTCAGCCCCTTTTTGCCTCCCTGGTGAAGGTGGAGGGAGACGGCACGGTCCTGGCCCTCACCACGGTCACCGCCGCCGAACCGTTGCTGGCACCACTTGCCGAACTGGCGGCGGAGAGTGGCGGGCGGCTGCGCCTCCTCGCCAACAGCAGCTGGCGGAGCCGGGTGGAGAGCCTCCTCCGCCACGATATCGTCACTCTCTGTACGGCCGCCGGGGCGGTGCTGCTCCTTCTGGTCAGCCTGCTCTTTCGTCGGCCGCTGGCGGTGCTGGCGGTGCTGGCGCCGGTGCTTGCCGCCCTGGCGGCGATGGCCCTCTACTCTCTGGTCAGCGGCAGCGAGCTGAACATGATGCACCTGATCATGGCGATCATGGTCATCGGCCTGAGCGTCGATTACGGGATTTTCATGGTTTGTGCCAGTCAGGGGCGGATGGCGCGCAGCTCCGCCCGGACGGTGGCCATCTGCGCCGCCAGCTCGCTGATCGGTTTCGGGGTGCTCAGCTTTGCCGTTCACCCCGCCCTCCACGCCCTGGGGGTAACCGTGCTGGTGGGGATCGGTGTTGCCTGGCCGGCCGCCATGCTGGTCAGCCCCGCCCTTCTTCGCACCGGGAGGGGCTGAGATGGCCGGACGGGCCCCCATCCTGTTGCTCCTGGCCCTTCTCGCCGGCCAGCCCTTTCTGCTCGCCTGCAGCCGGCCTTTACCCCAGGCGGAGATGGCTCGCCCTGCCGCCCAGACCCCTCCGCCCGCCCACTCCCCGGGGCAGCTCTTCAGCCTGCGTCTGACCGACCGGGATGGGCCGCGCTTTTCCGGCCTTCTCGCCTTGCGCCGGGGGGAGGGGGAGTTGTATTATAGCCTCCTCGACGGCAGCGGCCTGAAACTGCTCAACGGCCAGGTTGACCGGGAGGGGCGGTTGCTTGCCAGGGGCGGGCCGATGGCCGGCACACCCCTTGCCGGGGTGGTGGCCGCCGCCCTGAGCAGAAGCTATCTCCAGCAGCCGGCCAGCCCTCCTTGCAGTGGCTGGTTTCCCCGCCTCTGTGGCCGGCCGACTGAGAGCGGCTGGGAAAAGTGGGCCACTCTCGGCCCTCTGCCGCTGTGGCGGGCAAGTGGTAGCGTAACTGGTACGGCAGGTGATGCTGCAACTGGTGGCGTACATGCTGGCGCAATCGGTGGCGTAAATGGCGGCGGAAATGGCGGCAGCGGCGAGGCAGTGGAATCGGTGGAGTACAGCCAGCCCTGGCTCGGCCTGCGCCTGCGTCTGCAGCCGGTCGCGAGGTAGCTTGTTGCGGCGATGCAGAGTATGGAGTAGACGAAGGGTATGGAGCGTCTGAAGCCTACGGCGAATATGGAGACGACCATGGAGGGTATGGAGGGTATGGAGGGTATAGAGGGTATGGAGCGTATGGCAGGGAAAGAGCCCCCCCCAGCGCCGCTGGCAGGCTCCCTCTACGCCGCCCTCGCCGGCCATTGCCGCCTGCGCCGGCGCCGGCAGGGGGGGGACGGCAGCCTGGTTCTCTTGGCCGAGGCCGCCTTTCCCGCTGATTTTCCCGGTTTTGCCGGCCATTTCCCCGGCCGGCCGGTGCTGCCGGCGGTGGTCCAGCTGGCCCTGGTCCGCCATCTCGCCGAAGAGGCCCTCGGCCTGCCCCTCTGGCCGGAGAGCTGCAGCCGCATCAAGTTCAAGGGGATGGTGCGCCCGGCCGAGGCCCTGTGCCTTCGCCTCGAACTCACTGCCGCCGAAGGTGGCGGCTGGCAGGCAGTCTTTGCCCTGCAGCGCCCCGAGGGCGAGATGGTGGCCAGTGGCGGCATCCGCTTTACCGCCGCCGGCAGGTGAAAAACAATGCCCCGGCACCGGTCGGTGGGAAGGAGAGAGGATGGCAGGGGGACGACAGTATTTTACCGGCCAGGACGGTGACCCGGCACCGCTGGTCGCCAGGGCCAGCCGCCGGGTCCGCTTCGAGGAGGTGGATCTGCTCGGCATGCTCTGGCATGGTCGCTATGCCGGCTATTTCGAGGATGGCCGGATGGCCTTTGGCCGGCGCTATGGTCTCAGCTACCAGGCCTTTCGGGAACATGGCACGGTGGCGCCGGTGGTCCGCTTCCATGTCGACTACCAGCACCCCCTCCGCTTCGACGAGGAGTGCACCATCCTCTGCAGTCTGCACTGGTGCGACGCCGCCAGGCTGAACTTCTCCTACACTCTCGAAAACCAGGCCGGTCGAACGGTGGCCGGCGGCTACACCGTGCAGCTCTTCACCGACGTGGAGGGGACGGTACTGCTCCTGCCCCCCGAGTGGCTGGGGACCTTTCGCCAACAATGGCGACAGGGGCTGCTGTGAGCACGGCTGGGGTGGGGCCGACCATCCTGCTGGTCCACCCCTTGGGCTACAGCGCCACCGCCGCCGCCGGGGATATCTCCCGGATGGCCAATATCCTCGCCCCCCTCGGCCTGGCCTCGATCTCCGCCTATCTGCACAGCCACCAGATCGGAAGCGAGATCATCGACTGTTATGCCCAGCCCGACGCCGACGGCAGGATCGTCGCCTTCCTGCGCCGGCACCGTCCGGGTTGGATCGGTTTTTCCTGCACCACCGCCACCTTTCTGGACGGCGAGCGCCTCGCCCGCCTGGCCAAGGAGACCGTTCCGGCAATCAGGACGGTTTTTGGCGGCGTGCATGTCTCCGCCCTCGGCGAGGAGATCCTCGATCGCTATCCGGCGGTGGATTATCTGGTGGTGGGGGAGGGGGAGGAGACCCTGCGCCAGTTGCTCACCATCCCCCCCGGCCGGGAGGAGGAGATAGCCGGACTGGTCTACCGCGACGGCGTCGGCAAAGGGGTGCGCAGCCCCGGGCGCCGGCAACTCCTCGACCTCGACCGACTCCCCTTTCCCAACTACCGGGGGCTGGCCGGCTTTCCCAGCAGCTACTCCCTGCCGATCTTCAACTACCCCCGGGTGCCCAATGCCTCCTGCCTCTCCAGTCGCGGCTGTCCCTACGCCTGCAGCTATTGCGACCGGTCGGTATTCCAGCGCAGCTTCCGCTACAACTCGGCCGACTACCTCTTCCGCCACCTCCTCTTCCTCAAAGAGACCTACGGCATCAGGCATCTGAACTTCTACGACGACCAGTTCACCTTCAACCGTGAGCGGGTGGTGGCGTTCTGCCGGCTGATGATCGCCGAGCGGCTGGGGATGACCTTCAACTGCGCCGCCCGGGCAGAGCATCTCGATGCGGAACTGCTCCGGCTGATGCGGGCTGCCGGCTGCTGGATGATCAGTATCGGCATCGAGACCGGTGACCCCACCCTGCTCGCCGCCCATCGCCAGAATGCCGACCTGCACATGCTGCGGGAGAAGATCGGCCTGATCAAGGCGACCGGAATCCGGGTGAAGGGGCTGCTGATGATGGGGCTGCCGGGGGAGAGTGAGGAGAGCATCCGGGTGAGCCGGGACTATGTCTTTTCCCTGCCCCTGGATGATTTAAACCTGGCCAAGTTCACCCCCTTTCCCGGCTCGCCCATCTATCGTCAGATCAAGGAGAGTGGCGGGGCGCTGGGCAGTTTCAGCGAAGAGTGGGAGAAGATGGACTGCATGCAGTTCCAGTTTGTCCCCAAAGGGATGAGCCGCGAGCGGCTGGATGAACTCTTTGTCGGCTTCTACCGGGCCCACTATACCCGGCCCCGGATACTGCTGGGCTATGTGGCGATGCTTTGGCGCTCGCCGGACAGTTGGTTGCGCTTCTGCCGCCACCTGCCCGCCTTTCTCCGCTTTGCCGCCACCAACCGCCGCTATCGCCGTTGATTGTCGCCGGCGTCAAATAACCGTTTCAATGGTGGGCACCAGCCGCTTACGCCCTTGCACGGACTGCCGGTATGTATTTGTGTTTTATGGAAATATTCTGAAATTGCTGGTAAAAAATTGCGACATGGTGGCAGGTGCCGCTACCTGCCGAAAAGTACCGGCACGTAGCGGTACATGTCGAAATTTGGCGGGAAAAAATGAGCACCTGGCAGCATGCGGCAGAACATGGCAGCATCTGACCTGGCAGCAGTGACAGCATATGCCGGCGGTCAACATGGGGGCCGACCATCACCCTTAAGGAGCGGTGTCGGAACGCCGGTGGGGCTCAGGCCCGGCGGAAGGCGCCTACCCGCCGGCCATTTATCGTGCGGATGACGAATCGCCCCTTGCCGAGCAGGTTGGGGCTCCAGGGGCAGCGCAGTTCCACGTCCCGGCCGGGGGTGATTTTTCTTGCGTCCCGGGGAGAGACGTCAAAGCCGACCCCGTTGGGGGAGATGTCGAAGAGATCCACCTCCAGGGGTCTGCCATCATCGAGAAAGAGGAGGACCCGGCCGCACTGGCTCTCCCGTGGCTCGACCCGGCGGTTGAGGATGCAGCGGCTCAGTTCGCCGCACTTCTGGCAGTGGATCGACTGGCGGCGGGTACCCGGGGCGACACCGACCATTCGTTTGGCACCGCAGTTGTAGCAGGTGAAGTGCATTCTGCCGTCGATCACCCGGAACGTTTTCGTTTTGGGCATGGGCCTGGGAACCTCCCGAGCTGGTTATTGGGCTGAAAAACCGTGAAGGAACAGCTGCTAACCATCTGGACAGCATCCTTTTTTCTAACACAGGAAAAGAGAAGATGCAAGAGTGGATGCGTCAGGTTGCGGCACCGGCCATCATCCAGGAAGACCATTTTTCTCGGCATAGCCGCTTTGTCAGGGTGCGGCAGGATCCACCGCTGCCCACGGCAAATGTCAGGGCGGCCGCAGGGAAACTTTTTCGCCGTAGCGCTTGTGCCGCTTCCATCACCTGTGCTACTGTAGAGGGCAAAGAGCGGCAGCTTGTGCGCCGCCACCGCCGCCCGTTGCCGCGGTCCCACCTCATGCCATTGTCTGCTTCCGAAAAAGCCCTGCATCCCCGGTAAGCAACCGGGAAGGTTCGGCATTGTCCGCAGCCGACCGGAAAGGCGCAAGCCACCGGAACCGACCGAAATTGACCTGAACTGTAACGAGGAGGCCAGCCCATGACGTTCTTCCTGCAAAAAATGCTGCCGAAAAAGGTGAAAACCCGGCTGCTGGGTGTACTCGCCCTTCTCATCACCCTGCTGGTGGGGCTGCCGACCTTCTTCTCCTACCGCCAGGAACTGGCCGGCACCACCGCCCAGCTCGAGCAGGAGCTCACCGCCGCTATCCTCCAGATCCGCGGCCAGCTCACCGAGGACTACGCCGAGCAACTGCGCCTTCTCGCCCATACCGTCGCCGCCGTCCCGTCCATCCAGGACAACCTGATGTACCAGGACCGCTCGTCGCTTTTGAATGTCGCCGCCCCCCTCTACGACAATCTGCGCAAGATCATCGACCTCAACGTCTTCCACTTCCATCTGCCGCCGGCCACCTCCTTTCTCCGTCTGCAGGAACCGGAGAAATTCGGCGACGATCTCTCCGGCTTCCGCCAGACGGTGGTCAATGCCAACGAGAAGGGGGAGGATGCGGTGGGGATCGAGGCCGGGGTGTCGGGGATTTCCCTGCGGGCGGTGGTGCCGGTCAGCTACCTGGGGCGCAAGCACATCGGCTCGGTTGAGTTCGGGACGCCGATCAACGACGGTCTCGCCACCCGTTTGAAGGCCGGCGGGCAGTACGAGATATCGATCATCGTCCCGGACAAGACCGGCTTCCGCTACCAGGCCAAGACCCATGAAATGTCCATCCCGGAGGCCAACTACCCCTTTCTCCGCCAGGTGATGGAAGGCGACAAGGTGGTGACCAAAAGGGTGGACAAGGACAACCGACAGCTGCTCACCGCCTACACCGCCCTTGCCGACTACTCCGGCAAGGGGGTGGGGGTGCTTGCCCTGCCCATGGATATCGGGATGATTCTCGATGGGGCGAAACAAACCGCTCTGCGTTCGGTGCTGGTCGGACTGGTCGCCCTGCTCTGCATACTGGCCTTGGTCTACGGCCTCATCGTCGTCCTCATCGACCGGCCGATCAAGCGCTTCAACACCCTTCTCGAGGCGGCCAGCCGCGGCGATCTCTCCCGGGCCGACTCCGCCGACAATGTCGCCATGGTCAACTGCTCGGCGATTCTCTCCTGCGGCCGGGAGGAGTGTTCGATGTACGGCCGGGAGGGCTACTGCTGGGAAGAGGCCGGTTCGGCGGCCCTCCATGTCCAGTGCCCGAAGATCGCCAGCGGCGAATACACCTCCTGCAGCCAGTGTCGACAGGTGTTCCAGAAGGTGGTTGGTAACGAGTTCGCCGAGCTGAGCGCCTACCTCCACGCCTTCATCGCCAATGTCCGCAGTCTGGTCCGCGACATCGGCAGCAACAGCGACAGCCTCAACAGCTCCTCCGAGGGGCTGGCGGCAATCTCCAGAAAGATTGACCAAGGTGCCGGCGAGTCAGCCGCCCGGGCCAATGCGGTAGCCGGAGCCGCCGAAGAGATGAGCGCCAATATGACCTCGGTGGCCGCCGCCACCGAGCAGGCGGCCGCCAACGTCAAGGTGATGACGGTGGCCACCGAAGAGATCGCCGCCACGGTCGGCGAGATCCAGGGTTCCACCCGAACCGCCAAGGCGATCACCACCGATGCCGTCCACCAGGCTGGTGATATCAGTGAAAAGGTCGATATGCTCGGGCTGTCGGCCCAGGATATCGGCAAGGTGACCGAGACCATCACCGAGATCTCCGCCCAGACCAACCTGCTGGCCCTGAACGCCACCATCGAGGCGGCCCGGGCCGGCGAGGCGGGCAAGGGCTTTGCCGTTGTCGCCAACGAGAT
>JAABSV010000024.1 GCA_011390165.1 Desulfobulbaceae bacterium
GCCGCTGGCCGGTGGTGCGGACGACAGGGGAGGCGGCGGTGAACTCGCCCACCAGGAGATCGAGTTCGAGGATGCCGGTATCGCGGCAGGAGCTGCCGTCGGCACAGGCGGTAGCCAACATGCTGTAGCCGTCACCACCCCCGGCCAGAAAACTGTTGGTGGCCAGCCGGTAGTTTGCGGCCGGGTCGCCGAGAAGGGTGTGGTCGTGGCCAGAGACGATGAGGTCGACGCCCTGCAGTTCCGACGCCCGGAGCAGATCAACCCAGTAGCCGGCGTGGGAAAGGAGGATGATCTTGTTCACCCCTTGTTCGGCCAGGCGATCGGCTGCCGCCTGGACCGTGGTCAGATAGTCGGTGAAGTGGAGGTTGGCGCCGGGGCTGGAGGCAGTGGCCGTCTCTTCGTTGACCATACCGAGGATGCCAAACTGTTCGCCGCCCCGCTCGATAATCAGGTTCTGCCGCCACAGGCCGGCCAGAGCCGGCTCGGTACTGGCGTCAACGTTGCTGGCCACCACCGGTACTCGCAGCCTTTCGGTGGGGTAAAGGGTGCCGTCGATTGCCACCGGTTCGCCGCGCAGTGCCCGCCCCAACTCCGCCGGGCCGAGGTCGAACTCGTGGTTGCCCAGGGTGATGGCATCGTAACCGAGCGCGTTCAGGGCCATCACCTCCGCCGAGCCCCTCCAGGCGTTATAGAAGATGGTCCCTTGAAAATTGTCGCCGGCATCGAACAGGAGGAGATTGGCTTCGCCGGCGCGAATCTCGTCAATCAGCGCCTTGCGGCGGGCAACGCCACCCTGCTGCGGCCCCACTGTGGTGGCCGATAGCAGGGTGCTGTCGGGGAAGGGGCTGAGCCGGCTGTGGCTGTCGTTGGTGTGGACAATGGTCACCCTGATCGGTTGGTGGCCGGGGCTGTGACGGTCGGGGGAGGCGCAGGCCGCCAGGAAGAGGGCGAGGCTGAGGGCGAGGGTGGCGACAGGCGTACAGCGGCAGGGCAGGCGGTTAGGCATTTTTCGTCGGGGGGCTGTGGTTGAACGCCATTGCGGAATCTGCCGGCCAGTGTACCCGCTGGTCGGGAAAAACTCCAGCAGAGAGTGGCGGAGGCGGGGCGTCCGGGGGAAGTGGTTTTTGGCAGTGGTTCATTTCCCGGCAATCTTCAATTCCCGGCGAGCATGTGGTAGAGTGGGATGACTTGTCGGGCCGTGCCGCTTCCCGGGAGAGAGGCGACTGTCCCTGTCCACCCCAGCAATCATTACCGCACAGGTGTTCCCATGACCAGATCGCAGACCCCGGCCGCTTTTTTTCTCGGCATCTTCATCGCCCTTGGCCTGGCCGCCGTCGGCTACCAGTTGGCCGATGGCCTCATCCGTTTCAAGCAGCTGGACCGGACGGTGAACGTCAAGGGGCTGGCCGAGCGGGAGGTGCCGGCCGATATCGCCATCTGGCCGATCAGGTTCAGTGAGGCGGGCAACGATCTGGGCGAGCTGTACCAGGTGATCGAGCAGAAGAACCGCCTGGTCAGCGATTTTCTCCTGGCCCAGGGCTTTGCCGCCACCGAGATCAGCGCCGCCGCCCCGGCCATGGTCGACCGCCAGGCCCTCTCCTATGTCGATGCCAGCCGGGCGGAGTTCCGTTTCACCAGCCGTTCGACCATCACCGTTTACTCCATCGAAGTGGCCAGGGTGCGGGAGGCGATGGGCCGGCTGGTGGATCTGGGCAAACAGGGATTGGCCATCGCCGGCGAGGATGAAGGGAGCCGGGCCGACTTTCTCTTCACCGGCCTGAACAGCCTGAAGCCGGCGATGATCGAGGAGGCGACCAGGAACGCCCGCGAGGTGGCGGAAAAGTTCGCCCGCGACTCCGACAGCCGCCTCGGCAAGATCAAGACCGCCAGCCAGGGCCTCTTCACCATCCAGGACCGTGACGCCAACACCCCCCATATCAAGCGGGTACGGGTGGTCTCCACCGTCGAGTACTACCTGACCGACTGACCCCTGTCGACCGGGAGGTGGGGCTTAGGCACCACCTCCCTTACCCCTCCTGTTCGTCGGCGCCGCCGGCCCGATAGCGGTAGCCGATACCCCGTACCGTCTCAATCATCTGACCGAAGTCGGCCAGTTTTTTGCGCAGCCCGAAGATCTGCACATCGATTGCCCGGGGGGTGATGAGAAAATCGTAACCACGCACCGCGTCGATGATCTGCTGCCGGCTGAACACCCAGCCGGGCTTGCCGGCGAGCAGGGAGAGGATGCTGAATTCGGTGGTGGTCAGGGTCAGTTCCTCGCCGTGCAGGCGCACTTCGTGCCGCCCCTTGTCGATTACCAGGCCGTCGATGGCGACCACCCCCTTGCTGGTCTCGGTCGGCCGGTCGGCCGCTGCCCGTTTGAGGACCGCCCTGATCCTGGCGATCAGTACCTTCGGGCTGAACGGCTTGGTGATGTAGTCGTCGGCGCCGCACTCGAAGCCGGCCACCACATCCTCCTCTTCCCCTTTGGCGGTGAGCATGATCACCGGTAGCGGCTGGTGCCGGTGCGATTCGGCCTGGCGGATGGTGGCGCACACCTCCCGACCGCTCATTCCCGGCAGCATCAGGTCGAGGAGGACACAGTCGATCTCCTCACTGCGTAACCGCTGCAGGGCCTCTTCGCCGCTGTCGGCGCAGCTGACATGAAAGCCGGCCCGGATCAGATTGTAACTGACCAGCTGCTGGATCTCCGTCTCGTCCTCGACCACCAGAACCGTCACCTTTGCCATATCTTTTACCGTGCTGTACGGAAGTTCTCTTCCACTGTGGTTTTCCTGCCGCTCACATTTCCTAACCCTGCCAACCAGGCCCCCGGATGCGCAGGCCCTCCAGGCACACCGGCCACCCCTGCCGGTCCGTGCCGGGCAGGTGGCGGCCATCGCTTCCTATCCTGTACCATTTTTTTAAGGTATGGCAAGCCCCACGCCCCACCCTAACGGTATCTTAACAGTATCGTAATCGTCAGCTAATCCGCCACCCGTAGAGTAGGTGCAGATCGACGGGGAGAGGCCACGGCGACACGATTCAAGAGCGGACGGGGGACCGGGACGGTTATGGAGCACCACTTCACCTTTCATCACGAACTCACGCAGTTGAATAAAAAACTCCTCAAGCTGAGTGCCACTGTCGAGGAAAGGGTTCGCAAGGCCGCCCTGGTGATCGTCAGCAAGGATCCGGAGCTGATCCAGTCGATCATTCTCTCCGACTACGAGGTCGACGAATTGGAGATCGAGATCGAGGAGGACTGTCTGAAGATTCTCGCCCTCCATCAACCGGTGGCCAAGGATCTCCGCTTTCTGGTGGCGGTGATCAAAATAAACAACGAGATGGAGCGGATAGCCGACATGGCGGTGAGCATCGCCTTGCGGGTGGAGAATATTGCCAAGTTCAAGCACCAGGCAGCGGTCACCTACGATTTTTCACGGATGTCGGAACAGGTGGTGATGATGCTGAAAAAAAGCATCGACGCCCTGGTCCGTTCCGATGCCCGGCTGGCCAGGTCGCTCTTTCTTGATGATGACCTGGTCGATGCCTGCCGCAACCGCTGTTACGAGGATATCAAGGAGCGGATAAAGAATGACCCGCAGCACCCCGGCTACCACATCAACACCTACCTGCTGGCCCGCCATCTCGAGCGCATCGCCGACCGGGCAGTGAACATTGCCGAAGAGGTCATCTATCTGGTGGAAGGCACCATAACCCGAAACAATTAAGCGGCGCGGGCCAGTTATTTCGCCAGATTTCGTTCAATTGGGCTGAGGTTGAAACCGTGCAGACTGCAACAGAGAAAAGAGAAATCCGCCACCCCGCCCCCAAGGATACGTAACCAGGTTAAACAGATGCTTTATACCTTCATTCTGCCCTGCATCCTCCTCCTCGCCGCCGGGGCCTTTTTCCTCGGCAAACAGCGAGCCAGTGCCGTCGCCGAGTTCTCCGGAGGAATCCGGGAGATGCACTCCCTCCCGGTCCACTACGGGGTCTTTACCGCGATGAACTGCCTGATCCCGGCGCTGGTCATCTTTGCCGCCTATCGCTTCAGTGAAACCTGGCTGATCGGTTCAATGATCATTGATGCCCTCCCTGAGGAATTTCGCCAATTGACGACGAATGAACTCAGTCTGGTGCTGAACGAAATCAAAAACGTCGCCTTTGGCGGCTTTGGCGCCGAGAGCGCCAGCCCGACCATCCAGGCTGCGGCGGAGAGTTACCGGACCAGCCTCGCCTCGGCCAGACAACTGGTGAGCGTTGTCATGCTGGTTTGTGCGGCGGTCCTGGCCGCCCTGGCTCTGCGGAGTATCGACAAGAACCTCCGGGCCCGCAATCTCGTGGAAAAGGTGGCCCTCTCCTTTTTGATCGCCTGTGCCGCAGTGGCTATTTTCACCACCCTCGGGATTGTCTTCTCGGTGGTCTTTGAAGCAATCATTTTCTTTAAGTCAGTGCCGCTTAGTAATTTTCTCTTTGGCCTGGACTGGAGCCCACAGATTGCCATGCGGGCCGATCAGGCAGGGTCGTCAGGCGCCTTCGGTGCGGTTCCGGTCTTCGTCGGCACCTTCCTGATCGCCGGCATCGCCATGCTGGTAGCCATCCCGGTAGGTTTATGTTCGGCGATCTATCTTTCCGAATATGCCTCGTCCCGTCTGCGCACCTGGGCCAAACCGACTCTGGAAATCCTCGCCGGAATCCCCACCGTGGTCTACGGCTTTTTCGCGGCGCTGACCGTCGCCCCGCTGATCCGCAACGCCGGAGAAGCCGTGGGGTTGACCGTTGCCTCGGAAAGCGCCCTGGCCGCCGGCCTGGTCATGGGGGTGATGATTATTCCTTTCGTCTCCTCGCTCTCCGACGATGTCATCCATGCCGTCCCCCAGGCAATGCGTGACGGCTCCTTCGGCCTTGGCGCAACCCGCTTTGAAACCATCCGCCATGTGATTATCCCCGCCGCTCTGCCGGGGATCGTCGGCAGCATTCTCCTCGCCGTCTCCCGGGCAGTCGGCGAGACGATGATCGTGGTGATGGCCGCCGGCCTGTCAGCCAACCTCAGCTTCAACCCGCTCACCGCGGTCACCACGGTGACCGTGCAGATCGTCACCCTGCTGGTCGGAGACCAGGAGTTTGACAGCCCGAAAACCCTGGCCGCCTTTGCTCTTGGTCTGCTGCTTTTCGTCTTCACCCTGATTCTCAACATCATCGCCTTGCGGGTGGTCCGCAGATACCGAGAACAGTACGAGTAGGTTTTTCTCTGCCCCGTAACGCTCACCTTGCCATATTTGGGATCAACCATGGACAGCGCCCCGAAAACCACCACCGTCCTTGATACGACGCCACTGCTACGCAAGCGCTACCGTACCGACAAGTGGTTTCAACGCCTTGGCCTGAGTGCCATTTTTGCCTCTCTGGCCTTTGTTGTATTCTTGTTTTACACTATAATATCAGATGGATATAGTTCTTTTAGGCAGACCTATCTGGAGATCGAAGTCCACTTTGCCAGCGAGGTATTCAAAGAAGAGAGCCTGATGGCAGCCGACTACCCAGGCTTGGTGAAACAGTCTTTGAATACCATGTTTCCCGAAGTCACCGGCCGCCAGGACCGGCGCATGCTGCACAGTCTGGCCAGCCCGGCTGCCGCCTACAAATTGCAGGAAATGGTTCAGGAAAACCCCGCCCTGATCGGTACCAGCGAGAAGGTGTGGGTCCTTGCCGACGATGACGTCGATATGCTGTTGAAAGGCAAAATCGACCGGGATCTGCCCGAATCCAACCGGCGCATCCGTGACCGGCAGCTGGTGTGGATCGATCAGCTGGTCGCCGACGGCCGGTTGGAGAAACGCTTCAATCAGGTCTTTTTTACCTCCGGCGACAGCCGTGAGCCGGAACTGGCGGGAATCCTCGGTGCCGCCAAGGGTTCCTTCTACACCCTGTTGATCACCCTGTGCCTGGCATTTCCGATCGGCGTCGCCGCCGCCGTCTATCTCGAAGAGTTCGCCCCGGCCAACCGCTGGACCGATCTGATCGAGGTGAACATCAACAACCTTGCCGCCGTCCCGTCAATTATTTTCGGGCTGCTCGGCCTGGCCATCTTTATCAATTTCTGGGGACTGCCGCGCTCCACCCCGGTGGTCGGCGGGCTGGTCCTCAGCCTGATGACCCTGCCGACCATCATCATCGCCGGACGGGCATCGCTGAAATCGGTACCGCCGTCAATCCGCGAGGCGGCTCTCGGTGTTGGTGCCTCGAAGATGCAGGCGGTCACCCACCACGTGCTCCCCCTGGCAATGCCCGGGATGCTGACCGGAACGATCATCGGCATGGCCCAGGCCTTGGGGGAGACCGCTCCTCTGTTGATGATCGGCATGGTGGCCTTTATTGTTGACGTTCCGGGCAGTTTTACCGACCCGGCGGCAGTTTTACCGGTGCAGATCTATCTCTGGGCGGACAGCCCGGAACGGGCCTTTACCGAGAAAACCTCGGCGGCGATCATGATCCTGCTGGCCTTTCTCATCGCCATGAACAGCCTGGCGGTCTATCTGCGCAAGAGATTTGAAATCAAATGGTAACCGTATCCTAATATTGAAGTGGTTACAGTGGTGCTTATCCAGTCATGAACAATGACACCTCAACGAAACAAAGCAAAAGGAGAGAATCATGAAAGTGCAAACAATGTTGGCAGCAGGCGCCCTGTCGCTGATGATCACCGTCCCGGCCATGGCCCGGGACTACATTTCCATCGTCGGCTCGTCGACGGTGTACCCCTTCTCCACCGCCGTCGCCGAGCAGTTCGGCCGGACCTCCGGTGGCAAGACCCCGAAGATCGAATCCACCGGGACCGGCGGCGGCTTCAAGCTCTTCTGCAGCGGCGTCGGGGTCAATTTTCCCGATATGACCAACGCCTCCCGGGCAATCAAAAGCTCGGAGAGCAAAAACTGTGTTGACAACGGCGTCAAGGATATCGTCGAAGTGAAGGTTGGCTACGACGGCATCGTTATCGCCAATGCCAAAACCGCCCCTGCCTTTGAACTGACCCGGAAGGAGATCTTTCTGGCCCTGGCCAAAGAGGTGCCCGACCCCAAGGACCCGAGCAAGTTGATTGCCAATCCCTATAAGAACTGGAAAGAGATCAATCCCAGCCTGCCGGACAGCAAGATCGAGGTACTCGGCCCGCCCCCAACCTCCGGCACCCGGGACGCCTTTGTCGAGATGGTCATGGAAGAGGGGGCAAAAACCTTTCCCGTAATCAAAGCTCTCGACAAAAAGGCCTTTGCAGCTGCCGCCCATACCGTGCGCGAAGATGGTGGCTATGTCGAGGCTGGTGAAAACGACAACCTGATCGTCCAGAAACTGCAGGCCAACCCCAACGCCTTAGGGATCTTCGGTTTCTCTTTCCTTGACCAGAATGCCGACGTGCTCCAGGGCGCTTCCGTCGAAAAGACTGCACCGACCTTTGAAGCCATTGCCGACGGCTCCTACCCGGTCTCCCGGCCGCTCTTTTTCTATGTGAAAAAGGCCCACGTCGATGTTATCCCCGGCGTTAAGGGTTTCCTTGCCGAGTTCACCAGTGAGAAGGCCTGGGGCGAAGGCGGTTATCTTGCCGATAAGGGAATGATACCGATGCCGGCCGCGGAACGGAAGCAGTTTGCCGAGAACGTTGCCGCACTGAAAACCCTGGAAATAAAATAATTTTTTCGGATCCAGCAGGGCCTGCCGGAGGCGATTCAGCTTTTCTCCGGCAGGCTTTTTTCCCATCGGTTTTTATCAGACAAAGAATACTCATGGAACTCGTCGCCAGCCGTAACGACCAGGCCTTCCCAACCATGTTGAGCAGCGATATTGCCCGGGAGGCCGAGGAGTCACGCCAAAGTGTCGCCGGTCGACAAACCGTCGGCTCGCCGCTCGTCGATAACCCGCGAATGACCTGCCGCAATGTTGATGTTTACTACGGGGAGGCCTGCGCGATCAAAAGGGTCAGTATCGATATCGGCTGTAACGAGGTGCTGGCAATGATCGGCCCCTCCGGTTGCGGCAAATCGACCTTTCTCCGCTGCCTCAACCGAATGAACGACACTGTCCCCTCCTGTCGGGTCGAAGGGGAGATTCTCCTTGACGGCATTGACATCTACCACCCGAGCATTGATGTGGTCCCGCTGCGGGCCAGGGTGGGGATGGTCTTCCAGAAGCCCAACCCTTTCCCCAAGTCGATCTACGACAACGTCGCCTACGGCCCGCGTATTCACGGGCTGACCAGAAACGCCACTGAACTGGACGAGATAGTTGAGACCTCTCTGCAGAAGGCGGGCTTGTGGCTGGAGGTGAAGGATCGTCTGCGCGAGCCGGGTACTGGGCTCTCCGGCGGCCAGCAGCAGCGGCTCTGTATTGCCCGGGCCATTGCCGTCAGCCCGGAGGTGATCCTTATGGACGAACCCTGTTCGGCCCTCGATCCCATCGCCACCGCCAAAATCGAAGAGCTGATTGCCGAGCTCCGCACCCAGTACGCCATCGTCATCGTCACCCACGCCATGCAGCAGGCGGCGCGGGTGTCGCAGCGGACCGCCTACTTTCACCTGGGTGACCTGATTGAGGTGGGGGTGACCGAGAAGGTCTTTACCAACCCGCAGCACCACCTCACCGAGGACTACATTACCGGCCGATTCGGCTGATATCTATCTGCCTGGCAGCACCCCGCACGCCTCTTGTCGGGGACCGTGCCGGCCCCCCTCTCAGTTCCCCAGGCAGGTTCCGACACTGCGGGCGGTACGCAGCCAGGGGTGGTCGGCGGGGACCAGCTTCTTCCTGCCCACCACCTTTTCCAGGGGGACCGCCCGGGTACCCTCACCCTCCACGGCCACCATCACCCCGAAACGGCCATCCTGGATGTAGTCGATGCAGGCGCTGCCGAGCCGCGTGGCCAGTACCCGGTCGGCAGCTGATGGGGTGCCGCCCCGCTGGGTGTGGCCGAGGATGGTCAGACGTGCCTCCAGGCCGGTCAGGGCCTCCAGATCCTCGCTCAACTGCAGGGTGTTGTTGCTCCGGCGAGTGGCGAATTCGGCCAGGGTCGCCGCCAGTTTCTTCTGTTCCTTCGAATCGCCCTTCTCCTTGGCCCGAACCATTTTTTCCTTTAATCCGGCCAGGCTCTTGTGCCCCTCGACACACATTGCCCCCTCGGCAACGGCAACGATGGAAAAGTTGGTGCCGCGCTGCTGCCGTTTGCGGATCGCCCGCGCCACGAGTTCGCGGTCGTAGGGGATCTCCGGGATGAGAATGACATCAGCGCCACCGGCCATCCCGGCCCCGAGGGCCAGCCAGCCGGCATTGTGTCCCATCACCTCCACCACGATGATCCGGTGGTGGCTGTGGGCGGTGGAGTGGAGGCGATCAATCGCCTCGGTGGCGATCTCCATGGCGGTGTGGAAACCGAAGGTGACATCGGTCAGCGCCACATCGTTGTCGATGGTCTTCGGCAAGGTGAGGATGTTCAGCCCCTTTTGCGCCAAACGGTAGGCATTCTTCTGGGTGCCGCCGCCGCCGATACAGACCAGGGCGTCGAGGTTGAGGCGCCGGTAGTTGTCACAGATCACCTCGGTCATATCCATTACCTTGCCGGCCACCGGCATCCGGTGCGGTTTGTCACGACTGGTGCCGAGGATGGTTCCTCCCCGGGTGAGGATCGAGGAGAGGGTATCGCGGTCCAGTCGTACGGTGCGGTTCTCCATCAGGCCGCGAAAGCCGTCGCGAAAACCAACCACATCAATGGTGCCGGTGGCCAAGGCCGATTTGCCGATGGCGCGGATTGCCGCATTCAGGCCGGGGCTGTCGCCGCCGGCGGTGAGGATGCCGATGTGCTTGTTCATCTCTGTCGCCTGCTGGTGGTGGAAGGGGTTTTGTTTGTTCAGACAGACCGCGTACTGGAGGTGGCTCTGTACGGTGGCCTGACCGGGCGAAAATGGGGTGCTGGTGAACGGATAGCGGCAACCTACCATATCCGGCCGGTGGCAACAAGCGGAGAGCGTCCCGATCGGGGGGCTTCAACCCCTTCCTGCCGCTCCTCTTGCTGCATTGCCGGCCGGGCGTGGTCGCAGCGGAGGCTGGTGGACTTCGGGCCAGGCCTCGGGTAGGGGAAGAAGGGTGTCAGCGCCTGTCCACCGGCGACCCGGCAGGGCGGCGGAACCAGGAGAAAAAGATGCCGGCGGTACAGAGGGCTGCCGAGAAAAGGAAGACGGTGTGCAGGCTCTGCAGGAAGAGGTGGTAGTTGGCCGGGGCGATTGGCTGGCGGCCGATAAGCAGGTTGAGGACCACGGTGGCCATGGCCATGCTGAACATCTGGCCGAGCAGGCGCATGGTGGCGACGGTGCCGGAGGCAAGGCCGTAGTGGCGTTTTTCCACCGCCCCCATGATCGCGCTCATGTTGGGGGAACTGAACAGGGCAAAACCGGTACCGAGAAGGATCAGGTTGCCGACGATCAGCGGCAGGCCGGTCTCCGGGGTGAGGCCGATAAAGAGGAGCACCCCGAGGACGGTGAGGCCCATGCCGGTGGTGGCGATCAGACGGGGTTCCCACTGGTCGGCGAAGCGGCCGGCGAAGGGGGAGAGGAGGGCCATCACCACCGGCTGGGCCATCAGCACCGTTCCGGCCAGATGGGGGGGCATACCTTTGAGGTACTGGAGGTAGAGGCTGAGCAGGAAGGTGACCGCAAAGGTGGCTGAGTAGTGGAGGAGGGCGGCCAGGCTGGAGTAGGCGAAAACCCGGTTGCTGGTGAAGAGCCGCAGTTCAAAGACCGGAAAGGGGGCGTGCTGCTGCTGGCGAAAAAAGAGCAGGAAAAAGCCGATCCCGGTAAGGAGCAGAAGTATGCCGGTGGTCTCCGGCAACCGGGTGGCGCCGTAGACCAGGGGGAGGATGGCCAGGGCGTAGAGGAGGCAGCCGGTGGTGTCGAGTCGCTGGCCGGGTTCGCCGCGCCATTCGCCGCGGAGAAAGTAGAGAGTCAGGGCGAGGGCGAGCAGTCCGACCGGCACCATGGCCAGAAAGATGCTCCGCCAGCCGAAATGCTGGGTGAGCAGCCCGCCGAGAAAGGGGCCGGCGGAGAGGCCGACATAGACCGCCGAGACGTAGATTCCGATCACCCGGCCGCGCCGGTTGGGGGGAAAGATGGAGGTGAGAATGGCCATGCCGGTGGTGACGAACATCGCCGCCCCCAGCCCTTGCAGCACCCTGGTGGCGATGAGCATGGTGGTCGAGTCGATGGCCACCGCCGCTGCCGAACCCAGGGTGTACACTCCGATACCGGTGGCGAAGAGCCGTTTTCGGCCATGGATGTCGGCGATCTTGCCGGCCGGCACCAGCCCCACCGCCATCGCCAGCATGTAGGCGGTGGCAACCCAGCCGAGTTGGACGGCATCCATCTGCAGTTCGGCCTGGATGGTCGGCAGGGCGACATTGACCGCAGAGATCATGAACGGTCCGAGAAAGGAGGTGAGGGTGGCCACAAAGAGGGCCGAACGTTCCAGGGGGCTGTGGCGCTGTTGTCCGCTGTCGGTCATTTCTGCCGTCTCCTTCTGGGCCGGCGGGAAGGGCAACCGGGACGTTTGCGGGTAAAAGAGGTGTGAATCGGGGGGCGGGGATGGCCGGCATCCCCTTGTCGAGCCGGCCGCGTGGCCAGACCGCCCTGGAAAAGGATTTCTAGCAGATTTCGGCCGTTTTTTCCGGTATTTTTTGACTCTTTTTTTCTAGTGAGGCAACAGGTCGACGACGAAATCCACACTTCCCTTTTTTGACCGGCCGGTGCCGAGCACCATGAATTATCGACATAATTGTTGACAGTATTGCCGATAATGGTATTCTGCCTTACCGGCATGCGGTGCGAAAGGATAACCATAGGCTGCCTTGAAAAATTCGAATTTCCGTTCAAAATCAAGGTGAAAGAAAACAATTTTTCACAAACATATAGTTGATATTCCGAGGACAAATTGTTTTCGTTCAACACAGAGATTGGGCGGAAATACCATTTTTCAAGGTAACCGATAGAGAAAAAAGGGCAGGAAACGAGAATGCTTTCGGAATCAAGAGGAAAGGAAAAAGTGCTGGAGGTGGCAAGGGCACTTGAACTGGACATCGTCCTTGGCCGCCTCTATCCGCGTGAGCGGCTGGTTGAGGAGCATCTGGTGAAACGGTTTGCCTCCACCCGCCATGTCATCCGTCAGGCGCTCAACGAACTGGAAGGGGCCGGGCTCCTGGTACGCGAAACCAACAAGGGTACGGCGGTCTGTGAGTACAGCGCTGAAGAGGTCAACCAACTCTATCAGATGCGCGAATTTGTCGAGCGGCAAGCGGCCCTGCTCATCCCTCTGCCCATATCAGCGGCCAATGTTCTCCAGTTGCAGGCCATCTGTGCCAGGCATGCCCAGGCCATTGAAGAGTCGGACATGCTGAAAGTGGTTGCCGCCAACAAGGAGTTCCATCAGGTGCTGTTTCGCCTCTGCGGCAACAACTTCCTCGCCGATGTCATCGACGACATGGCGAAAAAATCAAACCTGGTGCGTTTCACCATCGGCACCGACTTTGCCCTCCTCAAGCAGGCCAGGGATGAGCACTTTCAGATTCTGGCCGCCCTGCAGGGCAGGGATAATGCCCGGCTGGCAGAGATATGCGTCCAGCATATCCAGCCATCCCGACTGATGTATCTGCAGAAGCGGGGACATCGTATTTGAACAGGCAGGAGCGGCAAGATCGTATCTGACCAGGGGCTGCTGCCCCGGCAAGGGGCCGGAGATTCTTTTTGAAGCCAGTCGCAACCGCCACCGGCACCCCCGGCTCCCCCCCTTGCTGTTATCGACATAATTGTTGACAATATTGCCGATAATGGTATCCTCATCGGTAATACGGTCCCGGCAGGCCTCTTGCTGAGAGAAGATTTTGCCGGCCAGCCAACATGTATGCCGCCAGGAAAGGGGTAAAAAGAGGTTGATTGCTAGCCGACAGGGGGAAGAGATGCAGAGTAAGAAACTGATGACCGGTGTGCTGTCACCGGTGATAACACCGTTCACCGACGATCTGCAGCCGGATGCGGAGATGCTGATCAGACAGTGTCGCTGGCTGGTCGACAACAATGTCGGCCTGGCCGTCTTCGGCACCAACTCCGAGGCCAACTCGATGAGCACCCCGGAGAAGATTTCTCTCCTCGAGAAGCTGGTCGAGGCGGGGCTGCCGGTCGAGCGGATGATGCCGGGCACCGGCTGCTGCGCCATCCCCGACACGGTGGAGTTGACCCGGCATGCGGTCAATCTCGGCTGCGCCGGCGTCCTGATGCTGCCGCCCTTTTACTACAAAGGGGTCAGCGACGAGGGACTCTTCCGCTCCTATGCGGAAGTGATCGAGCGGGTCGGCGACAGCCGTCTGCGCATCTACCTCTACCATATTCCGCCGGTGGCCCAGGTCGCCATTACTCTCCCCCTCATCGAACGTCTGCTGAAGAGCTATCCGGGAACGGTGGTGGGGATCAAGGACAGCTCTGGAGACTGGAACAACACCAAGACGATGCTGGAACAGTTTGCCTCCGACCAGTTCCATATCTTTCCCGGGGCGGAAACCTTCCTGCTCGAGGCCCTGCGCCACGGCGGGGCGGGCTGCATCAGTGCCACCGCCAATGTCAATCCCCGGGCGATCGCTCGCCTTGCCGACAGCTGGCAGGACGATGATGCCGACGAGCAGCAGGCCGGCCTGAACCAAGTGCGGGGCGTCTTCCAGCGCTACCCGATGATTCCGGCGATGAAGGCAGTTGTCGCCCACCACTCCGGGTTGAGCGGCTGGAAGCGGGTACGGCCGCCGCTCACCGAGTGCCCGGAGGCACAACTGAACGAACTGCTCACCGCCCTTGCCGCCGTCAATTTTTCGATGAACGGTCTGGAGAGCGACCATGGTTGAGCAGGGGGGGAAGAGGATAGCTGGTTCGGTGATTCGCCTCCACCCCGAAGATAACGTGGTGATCGCCATTGTAGAGATTAGCCAGGGTGAGGCCATAGCCAGTGAGGGTCTCACCGCCCAAGAGCCGGTTGCTGCCGGCCACAAGCTGGCGGTGCAGGCTATTGCCAAGGGAGAGGCGATCCGGAAATACAACACCGTCATCGGTTTCGCCGCCAACGATATCGCCCCGGGCAGCTCGGTGCATAACCATAACGTGGTGTTTCGCGATCTTGACCGTGACTACGCCTACGCCAGCGAATACAAGCCCACCGAGTTTCTCCCGGAGGCGGAGCGGGCGACCTTTCAGGGGATCGTTCGTGACGATGGCCGGGTGGCGACCCGGAACTTCATTGGCATCTGTTCGACGGTAAACTGTTCGGCCACGGTGGTCAGAAAGATAGCCGAGTGGTTTACCCCGGAGCGCCTGGCCGACTACCCCAATGTCGATGGTGTGGTTGCCTTCAGCCACCCCCTCGGCTGCGGTTGTGAGATGACCGGCGAGGCGATGGATCAACTGCGCCGGACCATTGCCGGTTTTGCCAGCCACGTCAACCTGGCGGCCACCCTGATTGTCGGCCTGGGCTGTGAACGAAACCAGGTCAGCGATCTGCTGCAGGCCCACAATCTGAAGCCCGGACCCCGCTTGCGCACCTTCACCATGCAGGAGGTGGGCGGTACACGAAAAACCATCGAGGCGGGTGTCGCTGCGGTCAAGGAACTGCTGCCGGCCGCCAACCGGGTCAGCCGTACCACGGTGCCGGTCAGCCATCTCATCGTCGGCCTCGAGTGTGGCGGCTCGGATGGCTTTTCCTCCATCACCGCCAACCCCGCCCTGGGCGCGGCCGTCGATATCCTGGTGCGCCATGGCGGCACCGCCATTCTCAGCGAGACGCCGGAGGTGTACGGTGCCGAACACACCCTGACCAGACGCGCCGTTTCCGTTGCGGTGGGAAAGAAACTGATCGAGCGGATCCGCTGGTGGAAAGATGTCTATTCGGTGGGCCGTGATGTCCAGATCAACGGGGTGGTCAGCCCCGGCAACCAGGTGGGTGGCCTGGCCAACATTCTCGAAAAGTCACTGGGCTCGGCAATGAAGGGGGGGACCGGACCACTCATGGAGGTCTACCGCTATGCCGAGAAAGTCGAGGCCAAAGGGCTGGTCTTCATGGACACACCCGGCTATGACCCGCCATCGGTAACCGGCCAGATTGCCGGCGGCGCCACCCTCATCGCCTTTACCACCGGACGGGGCTCGATGTTTGGCTCGAAACCTTCGCCCTGCCTGAAACTGGCGACCAATTCGGCCATGTTCCGGCGGCTCGAGGAGGACATGGACATCAATTGCGGCGAGATTCTCGATGGGAAGAAGAGCGTCGAAGAAATGGGCCAGGCGATCTTCGAACTGATGCTTGCCACCGCCTCGGGGGAAAAAAGCAAGAGTGAACTGCTCGGTCTCGGCGACAATGAGTTTGCCATCTGGGATATCGGTATCATGGGCTGACCAGCCGGCCCAGTTCAGCCAACCCTTTTAAGGTGCCGAGGTATTCCCGGTACCCTGAAAAAACAGATTTATGGCTGCCTTGAAAAATTCGAATTTCCGTTCAAAATCAAGGCGAAAGAAAACAATTTGCCGCAGGCATACAGTTGATATTCCGGGGACAAATTTTTTCTTTCAACGCAGAGATTGGGCGGAAATACCCTTTTTCAAGGTGGTCTTATGTGTCAACCGCGGCTTGTAGGCCGTATCGTAACCGTACCTCAGGTTATTTAACTTAAGGAGGTAGTAAGATGATGAAGACTATAAAAACCACGAGTTTGGCCATGGCGGCGATTGTTGCGCTGGGTGGATTCCTGGCCGGGAACAGCCTGGCCGCCGACTATCCGAGCAAATCAATATCGGTGCTCCAGGGGTTCAAGCCGGGTGGTGGCAGCGATGCCCTGGCCCAGTTGACCCAGCCGTATCTGGAAAAGGTTATCGGCGAGAGTTTTGTCAACCAGTACATTCCCGGGGCGACAGGGGCCATAGCCTGGACCCAGTTGGCCAAGCAGACCAAAGCGGACGGGTATACCATCTCGATCACCAATACCCCGATGCTGATGACCAACTACATCATGAACGAGGAGATCAAGTACGATATCGACGAACTGACTCCCATTGCCAACGTCGTGACTGATCCCGGCATAGTGGTGGTCTCCAAGGAGAGCCCCTACACCACTATTCAAGAATTTTTCGAGGCCGCCAAGGCCAAGCCGGGGATGCTGACGGTGGGGAACTCCGGGGTTGGCGGTGACGATTTCTTCACCACCCTGATCGTCGAAAAGGCCACCGGCCTCAAGTTCCAGATGATTCCCTTCCAGGGTGACGGACCCTCCTGGCAGGCGGCCATGGGCGGGAAAATTGATGCCAGTTTCAACAACCTCGGTATCACCTTCCCGCAGATCAAGGCGGGCAACCTGCGGCCGCTGGTTCTCTTTGCCGAGAAACGCGACTCCAACCTCCCCGACGTTCCCACCCTGAAGGAACTCGGCTATGATGTCGCCTCCGGGTCGTCCCGCGGCTACAGTGCCCCGAAGGGGATTCCCGCCGAGGCACGGGATGCCCTGATCAACGCCTTCCGCAAGATCGCCGAAGATCCGGCCTTCGCCAAGACGGCGGCCGATCGGGCCCTCACCCTTGACATGAAATACGGCGACGAGTATGTCGCCTACCTGCAGAAGCAGGAAGAGGACTTCGCCAAGATCTGGGAAGAGGTCAAGAGCCAGTACCAGAACAAGTAGGGTCAATGCCCAGGCGGGGGCCGTCGACAAGGCGGCTCCTGCCGGCTCTTTTTTTGTGGAGATACCAGCATGAAAAAACTCATCCCGTATGGTCTTTTTGCGGGAGCCATCGGCTTCGTCGCGGTAGTCTTTTTTATTGATACCCTCGATATGACGAAGGCGGCCTATGAATTGCCTCGTATCCTCATTGTCCTGGTACTCTTCCTTCTGGTGCTGATGCTGGTGGAGCGTTACTACCTGCTCGGCAGGCCGACGCCCTTGACGGACGGACCGGACGAGGGCCTCGCTGCCGCTCTCCCGGCGGAAGGTGGGGAGGTGAGTGTCAGCCGTATCGCGGTGTTCGTCACCCTGCTGGTGACGTACGTCGTGATCATCAAACCCCTTGGCTATTTTCTCGCCACACCGCTTTTTCTCCTGGCGGTATTCAGCTATCTGCGGGCGACCAAAATGGTGTGGATTGTCCTCATCAGCGTCGGTTTTACCGTCTTTGTCTACCTACTGTTCGTGCTGTTCCTCAACCTGCCGGTACCCATGGGTATCATGGCCCAGGACTAGGAGTACCCTGCCGTGATTTTTGATGCTATTATCAACGGTTTCTTCGGGGTTATGGCCCCGCTGAATCTGATTCTGGTTGTCGTGGGGACGACCATCGGCATGTTTGTAGGCGCCATGCCCGGCCTGTCGGCAACCATGGCCATCGCCCTGCTCCTCCCCCTCACCTACCCTCTGCCGACCGCCTCCGGCCTCAGCCTGCTCGCCTCGCTCTACATGGGGGCGATGTACGGCGGCTCCATCGCCGCCATTCTCCTGCGTACCCCGGGGACCCCGGCGGCGGCGGCGACCGTCCTCGATGGCTATCCCATGGCCCAGAAGGGGCAGGCCGGCAAGGCCCTTGGGGTCTCGCTGGTCTCCTCCTTCATCGGCGGGGTGATCAGCAGCGTGGCACTTTTGACCGTTGCCCCCATTCTCGGCCAGGTGGCCCTCAAGTTCGGCCCGGTGGAACTCTTTGCCGTCGCTGTCCTCGGCCTGACCATCATTGCCTCTCTCTCCCGGGGCTCGACCATTCTCGGCCTCCTCTCCGGTGCCATCGGAGTCCTGGTGGCGATGGTCGGCATGGACAACATCACCGGCACACCGCGATTCACCTTCGGCAACATCAATCTCTTCGGCGGGGTCTCCTTCATTGTCGCCCTGATCGGTATTTTTTCCGTGCCGCAGGCCATTCGCCTGATCGAAAAGAAAGAGACCGAGAGGAAGACGGTGGTCAACAGCATCACCGACCGGATGTTGCCGACCTGGGCGGAGTTCCGGAAAATCTATGTCACCATAATCCGCTCCTCCTTTATCGGCATATTCACCGGCATCATCCCGGGAACGGGCGGTGACACCGCCTGCTGGTTCGGCTACAACGAGGCCAGGCGCTTCTCCAAGGACAAGGAGCAGTTCGGCAGTGGCTGCCCGGAAGGGGTCGCCGCCGCCGAAGCAGCCAATAACGCGGTGGTGGGTGGTTCCCTTATCCCGACAATATCACTGGGGATCCCAGGTAGTTCGGCAACTGCGGTGCTGATGGGTGGGTTGATGGTGCACGGGGTAATGCCCGGGCCGACCCTGATGACCGAATATGCCGACGTCACCTACACCTTGATCTGGGCGGTAATGCTGGCCAACTTTGCCATCCTTTTTGTCGGCCTGCTGTTGACCCGGCTCAGTATCCACGTCACCCGGGTGAAGGATTCGATCATGGCGCCGCTGATCATCGTCTTGTGCGTGATCGGCTCCTTTTCCATCAACAACAACATCTTCGACGTCTTTATCATGCTGGTCTTCGGGCTGCTCGGTTACATCATGGACCGATTGAGCATTCCGCCGGCACCATTGGTTGTCGGGTTGATCCTCGGCAATCTGCTCAATGTCAGTCTGCACCAGTCGCTGCTGATGAGCCACGGCAGCTGGACAATCTTCATCACCAGCCCGATCTCCGCCGCCCTCCTCGCCCTGGCGCTCTTCTCCATTTTGCAGAGTACGCCACTCTTTGCCTGGGTCCGTCGGAGCTGGCGGCGTAAATCCTCCTGAGCAGCAGGGGGAGGGGAAGACGAGGGGTGTTCACGGATCTGATCGATGTCAGCGGCTGACGGCAGCCAGGCAGCTGCCGTCAGCCGGTTCAGCAGGAAAAGGAGAACGCGCATGGCCTACCCGAAAATGGCGGTCGTTGAACAGCTTTTCGACCCGGAGCAAACCGAGGATATCGCCGGTACGGTTGCCGGCGAACTGGCGGCCCTGCAACTTGCCGACCGGCTGAAGAAGGGCGACTCGGTGGCCATCACCGGCGGCAGCCGTGGTATCGCCCATATCGACCTGATCACCAGAACCATAGTTGACGAACTGAAAAAACTCGGCGCCAAGCCCTTCATCTTTCCAGCCATGGGCAGCCACGGTGGCGCCACCGCCGCCGGCCAGCTGCGGGTGCTTGCCAATCTCGGGATCAGCGAAGAGACCATGGGCTGCCCGATCAAGAGCGATATGGAACCGGCCCATCTCGGTGAGGCGGCGTTGGGCTATCCTCTGTACGTCGACCGGCATGCCATGGCCGCCGACCACATCGTCGTGGTCAACCGGATCAAGGCCCACACCAAATTCACCGGCCCGGTGGAGAGTGGCCTGATGAAGATGATGGCCATCGGCATGGGCAAGCAGAAGGGGGCCTCCTTTTACCACCAGGCGGCGGTCCGCCTGACCTTCCAGAAGATTGTCGAGACGGTCGGTGTCGAGGTGATGAAGCGCTGTCCCATTCTCTTCGGCCTCGGGGTAGTGGAAAATGCCTTCCACGAGACCTGCCGGATCCGGGCCTTTCTGCCGGCCGATCTGCTCGCCGGGGAAATGGCGCTGCTGGTCATTGCCAAGGAGCGGATGGCCCAGCTCCCCTTTGCCGAGATCGATCTGCTCATTGTCGATCAGATCGGCAAGGATATCTCCGGCACCGGCATGGATACCAACGTCACCGGCCGTAACCGCGATCTGCTTGGTGATTTCACCACCAGACCGCGGGTCAAGCGGGTCTTTGTCCGCGACCTGACCGCCAAGAGTGAGGGCAACGCCATCGGCATCGGCCTGGCCGATTTCACCACCACCCGCCTGGTGGAGAAGATGGACCGGCAGAAGACCTGGATGAACGCGCTCACCGGTATCAGCCCCGAGAAGGGGGCGATCCCGATCCACTACGACAGCGACCGGGAGGTGCTTTCCGCCTCTTTTCAGACCATCGGCGATACCCCTGCCGAGCGGGCACGGGTGGTGCATATCAAGAGTACCCTCGATGTCCACCGGATTTCCGTATCGCACGCCTATGCCGACGAGGTTGCCGACAACCCGGCTCTGCACCTGCTCACCGACTGGCAGCAACCGGCCTTTGACCCGGCGGGCAATATTGTCGACCCCTTTGCCGGGCTCTGAGAGCGGCAACGGCCTGGTTCGATCAGCTGGTTGTACAACCCCTGTCTCAAGGAGAAGACATGTCCTCCCGGAACCCCGAGAACAGCCATAGAGGCAAGGCGGAAGATATCACCGAGGCCTATTATCGTGGCCTGATGCATTCGGTGGGCTACCGCCGCAAGGACCTCGACAAACCGCAGATTGCCATCGTCAACTCCTGGACCGAGGTCAACCCCGGCCATGAACCGCTGCGAAAACTGGCCGAGCGGGTCAAGGAGGGGGTCTGGGCCGCTGGTGGCTGTCCCGGCGAGTTCAACGTGCCGGCCCCCTGCGACGGCATCGCCCAAGGGGCCGGGATGCACTACATCCTGCCCCAGCGCGACCTCATTGCCGCCTCCATCGAGGCGATGGTCCAGGCGCACGGTTTTGAAGGGGTGGTGATGCTCGGCTCGTGCGACAAGATTCTGCCGGGGATGCTGATGGCCGCCGTCCGGCTCAACCTGCCCACCCTCTTTCTCACCGCCGGGGCGATGATGCCCTGCCGGCTGGACAATGGCCGCACCGTGGTCACCCCCGACCTGAAGGAGGCCATCGGCACCCGCCGGAAAGGGGAGATCAGCCAGGAGACCTTTCTTGACTGGCAGGAGAAATTCTGCGCCTCATCGGGGACCTGTTCGATGATGGGCACGGCCAATACCATGGGCTGCTTTCTCGAGGCGACCGGATTGGCCCCCTTCGGTTCGGCCACCATGCAGGCCCATGATGCCGGCAAGGTCCGCCAGGCCCGGGACGTCGGCGAGCGCATCGTCGAACTGGTGCAGCATGGCGGCAGCTTTCTTGACTATTTTTCTAAAGAGAATCTGGAAAATGGCATCCGTTATATCTCCGCCTCCGGTGCCTCCACCAACGCCATCCTCCACCTGCTGGCCTGCAGTTCGCTGATGGGCCTCGATATGGACCTGGCCGAGTTTGACCGGGTGCAGTCTTCGGTACCGGTGGTGGCCAAATTCAAGCCTTCCGCCCCCTTCACCATCAGCGACTACCACCAGGCCGGCGGTGTGCCGGCCCTGCTGGCGGCGATCAGAGAGTACCTGCATCTCGACATCACCCTGCCCATGGGCGGCCGGCTCGGCGATATTCTCGCCAAAGGGGAGGTGGCGACCGCCGCCGATATCATCCACCCAGCGGCGAATCCCCTCGAGAAAAACGGCTGTTACGCCATCCTCAGGGGAAACCTGGCGCCGCTTGGCGCCGTCGCCAAAAAGACCGGCATCGAGCCATCGATGCTGGTCCATCGCGGGCCGGCGGTGGTTTTCTCTTCCGAGGAGGATGTCCGCCGCTTTCTGCTTGAGCGGACGGTGGAAAAAGGCTCGGTCCTCGTTGTCCGGCATGAGGGACCGAAGGGCGGGCCGGGAATGCGCGAGCTGTCGATCCCGGCGGCGATGCTCGTCGGCATGGGTCTGCACACCTCGGTGGCGATGGTCACCGACGGCCGCTTTTCCGGGGCTACTCGCGGTCCCTGTGTCGGCCATGTCACCCCCGAGGCCTGGGAGGGGGGACCGATTGCCTATGTCCGGGACGGCGACCTCATCGACATCAACATTCCCGAGGGGCGAATCGAGCTGCTGGTCTCCGAGGAGGAGATGCAGCGGCGGCTGGCCGAGGGGCTGGTCCGTCCCGACCACCCCGCCCCCGGGCTGCTTGCCGCCTACCGCAAGACCGTCGGTGGCGCCGAGGCCGGGGCCGTCTGGCTGTAAGCACCCCTGCCGGGATGTCTGCACGCCCACTTTGCCCCGTAAACCTTTTCAGCCTATTTCACCCTATATCACCCTTTAACAGGTAATGGACAGTGGCATCGCACGTCATTCTCTACAGTACCATCCCAGCCGATCTGCAGGCCCAACTGGCTGAAAAGAGCAACCTGACCGTGGTGGACGCTCTGCGGGGGGGGAGGGACGCCGAGGTCCGGGCGGCGCTGGCTGTTGCCGAAGGGATGATCGGTGTCAACGAGAAAGTTGACACTAGCATTCTCGATCTGGCACCTCAACTTCGCGTCCTGTCGACAATCTCGGTTGGCTATGATGCCTTTGATGTGGCCGAATTGACCAGGCGGGGTATCCTCTTGCTGCATACCCCGGATGTGCTCACCGAAACCACCGCCGACATGATCCTTCTGCTGATGCTCGGGGTGGCCCGCCGGGCCACCGAACTGCTTGAACTGATGCGGCAGGGGAGGTGGCGAAGCCGCATCGGTCCTGACCTCTACGGCACCGATCTGTACGGCAAAAAGGTGGGCATCCTGGGGATGGGCCGGATCGGCCGGGCCGTGGCCAGGCGCTGCCATGCCGGTTTTGCCATGGAGGTTCTCTATTGCAGCAGGTCGGCCAGTCCTGGCGCTGAAGAGGCCTACCGGGCACGGCGCTGTTCCTTGGGCGAACTCCTCGCCGAGGCCGATTTTGTCTGCCTCACCCTGCCCCTGAACGAAAAGACCAGAAATTTGATTGGCCGAAAAGAGCTGGCGACGATGCGGCCGGAGGCCTTTCTGATCAACGGTGGCCGCGGCCAGGTGGTGGACGAGGAGGCGCTCATTGAAGCGCTGCAGCAGGGCACCATTGCCGGAGCCGGACTCGATGTCTACCAACGGGAGCCACTGCCCGCTGATTCGCCCCTCCTCCGCCTGACCAATCTCTTCACCCTGCCCCATGCCGGCTCGGCCACCCGGGAAACCCGGCACGCCATGGCCCGGGTGGCGGTGGAAAACCTCCTGGCGGCACTGGCCGGCAGGGCGAAGACCAACCTGGTCAACCCCGAGGTACTTGGGCCGGCCTCCGGTTGCCCGGCAAATGGTTGCTCGGCAAAAGGTTGCCCGGCAAAAGATTGAGCGGGGGCCTTGTCCCCCGTCTCTCTATTTCACCCTCCCAGTCCGCCCCCTGACCGGAAGGCTCCCCGCCCAGCCATCAGCGTAATACGCCAGCCTCTGCCCTACGACCAGAATTCTCCCAACCAACCACTCCTGCCCTCACCATGCAGCCGGCAAACTGGTGCCGAGGTGTGAACACCTCTGGTACGGAATGGGCAGCTGTCAAGAAAGACGGAAATATTGGTAATACCGGTCTGACCAATTTTACCTACCAGGGCACTGATTTTTCAGCTAAAATTACCACCAATGGAGCAGAAAAAGCACGAAATGTCGGCGAGTAAGATACATTTATCGCTTGACAGCAAGGGCTCACTCCTCTAGGCTGGTTGCAATGGCAATACTGGTAATACCGGTAAGACCAATTAGTGGCCGTTCACCAGTACCACATTTTGCCCGGCCAGGTTGCCGGAGAGCGTCAACTCTAACTCGGCTGCATGCCTGAACGGACCTGGGGAGCACTGGATGAACAGGTACAGATCCCGGTTCAGCAAGCCATTTGCCGCCTACCGGTGAGCCATTATGACCAATTGTCTCTCTATCTCTAGATAGAGACGACAAACAGACCGATCATCAGCAGTCAACCCACTCACAATCGCGGAGGAGAGAAGATGAAACTTTGTTTCAACGCCGGGCCGGAACCGATGGAAGAGTATTTCCCTTTTGCCCATGAAAACGGTTTCCCCTGGATGGAGCTGAGCTGCAACAACCCCAACAACTTTCTCAACAAATGGGATGCCAAACGGGTTGATGGGATCAAGCGGCTGCGGGACAAGTTCGGCCTGCGCTACGGCCTGCACTCCGCCTCCTTCGTCAACGCCGCCGAGATCGAGCCGACCGTCAGGGTGGCCGTCCAGCGCCATCTACTCGATTATGTGCAGCTTGCCCATGATATGGAGGCAGAATATGTCGTTCTGCACTTCGGCTACCATTTCAGCCTCTTCATGGATGAGGTCTTCCGCTGCCTGATCGATACCTACCGGCCGGTGGTTGAACTGGCGGAAAAATACCAGTTGCCCATCGGCATCGAAAACATGAATAAAATGCACGATGACTGTGAAGTGGCCTACCTGGGGGTGACCCCGGAGGAGTTGTCCCGCGTCCTCGATGCCATCCCCAGCAAATATTTTGGCCTGACCCTCGATATCGCCCACGCCAGTCTGCTGCCGGGTGGCGTCGAGCCGTTCATCAGCAAGTTTGCCGGACGGATTGTCAGCACCCATGTCAGCGACAACGATCTTATTCTCGACCACCATATGCCGGTGGGAGAGGGCAAGATCGATTTCAAGGCCGTCTTCAAGAGACTGCTTGACGTTGATTTTACCGGTACCCTGAATATCGAACTGCCCCGCAGCAATGCCGACCGGCTGTTGAGCAAGAAGCGTCTGGAGCCGATTCTGGCCGAGTTGGGAGTACTGGAGAGGGCCTTGTCGGCCTGATTGGCACACCCTTACCGAGTCAGTTGAGAAAAGGTTGAACATGACACCGTTTGATAAGATGAACCAGGCCAGTTTCAAGAGCAAGGGGGCGATGATTGCCGAAGAGCTCCTGGCCAAAATCAAGTCCGGCGAGTATGCCTCAGGTGGTCGCCTCCCCTCCGAGCGGCTCATTTCCGAGCAGATGGGGGTCAGTCGCCCCTCGGTCCGTGAGGCGATAAGCGCCCTGCAAATAGTTGGTATCATTAAAAGTCGTCCAGGTGATGGGTCTTATATTGCCGACTACCAGCAAAACGAAGGCCTTGCCCAGCAGGTGAAGAAAATCATGGAGGAGAGCGACAGCCCCTATGAGATTCTTCAGGCGCGCATGGCGATGGAGACCGGTGCCATCCGTCTGGCCATAAAAGAGGCCACCGACGACGATATCGATAACATCCGCAAGGTCTGGGAAGAGAGGAGCCGGCGAGGCCTGGCCGGTGACTACCAGGCCTATATCCACATGGGCAAGGAGCTGCACCTCTCCATTGCCAGGGCAACCCAGAACCGGATCATCATTGCTGTGGTTGATCGGCTTCTCAACGTCACCGACCAGCCGTTGTGGCAGAACATGCGCCGGGACTACTACGAGAGCGACCCAACGCGGATCGGCCATATGTTGGCGGTCCACGACCGGATCGTCAACGCTATCCAGGCCCGTGATTCACGTGAGGCAATACTTGCCCTTGAAGATGATTTTAATAGTGTTATTAAGCAGTTATATAATCTAGACAGAGATCGGGAAGAAAGCGGTAGAGGGTAGGCATGGGGGCAGGGTGGAACGATTCGCCTTGCCATAAGAACGGCAGGTTGGCTGGCAGTACAAATCTGTCTTTCACTAATCCGTACAAGGAGAAAGGAATGAAGAACATCAAATGGAGCATGCTGGCACTGGCGGCTTGTGGACTTTTGTGGCAGTCGGCAACGACGGTTCAGGCCGAAGAGTTTCCCAGCAAACAGATCAACTGGTACATCCACTCTTCGGCCGGCGGCGGCACAGACATCTTCACCCGCACGGTTTCCGCCGAACTGAGGGAGAAACTGGGGGTTCCCATCGTCGTCAGTTCGATGAGCGGCGGCTCCGGTGCCCGCATGCTCAACTACATGATGGAGCAGCCCGCCGATGGCTACACCATCGTTTCCCTGACCAACTCCAACCTGGCGACGATGGCCAGGAGGAACACCGAAGCCCAGCGTGAAGATCTGGTCGGCATCGCCAGAGGCTGCTACGACCCGCAGGCCCTGATGATCGCCCCCAGCGTCGCCAAGTACAAGAACATCGACGAGATCATAGCGGCCGCCAAGGCCAACCCCGGCAAGGTCAAGGTCGGCATCACCCATGTCGCCAGCGTTGACCATGTGGCGGCATACCTGTTCAGCAAGGCGGCCGGCCTGCAGTTGGAGTATGTCCCCTTCTCGGGAGGTGGTGAAATAGTCGTGGCCCTGCTCGGTGGGGTGATTGATGCCGGTGTGCTCAACCCGAGCGAGGTGATGGGCCAGGTCGAGGCGGGCAACCTTACCGCCGCGGTTCTCTTTGTCCAGGAGAGGTTGAAGGATTTCCCCGATGCCCCGACCGCCAAGGAACTGGGCTACGATGTGGAAATGAATACCTGGCGAGGAATTGCCGTCAAGAAAGGCACCCCGGAGCCGATTGTCAAGAAGATCCGCGATGCGGTTGCTGAGATTATGCAGGGCGAAAAATACCAGAAGTATCTTGCCGACAACTCCATGGGTCCGGAGAGCGTGATGAGCGGCGAGCAGTGGGATGCCTTCATGGATGCCGAATGGCCTCTGTGGAAGGAAATCATGACTGAACTGGGCTACCGGAAGTAGGGCCTCGCGAAAGAGGGTAAAGGGGGGGCTATGCGCCCCCCCACTCTCGCCCGCTCCCGCCTACTCCAGGCAACTTCAACCGGAGGGTGAGCAGGCGCAAATCTGTACGCAAAGGGTTGCAGCAATGGGAAACAAAGACCTGCCGATGGCGGTGACCATGATGATCATCTTCATCGTCCTGTTCGGCTTGAGTTTCACGTTCCAGAGTTCGGGGGTGCTTGTCACCCATACCACCGCCGCCTTTTTCCCCCGGGTCGTCCTGGCGGTGGCCATGTTTCTCAACCTGATTCTCATCATCCAGACCCTCTTGAAGGGTCCTGACGGTGGCGCGAAAAAGGGCATCGAGCCGGAAGCGGCCAAAAGGGTCGCCCTCTCCATGGTTTGTACCATCGCCTTTGGTTTCGGCACCGCCTATCTCGGTACCCTGGTTTCCATGGCCCTCTTTATCGTCGGCATCATGCTGGTGTGGGGAAACCGCAATTTCAAGGTGATTTTCCTCAATGCGCTCATCGCCCCGATCATTGTCTATCTGATTTTCAACAAAGTGCTTCTGGTCCAGTTGCCGGCCGGAATTCTACTCTAGAGGGATTGCCATGTTTGAACAACTCCTGACTGGTTTTATGACCATGTCTGAGCCGATCAACATCCTTGCCGTATTCATGGGTGTTCTGGGCGGCATGATCCTCGGGGCGATGCCCGGACTGACCGCACCCATGGGCTGTGCCCTGCTCATCCCCTTCACCTACAGCATGCCGCCGGTTCCGGCCATCTCCATGCTGGTCAGTCTCTATTGTGGCGCCACCTACGGCGGTTCCATTTCCGCCATTCTGGTGCACGCCCCCGGTACCCCGGCGGCGGCCGCCACCACTTTTGACGGCTATCCTCTGGCCCAGAAGGGACAGGCCGGCAAGGCGCTGGGGATGGCCTGCATTTCGTCGTTCATCGGCGGTTTTTTCAGCGTCATCGTCCTGGTCCTGCTTGCCCCGGTTCTTGCCAAGATCGCCATCAAGTTCGGGCCGCCGGAATACTTTGCCCTCTCCATCTTCGGGCTGAGCATGATCAGCAGCATCGGCTCCAAGTCGGTGATCAAGAATCTGCTGGGGGGGACCATCGGGGTCTTCATCGCCTGTGTCGGCATGGACGAGATTTCCGGTTTCAGCCGCTATGATTTCGGCATCACCCACCTCATGGACGGGGTCAGCTTCATCCCGGTGATGATCGGCCTCTTTGCCGCCGCCGAGGTGTTCCGCCAGGCGGAGATCGGCATGCGCAAGGTCGTCATGGACCGCAAAATCACCGGCCTGCCGACCTGGAAAGAGGTCAAATCGGTGAAGACCACCCTGATGCGCTCCTCCCTGATCGGCACCTTCATCGGCATTCTTCCGGCCGAGGGGGGGACGGTTGCCTCCTTTATCGGTTATAACGAGGCGAAACGGTTTTCCAAAAACCCGGAGAAATTCGGCACCGGGGTCCTGGAAGGGATTGCCGGCCCGGAATGTGCCAACAATGCCGCCACCGGTGGTTCGATGGTACCGACCATGGCTCTGGGTATCCCGGGCAGCGGCACCGCCGCGGTCATCCTCGGTGCCCTGATGGTGCATGGCATGCGGCCGGGACCGCTGATGTTCATCCAGCACGCCAATGAAGTGTACGCGGTGTTCGCCGGCATGTTCATCGCCAATATCATGTTTCTCGGTCTTGGTCTCGGTGGCTCGAGAATATTCTCGCAGATCCTCCGGGTGCCCAACTACGTGCTCAGCCCGATCATTCTCATTCTCTGTGTGGTCGGCACCTATGCCTTGAAAAACAATATGGCCGACGTCTGGATCATGCTCATCTGCGGCATAATCGGCTACAAGATGAAGGCCTACGGTTTTACCGCCGCCCCCATCGTCCTTGGGCTGGTGCTTGGCCAGTTGATCGAAATCTCCCTGCGCCGGTCGCTCATCGTCTTTGAAAACAACCCCTTCATCTTCTTCACCAGGCCCTGGTCCGTCGCCCTCTTATTCCTGACCGTTCTTGGCCTCTGTTCGCCGATGATCCGCACCTGGTTTGACAACCGTGGCGCCAGAAAGAGGGCAAAGAAGAATGGCGACAGTTGTGAGGGGACTACGGCAACCTGTGAGGACGGGCTCGACTGAGCCAGTCTCCACCACGCCACCGCAAAAAAATGTCGAGTAGCCTTATAAAAGGAGTTGTTCGTGAAAGTGATTGCCGTCCATCCCGATCGCTGTACCGGCTGCAGAACCTGTGAACTCTACTGTGCCACCGAGCGGGGAAGCAACAGTAAGAATCTCCTCCAGGCCGCAACGGAGGAGCCTCTTCCCAAGGCCAGGGTGCGGGTGGAAGGAGGCGGCAGCCTCTCTTTCCCCCTGCAGTGCCGCCACTGCCGGCAGGCCCCCTGTATCGATGCCTGTCTGGCCGGTGCCCTGGTTCGCGATGAGGAGTCCGGCCTGGTAGTTATCCGCGAGGGGCTGTGCATCGGCTGCTGGACCTGCACCCTCTTCTGCCCCTACGGGGTGATCTTCCCCTGGCCGGAGCGGAAAATAGCCTTGAAATGCGATCGCTGCCTCTATATGGAGAGGCCGGTCTGCGTCGATGTCTGTCCGACCCGGGCCCTTGAGGTGGTTGATATGGCTGACTATGATCAATTCCTCCAAGGCAAGGGCTCCCAGGTGGCAACCGGCCTGGCGTATGCCGGCCCTGGCCTGCTGCTTCTTGATCTGCAGCACCCTGCCTGATCTACAAAAAAGAGCCGAGGCAGCCGAGGCAGCCGAGGCCGGCCCAAGAACTGTACCGCCACCGTTTCATCACCTGACCTCGTCGGCAGCCGGCAGCAGAGCCGGCCGCCGACGGGCAGGCAGGCTACATATTTTTTAATGTGCAGAAAAACGAGTCAGGAGCAGTGATATATGGAGACGATTCATCTTAAATCAGTTGACCCCACCAGTCAGGCGCTGCTCAAGTCGGCGGCCCGCCGCGGCATCGAGCTGAGCTGGGAGCGGCTGGAAAGACTTCAGCCCCAGGATGGTTTTCAACGACTGGGGCTGAGCTGCCCCTATGGCTGCATGCAGGGGCCTTGCCGCATTGACCCCTTTGACCGGGGTGCCGGCAAAGGGAGCTGTGGGCTGGACCGTGAGACAATGGTGGCGGCGACGCTGCTTCGCCTCACCCTTCAGGGGCTTCTTGAATCGATGGAGCGGCTCGCCGCGGCGGACGATTTTCCCCGAGTCTCTTTTTCCGCCCCTCTCCTGCACCTTCTCGAGCAGCGGCGCGAGACGATCGGCCAGACCCTTCCCGGTGCCGGCGATCTGCTCAAGGCCGCAGCAATGCTCTGTCGGCCGTCTGCCTCGAGTGAACAGCTCCTGAGCCAAACGCTTCGGCTCAGCCTGTTGGCCATTGCCTGCCTCGACCAAGAGGCGGCCCAAGAGGCGACGGAGACCACTGCCGCCGGTGGCGAGTGCCGAGTCGGCTACGGCGCCGCCGAGGGGCGGCCGGTACGGATCGGACTCTGCGGCCGTCTCTCCGCCGACCTCCTCTCCGCACTCAGGCAGGCGACGACAGGGGAGTCGGCCCTACCCGTCGCCCTGGTCTCTCTGGGAGATTGGCTGCATGCCGGCGACGGCTTTGTGCCGATCATCAGCACCAGCGGCGAGGCGGAACTGCCTCTCAGTGCCGGTCTCATCCACCTGCTGGTGGCCGGCCAGGGAACTGATCCGGGCCTCCTGGCTCTCTGCCGGCAGATGGGTATCCCGGTCTTCCCGGCCGACACCGACTGCGATCCCGGGCTACTCCTCGACCAGGCCAGGAAGGTGTACGGTGCCTCGTCCCAGCTCGAGCCGTTGCCCGATCCCCCCCCCCTGGCCACCGGGGTCGTGCCGAGCGCCGAGGGTGGTGGGGCCATGCCGCCGACGGGTGCTGGCGAAAAAATCGCCTTTGTCGGTGGTGCCGATACCCCGCAGGCGACCATGGGTTCCCTGCCGGTGGAATTGGCGGCACGGCTTCGCGACCATGGCTGGCAGGTGGCCAGCTGGGGCGATGCCGCTTTGTGGATGGTGAAAGATGGCCTCTGTCTGCCGGAACAGACTGCGCCGGTAACGCTGCTGGCCGACCGCGTTGGTCCGTGGCAGGGAGTGAAACAGCTGCTCGCCGCCGGTCAGGGCGATCGTCTTCAGGGGATCTGCTTCACTGGCCTTAAAGGCAACAGCGACCTGGCAGTGGCCCTGGGGCTTGCCTGTCTCGGCTGCCGGGTCAACGTGGCGACGCCTCTGCCGCTCGGCGGCAGCCGCCCCTTCCAGGAGAGGCTGGCAGCCACCCTTGCCCTCCTCGGTGGCCAGTTCGTCCAGCAGACCGAGCCGGTCCAGGCCAAAAAGATGGCCGAATGGTTTCTCGGTGCGTAGCCTTATCGAACAAGGAGCTGCCATGAGTGATCGCGCGGATACAGTCATCGTCGGCGGCGGGGTTGCCGGTTTCCAGGCCGCCATGACCCTGCGCCGTCTCTGGCCTGAGAAAACGGTTACGCTCCTCGATAAGGAGGAGGAGACCGGCTACTACCGGACCCTGCTCCCCCAGTTCATCAACGGCACCCTGCCGGAAAACAAGCTGTTTTTCCCGCCCTCGGCAGATGACCGGCATTTACGGATTCTCACCGCCGTCAGGGTCGAGTCGATCGACCGCGAGAAGAGAACACTCCGGCTGAGCGGCCGGGGTGACCTCCACTACCAGCGTCTGCTGATCGCCTGCGGTGGCCGCCCCCTCGTTCCCCAGCCCTTTGTCGGTGCCGACTGTGCCGGCATTTTTCCGGTGCGCAGTCTCACTGCGGCGAGAATGGCCCGCCAGTGGCTGACCAGCCACCCGGAAGTGGTGGTCCTGGGTGGCGGGCTGGTGGGGGTGAAGACCGCCGCCCATCTGGCCGGCTTCGGCTATACGGTCACCCTGATCGAACGGGACGACACGCTGCTTCCCCTGGCCCTCTCCGCCGCCGCCGCCGGCCTGGTGGCCGATCACCTGCGGCAAAAAAAGATCAGGCTGCTGCTGGGCAGGACCGTCGATGACCTCCACAGCACGGCCGGGGCGATCAGCGCAGTGCAGGTGGGGGGTGACTGGCTCCCCTGCCAGACCCTTATGGTGGCCACCGGTTCGCTCCCCGACCTGGCCTGGCTGCACGACTCGGGCCTCCTCAGCGAAGGGCGGCTGGAGGTGGCGCCGACCCTGCAGACCGCTGATCCGCATATCTTTGCCGCCGGTGACGCGGTGACCATCGTCGACAGCGCCAGGTACACGCCCTGGACCTGGCCGCAGGCGGTGGTGCAGGGGGCACTGGCCGGGGAAAACTGCCATGCCGCCGTGCCGCGGTCGCTGCGCCGCTATTCGCGGGTCAACACCATGAATCTCAACGGCCTCTCTTTGGCGATTCTCGGCCTGCCGGTGCCGGGGGCGGCAAGAGCGGTGTACGCGCCGGCCGGTGCCGGTATCTATAGGGAACTGTTTCATCAGGACGGCACCATCGTCGGCGGCGCCCTGGTTGGCGATATCTCTCTTGGCGGCAGATTCCATCAGCTGATGGCTACCGGTCTGGCTGGAGAGCGTGACCTGGAAAGTCTGCTCGTACCGAGGAAAGGTGTCTGGTCGCCGCAGGCGGCTGTTTTTGTGAGGAATGTGCGGCGGGCAAGAATCTTGCCGCAGGGAGTGGAGCGATGATCGTACACAAGGAAATCTGTGTTGGCTGCGGACGCTGTCAGCCCTATTGCCCGGCCGGGGCGATCCATTTTGAGGACCGGAAAAGCGCGGTCGACCAGGATGCCTGCTTTGAATGCGGCACCTGCCTGCGCACCGGCATCTGTCCCGTCGACGCCTTCCGGGAACCACCGCAGGTCTTCGCCTATCCGCGCGCCCTGCGCAAATATTTCAGCGACCCGACCTCGACCCACTCGGTGACCGGCATCCAGGGGCGGGGGACGGAGGAGTCGAAGACCAATGACGTCACCCTCCGCTGCGGGCCGGGTGAGGTGGGGGTGAGTATCGAGATCGGCCGTCCGACCCTGGGCATGGATCTGCATGACATCCAGAAGATCACCAGGGCCCTGGCCGCCAGCGGCATCCACGAAATGGAGCCCAACAACCCCATCCACTCGATGATCCTCGACCACCGGACCGGTGAACTGAAACCGGAACTGCTCAACGAGAGGGTGCTCAGCGCCATCATCGAGATGCAGATCCCGCGGGAGAAACTGGCCGGGATGCTGCAGACCATCAAGAAGGTGATCCCGGAACTGGACAGTGTCTTCACCCTGGATGTGGTGACCCTTCTCGAAGAGGGGTTGACCATACCCGATGAGGTTCTCGCCACCATTGCCGCCGAGGGCTTCACCTGGCGTCCCAATGCCAAGATCAACATGGGCCTCGGCCGGGTTGCCGACGAGGAGAGGATATGACCCACAGCCTGCACAGAGAAGGAAGCGTCGACTCGCTGGAGAGAGATTACACCGTCTTCATCTACCCGGCCCGGGGGTACAACTACAAGGGGTGCGCCACCAAGGTGCGCCACCTTGTCGAGATCGTCTATCAGGTCGGGCCGGCCAACATGATCGCCACCACCCTGCGGGAAAACATGTACAGCGGGGTGCGACCGGAGGAGGTCCTTGACAGTATCCGCGATGGCTGCCGGGTCTTCACCGTCTTCAACAGCCGGGAGAAGATCAGGGAACTGCTGGTCAAATTCAAAGAGGCGGACGAAGGGATCTCCATCGTGGTCAGCGGCCTCATCGACCGGGTACGCGACATCGCCGCCGAGGTGGGGTTGAACCCCCACACCATCAACCTCTCCCTGGGGATCCATGGTGGCACCCATCGTCTGCCCCCCGCCGACGTCCGCCAGTTTACCACCATGTGCGGCCATGCCATGGTCGCCCCGAAACTGGTGGAGGAGGTGATCGGCAAGATCAAAACGGCAAAGCTGGACAGCTGGCAGGGGAGTTTGGTGCTGGCCAAACCCTGCGCCTGCGGGATTTACAACCCACACCGCTCCCAGGAGATGCTGGAAGAGGTGGTGCCGCTCTATACCGTCAGCCGTTGGTGACGCGACCCCTACCCGAGCATACGAGCAGCCTGCTCCCGCCGGACGGGGAGGGCTGTTGATGATCAACATTAGAGAAAATAAGGAAAAAAGATGCCAGTAATAGAAAAAGAACGCTGTACCGGCTGCCGCATCTGCCAGACCTATTGTACGGTGGATGCGATCCTCTTTGCCGACCGGAAGTGTACCATCGACCCGGTGCTCTGCACCGAGTGCTACGTCTGTCTGCGGATGAAGGTCTGCCCGGAGGAGGCGATAGTGGCCGAAGAGCTTGTCGGCTTTTACAAGCAGTTCCAGCATGTGATCAGTGACCCGGTGGAAAACCACGGGGTGACCGGAGTGACCGGCAGAGGCACGGAGGAGGTGAAGACCAACGACGTCTCCGGCCGGGTGAAAAAAGGGTGGGTCGGCTTCTCCATCGACATGGGCCGGCCGGGCATGGGGGTCTTCCTCCGCGACGCCGAGAAGGTGGCCATGGCCTGTGCGGCGGCCGGATTCGAGCTGGCCCCGCCGGAAGAGACTCCGCTGGCTGCTCTGATGGTTGATGGGAAGACGGGCAAACTGGTGGATGAATGCCTTGATTACCGACTGCTGTCGGTGATCATCGAAGGGCGCTGCCCGGAAGCGAAGGCCAAGGATGTGCTGCGGGCGCTGATGCAGGTCGAAAAGGAGATCGATACCGTCTTTTCCCTTGGTCTGATCAGCCGCGTCGATGCCCAGGGCCGTTGTCCGGCCCTCGATTTTCTCGATGAACTGGGCATACCGCAGCCACACCGTGGCAAGGTCAACCCCGGACTCGGCAAACCCCTTTCCCAAGCCTAAGCCACAGGAGACTGACAATGACCCATTCCCTGCACCGTTCAGGAGATATTGATTCCCAGAAAATGGACTATGTCTGGTTCATGTACCAGACCAAGGGGGTCAACGATACCGATATCAAACCGAAGGCCCTCGAGTTCATCGCCGTTGCCGAGGCGGTCGGCTCGGAAAACTGGGGCGACGTGAAGACCGGGCCGAAGCTGAGATTCCCCATCGAGACGATCCAGGAGAATATTTCCGACAAGTCGCGGATTCGCGGCATTTTTACCCGGAAGGAACAGGTTGTCGATTTTCTCCGCCAGATCAAAGCCCGAGATCTGGGGATGTCAGTGATTATCTCCGGGGTCCTCTCCGAGGTGATCCCGGCCTGCCAGGAGGCTGGCGTGACCCCGCATTCGATCAACTATTCCCTCGGCGTATGGGGCAAAAAAGAGGGGCTGCCCGGCGAGACGACATTGTCGATTACCACCATGTGCGGGCACCATATGATTCCGCCCAAGTTCGTCGACCATATCATCAAGCAGGTGCGCAAGGAAAAACTCACCCCGGAAGAGGGGGCGAAAAAACTGGCCGAATTCTGTTACTGCGGCATCTTCAACCATGTCCGCTGTGCCGACATCATTGGCCGGGAAGTGGCGTAACCGTTCACCGGCGCCCCATTTTTGCCAGGCTACCTTTATGGAGCCAACTCTTGCTCGGCGGTTTGCCTGAACAAACCTGGAGCATTGGCTGAACGGGCACAGATTGGGGTGGTGCAGACTATTGCTACATGCCGGTGAACGATAACCAAGTGCCAAAAATGTGGCAAAGCCGACCTGAGCCGGACGGCAAGCGACAAGGAGAATTGCCATGAAATGTGGTTTTATCGGTTTTGGCGGTGCCGGCTACGGCCTGGCCAAAGGGCTGCGGGAGGCCGGCGTAAGCGAGCTTTTCTTCTATGACCCCCTCTGGCAGACGGAACCACAGAGCAGGGTAATTGCCCGGCGGGCGACAGAAACCGGTGCCCTGGTCAAGGCCAGCCTCGCCGCCCTGGTGGCGGAGGTTGACCTGGTCGTCTCCTGTGTCACCGGCTCCGTTGCCCTGGCGGTAGCCAGGGAGGCGGCCCCCTTTCTTACCGCTGGGCAACTCTTTGTCGACGTCAACACCGCCTCGCCGGAGACCATGACCGAGGTGGCGGCGGTGGTAGCCGACAGCGGTGCCGCCATGGTCGATGTGGCGATGATGGGCGCCGTGCCGGCCTTTCTCCACCGGGTGCCTTCTCTTGCCTCCGGCGACGGGGCCGTCCGCTTCAAGGCGACCATGGAGCCCTTTGGCATGGATATCACCGTGGTCGGTGAACTGGCAGGCCAGGCATCGGCGATCAAGATGTTCCGGAGTATCTTCATGAAGGGCTTTCTTGCTCTGCTCCTGGAGATGCTCACCGCCACCCACAGGTACCAGATCGACGCGACGGTGCTCGGGTCGCTGGCCAAGACCATGGAAAAAAACACCTTCTTTGAGACCGTCCGCCTACAGCTGGCCAAGGGGGTAATCAGCGCCGAACGGATGTCCCACGAGATGGAGGCGGTGGTCGCCACCCTCGATGAGATGGGGCTCCCGGCCGTGATGGCCGCGGCAACCCGGGACAAGCTGAAGTGGTGCAGCGGCCTGCGCCTGGACGAACATTTTGCCGGTGAGATGCCCGATTCGCTGGACGAGATCCTGGACGCCATCCTGGCCCGCTGCAATTGACCCTCCACCAGATGCTGTACTCCCCGACAGGCTGAAGTGCAGGCCCGGCGGACCGGGTCCTTCGCCTCCGGCCCGTTGTCGGCAGGTGAGAGGCGGGCCGGTAAAGCTGTAACAAGGTGGCCCGCCCCCGTCGCTCATGGCGAAGGGGGCGGGCCACCGCCGTTTCAGCGGTAGTAGAGGCTCGGGCTGCCCATGGTGAGCAGAGCCTTGTGGAGGTTGCGGCGGAATTCGCGGCGGTCCCAGATTCCCTGAATATGACCCCGTTTCAGGGCGTTGCGGGCCGAGTGGTAATCGGGGGGGATCTCCGTACCGGTGGTCTCCCGGATCACCCGGGGGCCAGCAAAGCCCACCCGGCTGGAGCGGATGGCGAACTGGTAGGGGGAGCAGCCGAGGAAGGAGGCCACCGGCCCGGCATAGGAGTTGTTGTCGTAGACCACCAGGTAGAGGCCGCCGGCGTCGACATACTCGCGGACCGCCATGGTGCACTTGGGCATCTGGGTCACCCCCAGGGTCCCCTCCTGAATGCGGATGCCGCCGGTGGTGTGGACATAGGCGAGAAAGGGGCGCTTTTTCCGTTTGGCAAGAGCGCAGGCCTGGGCAAACTTCTCTCCTTCTGCCGAGCCCACCGTGCCGTTGCGGAAATTGGAGTAGAGCATCGAGACAATGATCTGGATGCCGTTGATCTTGGCATGAAAGGTCATATTGCCGGCGGCGCGGCCGGTGGCCTCCTTGGCCCGCGTCAGCCGCTCGCTGAAACCGGTGTAGTTGAGCGGGTTGCCGGCGGCAATCTCGTTGTTGAAGTGGCGGATCGAGCCCGGGTCGAAAATGTTGTTCAGATACCACTGGTGTTCCAGGGGAAAGTGGTGGCCGCAGGTCTCGCAGACGCCGGCGAATTCGCCGTAAAGATCGGGGACCCAGAGGTCCTTGCAGCGGTACTTCTCGGCGTTCGGGCAGCTCACCGTCCGGTCCTCGTTGGCCAGGGGGCTGGTGTAGGTATCGGTCAGCTCCAGGGGGTCGATCCGCCGCTGTGGCTGCATACCCTCCTGGCCGGCACCGCTGTAGGTGAGCAGCCGCTGTGGCCGTTCCTGCTTTTTCTTGCCCCAGAAATCCATGAAGGCGTTGATCGGCTCGGTGATCCGCCGGAGCATGACCGACCCCTCGCCGGAGACATCGGTGAGAACCTTGCGCACCTGCCGCTTGTGGTTCTTCATGATGTCGTAGCGGAGGGTGTAGTAGACCTTCTCGGTCTTCACCTTCGCCAGGTTATAGACGCCGACATCGGCCTCGGCGTTGCCGGTATAGCCTCGCCTGCCCATCCGCAGGTATTTGGCGGAGCGGACGGCGAGCAGCCGCTTCTCTTCCTCCCGGTTGAGGTCCCAGGGGACCGCCAGCTGCAACTCCTCGCTGGCCGGCTGGTGTTTCCGGCGGCGGATCTCGTAACTGCGCAGGGCACTGAAGCTCTTGGTGGCCAGCACTACCTTGTCGGTGGCGCGGAGCATCTCGGCGCGGATCTTGGCGAAAAAGGCGAAGTCGTCCCGCCTCGCCCCAAGGGGGGGCTCATCAATGATCCGGTCGATGGTGCCAAGTTCCAGGTTGTGTTGGGCGGTGAGGCGCAGGCGGTCGGCGCACACCTCGATCAGTTCCTTGGGCACCTTCGCCCCTTCGCGGATCTTCCCCTCGATGGCGGCGGCCCCCTCCGGCGAGATCACCGAGTAGTAGCCGTGCGAGGTCATCAGCCGGTAGTCGCTGAGGCCGATGGCCTCGGCCCCACCGGAGCCACCTTCCGAAATCAGCGACACCATCGGCACCCGCAGCCTGGTCATCGCATAGATGTTGCGGGCGATCTGCTGGGCGGCGCCGGAGCCCTCCTCGATGGGGAAGGAGCCGGGGGTGAAGATGTAGAAGTGGATCGGGATCCCCTCGGTCTCGGCCACCTGCATGTAGCGCAGCGCCTTTTCGTTGCCCTGTGGTCGACAGGAGCCACCGTTGCGGAATTCCTCGCCGTGGCCGGTCTCCTGGCCGATAACCATCACCGCCGAGGTGGAGGGCTTGTTCTTCAGGCGCCGGGTGATGGTGGCCTTGGCACAGATCATCGCCGGATCGACGTTGGCGTCGTCCTGGCCGCCCAGTTCGGTGTAGTCCTCGTAGACGTTCTCGAGGATATCCTTAAGGCTGAATCGCTGGATGGAACGGACGATGCGCACCCGCTCCATGGGGGTGAGGTTCTCCTCCGCCCTCTCCTCGAGAAAGCTGACCGACTCGTTGAGGCGACGGATCTCGGTGGCGAGCTGCTCCTCGCTCAGATCGTAGACTGACTGTTTCAACTCGTCGCAGTTTTTCTTGAAGCCGTCAAGGTTTCCCCAATTGGAGTAGTCCTTGATCTGCAGCAGATAGTTGATCCGTTCCTCGATTTTCAGCAGCTGTTTGAAAAGTTCTTTCATAGGGTATTATTGATCAAGGCCTCCCGGCGCCACGGGGATTAAAAGGCAAGGAGGCGATCCAGATTGTTTTTCAGGTAGTCAAGATTGGTGATGATCGGCCGGTTGGCGGAGTCCTGGCCACGGATGACGGTCTCGTCGATGAAGCGGGCAGCCCGCTGTTTGGCCTCGTCCATATCCTCTCCCCAGACCAGGGCGAGGGCCAGGTTGGGGTCAAAATCGCTGGGGATGGGGTAGGGACGGTCGCCCGGCACGTGCGAGTAGACCACCGACCAGGGGTGGTCGGGGAAGCGGAATTCGCTGATGGTGCCGATCCACGGGGCAAAGCCGCGGCGGGTATCTTCGGCGACGATGCGCAGCTCGATGGATGCCCCCTTGAACTGTACCGCGTTCTGCCGGTAGCCGATCTTCTCTCCCAGCCCCAGCCGAATCTGCTCACGGATCAGATTGGGGTGCTCGCCGTTGATGTAGCTGATCCTGGCTGAGACGTCGTTTTCCACCTGAATCCGGGTGTTGACCTCGAGAAGGTAGGGCTGGCCGGAGCGGCTGACGATCCATTCCCAGGTGCCGACGTTGTCATAGTTGACATGTTCGGCCAGTTTCAGCGAGTACTTGACGATCTGGTCGAGAACCTTTTTCTCGTCGAAATCGTAGTCAAAACAGGAGTTGTGGAAGCCGGGGGCTGCCTCCACCCGCTTCTGCCGGCCGGTGGACTGGATGGTGCAGTTGCGCGAGCTGAAATGGATGCGTTCGCCATGCTGGGAACAGACCAGCTGCACCTCGAGGTGGTTGTAGTCGCGCAGGCACTGCTCGATCAGCACGCCGCCGTCGCCGAACTGGCGCTTGGCATAGTTCTGCAGCTGCCGGTAGATCCGGCGGAACTGTTCGATCTCGGTCACCTCCTCAATCCCCATACCGCCGCCACCGGCGGCCGCCTTGATCAGGATCGACGGGGTGTCAATACCCTGGTCGAGCTGCTGGTCGAGGAGCTGGGCGGCAATCTCCTCCGCCTCCATTTCGTTGTAGATCGGGGCATCGGTGCCTGGAATGGTGGGGATGCCGAGCTTGTTGGCCACCCGCTTGGTGTTGATCTTGTCGCCCAGGTCCCGGATCACCTGCCAGTTCGGGCCGATGAAGGTGAGGGGCCGGTCCCGTACCGTCGCCCGTCTGGCGAAGCGGTAATCCTCCGAGAAGAAGCCGTAGCCGGGGTGGATGGCGGTGCAGCCGGTATGGTCGGCGACGGCGAAGATGTCGTTTGGTTCAGTGTAATTGGTGATCCGCCAGGCGTTCTGCTGCGGTCCGGTGGTATTGTTGCGCTGGACATGTTCGGAATCGCGGTCCGCCTCGGTGTAGACCACCACATAGTCGAGGCCGAGATCCCGGCAGGCATTCATGATGCGGATAGCTATTTCGCCACGGTTGGCGATGAGAACCTTTCCTTGCAAACTGTTCCTCGTTGGGCGGCTGAAAGGGGTTGGTAGATCGACTCCGTTTGCCGGTTTCGCACCGGCGGGCAGAGACAAAAATTTGTAATCGTTCACCGCTATGCAGCAGAAGGCTGCGGAACCCGGGCCTGTACCCGTTCAGTGTTTCAAATTCGTTCAGGCAGGCCGCCGAACTGGCGTTTGCTCTCTCAGGTGGCCTGGCGAAAATGGGGTGCTGGTGAACGGGTACGAAAATATCCGGTCACTATAGCCACAGAGTGGCCAATAGAAAAGTAAAATTATCCGTCTTCGCGCAGATGGCCGCCCGCCGCCACACCAGCCGCCAGCCACGGCCGTCTGCTGCCATCATCCGGGGCCTTCGGCAGAGGGTGCACCCGACACGGGCCGGCGGCCTCAGCCAGGGTGTATACGTATCGAGGATTGATTTTTCCGCTGGGAATGGTATTACTTGACCGATAGAAACTGCCAGCGCGGCCCCCCGCCCCTTGCCGCCGGTTACGGCCGGACAAGCTCCCTGGGCACCACCCGGAAAACATCTCTGAGATGAACGACAGCAGCGACAGCGACACTCCCGACCAGGATAAAAGTCTGTTCAAGAAACTTCTTGACCTGATTACCTTCAAAAAGACCGGCACCAAACAGGATCTCGAGCACGAAATTCAGGAGTTGCTCGAGGAGGGGGAGGAGCACGGTTTCATCTCACCGCTGGAGGAACGGATGATCAACTCGATCCTCGAGTTCCGCCGCACCTTCTCCTCCGAGATCATGACCCCCGCCGCCGAGGTCGTCTCCTTCGACGAGGCGGCGCCGATGGCCGAGCTGATCGACATGGTGATCGAGAGTGGCTTCACCAGGATCCCGGTCTACCGGGAAAATCCGGATCGGGTGATCGGCGCCATCCACGCCAAGGACCTCCTCAAGCTCTGTGCCCGCCCGGACAGCGGACCGGGGCCGGTGACCCTCGAGAGCAGCCTGCGGCCGGTCTACTTCATCCCGGAATCAAAGCCCATCGTCGACCTGCTGCGGGAGTTTCAGAAACGCAAACTGCACATGGCCATGGTGGTCGACGAATTCGGCACTGTGCGCGGTCTGATCACCCTGGAGGATATCCTCGAGGAGATCGTCGGCGAGATAGACGACGAGTACGACGATGATGAGCACGAGGTTGAGATCATCGACAGCGCCACCATCCAAGTGCACGGCTGGGTCGACATCGAGAAGATCGAGGATCATTTCGGCTTCAAATTGCCTGAGGGCCCCTACGAATCGGTGGGGGGGATGGTGATCCACCGCCTTGGTCGGCTGGCGGTAACCGGTGATGTGGTCGATATCGGCGGCCACCATTTCGAGGTGAAGAGCGCCACCACCCGGCAGATAAAAATCATCCGCATCACCAGGCCAGAACCGGTCGCGGGGTAGCGGTGCGAGCCCTCTTTTTCCGCTGGGATAACGGCTTCGCCGCCCTGAGCGGCCTTCTCCTCTGGCTCGCCTTTCCCGGTGGTGGCGGCCTCTGGCCACTGCTGGCCGTCGCCCTTCTGCCCCTCCTGGTGACCGCCTGTCGGGCCCCCAGCGCCTTGGCCGCCTGTGCCCTTGGCCTTACCGCCGGCCTCGTCCACTTCACTCTCCTCCTCTACTGGATCGTCATCGTCCTCAGCCGCTACGGCGGCCTTGCCTGGCCGCTGGCAGTGCTGGCGCTCATTTTCCTGGCCCTCTACATGGCCCTCTATTCTGTCCTTTTTGCCCTCATCTGCCGCCATCTCTGCGGCCGTTTACCGGTCTGGGCCCTTCTCTGGCTGCTGCCGGCCCTGTGGGTGGGGCTCGACTGGCTACGCGGCTGGCTGTTCACCGGTCTGCCGTGGATGGACCTCGGCTATGCCCTCTACGAGGTGCCCCTGCTGATCCAGGTCAGCGACCTGGTCGGCCACCACGGGGTGAGCTTTCTGCTCGTCCTGGTCAACGCTCTTTTCCTGGCCTTTCTGCTCCGCCGGCGGCCGACGGGGGCGGCTGCTGCCGCACTCTTCCTGCCGGTGCTGCTGCTGGTCGGAGCCGTCTGTTGGTACGGCCAGCTGCGGCTGGCCCAGTTTGATGCCGAGGAGGAGAGGGGGGAGGGGAGGCGCCTGCTGGTGGGGGTTGTTCAGGGCAATATCGACCAGGCGCTGAAATGGTCGCCGGCCATGCAGGAGGCAACGCTGGCCAGCTACCTTGCCGCCAGCCGGCAGCTGGTGGCCGCAGCCGCCACTGCCGGGCCGGCCCTGATCGTCTGGCCGGAGACGGCGCTCCCCTTTTACCCGCAGCCGGACGGTCGTCTCGAGCCGCTGTGGCAGCTGGTGGCGAGCCAGCGGCTGGCCCTGCTCACCGGCACCCCCTGGTACGAACTGGTTGACTGGCAGAGCCGGTTGCGGCACTATTACAACAGTGCGCTCCTCTTCCGGCCGGACGGCAGTTTCGGTGGCAGGTACGACAAGCACCACCTGGTCCCCTTCGGCGAGTATGTGCCGCTGCGGCGCTTCCTCCCCTTTCTCGCCCCGCTGGTGGAGACGGTGGGCGACTTCACCGCCGGCGAGATCGACCGGCCCTTGCCCTGGGGGCCGCTGCAGGCCGGGGTGCTGATCTGCTTTGAGTCGGTCTTTCCGGCCTTGACCCGGACCTGGGTGGATGCCGGTGCCAACGCCCTGATTAATTTGACCAACGATGCCTGGTATGGTAAGTCAAGTGCCCCATGGCACAGCCTGGCCATGGCGGTTTTCCGGGCGGTGGAGAGCCGCCGCAGCCTGGTCCGGGCAGCCAATACCGGCATTTCCGCCTTTATCGCCCCAAGTGGCAGGATCGGCGCCCGCTCCGGGCTCTTTGTCCCCTGGCACGATCAGGCCGAGGTGCTGCTCCGCAGCGAGCGGAGCTGGTGGGTGCGGGGAGGCTACCTCTTCGCCCCGGCTTGCCTGTTGCTCGTGGTGGTTACCCTGCTGGCCACCGGCCGGCGGCCGGCAGGGGCGACCCGGAGAGGGTGAGCTACCAGGGTGGCAGGCCAGCCGCTGCCGGCAAAATGGAGAGAGAGTTGCGTAAAGGAACACAAAACACCAACAACACCAGAACCAAAAGAGGCGGAGTCCATGGCTATTGAAAGCGGTGCGGCAATTTCGAAGCAGAAGATTCAGGAGTTGAAAGAGCGTTTATTCACCCTCAAGGAGCATCTTTGACCTGGCGGTCAAGAAGGATCGCCTCGAGGAGCTGGCCCGGCAGACCATGGCTCCCGATTTCTGGAACGATATCGAGGTGGCGCAGAAGGTGCAGCAGGAGCACGGCCGGCTGCAGGAGGTTGTTGTCGACTGGGAGGGGCGCTGGCAGGAGTTGACCGAGACCGACGAACTGCTCGAGATGGTGATCGAGGAGCGCGACGCCGAGCTGGAGCTGGAGATCGCCAACAAGCTGGAGGCGATGGCGGCCAGCCTGGCCCGGGCCGAGTTGGAGTGCATGTTCAGCGGTGAGCACGACGGCAACAACGCCATCGTCTCCATCCACGCCGGGGCCGGTGGTACCGAGGCCCAGGACTGGGTGGCGATCCTCATGCGCATGTACCTCCGCTGGGCCGAGGGCCGCGGCCTGAAGACCGATATCCTCGACTACCTGGCCGGAGACGAGGCCGGCACCAAGAGCGTCACCATACTCTTTACTGGGCGCTTTGCCTACGGCTACCTGCGCTCGGAGTTGGGGATCCACCGCCTGGTGCGGATATCCCCCTTCGATGCCAGCGGCCGGCGGCACACCTCCTTCGCCTCGGTGATGGTGATGCCGGAACTGGACGACTCGATCAATGTGGAGATCGACGACAAGGACCTGCGGGTCGACACCTTTCGCTCCAGCGGCGCCGGTGGCCAGCACGTCAACAAGACCGACTCGGCCATCCGCATCACCCATCTGCCCACCGGCATCGTGGTGCAGTGCCAGAACGAACGGAGCCAGCACCGGAACAAGGATACCGCCATGAAGATGCTCGCCGCCCAGCTCTACGAACTGGAGAAGCAGAAAAAGGCCGAGCAGCAGGAGGGGCTCTCCGGCGACAAGAAGGGGATATCCTGGGGAAGCCAGATCCGTTCCTACGTCCTCCAGCCCTACCGCCTGATCAAGGACCACCGCAGCGACCATGAGACCGGCAATGTCGATGCGGTCCTCGACGGCAACCTCGACCCCTTCATCAAGGCCTATCTGCTTCTGGGCCGGTAGTGGCGGTTGGCCGAACGGCCCTCTCGATCCGGCCGACCGCCATCGGCAAGGCCGGATCGCCGGCGCCCCTTCTTTGCTCTTGGCGATTTCCCAACCACTCAGTGGCTCTGCTGCTGACATCTGTTGCCGCCAGCCAGCGTTTCCGGCGGCAATTTCCTTTCACATTCTCTTCTTTAGGCGATACAATTGAACAGGAAGGTTTGTTGTCCCAACCAACCTTGACCCTGGGAGGAAAGCTATGGAAAAGGAAGAGAGCAGGCGGGCGGAGATTGTCGTGCCGGTGGATCTGGACGAACATTCGGTGAAGGTGTTCAACTACGCCGCCTACATGGCGGAAAAACTCTCCGCCCGGCTGGCGGTGCTCCACGTGGTCGAACCGCTGCGGGCGATCGGCGACATGGTGCTCGGCGCCAGTTCGATCGAAGAGTTCAACAGCAAGCGCTACAGCCAGGCCACTGAGATGCTTGACCGGCTGGTCGGTACCACCAGGTGTGAGAAGGCGGTGGTCTCGTCAGAGGAGATTGTCGATGAGATCGTCAGGTTTGCCAGGGAGCGGGAGGCCCATCTGATCGTTATCGGTACCCATGGCTCGAAGGGTATCGAGAAATTTCTCCTCGGCAGTGTCGCCGAACGGGTGGTGAAGAATGCCCATTGCCCAACCCTGGTGTTCAATCCCTACCGGCACCAGATGTTTTAGCCCCTCAACCTCATGCCTTCCGGCCGGGCAACATCTTGCCGGCCGGCAACTTTTCTTGGCAACCGTCGGCTGATAAAACTCCCGCAGAGGTGGGTCGCGGTCGGCGGCCCTTGGCCAGCATGCTGGCGTCGCAGCTGCCGCACATCCGGCCACCGTTCTGGTGGCACATGCCGGTGAGACCGTGGCTACTCCCCGCCTGGCGCCGCTTGCAGAAGCTGATCAGCAGCGAGGCCCCGAGCAGAAGGGTGAAGGTGATGGCCAGGGTCAGTAGGAAGGTAAACATAATCCCACCATAAGCACTTTCTCATCAACCGCCAAAGTCATCGAAGTGGATGTTTTCCGTTTCCACGCCGAGGCCGTCGAGCATCTCGAACACCGACTGGGTCATCATCGGTGGCCCGCAAAGGTAGTAGTTGATATCCTCCGGGGCCGGGTGGTCCTTGAGATACTGGTCGAGGAGGACCAGGTGGATAAAGCCGGTGGGGCCGTCCCAGTTGTCCTCCGGCAGGGGGTTGGAGAGGGCGAGGTGGAAGGTGAAGTTGTCGTGCTTTTCTGCCAGTTCCCGTAGTTCGTCGACGTAGAAGACCTCTTTCAGACTGCGGCCGCCGTACCAGTAGGAGACCTTGCGGCTGGTCTTCTTCGCCTTGAACAGGTCGAAGACGTGGCTGCGCAGGGGGGCCATGCCGGCACCGCCGCCGATGAGGATCACCTCCGAGTCGCTGTCGTCCATGAAGAACTCGCCGAAGGGGCCGGTGATCACCACCTCGTCGCCGGGTTGGAGGTTGAATATGTAGGAGGAGACCTGGCCGGGGGGGATCGCCACCTGACCGGGCGGCGGGCTGGCGATGCGTACGTTGAGCTTGATCAGCCCCCTTTCGCCGGGGTAGTTGGCCATGGAATAGGCCCTGGTCACCGGGTTGTAGACGTGGGACTTGTACTGGAACATCTTGAACTTGGTCCAGTCGGAGAGGAAGCGCTCATCGATCTCGAAGTTGCGGTATTCGAGGGTGTGCGGCGGCACCTCGATCTGGATGAAGCCGCCGGCCTTGAAATCGACGTCCTCCCCTTCCGGCAGGCCGATTACCAGCTCCTTGATGAAGGTGGCGACGTTGTTGTTGGAGATTACCCGGCAGAGCCATTTGCGCGCCTCCAGGGTCTCCGGCGGCACCTGGATCTTCATGTCCCGTTTTACCGGCACCTGGCAGGAGAGGCGCATCCCGGAGCGGGCCTCTCGGTTGTTGATCTGCGATTTTTCGGTGGGCAGGATCGCCCCGCCCCCCTCCTGGACGATACAGCGGCACTGGCCGCAGCTGCCGCCGCCGCCGCAGGCTGAGGAGAGGATCACCCCTTGCTCGGCCAGGGTGTTGAGCAGTTTGCCCCCCGGCCTGGTGGTGAACTTTTTGCTGTTGTTCACCTCGATGGTCACCTCACCGGCGGGGAGCAGGGTCCGCTTGGCCACCACGATCAGGGTGACGAGGAGCAGCTGGAGGGCGAGAAAGGCGAGAATGGCGGAGAATATTTCGGTCATGGTCGTATTCCTTGCTGGTTCGCCTACATTTCGTAATCGTTCACAGGTATGCAGCAAAAGGTTGCGGAACCCAGATCTGTACCCGTTCATCCAGTGCTCCAGGTTCGTTCAGGCAGGCCGCCGAGCTAGAGTCTGCTCTGGAAGGTGGCCTGACCGGGCGAAAATGGGGTGCTGGTGAACGGGTTCTACATTTCCATGCCGGCCAGCCCCATGAAGGCGATGGCCATCAGCCCGGCGGAGATGAAGGTGAGGCCGAGGCCGCGCAGGCCGCCGGGCGGGTCGGCGTACTCCAGCCGCTCACGGATGCCGCCGAGGCAGACCACCGCCAGGAAGAAGCCGGCACCGGAGCCGAAGCCGTAGGCGATGCTTTCGCCGAAGGCGTAGTCCCGCTCGACCATGAACAGGCTGCCGCCGAGGATGGCACAGTTCACTGTCAGCAGGGGGAGGAAGATACCGAGGGTGTTGTAGAGGGCGGGAACGAAGCGGTCGAGAAACATCTCCAGCACCTGGACCACCGCGGCGATGATGGCGATGTAGCAGAGCAGGCCGAGAAAGCTGAGGTCGAGATCGGGCTGGCCGGCCCAGGCCAGGGCGCCGGGTTTCAGCAGGTGGTTGAGCACCAGATTGTTGAGGGGGACGGTGATCACCTGGATGAAGAGGACCGCCGCGCCAAGCCCCATGGCGGTCTTCACCTGCTTGCTGATGGCCAGGAAGGTGCACATGCCGAGGAAGAAGCTGAGCGGCAGGTTCTCGAGAAAGATTGAACGGATAATGATATCGAGGTAGTGCTCCATCAGTCCTTCTCCTCCTGGCTGGGGTCGATGGCTCGCAGCAGCCAGATTATCAGAGCGATCAGAAAAAAGGCGCTTGCCGGCAGCACCAGCATGCCGTTGCGCAGGTACCAGCCGCCGTTGGTGGTGAGCGGCAGAATCTCGTAGCCGAACAGTGAGCCGGAGCCGAACAGCTCGCGGACAAAGGCCACCGCCAGCAGCACCAGGCCGTAGCCGAGGCCGTTGCCGAGACCGTCGACGAAGGAGGCGATGGGCGGGTTGCTCATGGCAAAGCCCTCCGCCCGGCCCATGACGATACAGTTGGTGATGATCAGCCCGACATAGATGGAGAGCTGCTTGGAGAGCCCGAAGAAGAAGGCCTTGAGTATCTGGTCGACCAGAATGACCAGGGTGGCGATGACGATGATCTGCAGGCCGATGCGCACACTGGCCGGGATCTGGTACCGGACCAGGCTGATGGTGAGGCTGGAGAAGGCGACCACCAGGGTGACGCAAACCGACATCACCAGGGCGGTGGTCATCTGACCGGTGACCGCCAGGGCGGAACAGATTCCCAGTACCAGCAGGGCGATGGGGTTGCGTTTAAAGATCGAGCGGGTGAGCAGCTCGCGGTTGCTCTCAGCCATTACTGGTGCCTCCCCGTTGCAGATTGTCGATAAAGGGTCGGAAACCGTGCTCTCCAAACCAGAACTCGAGCAGGTTGTTCACCCCCTTGACGGTGAGGGTGGCGCCGGATATGCCATCCACCTGATGAACGGCGTCCGGTCCTTCCCCAGCCCCTCCCTGGACCACGGAGAGCAGCACCTCCCCTCCTTGGCCGTACACCTCCTTGCCGCGAAAGCCCTCCAGCCAGCGGCGGTTTTCCACCTCGCCGCCCAGCCCCGGGGTCTCGCCATGTTCGTAGAAGGAGACACCGCGGATGGTGCGCAGGTCGCCGTCCAGAGCGACATAGGCGTACATGGTCGACCAGAGTCCCTTGCCGCGCACCGGCAGGATGATCTGGTCGGTGCGTTCGCCCTCTTTCACCAGGTAGACCAGGGAGTATTTTTCCAGGTGGCGGATCTTTGCCGGGTCCTGGTCGGCGGCCAGGGCCCGCCCGTCACTGTAGGCGGCCTGCAGCTGCCGGTATCCCTCCGGGTCGACCTCTTCTTCTGGTACGAAGCGGCCGCTGGCCAGTTCCACCACCCGGGTCTCGATGGGGGCGAACATCGCCGCCACATCCCCGCCTTCCCGATAGAGGCCGGCGGCGAAGAGGATATGCTTCTGCTGGTCGAGGCGGCGGTTGGCCTCCTGCAGCGGCCGCAGCCCGACGGCGGCACCGGCGACCAGGGCGGAACAGACGAAGGCGAGGACCAGGACGGTGTAAAAGGGGCGCAAGGGGGATTCTTCAACCATGACGGAGCATCCTCCTCTTGATGTTGGCCTGAATCACGAAGTAGTCGAAGAGGGGGGCGAAGACGTTGCCGAGAAGGATCGCCAGCATGATCCCCTCCGGATAGGCCGGGTTGGCCACCCGGATGAGGATCGCCAGCACCCCGACCAGCAGGCCGTACAGCCACTGGCCGGTATGGGTATGGGCCGCCGAGACCGGGTCGGTGGCCATGAAGACCAGACCGAAGGCAAAGCCCCCAACCACCATGTGCCAGTGGGGCGGCATGGCGTAGAGGGGGTTGGCCGCACTGCCGGTGAGGTAGAACCAGGAAGAACAGGCCAGTCCGCCGATAAGGCCGGCGGCGATCACCCGCCAGGGGGCGATCCGGGTGACGAGCAGGACCAGGGCACCGAAGAGGCAGGCAAGGGCCGAGGTCTCGCCCATGGAACCGGGAATGGTGCCGAGGAAGCTGCTCAGCCAGGAGTACTCCACGGAGGCCATGGCAATACCCGGCTGGCCGGCGGCAAGCTGGGCGAGCGGGGTGGCGGCGGTCACCCCGTCCACTGCCGTCCACACCGTGTCACCGGTCATTTGCGCGGGATAGGCGAAGTAGATGAAGGCGCGGGAGACCAGCGCCGGGTTCATGAAGTTGCGGCCGACGCCGCCGAAGACCTCCTTGGCGAAGACCAGGCCGAAGCTGACTCCCACCGCCACCTGCCACAGGGGTATGGAGGGGGGGAGGCTGAGGGCGAAGAGGAGGCCGGTGACCAGGAAGGCCTCGGAGAACTCGTGGCCGCGGATCAGGTTGAACAGACCCTCCCAGAAGGAGCCGACCAGCATGGTGACCAGGTAGATGGGCAGAAAGTAGAGGGCGCCATGGAGGAAGTTGCTCACCAGGCTGTTCGGATCGCTGCCGACCAGGGCCAGCACCGTGCCGCGCCACCCCTCGGCCCCCTCCAGGCCAAGGCCGGCCAGGGCCAGGTTGGCCTGGTAGCCGGTATTCCACATGGCCATCAGGGTGCAGGGCAGCAGGGCGATGAGCACCGTGGTCATGATCCGTTTCAGGTCGATGGAGTCACGGATATGGGGGGCGCGGGGCGTTGTCTGGCTGGAGCCGAAGAGGAAGGAGTCGAAGGCCTCGTAGAGGGGGTACCAGCGGGCCAGCCTGCTCCCTTTGGCAAAATGGCGGCCGGCCTCTTCCATCAGTTTGCTGAGCGTCTTGATCACTGCTGTCTCACCTTGGCATATGGGGTCGCGTGTGGGGTCGCGTGAGCGGGTGCCTTGCCGGCGGCCATCAGCCGCCCTGTTCGATTTCGTCGAGGACCCGGCGGAGCACCGGGCCGAACTCGTTCTTGCCGGGGCAGACGTAGCCGCAGAGGTCGAGGTCCTCCTCGATCAGTTCGAGACAGCCGAGGGCCTTGGCCTTTTCGGTATTGCCGGAGCTGAGCGCCTTAAGCAGGGAGGTGGCGATGATATCCAGGGGCATCACCTCGTCGTAGGTGCCCAAAGGGTAGATGGCCCGTCTGCCACCCCAGAGGGCAGTGTTCATCGGCAGTTCCCGGCGGGGGAGAAAGTTTGCCAAAAAGACCGGCCGGATGGAAAAGCGCTGCCCGCCAGGCAGGAGCCAGTTGAAGATCGAGCGGCCGCTGGATTCCTCGATGGCCGCCACCTGGTTGTGGAAACGGCCGAGAAAGGCAAGGCCGTCATCTTCCTCGTGGCGGCCGCTGAGCACCGAGCCGGAGAGTAGCCGCAACTCGTCGAGGGTGAGTTCCCGCCGGCAGAGTTCGCTCAGGTTGGCGCCGAGGCGGGTGGTGACCAGGCCGGGGCGGATCACCCCGCTACCGCTCAGCGCCACCACCCGTTCGGTCATCAGGGTGCCGGTGGCCAGCAGGTGGCCGATGGCGATGACATCCTGGTAGCCGATCTGCCAGACACTCTTTCCCTCGTGTACCGGCTCGATGAAGTGGATGTGGGTGGAGGCCAGTCCGGCCGGGTGCGGCCCCTTAAAGGACCAGTAGGTGAGGCCATCAACCTCCTCCGCCGGGAGGAGCTCGGCGGCATCGGTACAATAGTGGGTCGGCACCGCCAGGAGTTGGCGCAGGGCGCGCAGGCCGATCTGGTGCCAGGCGGCATACTGGCCGATGATCACCTGTGGTCGAGGGGCCAGCGGCGCACTGTCGGCAGCGGTGACAAAGAGAGCGGCGGGGGTGGTTTCGATACCCGGGGTCTTGCCGTAGGGGCGGGTACGCAGGGTTGGCCACATGCCGGAGCGGACCAGCAGTTCGCGGAGTTCCCCGGCACTCAACCGCTCCGGGTTGTCCACCGGCTCAGCGAAGATGGTCTGCCGGTCGCCGGCCAGTTCGATCTCCAGGGCCATGAAGCGCCGTTTGGCGCCGCGGCGGATCGCCGTCACCCGGCCGCTGCCGGGGGCGGTGAAGAGGATGCCGGGGTTCTTCTTGTCGGTGAACAGGGGCTGGCCGGCGATGACTTCCTCACCCTCGGCCACCAGCATGCCCGGTCGCATACCGATGTAGTCGTCCCCGACCAGGGCTACCCGCTGGATCGGGTTGCCGGGGCGGATGCTCTGTTCCGGGGCGCCGGCAATGGGGATGTCGAGCCCCTTTTTCAGTACGGTTGTTTTCATGGCGGCAGGGGGGGTAGGGTCGTAACGCTTTTCGGGCTTTGCCCGGATCATCCGGCAACTGTCACTAATTCCCCTGAAAAAACCACTTTTACCGACAATTGTAAATACGCAATTCTCCCCAGGGGTGGAGAAGGGGGTCGTTGTCGGCTGCTCGGCGGTGGTCCAACTCAGGCGGATTATGACAAAAAGTTGAAATAATGTCCAGGCGTGTTAAGAGGAGGAACAGGAGAGTGAGGATGGCAGGCGGCAGGGCTGGGCTCTTTACCGATGGAGAGGCGACATGGACGGACAATACCCTTTCGAAAAACTCGGTCTTTTCTACCTTGGTCGGGAACTGGATTTTGCGCAGGGAGCTCCCTCGTCGCGGCTCCTGCTCTACCGGAACAAGGATCTGACCACCCACGGGGTGATCATCGGCATGACCGGCAGCGGTAAGACCGGCCTCGGGGTGGCCCTGATCGAGGAGGCGATCATGGACAGTCTCCCCTCGCTGATCATCGACCCAAAGGGGGATATGGGCAACCTCCTGCTCACCTTTCCCGAATGCCGGGGGGAAGATTTTCTCCCCTGGATTGATCCGGCCGAGGCGGCCCGCAAGGGGCTCTCCGAGGCGGAGTACGCCGAACAGACCGCCACCACCTGGCGGCAGGGGCTGGCCGCCTGGGAACAGGGGGGAGAGCGGGTCGCCACCCTGCGGGCGAGGAGCGAACTGACCATCTACACCCCGGGCAGTACCGCCGGGAGGCCGGTATCAGTGCTGAGCAATTTTGCCGCCCCGGCCGCCGAGGCTCTGGCCGACACCGACACCCTGAACAGTCTGGTCGGCGCCACCACCACCAGCCTGCTGGCCCTGATCGGGGTGGCCGGCGACCCGCTGCAGAGCCGGGAACATATCCTCGTCAGTTCCCTTTTCCTCCATTTCTGGCGGCAGGGGCAGGATCTCAGCCTCGAGGCACTTATCGGGGCGATGGTCACCCCCCCCTTTGACAAGGTGGGGGTCTTTCCCCTCAACACCTTCTACCCGCAGGCTGAGCGGCTGGAGCTGGCCATGCGCCTGAACAACATTCTCGCCAGCCCGACCTTTGCCGCCTGGACGGCGGGGGAGTCGCTGGACATCCAGCGGCTGCTCTACACCGTCGAGGGCAGGCCGCGGACGGCGATCTTCTCCATCGCCCACCTGAGCGAGACCGAACGGATGTTCTTCGTCACCATGCTGCTCAACCAGCTGATCGGCTGGATGCGCCACCAGCAGGGGACCTCGTCGCTGAAGGCCCTTCTCTACATGGACGAGATTTTTGGCTATTTCCCCCCCACCGCCAACCCGCCATCGAAAAAGCCGATGCTGCTCCTGCTCAAGCAGGCCCGGGCCTACGGCATCGGGGTGGTGCTCGCCACCCAGAACCCGGTGGACCTCGACTACAAGGGGCTGGCCAACATCGGCAGCTGGTTCGTCGGCAGGCTGCAGACCAGCCAGGACCAGGAGCGGGTGGTGGCCGGAATCGTCGGGGCGAGCGACGGCAAACTGGCGGCGGCGGAGGTAAAAAAGTTGCTCGGCGGGCTGCAGGGGAGGCAGTTTCTGCTCAACTCGGCCCACCTCGACGGCCCCCTGCTCTTTGAAACCCGCTGGGTGATGTCCTACCTGAAAGGGCCCATCGCCCAGAGCGACATCAAGCGGCTGATGGCGGCCAAAACAGCCTCCGGAGAGGGTGCCGGCCAGGCCGCAGCCACCACCACTACGGCCAGCGCCATGACGGCTCCCTCGGCGACCACTCCGGCCGTTTCCCCGGCGCGGCCGCCGGCCGGGCTGCCGCCGCTGCTCGCCGAGGGGATCGAACAGCGCTATACTTTGCAGAACATCCTCCGTGACGAGATATTCTTTGAACCCTGGCTGGCGGCCTCCGCCTCGGTCCGCTACCTTGATGCCAGGCGGCAGATCGAAGTGGTGGAACCGGTCAACCTGCGGCTCTTTCTTGCCGAGGACCGCAGTCGCTGTAACTGGGGAGAGGCGGAGGAGGGGAGTGGCGCCATCGACAACTACGAGCGGAGCGCCCCGGGCGGCAGCTCCTTTGCACCGCTGCCGCCCTTTCTTTCCAGCCTGCGTACTCTGCGCCAACTGGAGCGTGAGTTCGCCGACTACCTCTACCAGCACCGCCGCCTCGAACTCTTCCACCTGCCGGCCGTCGGCCTCGAGTCCCGGCCGGGGGAGAGCCTCGGCGACTTCCGGGTGCGCTGCAACGACGCCCTGCGGCTAAAGAAAGATCAGACGGTGGCCAGGCTGCAGGATGGCTACCAGAGCCGGCTGGCCCGGCTCAACGAGCGCCTGGCCAGAGCCGAGGCGCGGCTCGACAAGGAGCGGGGGGACGTACGGGCAAAGACCACCGACTCCCTGATCTCTTTCGGGGTGGCGGTGGTCGGCGCCCTGTTCGGCGGCGGCAAGGCGATGTCGGCCGGCAACATCGGCAAGGCGGCGACCGGTATGCGCAGCGTCGGCCGGGTGACCAGAGAGAAGGAGGATGTGCGGCGGGCTGAGGAGGAGGTGGCCGAGGCCCGCCAGGCCCTGGAGGATCTCTCCCGGGAGATCGAGGAGAAGGTGGCCGCCCTGGCCGACAGCACCGACGCCGAGGCCATCGGCACCTTTACCGTCAAGCCCCGCCGGACCGACATCTTCGCCGTTCAACTGGCCCTGTTGTGGGAGATGGTGTGACTGCCGGCATTGTCCTTATGGATCGTAAATTCCGTATGGCCCGTATGCCCGTATAGCCCGAATGTCCAGTACAGCCCGTATCCTCATGGCCGGGCCATTTTGCTCTCCAGGGCCTGGAGGAAATCGGCATCGATCTCGGCAGCACGGGGCGTCGCCTCCGCCAGTTTTACCTTTTCCCAGGCCGCCGCATAGTCACCAACGTAAAAGAGGGTGATCGCCCAGTTCTGCAGGTTGAGCATATGCTCCGGTGCCTGCCGGTGAATGCGGGCAAAGCGGTTGAAGGCCTCATCGAGGAGGGCGGAGTTGGACCGGCTGGCACCGGCAATGGCGATTGCCCTGGCATGGTCGGCCTGAAAGGTGATATCGTCGCCGACAAATGCCTCGGCCTCGGCAAAAAGCTGCAGAGACGAATCAAAGTTTCCCAGGTCTGCCTGAACTGCCGCCATTCCCCAGAGGGCGTTGCCGTCCGCCGGGTCAATGAGCCAGGCCTGGTTGAATCGTCGCATCGCCTCCGGTCCATGCCCCTCGCGGAGAAGTTGCCAACCCCGCGACGACACCTCCCGCGCCGCCTTCTGCCGGTCCCCCTGAAACCGGTCATCAATTTTGGCAATAAAGGCCGCATCAGCCGCCTTCTGCGCGGCGCTTTTCGGCTCGGGGCCATATTTCGGCAGAAGGGCGCTCTCCTCAGCACAGGCCACCGACCCGGCCAGACAGAGCAGGGCGAGAAGGGTCAGAAAAAATGTCTTGATTCTTGGCATTGCATCACCTCAGAGGAAAAAAATAAGAGGAAAAACCTGCAAACGAGGCCGCCTGGCGGGCAATTTAGGCCACCTTGAAAAATGGTGTTTCCGCCCAATCTCTGTGTTGAACGAAATAATTTGTCCTCGGAATATCAACTATATGTCTGCGGCAAATTGTTTTCTTTCGCCTTGATTTTGAACGGAAATTCGAATTTTTCAAGGCAGCCTTAAAGGGTTTGTTCACCTAACAGGCCATGCATCTGTTTTTTCCTGCATCTTTGGCACGATACAACGCTTCGTCAGTTCTTTGCAGTAAATCTTCAATCTTTTCAGGAGGCCTGTAGGTGCTCACACCAAAACTGCAGGTGATATTTCTCCCGATGGAAAAGGTATTGTTTACAATTGTTTTTCGCAGTTTTTCGGAAAATTTTGCCGCCTGTTCAATATTGATATTTGGGACAAGGATTACAAACTCTTCGCCACCCCACCTGGCAAAAATATCAGTCTGGCGAATGTTGTCACGTATCAGCGCTGCCAATTCACGGAGCACGCTATCGCCGGCTAAATGGCCGAGGGTATCGTTGATCAGCTTGAAGTTGTCTATGTCAAAGAGTATGAGTGAGACAGGATTGGGGTATCGTCCCGCTGATGCTATCTCTTTGTCCAGTTGTTCATTGAAATAGCCACGATTGTTGATTCTGGTCAGCGCATCTGTCTGGCTCTGTTTTTCAAGGGCGTTATTGAGTGTCTCAAGTTGTTTGGCGTACTCTTCCTGGGCATGACGATAATTGTTGAAGATGCGCTGGAGCCACTTGGAAAGAAAAAAAGCGGCAAAAAGAGCAAGTGCGACTCCACCAAAGAATATGAGAACCAACAACTTGATATCTTCCGTGACTTTGGCGCTCAGCGCTTCTTTTTTGGTGGCAATGGCTTCATCCAGACGATCGAAGTATACCCCTTTGGCAATGACCCAGTTCCATTCCGGGTAGAATTTGAAGTAAGACAGTTTTCGTCCATCGCCGGAACCATCAGTCTTCTTGTACCAATACACGACATACGCTTCGCCATTGTCCCGAATGCCTTTCAGAAATTCTTTTCTGAACTGTTTGCCCTTGGCATCGACATAGTCGTCAGAAATTGGCTGCCCCACCAAGTCAGGGCGATTATTATTGATGAGCATTGTGGCGAAATCCTTGCCGCCTTCCATATTGTTCAGTTCATAAATAAAAAAATAGTCGGGGATATCACCCTGCAGGCTTTCCTTAAGTTCATTGGTAACGGTTTTCCTGGTTAACGAATCGAGATTATCAAAGTATTCACCGGTACCTATGATCCAACCGAGGGGTTCAAAGAGGGCGACATAGGAAATTTTTTCAACAAACTGACCTGAAAGGTCGTGAGGCTTGAACCAGTTGTAGTGAAGAAAACCTTGGCTCTGTGCTTTGACCAGCTCAATCATCTCCGTCATGACCTCTGGGGCCAAATAAATATTACTGGAGAAAAAATTGGCCCCCTCAAGATTGGTATCTGCCGGGTAAAGAATAACTTCACCATCCATCCTCAGGATAAAGCAATACCCCTGCTTATCATTAAAGCGAATTGGTCGTATGGCCTCCTTGATAACATCTTCAATCATCTCAACCGTCAAACGGGACTTCATTGTCGAATGGATGTTCTCGGCAGTCTTCAACGCTTCCTGAACCCGAACCTGCAGGTTGTTTTCAAGAACGCTCTGCATTGTTTTATTCCGCGATGCAATGTTTGCTTGCAGCGAACTGACATCGACTCGCAATTGCTTTTTCTCGTTGGCAATAAAATCCTGCTCAAGGGTGAGCAGATCCTTATTGAGGGTATCGAACTTGTTGGCGATAAAAAGAAGACCACTGGAAACCGTCAGAATGGCAACCAGGATCACAGCGCATAAGAAACTGATCCTGGCAACATTTTGCTCGCTGAACATGTTCATGGGTAACCGTGGCTGAGTAGGTGATGATGGTGGTACGTAATTGCTTTCTTCGGGCTTTCTGAAAAAGCTCTTAGCAACGAAGGGCTATCCCATCCGATGCGTCAAGACTACCTTTTCCCTACAGCTTAGGCAATTATTTTTACTCCCTCGCTGTACTCCTCTTCCCTTTGAATACTAAGAGAAATTACGACCAGAACAGTTTTTTTCCCTGAGTACTGGACTGTGGTTTTTTCGTGCGGGAAATTCCTCCGACCCGGTATAGTGCCCAGTGGCGCGTACTTTCTGGCGGTACCGGCCAGGCACGCCCGGACTCGCCCATCGGCCTGCGGGCGGGATACATCGAAACCCTGGCCGGGGCGCTGGCGATTGCAGCCGGTGAAGTTGAGCGAGCTAGCCACCCTGGGGTACAGGGAAATGCTCCGGATGATCAAACAGGGAGAGGAAACTGTGCATACGGACAAGCCGATGGACGACAGAAAATTTGACCCGAAAAAGCTGGCAAAGCTCAACAACCCCGACCGGCTGAAAGATATCCCGCCTGACTATATCGCGGCAAAACTTGCCGTCGATCGGCCAGAGGTCCTGGTTGAAATTGGTGCCGGAACCGGGTTTTTCTGCATTGCCCTGCAGCATCACTTTACCCCCGCCAAGGTGTACGCCTGTGACATATCGGCGACGATGATCGACTGGATGACCAGCAATGTTTCCCCCCTCTATCCTACTATCCTGCCGGTGCAATGCGGGGAACATTCCGTGCCACTCGACGACGGAATCGCCGATCTTCTCTACATGATCAATCTCCACCACGAGCTTGACGAGCCGGCCGCAACAATTGCCGAAAGTTTTCGGCTGCTCAAACCCGGCGGAACGCTTTTCATCATCGACTGGAAAAAACAAGAGATGCCGGAAGGCCCACCGGAAAAGATTCGTTGCCACCCGGAAGTGGTGGCCGAGCAACTCACCCAGGCAGGCTTTACCGACATCGCCCTTTTCGATGATCTCGCCAAGCATTTCATGGTTGTTGGCAAAAAGTGATGGTTTGGTGATGATTTGCCATCACACAGAGCCAACGCTGGCTGGGCGGCCCGCCTGAACGAACCTGGAGCCTGGATGAACGGGTACAGCTCCGGGTTTTCTCTTCCCGGTTGACAGAACCGGTCGATTGCGGTAGCAATCAGAACATGTTTTCAGGTTCCACGAGAGTGGATGAAGAGGGAACCCGGTGCAAGACCGGGACGGGCCCGCCGCTGTAACCGGGGACGAAGGTTGCACAAGGCCACTGCCTGTACGTGCGGTACAGGTGGGAAGGCGCAACCGGCAGGATGATCCGGGAGTCAGAAGACCTGCCTGAAAAGAGTGCACAGAAGTGCACAGCGCCGGCGCGCCCCCGCGCCCCGGCCTGGCGGAGATCCTCGTGGACAAGGGGTTTTCGCATTTCTTCCAGGGAGTACAGGGCATCCCCGGATCAATCGCGTCGAGTACTCGCGTATTGTTCCGGGTTTTTTCTTTCCCGGGTCAAGAGCTGACGCCACTT
>JAABSV010000025.1 GCA_011390165.1 Desulfobulbaceae bacterium
ATTCTCGCCTTGTTGTTCTCGCCGATGGCGATGTTGGCCGCCTGCTCGACCTGGCTCTGGTTGGTCACCTTGCCGTCAATTTTCGATGCCGCCCATACGGAAGAAACGGAAGAAACGCTCATTGCCACAGTCAGTCCAAGTACGCTCACCAAGAATGTTTTTTTCATTGTTTTTCCCTCTGTTCATTTTTTTTTGTCTTCATCCCACCAATCGGGAACCTTCCCGCTCAATGAGCTGTCCTTTACCCTTATGTCCCTCGGTTTCGGCAAAAGGTTCATATTTTTTTTCTGCTCGTTCACCAGCACCCCATTTTCGCTCGACCAGGCCACCTTCGAGAGCCAACTCCAGCTCGGCGGCCAGTCTGAACGAACCAGGAGCAGTGAGCTGAACGGGTCACGATCCGGTTTCTGCAGCCTTTTGCTGCCTGTCGGTGATCGATTACTTTTTTAAGAGGGGAAAAATAGGCGATAGTACCTTGTCAATCGAGCCGGTTCATGTTTATTCACATTTTTTAGGGCCTTTGCTAGCCACTCTTTCACTCTTCTTTTGAACCTTTTCCAGGATCCCTGAGACATATGAGTACAGACGGAGAGCTCCTGCAGGAAAAACGTCTGCTTGCCCAGGTGGCGGCGGGAGACGCCTCGGCCTTTCGCCAGCTCTACGACTCGACCAGTGGCAAGGTGGCCCGTTATGTACAGAAAGTGGCCGGGAATCACAGTCTGGTCGATGATGTTGTCGTCCAGACCTACACGGTGGCTTGGCAGAAGAGTGCCTCATTTCAGGGAAACGGCAGGGTCACCACATGGTTGATCGGTATTGCCCGTAACATCCTGTTTCGTGAGGTGAGAAAGGGTAAAACCCATGTGCCGTTTGAAGAAGAGTACAGTGGTGCTGATACCGAGAGTCAGTTTCAAGTTGAGATCCGGTCGACGCAACTGGCCGTCAAGGCCGCCCTGGAGGGCCTGAAGGTGAAACATCGGGAGATTCTTGAACTGGTATTTTATCAGGAGTTCAGCTACACAGAGGTGGCGGCACTGATCGGCATACCGGTAAACACCGTCAAGACGAGAGTGTTTCATGCAAAACAGGCACTGAAAGAGATCCTGGAAAAAGAGAATATCACCGACTATGACAACTGAACATACCGATACATCCCATCTCATTGCCGAGTATTGTAACAATCGGCTAAGCGCAAGGGAAAAGGCCGAATTCGAACAGCGTCTGCAAAAAGATCATGAACTGTCGGCGGCCTGCAACGAGTTTCGCCGATTTCAGACCCTGTATCGGCAGGTTGATCCTGTCGAGCCGGCACCGTCAGCGGCGCTCTTCGCCCGTATTTCCGATGAGATTGCCGCTCTTCCGCGGGGGGCGGGCAAAAGGCCGGCATGGTCCCGTCGGCTGGCAGGGGCCGTGAGTGATTTCTGGCAGCGTTTTCGGGAGCCGATGCCGTGGGTGCTTGCTGCCGCCCAGGCTGTGGTTATCGCCCTTCTCCTCGTGCCGGCGCCGCAGCAGAACATCTATTCCACTCTGAGCACGGCGGGCGTTGCCGCCGATGACGAGATGAGCAGGATCAATGTGGTCTTCCGCCCCGAGAGCACCGAGTCCGATATCCGCAGCCTGCTGCATACCATCCAGGGATCGGTGAGCAGCGGGCCCAGCCGGGAAGGGCGCTATGTGGTCAGTATCGGCAGCCCGAGCGACCTTGATACGGTCGTGCGGACTCTGCAGGAGTCGACAATCGTGCTTTTTGCCGACCCGGTACGCTAGCTTCTCGGCAACCTGTTCCTGCCCGTGTCCTACTCATTTGCCGGAGTGACGGTAAGTGCCTCCCGGGAGGGCAGCGCCCAGTCTGTCGCGGAGATCCGGGCCATTAAACTCTTTATTGTGCCGACCAGGTATGGTTTACTGCTGCCAGCTCTTTTCCTTTTTTTCCTGCCTCCTGCCGCTTGCGAACCACTGCGAGGCACGGCGACCCATTTTGGGGCCGGCCCGGCAGGTGAACTGGTGGTGCCCATGATCGGCCGCGTCAATCCTGGACTGGTCCTCAAAACAGTATACCTGTGCACTCTGCTGCTCTTCTCCCTCAACACGCCCCACCTGGTCCTGGCTGAATCGACGGTGCAGGGAAAGATCATTAACGCCCCGAGCAGCGAACGGAGCAGCAACATTGCGGCGGGCACCGATAACCGGGCGGTGCACTCCTCGCTCAGCCTGAACAATGTGAAGATGAGCGGCACCGCCGCCAACAGTGTGCAGAGCAAAACGGCAGCAAACCTTGCCGCCGGGGAGAGGAACACGGCCAGCCAGGGGGCCTTGTCCCTCTCCCGCGCCACAGTGGCGGGCAGTGTCCAGAACAGTGCCGTGACCAGATCGACGCGAAACATGGCGGTGGGCAGGGAGAATCAGGCCAACCAGTCCTCGCTGGAGGTGAAGTCCGCCACAGTGAAGGGGGGTATCGGTAACATCTCCAGAGGCAGCAGTCTCCTCAATGCCGCAGTTGGCAGTCGCAATCAGGCCAATCAGTCAGCCGCCATCATACGAAACTCCACGCTCAGCGGCACACTGAGCAACACTGCCGTGGGCAGTGCCAAGGTGAACATGGCCATCGGTACCGCCAACCGAGCCGATCAGGGAAGCGTGCGCGTCGAAAACAGCCGCGTCAGTGGGACGGTGGCCAACACCTCGACCATGCAGAAAGGCAGCAATATGGCAGTGGGCAGCGGCAATTCGGCGAGCCAGGCGGCAATACTGGTCGAAGGGACGAAACTGCGCGGCATGGTTGTCAATACCACCACCGGCGACAAGGCGGTAAACCTTGCTCTCGGCTCTGGAAACGAAGCGCAGCAATCCTCCATCGTCGTCGACGGGGGACAGGGTAACGGCCGGGGCGCCGCCATGAGCCAATTCCATGCCGGCCCGGCAAGCCCGCAATCGACAGAAGGGGCAATTTTTGCCTTCCCGGGCCGAAAGGAGGGGCAGGAGGCAGAGAGACCGGCCCCTGCCGGGCATGTTCCCGGCCAGGTAGTTTTCCTCGTCGATAACGATCCGGCGGGCCTTGCCAGTCTTGAGCGGATTGCCGCAAAGTACCGTCTCGGAGTCGGTGAGCAGACGGTACTCCGATCGCTTAACCGGATCATGGTGGTCTCCTCCACCTCCGCCGCGGCTGGTGGCCCGGTCGAGGTCGCCCGGGCTCTGCAAAACGAGTCCGGGGTGTACAATCCCCAGCCCAACTATCTCTTTGCCACCATGGGGCAAGAGGATCCAATGCGTTCCATGCAAAACCTGGCCGGCCTGCTCGAACTGCCAAAAGTGCACGGCCGGCTCAGGGGCAGAAACATCACCGTGGCGGTGGTCGACACCGGGGTGGAGGTGGAGCACGAGGACCTCCGCTCCCGTATCGTTGGCTACCACAACTTCATAGCGGACAGCACCTACCAGGGGGAGATGCACGGAACCGCCGTAGCCGGCATCATCGCCGCCGACAGCAACGAACATGGAATTGTCGGAATCGCCCCCGAGGTCTCTCTCCTGGCCCTGCGGGCCTGCCGCCAACTGAGCGGCAGATCGGCCATGGGAGAATGTTTCTCGACCTCGCTGGTCCGTTCTCTTGACACCGCCATCTCGGCCCGGGCCGATGTGGTCAACCTGAGCCTTGGGGCCTATGTCAACGACACCCTGCTGGGGTTGATGATCGACAGCGGGCATGCGCTGGGAATGGTGTTTGCGGCGCCGGTCGGCAATGACCCAGCAGCAGAACATATCGCCTTCCCGGCGGCGCACGACAAGGTGGTCAGTGTGGCGGGTATGGATGAGTCGGGTAACCCGCTCCCCAACCGGCGGCTGGCGGCCATGGCCGATGCTGTCGCCCCGGCAACCCATATTTTTACCACGGTACCCGGCAACCACTATACCTTCACCGACGGTACATCTCTGGCCAGTGCCGCCATTTCCGCCATTATCGCCTTGTCTCTGGAAAATCGAACATCCCCGGATGCCCTTTGTCTGCCGCGCTTCACCAGTGCTCTCCCCTGGAGTGCGCAGGTCTTCTCGTGCATTGGTCTGTAGTTCCGCCTCTCTTGTTCAGGTGCCAACCCTGCCCGGACTTTGAGTACGGCCATTTCAGCGGCCCACCTCGCGGCTCCCACGCCCTCGGCACCTGGGGCGGCTTTTCCGCCTGGTCCTCCCCGGAAAGGCTGCCAGGGCGATGGCGTTTTTTTGCCCTGATTTCGTCTTGACACTACCACAATGTGACATACGTATTTCAAGCAGAGCGCTCTAACCGGCTGGGGCGTCTGCTCTCTGCAGACCAGCGCCAGGGTTACAGCGGGTCAGACAGGGCCAGACAGGGCCAGGCAGGGTTTAAAGCCACCTTGAGAAATGGTATTTTCGCCCAATCTCTGCGTAGAACGAAAACAATTTGTCCTTTGGATATCAACTATATGCCTTCGGCAATTTGTTTTCTTTCGCCTTGATTTTGAACGGAAATTGGAATTTTTCAAGACAGCCTTAAGAAACGAACGAAAAACAGACTATTGGGGAGAGGTTTCCATGGAAAGGTATGAGAAAACAGAAAACTACGGCCCATCAGAGTACGAGTACAATTTTGATTTTGATTTAGATCTTCGGCTTACCTTCTTCGATTATCTCCGTTTGCTGCCCTTTGCGATATGCATGGTACCGGCAATCCTGGTTCTGGAGCTTTTCTCGAACCTTGTCAAGAGGATCAGGGGCAAGAGAGAAGAGGCGGTGAGCGAAGTGGCGGAAGGTTTACAGCCGGTGAACTGTATGGGGCAGTATTGTTTGCTGCCGGCACCACCACCACCCAGGCGGTGACCCTCCGGCAGCGCAGATACCTTTGCGGTTCAGTATCCTCTGTTAAAGTCGACGATGTTGAGGAGTTCCTCGCCACCTAACCATCGGTGGTAGTTGTCGATAAATATCGGCGCGATCAGTTCGGCGCTGCTCGGTGCGGCGGTGTGGAAGGTAAGGATGGTGTTGGGGGTCTGCCAGAGAGGGTGGGAGGCCGGCAAAGGTTCCTCGGCAAAAACATCCAGTACGGCGCCGCCGATCTTTTTTTCGCTGAGGGCCCGGGCCAGTGCCGCCTCGTCAAGAACATTGCCCCGGCCGACGTTGATGAGCACCGCACTGTTGCGCATGGTACTGAGCACTTTGGCGTCGATCAGGCCGGTGGTTGCCGGGGTGTCGGGGAGCACCGCCACCAGGTAGTCGAGGTTGCGGACAAAGTCGAAAAGTTCCGCCGGCAGGTAGCAGCGCTCGATGGCCGGGCAGGAACTCTGGCTGCGGGAGAAGCCGACGATGCGCACCCCCAGACCGGCGACCACCCTGGCGATCTCCCGGCCGATGGAGCCGAGCCCCATTATCCCCAACCGTTTTCCCCGCAGGGTTCCCGGTGGGCTCTCGTCCCACTGTCCGGCCTGCTGGCTCCGGTAGCGCTGGAGAAATCTGCGCTCGTGGGTGAGCAGGTGGCAGAGCACATATTCCGCCATCAGTGGTCCGAAGACCTCCTTAATACCGGTGAGCAGATAGTCCCGGCGCAGCCCTGCCGCGAGCAGCGGGGTGATGCCGGCCCAGGTTGATTGAACCCATTTGAGCCGCCGGGCGTGGGGCAGGGCCTGGCAGAGCAGGTCCGGTGAGCCGAGGAGGATGTCACACCCCTGCAGGGCCGGGCTCTCTTTGTCCACCGCGCCGCTGACGGCCACGGTCAGCCCTGGCAGGTCGGCCTCGACGATGGCCTGCTGGTAGGCCTCGGCATCACTGGCCAGAATAAGGAGTTTTGTCTGTCTCGCCATCGGTTCTTCCTCCGGCAGCAGCCGAACCGGCCGCACGCCGTGCGTTGCCCGCAACCTTGCCGGCAGGTGGTTGTTTGCCCGTCGCTTCATCCAGGACCACAAGCCCTGTATAGCATATGGGCTGCCAATGTGGAAGGGAGGAAGGGGTGGAAAAGCGGAGGGTGGGAAGGGTATCCCTTTTGATTTTTGTCCTCTTTTACGCTATCCTTGGTTGCTGATGAGCTTTGTTTGCTGGTGGGCGCTTCCGAAAAGTAAATCTCAACAAAAGGACAGACAGGGATGAGATGGGATACCGACCCGAAAATGGACCGCTTTGATCCCAAAAGGGGTGAAAAGACAATGATGGCCGTGGTTACCGCCGGCAATGGCGGCTACGACAGACTCCAATGCCGGGTGGTTGCCCTCCCGCAACCGGGGCCGGGCGAGGTTCTCCTGCAGGTACTTGCCGCCGGGGTGAACAATACGGAAATCAACACCCGTATCGGCTGGTACTCCTCATCGGTGACCACCGCCACCGGCGAGGCGGCGGCGGGCGGAGAAGAGCAGGCCGTGGAACGGCCGGACGGCGGCTGGAACGAGGCAACCCCCTTCCCCTTCATTCAGGGGACAGACTGCTGTGGCCGCATTGTCGCCGTTGCCCCGGGTGGCGACGAGGGAAGTATCGGGGCCCGGGTACTGGTGCGGGCATGCATGCGCCAGACCGGTTTTCACGCCATGGACAACATCTGGATGGGTTCTGATTTCGACGGCGCCTTCGCCCAGTTTGTCAAGGTCCCGGCCAGAGAGGTTTTTGCGGTGGATTGCGGCTGGAGCGATGCCGAGCTTGCCACCATCCCCTGCGCCTACGGCACTGCCGAAAACATGGTGCGGCGCTGCCGGGTGGGCAGGGGGGACCATGTCCTGGTCCCGGGGGCATCCGGTGGTGTCGGCTCGGCTGTGGTACAACTGGCCAAACGCCGGGGGGCGACGGTGACGGCGATTGCCGCCAGGGCAAAGATGGAACGGGTTCTTGCCATCGGTGCCGATCAGGTCCTCGACCGGGAGGCCAGCGTCGTCGACAGTCTCGGTGCCAACGCCGTTGAAGTGGTGATCGACAACGTTGCCGGGCCGGCCTTTGGCGATCTGCTCCAGGTTTTGCGGCAGGGTGGGAGATACGCCTCCTCCGGGGCCATCGGTGGGCCGTTGGTGACCCTCGACATGCGGACCTTCTATCTGAAGGATTTGCAGCTGATCGGCTGCACGGCCTGGGACGAGCCGGTATTTCCCGACCTGATCAGCTACATCGAAGGCGGCGAATTGCAGCCGCTGGTGGCCAAGATCCTGCCGCTGGCCCAGATCGCCGAGGCGCAACGGCAGTTTCTCGACAAGAAACATGTTGGCAATTTTGTCCTCATCCCGCCACCAGTAGAGCAATGAAGAGGGGTGAAAAGCTTACCCCCTGCCGGCAGGGGCGGGCGGCACGAAACGGCCGTGCGGCCAGGTCGGAGTGGATACCGGTGTGCCGAGGTTGTAGCGTACCAGCCGGTTACGCAGGTCAAGGAGTTGCCCCACCAGCGCTCCCTCGACGGCGGCATAGGCCTCTTCGTCAACAACCCTTTTCACGACGATACCCAGCAGTTCGGTAATGGCATTGCCGACCGAGTTCTGGCTGATGGTCACAATCAACCGCCCCCGGTCGTCGCGGTAGAGGAGTTGCTTGTAGGCCGGCTTCCAGCGGATCTGGTTGGCAAACATCGGGTCTTCCAGCACCTGCAGGCGCAGCATGCGGGCAGCCTGGTGGAACTGGTCGCTGTACAGGAGGATATCTTCAATACGGTCGGGAAAGGCCGCATCGGCCGGAATTCTGGTGGTCCCCGTCGCCACCAGGGAGAAAAGGGCGCCGTAGAAATCGAGAAAGCCCTTCAGCACCATATCGTATTCATGCCAGAAGCGCCCCCGGTTCAGGGTTTCGGCGCCGCCCACCACCTCCCAGCTGGGCAGCCCCTGCGGGTAGCCGGTGACGGCGAGTTTGCAGTCGTCGGGTGGTATGGGGCGGAGCACTTCAAGATCCAAGACGTCGAGGAAGCGCAGGTACACTTCGCTCAAATAGTTGAGAAAGAGGCCATTGTGGCCGCTGTCGGTGAGGTTCGGGTTGTCCTCGGCGGCCTGTGGGGAGGCCGCGATGGCCGACTGTTCAAAGACCATGAAGTGGTTGTGGATCATCCGGATGCTTGGAACGCCCGTTTTGTTCAAGGGCCAGGTGGCATCAAGGCTGGCCTCCCCGCAGAAGACCAGGTGCTGTGCGGGGTCAGGGTATTTTTCCAGCATGTAATGAAAAACCACCTTGCTCATCCTGCTGAAGACGAGGTTTTCGTCATGGGCAAGCTGGTCGCGGCGGACCGGTCGTCCCATGGGGTCGAGAATCCTCTGGGAGGTATCGAAAATAATCGAGGTGTCGAAGAGATTGGAGTGGCCGATCGCCTTACGGTAGAGGAGGAAGCCCTCCGGCGTGCGCAGGAGCCCATTTTCCCTGGCCAGGTGGCGAAGGTTGCAGGGGCTGTTGAAAAATTCGGTGGGGGCGATTCCCGACGGGATCTCCAGAGGGATCTGTCGATGGGGCGTGGTCACTTCACGTGGTGCGCTGCTGGCCATGGTATCCCTGCTCCTGGTTCTTCTCTCTGACCTGTCGGCAAGCCGGCCGCCGGCTCAGCCTCTTCGACAAGCGGATCCTGTACCGCCAAATGTATCTTTTTGGCACAAAAATAGCACTAGGCTGCCTTGAAAAATTCGAATTCCCGTTCAGAATCAAGGCGAAAGAAAACAATTTGCCGCAGGCATATAGTTGATATTCCGAGGACAAATTTTTTTCGTTCAACGCAGAGATTGGGCGGAAATACCATTTTTCAAGGTGGCCACTATTCTAATCGCTTTGCGGAACGGGTACAGATCCGGGTCCCACAATCTTTTGCTGCCTACGCTGAACGGTTACGTTCGCTTCTGCGGATGAACTCTTCGATGGACTTTTGACAGACACTGCAAACAAGGAGAAAAGATTATGAAAGTATTCAATATTGCATCAATTCCAGGAGATGGCATCGGCAAGGAGACCGTTCCGGCCGGTCGCCAGGTACTGGATACCGTCGGCGAGGTCCACGGTGGGCTCCGTTTCGAGTATCTCGATATCGACTGGAACTGCGAGTATTACCTCCGCCATGGCCGGATGATGCCGGAAAACGGGCTGGATATCCTCCGTCCCTGTGATGCCATATTCCTCGGCGCTGTCGGCTTTCCCGGTGTTCCCGACCATATTTCCCTGTGGGGGTTGCTGCTGCCGATCAGAAGGAATTTCCGGCAGTATGTCAATCTGCGCCCGGTGAAACTTCTCGCCGGCGTGCCAACGCCGTTGGCCAACCGCCATCCCGGCGAGATTGATTTCCTTGTCGTGCGCGAGAACAACGAAGGGGAATACTCCAACATGGGGGGACGCATCTACCAGGGGACCGCTCAGGAGGTTGTTGTCCAGAACACGGTCTTTACCCGAACCGGGGTGGAACGGATTATTCGCTATGCCTTCGATCTGGCGGTGCGCACCGGCCGGCGGAAAGTGACATCGGCCACCAAGTCGAACGGGATCAATTTCACCATGCCCTTCTGGGACGAGATCTTTGCCGAGGTCGGCCGGGACTATCCGGGCATCGTCGGTAACCAGATGCACATCGATGCCTTGTGTGCCCGTTTTGTCACCCATCCCCAGGAGTTCGACGTCGTCGTCGGCAGTAACCTCTTCGGGGATATCCTCACCGACCTCGGGCCGGCCATTGCCGGCAGCATCGGGGTCGCTCCGTCGGCAAACATCGATCCGACCAGGGAATTCCCTTCGATGTTCGAACCGGTGCACGGTTCGGCCCCGGATATCGCCGGCCAGGGGATCGCCAACCCCATGGGGCAGATCTGGTGCGCCTCGATGATGCTCGAGCATCTTGGCTTTGCCGATTGTGGCGAGATCGTCATGCGGGCCCTGGCTGACACCCTCGCCGCCGGTCTCACCACCCCCGATATCGGTGGTCGGGCCGGCACGGTTGCGGTGACCGAGGCGATCTGCCGGCAGATCAGAACGATTGCCGGCTCTCTTCGTTCCTGACCCCTCTCGCCGCTACCCCCACCTGTTCCGGGGCAATGCCGACCGTCTGGCTGTAGAAGGGCGGCAGGCCCTTGATCATTGCCGCCAACTCTGCCACTGAACCGGCCACAGGGGGAAGGTAGTACTGCAAATTGCCCGGGGTGGTCCGGGGGGGGGCCCCCTCCATGGTCGAGCCATAGGCACCAAGATCCATCAAGGATCGGGAGTCGCCGGGAGTGGGGGCATGGAGGAAGACAAAGGTGCCGTACTTCGGGTGGGTCAGGCGCTCTCTGGCCGCAGCGCTGGTGGTCGGGTCGTTGAGCAGCTGAAAACGGCTCGTGCTGTAGGCCTGCACCGCATTCATGAAGGCGGTGGCCAGCGGACTGCGGTCAAATCTGTCGGCTACGGCAACGAGCAGATTGCCGAAAGGGTCGATCAGGGCCACCGCATTGCCTGCCTGTGGCGTGTTGTCGACCAGGTCGCTGAGAATCTGCTGAAGGGTCGCATCCGGGGCCCGGAAATTGGTCAGCTTGTGGGTAAATGCCAGCGCCAGGTGGCTGCGGCAGGCCCTTTTCAGCGGGGCATCGTCGGGTAGCAGCGCCGGGTCGGCCATGGTGGCCGGATCGACACCTGAACCCTGGCTGTTATCCCGTACCGCCAGGACATTGTCGAGAAAGACGTGAAGAGAACGGGCATGGGTCACCACCTCGACGGCCGTGGTTCGGAAGGCAACGCCATCGCCACCCACGTAGGGGCGGTGCCCTTCGACCGCGTAGTAGCCGAATTTTTCCTGGACGCGCCTTCGCAGTGTCTCGGGCAGAGCGGAAAACGCGAATCTGCCGTCAAAATTGATCCCGGCCCAGTCGTCAATGGCCACCACCCCGACGTTGAAGCCGGCCGTCAGGAGGGCGCCGGTGCACATGGCACAGGGGTCTAGGCTGGTGACGATGGTTAGGTTGAACGGTTCGGGGAGCTTTTTCGACTTTTTGTTATCGTAGTACCACTGGACGAGCTGCCGTTCGCCGTGGGCGGTCGGGTCGAAGGTGTAGGTTTCTCCCTCCCTTGTCTCCAGCCGTGGGTCGAGGCGGCCAAGGACCCGATTGCGCAGTCTGGCGATGACCCTGCCGGTGCTGTTTTCGATAATCGCCCCGGCGACCCCGAAGGTGCCGGCGGCATTGGCCTGTTGTGCCATTTCCAGGACCAGTTGGGCAGCCTCCTGAGCGTTTTTGAGCGGCAGCGGCGGCTGTTGCCTGGCTGGGAAAATACCACAACTGGAGCAGGGGTGGGTCATGCGCCGAACCGTTCTTCCCGCCATGGCTCTGCCGGCCGGGGAGGAGATGCAGCCTCTCTGAAGGCATTGCAGGCTTTGTAGCCGTTCACTGCTATACAGCTCATTCAAGTAAGGGGTTGAGCATATAGATGAGATCGCTTTCCCGGGAGGGGTAGGGGGCCATGATATTGCTCCGGTGCAGGTCGGCGACGGTGGTGCCGTCAAGCATCGCCTGCTTGCAGGTGTTGATCAGGCCGGTGCTGTTGTCGGAGAGGAAGTGGGCGCCGAGAATTTTACCCTCCGCATCGACTAGAATTTTGTAGGCGGCGTGGCGCATGCCGACCCGTCGGTAAGTCGGCCAGCTGAGGTGGGAGTCGTGGCTCTGCCAATACGTTACCCCCTCCTCCTGCAACTGCTCCTCGGTTTTGCCGACCATCGCCAGCTGCGGGTAGGTGAAGAGGACCGCCGGCACCACCCGGTAGTCGATGGCCGCCGTTTCTTCCCCGGTCTGCCGGGCGATGATGGAGCTGGCGGCAATATGTCCTTCCATGTCGGCGACCCTTGCCAGTTGGAGGCTGGCGGCACAGTCGCCCACCGCGTAGACCCGCTCGTTCGTGGTGCGCATCCAGGGATCGACGGTGATCCCCCGCCGGCTCGACTCGATTCCGGCCGCTGCCAGGTTCAACGAGTCGATATTGGCCAGCCGACCGGCGCCATTGACCACCAGATCGACCACAAAACTGACCCCCGAGGCCAGTTCCACCCGGTAGCCGGCAGTGGTTTTGCTGATTGCCGCCACGCCTACCCCGGTATGCAGCTGGATTCCCTCGGCTGTCGAGGCCTCGACGAGCAGAGCGACCATACCGCCGTCAAAGGGGCCAAGGGGGCGTTCCTGGGCCTCAAAGATGTGGATCTGGCCGGGAGTTGCCCCCAGGCGGGCGGCGAAATGGGCAAACTCGAAGGAGATGAAACCGCCACCGATAAAGGCAATCCGTTCGGGCAGCTGCGGCAGGGCGAGAAAGTCGTTGCTGTCGATGAGATGTTCCCAGCCGGGGATGGGCAGTTGTGCCGGTTTCGCGCCGGTGGCGATGATCAGGGTATCGCCGTGCAGCTCTTCACCGCCCATCGCCAGGGTCGAGTCGTTGACGAAGCGGGCCGAGCCGCGTCGATAGTCGATACCGTTGCCCTGAAGATTCGCTATGGTGCCGGCCGGGACCTTGCTGGTAAAGGCGTTTTTTGCTTGAAGGATCTCCGCCCAGCTGACCTCCGGCTGGACGGTGATGCCGAACTGCCGCAGGTGGCGGCAGCGGGCGATGGTTTCAGCCACCTCATAGAACCACTTTTTCGCCTGACAGCCATGGAGGGCACAGACCCCGCCGGGGGTGGCGCTCTCGTCAATCACCGCCACCTTCTGCCCTTCGGCCGCCAAATCGAAGGCGGCGGTCTGGCCGGCGGTTCCGGCGCCGACTATGATGGTATCAAATTGTTCCATTTCTTCTCCCCCGGCCGCTGCGTACGGCCTGTTGCCCACCGGGCTGCCTGTCATAAAAAAATTGACATGCCCGGGAATTGTCCGGTAAATTTTTGTATACCATAAAAAAACAGTTTCTTCCTGCATCCTCTCTAACCCGAGCCGCCATGGCCTCTCGCTTAGTTGACAGTTTTATGACCTGGGCGGGAAAGAGTCAACTCATCATTGTCCAGCGCCTCATTGTCCAGATTTTCATTGTCCAGTTCCTCATTGCCCTGCTCCTGGCCGGCGCCGCAGCCGCTGCCGGCCGTCCCCTGCTGCTGAGCACCTTTGCCGGCCCACCGCTTTCCACCGGGCGGGGGGACGGCTTTTATGACCTGGTGCTGAAGGAGGCCTTTCGCCGTGCCGGCCGCGCCATCGAGATCATCCCATTGCCGGCGGAGAGGTCGTTGAAAAATGTCAACCTGGGGATCACCGATGGAGATTTTGTCCGCATCGCCGGGCTTGACGCCCTCTACCCGGAGATTCTCATGGTGCCGGAGAAAATAGATGACTTCGAGTTCGTCGGTTTCTCTCGCGACAGCTCCATACCCACCGCCGACTGGCAGAGTCTCATCCCCTACGATGTGGCCATCGTCAGGGGCTGGAAGATTCTCGAAAACAACATTGTCGGCTACCGCAGCCTGGTGCGGTTGAAGAACCAGAGGCTGCTCTTCACCCTGCTCGGCAAGGACCGCGCCGATATTGCCGTCTACTCCCGTTTTGAGGGGTGTGCGATGCTCAACCAGCTGGGAATCAAGGGTGTGCATGCCCTTGACCCGCCGCTGGCGGTACGGGAGATGTATCTCTATCTCAACCGCCGGCACCACGCCTTGCTGCCCCTGCTGGCCGGCCATCTGCGCGAGATGAAAGATGACGGCACCTTCGCCGCCCTCAAGGAGGAGAGCCTTGGACCATTCCTGCAAGGAAAAGCCTGTGTGGAAGCCGGCAACTAGCCGTCTCAATATCGGCGGGCTGGCGAAAAGGCTGATCGTTTCCATCCTTCTCTTCAGTTCGGTTATTACCCTGCTCGCCACCTCCGTCCAGCTCTATCGCGATTATACCAACGATATCAAAACGATCGAAACAGCCTTCGACCAGATTGAAAAAGGCCACCGGCAGACCATTGCCAACTCCCTCTGGGTTTCCGATTTCGAGCAGTTGGAGGTCCAGCTGCAGGGCATCCTCGATTTTCCCGGCATGCAGTATCTGGAAATTGTCAACGATGGCGAGAGGCTCATCGCCCTGGGGAAAAGACCCGATTCCCGGATTGTCGCCAGAAGCTATCCCATCGCCTACCAGTTCCGGGGGCACAGTGTCCATCTCGGCGACTTCAACGCCGTTGCCGACCTTGATGCGGTGTACGACCGCCTCTACGAAAAGGTCTTTATCATCTTGTCCAGCCAGGCGCTGAAGACCTTCCTGGTCTCCTTCTTCATCCTCTTTCTCTTCTATCTCCTCGTCGGCAGACATCTCGACACCCTTGCCCGTTCGGCCCGGGGTCTTTCCCTGAACAGTCTTGGTACCCCCATTACCCTGCAGCGGCAGAAGAGGGTCAAAGAGCCGCCGGATGAACTGGATGCGGTGGTCGACGCCCTCAATGCCATGCGGCTGAAGATGGCCGAGGAGGTGGCGGTCCGGCAGCAGAACGAGGAAGAGAGGAGAATGCTCGGCGAAAAACTGCGCCACGCCCAGAAAATGGAGTCCATCGGTACCCTGGCCGGGGGGATAGCGCACGACTTCAACAACATTCTCGGGGCGATCATCGGCTACGCGGAGATGGCCCAGGAGGAGAGCCCGGAGGGGTCAACGGTGCGCCACGACATCGACCAGGTGGTGCAGGCCGGTTACCGGGCCAGGGAACTGGTCAGGCAGATCCTTGCCTTCAGTCGGCAGGCAGAGAGCGAATTGCTGCCCATGCAGCTGCCGCCGATTATAAAAGAGGCGGTGCGTCTGCTCCGCTCGACTCTGCCGGCAACCATCGAGATTCGTCAAGCAGTTGGCCAGGATGTCGGCCTGGTCCTGGCCGATCCCACCGAGATCCACCAGGTTATCATGAACCTCTGTACCAACGCCTACCATGCCATGGAGGAGAGTGGCGGCATCCTTACCATTTCCCTGGAGAAGATGGTGCCGACGGCAACCGACTCGGCCAGGCCGGGCAGCGGCGAGTTCGTGCAGCTCTCGGTCCACGATACCGGGACGGGGATCGCCCCGGAACTGCTCGACAAAATCTTTGATCCCTACTTCACCACCAAGGAGGTTGGCAAGGGCACTGGTCTCGGGCTGTCGATCATCCATGGCATCATCAGGAGCTATGGCGGTCAGATACGCTGCAGCAGCAGCCCCGGGGAGGGGACCACCTTCCAGGTCCTCATCCCGGTGCTGGCCGACCTCGCTCTGCCCTCGGCAGGAGGCAGTGAACCGCCGCCTCGCGGTGATGGGCATATCCTCTTTGTCGATGACGAGGAGGTTCTTGCCGCGATGGGCAAGAGTATGCTGGAGAGTCTGGGCTACCGGGTGACAGCCCTGACCAGCAGTGTCGAGGCCCTCGCCCTGTTCCAGAGTCGGCCGGACGCCTTTGCTCTGATGATTACCGACCAGACCATGCCCGGCATGCTCGGTGGCGAGCTGAGTCGCCGGATTCTGCACATCCGGCCGGATTTCCCGATCATCATCTGTACCGGCTACAGCAGCTTGATGACGGTGGAAAAGGCTGCTGCCATGGGGATCAGAGGCTTTGTCATGAAACCCCTGGTAAAAAAGGATATCGCCGTCCTGCTCCGCCGAGTCTTGGCCGGGGCGGCGGATGCCCCGGCACTCTTTTTTAAAGAGCCGGCGGGCCGACAGGCTCGGTAAAGTCTCCGGGAGACTGCCGGCAATCCGGGCCGGTCGGTCGGCTGGCTACTTCACTTCCACCGGGTATTTGTTGCGGAACCACTCTCGCCAGCCCCCTTTCAGGGCGTGCACATCGGTGAACCCTTTTTCCATCAGTTTCCGTGCCAGACCGGCACTGGTGTACTCGTCGTTTCAAGCACAGTAGAGCACCAGTCTGGTCCCTTTGTCGTAGCCGTCGGTGATCGACAGGTCACCCCCCTCGACCCGAACCGCCCCTTGAATCTTGTATTCGCTGGTTGACCAGTCTCTGCCCTGACGGACATCGAGAACAACCAGGTTTTCGGCACCGAGCTGTGCCCGCAGTTCGTCCTTGTCCATGGTTGAGACGGTGGCGGCAAATACCGGTGCCGCTATGCCTAAAGAGAGGGCCAGAATCCATACTGCCAGTATCCGGGACATGATCATTCTCCTTGTCGGTGTTGGTTGGTCGACTTGTCGTGCCCCTTGCCTCCCTTGTCTCTACCGGCAAAGAGGCGGGACAAGAACAAAGAGAGCAGGGCCACGGTGGTGAGGACAAGCAGACAGAAGCTGCCCAGCCGGGCGGCCTCGGCGGCAGTGGCGGCCGACCAGAGAATGGCCAGCAGAAAGAGGGTGCCGAGGGGCGGGCTGAGCAGGTGGAGCCGTCGGCCGAGTCGGCGGAGCCGGCCACCGGCGGTGAAGCAGAGCGCCGCAGTGAGCAGCAGCCAGAGGAGCAGGCTGCCGTGGATATATACGGCCAGGGCATCGCTGCCGGCCAGGCCGGCGGCGAGCGCGGCGGCAATGGCGATGCTGTAGAAGAGGGCAAGAAGGGCTTCCAGACGGACCGGCAGCACTAAAGTCGGTCGGGGGAGCTGTGCCGCCAGCTGGCGCAGGGCAGTGCTGGTCTGGAAAAAGAGGCCGTTGACCAGGGCGCCGGTGCCGCTGATGATGGCCACCGCCATCAGCAGCCGCCCCGGCTGGTCGAGAATCTCCCGGGCGGTGAGCAGATGGGGCAGGGAGGAGGCGGCCAGACGGTCGGGGTGCACGTTGGCGAGGGAGGCCAGCGTCCACAGGGCATAGAGTAGCGCGCCGGCAGCCAGGGCGGTGACAATCTCTGCCGACCCGGCCGCCCTGCCTGGTGGGGCAAGGCCATAGCCGAGAAAGAGGAGAAGGGCTGTGCTGATGCCGCCAGCTACCAGCCGGCCGTCGAGGTTGGCCGTTACCGTGCCGGCCGGCAAGCCGCCACTGAGGAGCCCCACCCCGGTGAGCAGCAGCAGGCAGGCCAGGGTGGTGAGCAAAAAGAGTATCTGGCCGGCGACTACCAGCCGTTCACCGGCCAGATGCAGGGAAAGCACCAGGAGGAGGAGCAGGGCGCTGAAGGCGAAATTGGGGAAGCTGTGGAAAAAGGCCTCGTTCCAGACGAAGCCGGCGGAAACCAGCATCCCGGTGGGTAACAGCAGGACCACCGGCAGGCGGCCGGCCAGAATAAGGGTCAGGGCCGGCACCGGGCCAAGTCCGGCGGCGAGGCTCTGATAAGGGTTAGGTGCCGCTTGCTCCGGCGGAGTGCGGTGGTGGAGCAAAAGGATGGCGAGGGCCGAGAGGAGTGCGCCTGCCGCCAGGGCGGGGAGAAAGAGCAGCCCGCCGGCGCCGATGGCATTGCCCAGCAGGGTGAGGGCATCCGGGGAAAAGGTCCAGGGAAAGAGAAAGCCGGCGGTGACGAGAATTTGGCGTGACATGGAGCCTTCCGCAGGGTAGTGGTGACTGTTCTCCTCCCATTGCCATAGACTGCTATACCGATAAGGCTAAGGGTAAGGCAGAAGCGGCGGATGGCAATTACATTCCAATTACCAATCTTATTTACCAACCCCATTAGCCAACCCAATTGCCATTCCAGTTAACCATTCCAATTAGCTATTCCGATTAGCTATTCCGATTAGCTATTCCAAATAGCCAATTCCTATTGCCATTCACTGATCCGGCGGTCTTCGCGACACCCCTACCCTTGCCCCGGGGCGGTCGTTCGGCTATACTGCCGCCCAACCCGGCGCCGGCCGGAAGGTGGTCGATCGCCTGTCAAACCAGCGTCTCCGGAGAGAATATGAAAACTGAAGAAGTCCCCGGTTGTGCCCTCTGCCCCTATGAGTGGGCGGAGCGCTACTGCCGTCGTCCGGGCGGCAAGGCCCCGAAAAACTGTCCATCTCTGCGCCACCCGGAACTGGCCAGCGAGGCGATGGCCCTGGTCGGTGAGCCGACGGTAGGCAACTTTTCCCGCAACTGTTCGATCCAGGAAGCCCAGGCCTATGGCGGGCGGGAACTGGGCTACGAGGCGGTCCACCCAATCAAGCCGCGGATCAGAGAGATAGTCGAGTTTGCCGGCCGGATGGGCTACCAGCGGCTGGGCCTTATCTTCTGTGTCGGCTTGCGGCGGGAGGCGGCCATCGTCCACCAGCTCTTTGCCGACGCCGGCTTTGCCACCGTCTCGGTGGCCTGCAAGGTGGGTCGGGTGCCGAAAAGTGCCATTGGCCTTGAGCGGCAGGATCAGGTCGACCCCGGGGCGGCCGAGGAGAGCATGTGCAACCCGGTGCTGCAGGCCCTGGTGGCCAATCGGCATGGGGTGGAACTGAATGTCCTCCTCGGCCTCTGCGTCGGCCATGACTCGCTCTTCATCCGCCATGCCGAGGCGCCGGTAACCGTTCTGGCGGTCAAGGACCGGCTTCTCGGCCACAACCCGCTGGCCGCCATCTACACCCTGGACAGCTACTACCGCAGCCTGAAAGGGGGAAGTGAGAAAAAACCAGGGGGCCGATCAGAGCCAGCCGAGCAGCTGCCACCAGAGGTAGTCGAGGGGAAAGAGAATGAGCAGCGAGGCGAGCACCAGTAGCAGGCACACCTTGAAGGCCTCGGCCAGGGGGACTCCGGTCATCTTCATGCCGATCAGCAGTGGTGGCACCTGGTAGGGGAAAAGCGGCTGGGAAAAGCCCAGCACCTGGGTCATCAGCACCGCCTGTACCGACAGGCCGCTAGCGGCGGCCAGTTCACCGGCAAAGGGGGTGAGAACCGCCGGGATTCCGGGCTGGGTGGTAAAAAGGCCGGTGAACAGGGAGAGGACGGCCAGGGAGAAAAAATTACCCAGGGTTTGGCCCTCGGCCAGGGGCAGGACCCGGATGCACTGTTCGGCCAGCACCCCGCCCAGGCCGGTGTGGTTGATCAGCTGCCCCAGGCCGAGAATGCCGCAGATATAGAAGAGTGAGCCGAAGTTGATTTTCTCCTGAAACAGCCGGCTGGTAACAATCCCCACCGGCGGCAGCATGACGATGCAGGCTCCGGCCATCGCCACCCAGGCCGGCGAGATGTGGTGGAGAAAGTCGAAGATCCAGAGGAGAAGGAGGACACCGAGAACCACGCCGAGGATCTTCTCCCCCCGTTCGGCCGGTGCCGTCGGCGTCTTCGGCCGAGGGCCCTGCTGCCGGCTGATGCTGTCGGGAAAGAGGATGAGGAGTATGACCGTGAGGAGGAGCGCCTTGAGCAGGCCGAGGATCGGGAAATGGAGGAGCAGGTACTCGCCGTAGAGCGGGGTGTAGCCGTAGAGGGTTTCACTCAGCCCGACCAGGACCATGTTGGGGACATTTGCCGGCAGGGTGGCGAAGCCGGGGAGAAAGCAGCCGAGAACGGTCGCCAGGATCATCCCGGTATACCCCTTGCTGCCGCGGGCAAAGCCGAACTGTTCGGCGATACTGATGGCAATCGGCACCAGCAGCACCACCCGGCCGAGGGATGAGGGCATGAGCAGGGCGAAGAGGATCCCGGCGAAGACCAGGCCAAAGAGCAAACGGCCGTAGCTCGCACCCAGATGGTCAGCGACCCGGGCGGCCACCCGCTTGCCCAGACCGGTGACGTTGATCGCCACCCCGAGGACCAGGCCACCGAGAATCAGCCAGAAGGCGGCGGAGGTGAAGCCGGAGAAGATCACCGCCGGCGGGGCCAGGCCGAGGAGCATGGCACCGGTGAAAAAGAGCAGCGCGGTGAGGTATTCTGCGATGATGCCGGTCGCCCAGAGGGAAAGGACCACCAGCATGAAGGCGGCTGCGGGGGCACTGCCGGCGGGAAGAAAGGACGGCGGCAGGAGCAGCAGCCAGAGACCGAGGCCAAGCGCGAAGAGCAGCCCCAAGGTGGCCGGGCTGAGCGGCAAGGGGAGGGTGGTGAGTTTTCTGGCCATGTCAGATTTTCCGCCTTCGTTGCCCGGTTACTGCCGGTATGTCGCCAGAAAGGTCGACATCCGCTCAATCCCCTCGCCCAGTTCCGCCTCAGGGCGGGTACAGGCGATGCGCAGGCAGCCCTCGGCGGAGGCGCCGAAGGCATAGCCGGGTACCACCACCACCTGCTGTCGCCGGAGAAGATCGATGGCCAACTCCCGGGAATTGCCGTTATAGGCACGGCAGTCGGCGAGGAGGTAGAAACTTCCCTGTGGGCGGAAAATCTTTACCCCAGGCAGGGCCGCCAGCCGGTCGCCGGCCATGGCCACCCGGGCGGCAAATCGGTCGCGCATCAAATCGACCACCGCCTGGTCGGTGGCCAGGGCGGCGATGGCCGCCCGTTGGCCGACGCTGCTGGCGCAGGCGGTGGCGTAGTTGGCCACCTTGACCATCTGTTCGATGAGGCGGGTGGGGCCGTAACAGTAGCCGACCCGCCAGCCGGTCATGGCATAGGTTTTCGAAAAGGAGTTGATCACCAGGGTCCGTTCGGCCATCCCCGGGCGGCTGTAAACCGACTCGGCCGGCGGGCCGAAGACAATCTGGTCGTACACCTCGTCGGAGAGGACGACGAGATTATGGCGGATCGCCAGTTCGGCGACCCGGTCGAGGAAATCTCCGGGCAGGACTGCACCGGTGGGGTTGTTGGGCGAATTGAGGAGCAAAACCCTGCTTCTCGGGGTGATGGCGGCGGCAATCCGCTCCACCGGCGGGATGAACCCCTCGGCGAGGGAGGAGGGGACGGCCACTGCCACCCCCCCGGCCAGGGTGATATGGGCGAGATAGTCGGGGAAGTGGGGTTCGAGGAGGAGCACCTCGTCACCACTCTCCAGAAGGGTCCGCAGGGCGGCAGTGAGCCCGCCCATCCCGCCAACGGTGATAAGGATAGAAGCGGCTGGGGTGGCAATGCCGGTTTTTCGGCTGACCACCTCCGCCAGCCGGTCGAGGAGCTCCGGGTCCCCCTGCGAGGGGGTGTAGTGGGTGTGGCCGCGGTGGGCGTCCCGCAGGGCCTGGTCGATGATCTCCGCCGGGGTGGTGAAGTCCGGTTCGCCGATACCCAGGTTGATCACCCGCGCCATGCCCCGGGCCATGGCGACCATCTCACGGATGACGCTGAAGCGGAGCTGGGCTATACTGGAGGAAATGTGGAGTTGCTGCATGCTGCCCTCTACTTAATAAGGACCAACAGAGTCCCGACAGAGTCCCAACAGAGTCCCAATAGGTACCAACGAGTACCGACGGAGTACCAACACAACCTGCAATCTGCCGCCGGCCATGGGGTGGAAGCCGGCGCCAATATGCCCCTGAAGACCAGGGTGGGGCAGTATAGTACCCACGAAGCCCATCAGCAATCGTAAAAAACCCATCCTCTCTCCAGCTGTTACCGGGCAGCTGTCGGGGTGTCGGAGAGTTGTCGGCAGACGACGCGGTTACGGCCCTCGTCTTTTGCCTGGTAGAGGGCGGCGTCAGCAGCCTGGAACAAGGTCTCTGGCGCCATCTCTGTCGGCAGGGGCGGTATGGCCTCGGCCACTCCCAGGCTCAGGGTGATGTGGTCGGCAGTGGCCGAATGGCCGTGGGGAATGGCACTTTCGTCCACTGCCAGGCGTATTTTTTCAGCGAGATGGCAGGCCCCGGCCATGGCGGTGTTCGGTAGCAGGACGACAAACTCCTCTCCCCCGTAGCGGGCGACAAAATCGCCGGGCCGGGCAACCTCCTGTCGAATCAGCTGAGCGACGCGACGCAGACAGCTGTCGCCGGCCTTATGGCCGTAGTGGTCGTTGTAGTTCTTGAAACAGTCGATATCACAGACCAGCAGCGACAGGGGCTGGCGGTTGCGGAGCATTTTCTTCCACTCACTGCCCAGGTAGCTGTCGTAGGCCCGGCGGTTGGCAATGCCAGTCAGGGTATCGGTGGTTGAGAGCTGCACGAGGGTGGCGTTGGCCTGTCGCAGCATCTCCTCGGTTTGGACAATTCGTTCGTAGCGGCGGGCGTTTTCAATTGGCAGTTCACAGATATTGACAATAGTGAGGGCCAGGTTCAGGTAGTGGTCGAGGTGTTCCGGGAAGGCGATATGCTCGACTGCCACCATCCCTTTTTGCTGGCCGTGCTGGACAATTCGCAGGACAAAACCATCGCCCGTTGCCGTTGCGCCGCTCTCCCCCTGCCAGCCGGTCAGCGTCTCGCTGATTCGCTGTCTCTCCTCCCCGTCCACCTCGACCGCCGACCTGATCCACAGTTGCTCAGTCTTCTTTTCCTGAAGGCTGAGATAACAGAGCCGTTGTGGGGCAAAGAGCAACTGGTAGACATCGAGCATTGCCTCGACCGCCTTGGCCTCGTTGTTGCTTTCGGCAAGATTGGCGAGCAAATCGATGGCCATGGCATACTGGGCCGATTGCTGCTGAACCTGCTGGACCATCTCCTGCGCCTTCCGTTCAGTCCTCTCCATCCGCCAGGTGAGGACGGTTCTGGCGAGCAGCAGACGAAGCAGGGCTATGCCGGTATGGATAACTTCCGCCGGTCTGCCGATATAGGCGGCAAAGGCCTGGAGATCGGCATGGCCTGTGTTGCCGACCCCGGTATCGAGCAGAACCACTGAGGAGGTGGTCTCGGCAAACAAATCCCTGGCCGTTTGCTGGTCGAGTCCCAGTTGCTTCAGTTGCTTCGGCCATTGCGCCAGCCAGCCGGGGGTGGTGAGATAGCTCCCTTGCTGCAGGCAGCGGCAGACCAGGGCCGGTTCGGCGACCAGGTGGCAGCACTGTTCCAGCCGGTGGATGTGGAGCTGGTACGGTTCCGAACTGGGCCAGTTCAGGCTGTGCAGACAATGGCCGCCGTAGATCTCGACCCGTTCGCACTCAGGGAAGGGGGTGAGCAGGCACTCCAGATCCGCCCGGTTCAGTCCCGGTCGCCCGCAGTGAGCAGGGAAGGTGAGAGAGACGGTGTCGGCCAGCTGCTCTTCTCTCAGGGCCTGTTCGGCTTCTGCCTGGTAATTGGCGCAGAAAAGAAAAACGACTTTAGCGCCCATCGCATCGGGCCGGGGCCAGAGGATAGGTGCCCCAGCGGCGGACCGCCTCACCGATCGCCAGCAAGGTCTCTTCGCGCACCTGCCAGGGGATCTCGCCGTGGTTGTCGGAGAGGATATAGCCGCCGCCGGAGCCAGCCTCGGCAATGGCTGTCCTGACCTTTTCTTCTGCCTCGAGCGGCTGCCAGCGGCGCATTTCGATGCCGTTTAGGTTGCCCAGCACGGTGAGTTTGCCGCGGCAGGCGGCTTTGATTTCGGCAAGGTTCTCAAGACAGCTGACCCCGACCGCAGCCGTGCCGCTCTCGGCCACCTCGGCCAGGATCGGCAGCGACCGGCCGGAGGCAAAATGGGTGGCGACCGGCCCCTTGATCCGGCTGATCGTTTTTTGGGCGATCGCCAGGCCGGTGGCGGCGTACTGGCTGGCGGGGATGACGGTGGGCGAGGAGACCGGGTCGAAATAACAGATTGCCGTCGCCCCGGCTGCCAGCTGAGCGTTGGCCCAGGCAACACAGAAATCCTCATTGACCTGGATCAGCCTGGCAAAGAGTTCAGGCTGTTGATAGAGCAGGTCGAGATAGGGGCCAAAGCCCATCTGCATCACCGGCAGGGAGAAGGGTGACATGACCACCCCGATTATCGGGCATTCGTCGCCGACTCTGGTCTTCATCAGGGCAATTGCCTGCAGAACCTTGGCGAGCGGTGGAGATTTCTCGACACATGGGGCCGTCAGGCTGGTGATTGTGTCGGCGTCGTCGATAAACGGCCGGGCGCTGTTCGGCGGGCCGTCCGGCACATAGATCACCTCGGCACCCCAGGCCTCCACCTCGATGGGGGCATAGAAAAAGGCGTACAGGCAGTCGTGGCCATATTTGGCACGAAGGCGGAGCTGTCCTTCAGCGACATGCTCCCCTGAGGCAAAGTAGTCCTGAATCGACAGCCCCAATTCCCGTGCCCCGTGCATGGTTGCCAGCAGAAACCAGGGAACCCGGTCCGGTTCGCGGTGGTTGAGGGTGGTGAGTACCCGCTGCATTGAGGTCATCGGTTCCTGTTTCATGCCAGCCCTCCCATCAGGGTAGCGATGATCCCGGTCACCTCGGCGGCCGAATGTCCCATGGCGTCGGCTCCCACCTTCAGCCACAACTGGTCGTCGAAGAGAAAGGGGGCACCGCCGACGACCACCTTGACGTCCAGCCCCGACGGCTGCAACCTCGCCACTACCTCGCGGACATGGAGAGCAGAGTGGAGCATCAGGGTCGAGATGAGGAGGATGCGGATCCGGTCGGCTTGAACCTTGTCGACGAGTTCGTCGACATTCACCCGGCCGTAGTCCTTCAACTCGAAACCGGCAGAGCGTAACACCGAGTAGACGATCCGTTTGCCGAGCAGATGGAAGTCGTCAAGGACGGCAATGGCCATCGGTGGCTGGTCCTTGCGTTGGGTGGTCCCCGGGGGCAGAAGCTGATCGACCAGTTCTTCACATATCCGGCCGGCCATGTAGATCTGCGACAGGGCGGCATCTCCCCGCTCCCAGCTCTCGCCGATCCGGCTGAGGGCCGTGACGACCATCCGGTCAACAATTTCCATCGCTGTCAGCTCGGTACCTGCCTGTCGGATCAGCTTTTTGGCGCTGAGCCGGTCAAGAGACAACAGGGCCTGTTCAAATTGGAGAGAATAGTCTGTCATCGGTTTACGAAAAAAATGTGGTCTGTAATGTATCTGGTTGCGGGCCTTGAGTGGACTGTCAGCTAAGCGATATCTTTTTCGGTCAGCCTCTGTCAAGCAGAAAAGGCTGCAAAAGGGGAGATAAACTGGTATGTACACGCCATGGAAAGCCCTGCAGAGAAAATAGCCGGCCTGGAAAAACGTCTGGCGGCAATGGAGGCAGAACAGGAGCGGCTTATCGCACTGAACAGCCAGTTGCGGCGGTTCTACGAACTGGCCCCCCTCGGCTACCAGTCTCTCGATGAGAACGGCTGTTTTCTCTCAGTAAACCAGGCCTGGATTGATGCCCTCGGCTATACCAGGGAAGATGTCCTCGGCAGAAATTTTGCCGAATTTCTCCACCCCGACTGGCAGGAACACTTTCGAGAAAATTTCCCCCGATTCAAAGCAGTGGGCGAGATTCTCGGCGTGGAGTTCGAGATGGTCAGAAAGGATGGTACATTACTGACCGTCTCCTTCCACGGTAAGATCGGCCGGGACAGCCACGGTGCTTTCCAGCAGACCCACTGCATCTTTCAGGACATCACGGCAGTACGCCAGATGGAAAAGGAGTACCGGCTCTTCTTCGACATTGTCCCGGAACTGGTCTGTATCGCCGGCAATGATGGCTATTTCAGCAGGTTGAACGAGTACTGGCAAGCCGTTCTCGGCTACAGTGAAGAGGAACTGCTGGCTACCCCGATTGGCGATTTTATCCATCCCGACGAGCGGCAGGACATCCTGGCGGCAATAGCCGGGGTTACCAAGCCTGGCGCGGCGAACACGACCTTCCATCTCACCAATCGTTTCCGCCACCGCGACGAGAGCTACCGCTGGTTCGAGTGGCACGCTGTTCCCGCCCCGGGCGGCAAGCTGTTCGCTGTGGTCCGCGACCAAACCGAGCGAAAGCTCACGGAAGAGGCACTGAACCGTAACCGGTCAGAGTTGCAGGCGATTTACGACTATGCACCGGTGATGCTCTGTGTTCTTGACCGGCAGCGTCGGGTCCTCTTTGCCAACCCCGCCTTCACCTCCTTTACCGGCGTCGGCGAGGATGATCTCCGCCAGGGCCGGGCCTGCGGGATCTTTGGTTGCGTCAACGCCAGGAGTTCCCCTCTGGGCTGCGGCTTTGCCCCGGAATGTGTTGACTGCTTTCTGCTTAATGCCCTGGAAGAGACCTTCGCCTCCGGTGTTGGCCAGCGGCAGATCGAAGCCCATCTCTGCCTGGACCGCAACGGCAGCCAACAAGAGGTGGTTCTCCTGGCGGCCACCGCCCTCATTCGCGGTGAGGAACATGATAATCTGCTCCTCTGCCTTGTCGATATCACCGCCCGCAAGCTGGTCGAGGCGGAACACGACAAGTTGAAAGAGCAGTTGATCCAGGTCCAGAAGATGGAGTCGGTGGGGCGATTGGCCGGCGGAGTCGCCCACGATTTCAACAATATGCTCGGGGTGATTCTTGGCTATACGGAACTGGTTCTGGCCCAGGTGGCACCCGGGGAACAGATCCATGCGGCGCTGGAGGGCATCCACCAGGCGGCCCAGCGCTCCGCCGAGTTGACCCGACAACTCCTTGCCTTTGCCCGCAAGCAGACAGTCACCCCGCGGGTGCTCGACCTCGACGAGACCGTTTCCGGCATGCTCAGCATGCTCCGGCGGCTTATCGGTGAGGAGATTGATCTGCTCTGGCTGCCCAGGGCCGGCCGCTGGTCGGTAAAGGTCGACCCGGCCCAGGTTGATCAAATCCTGGTCAATCTCTGCGTGAACGCCCGTGATGCCATCAGCGGGCCGGGCAAAATCACCATCGAAAGCGCAGAACTGGTCGCCGACGCCTCCTACTGTGCCGGCCGTGCCGACTGGCTGCCTGGCGAATATGTGGTCCTGTCGGTCAGTGACAACGGCTGCGGCATGAGCCGGGAGGTGACCGACAGAATCTTCGAGCCCTTTTACACCACCAAGGTAATGGGTAAAGGCACCGGCCTCGGTCTCGCCACCGTCTATGGCATTGTCAAGCAGAACAAGGGGCAGATCAAGGTGTACAGCGAGGCCGGGCAGGGGACCACCTTCGAACTCTACTTCCCCCGCCATGCCGTCCATGTGCATGGAGATGCAGATCAGGATGCGAGCGGTTCCGCCGCCAACGGTTTTGAAACCATCCTGGTGGTCGAGGACGAGCCGATGGTTCTCGAGATGACCACCCTGATGCTGCAGAACCAGGGTTACCAGGTTCTTGCCGCCGCTACCCCCGGCGAGGCTCTCCAACTCGCTGAGACCTATGCCGGGGTGATCGATCTGTTGTTGACCGATGTGGTGATGCCGGAGATGAACGGCCGAGACCTGGCAAAAAACCTCCTGGACAGCAATCCCGGGATCAAGCGGCTGTTCATGTCCGGCTACACCGCCAGTGTCATAGCCCACCATGGCGTCCTTGCCGAAGGGGTCCAGTTCATCCAGAAGCCCTTCACCATGCGTGACCTGATCGCCGCCGTCAAGGCCGCTCTGGCCGCCTAACTCTCCTTCAGCTCCCCTCCAGTTCTCCTTTAGCTTCCCCTCAGCTCACCTTGCAGTTCTCGATCCTGATTCGTTTTTCGATGACGTACATATCCGGCCGACGGTCCATCAATGGCCGGACGTTGGCTACCTCCCGGTCGATCTCCAGGGCACCAAGGTCGATGTCGCAGATCACCACGGTCTGGGTGTTGACCACCCCTTCGGCGGCCACCCCGTTCAAGGGGAAGGCGAAGTCGGAAGGGGTGAGCACCGCCGCCTGGCCGAAATTGAGCGACATCGCCGGGCTGCGTGGCAGGGCCCCGACGTTGCCGGCCAGCACCACATAGATGGTGTTCTCCACCGCCCGGGCCTGGGCGCAGTAGCGCACCCGCAGGTAGGCCTTGCGCTCATCGGTGGCAAAGGGGACGACGATCAGGTCGACCCCGGCATCCACCAGCATCCTGGAAAGCTCTGGAAACTCGATATCGTAGCAGATCAGGATGGCCAGCCGGCCAATGGGGGTGTCGAACACCTTCAGCCCCTCACCCTGGGAAAGCCCCCAGTAGGTGCTCTCCGCCGGGGTGAGGTGGAGTTTTTCCTGGGTGTAGACATTGCCCATGGGCGAGAAGAGATGGGCGACGTTACGGATGGATCCGTCCTCCTGTCGCACCGGTACCGAGCCGGCGACGATCAGTAACTGGCGGCTGCTGGCCAGGCCGGTGAACAGCTCGAGATAAGAATGGTGCAGCTCGGCCAGTTCACCGACCAGCTCCGGCAGAGATTTGTTCCGGTCGAGGGTGGTGAGCATCTGGGCGATGAACAGCTCCGGAAAGACCACCAGATGGCAGTCGTAGAGGTTGGCGGTGTCGACAAAGTACTCGACCTGTTCACAGACCTCCTCCCAGCTGCGCACCCGGCGCATCTCGTACTGCACCGCACAGACCCTCGCCCGCCGCGCCGTCCGTTTGATCACCTGGGCCGCCAGTCGCCGTTTGTTCGGGTTATGGTGCGGGTTGGGCATCACCAGGTGGGTGGAGTAGCCGAGTGACAACTCGTCTTCGATATAACCGTAGTGGACGCCCTGCACCTGGTAGCCGGCCCGGAGGTGGGCGTTGAGGGCCTTGTCCTGCAGTTCTCCCCGCAGAACCGCGGCGACATACTCCTTGGCGCTCATCTTGCCACGATGGGCGCTGTAGCCGGGAATCCGTCCACCGGCAATCATCTGCTTGAGGTTGTGGCGGCGGAGCAGGGCCTTGCGGGCAGCGTAGAGTTTCTTCGAGATCCCCTTGCCCTGATAGTCCGGGTCGACGGCAATGTCGGCTCCGTAGAGGGTGTTCCCGGATGGGTCGTGGGTGGAGAAACTGCCATAGCCGGTGATTTCGCCGTGGGCGAACCAGGGGGAATCGTCATCGAGGTTGACGATCAGACTGGAGCAGTAGCCGACCACCTTCCCCTCCCAGATGGCGACAAACTGTCCTTCCGGAAAGGTGCCGATCTGCATCTGGTAGTTGCGCTCGCTGGCCATCTGCCGTGACGACCAGCCGGCATAGGCCTTGGCGGCGACGTTGACGATATCCGCGACATCGTCCGGCCCCGCCGGGCGGATGGTGACCGTTCGTTTTCTGCTCTTTTCCATGTTTTCTCCTTGTAGACATGCAAATTTTCGACGCTCGGCTGGCCGGTCCTTCCTGGCTTTGTTGCTGCCCGGCCTCATCGGCATCATTGGCCATATCGGCCATATCGGCGTGGTCGGCGGCCGACAAGGCCGGCATCCCGCCTCGTATCCCTCTTCCTGCCGGTGGGCAGTGGCTGCACATCCACCTGCGGCTCTGCAGGCCTGCCGCTAACCGATGCAGTTGTCAGTCTGGCCGATCAGCTGCCAACCAGCATAGGCCAGTTCTGGCAGGAACCCCGCGCACCTTTCCTGCATACGGAATTTTTTAGTCACCGCGATTGGGGAGAATATTTCCAAGAAACCTGCGGAACCACTCTACCATGGCCGGAGCGGCACCGCCAGATCCGACTCACCTTGTTTTTCCCGCTGCTTTGTTCTATTAATGGATTGTACTACTGTTCCGTAATGCCGCACCGGCAAAGGAGGTGGCCAAATGGCACGTACAACTCTCTTGACAACGATCTTTCTTCTTTTTTTCGGGGTGGCCGGAGTGGTTCAGCCGGCAGTTTCTGCGGCCGATTCCAGGCGTGATTACCCCCGAGATTACCCCCGAGATTACCCCCGTGAGCACCCTTTCGGCGGGCGTGGCGGGGGCAATTGGCAGAAGGCCGAACAGCGGCTCTACACGCTGGAGATCGGACAGCGCTTTGCTGCCCGAGGGGGTGAGACCATCTTTTTGAAGCAGGAGCTGCTCCGCCTCTACCCTGAACTCCGCCAGCGGATAAAGGACTTTACCCTCATCGAGGTCGAGATCATCGGCCAGGCAAGGGCGAGGGCTTACCAGGATGAGATATTTCTTCTCGTTGGCCGGGAAAGTTCCCGCCCCTACTCCCTCAGCCACGATGGCCGGCCAATAGGCCAAAGAATGATGAGCCTGACCATTCCCAACCACAGTTCCCGCTCCCATGGGGGGTGGCAGCTGCTGGTGGCTGGCGAACTCTACCTGGAGAGTGTCAATTTGCTGGTGGATGAGGAGCGGTCGGAGAGTTGGCGGGAGCCCATGCCGCCGCCCCGACCAAAAGCGCCGCCGAAAGAGGGGCACCCGAGAGAACAGCGGGGTGATCGTTATGATCCAGTGGGGATGGTGGACAGCGCCAACGGCGGGGTGGTGATCGGCTGGGCGGTGGACCAGGATGAACCGGACAAATCCATCGAGGTCCATGTCTATGCCGGGGCACCGGCCGGTAACGGCGGGGTGCTGGTGACCAATGGCATCGCCAACCGGAACAGACCGGATGTGAACCGAGAACTGGGGGTGAGCGGCCGGCATGGTTATTCTCTGCCGATCCCGAAAAAGTACCGGGGCCAGCCGCTCTTTGTCTACGGGATCGACAGTTCCGGACAGGGGGTGAACAGCATGCTCCGTCAATCCGGGATGGTCCTGCGTTGAGGGGTCGCCTCGGTTCGGGGGTGGCGGGGGAGGGGTCGATCGATGGCCCCGCCATCGTCCACCCCTTTGCCGGCCGGCAGGAGCTTGCCCTGGCCCTTTGCCGTCAGGTGGTTTACCAGGCAGAACAGGCGGTGCGCGACAAGGGTCGCTTCTGCCTGGCGATCTCGGGAGGTTCGCTCCTTGACCTGCTCGTTCCCCTCCAGACGGTGTGGCGCGACCAGGTTGACTGGTCCAGTTGGCATCTCTTCTGGGTGGATGAGCGCTGGGTAGACCGGCAGAGCCCGGACAGCAACTTTCGGGCCGCCAGGGAAAAGCTGCTTGACGCCCTGGCCATCCCGGAGGGGCAGATGTATCCACTCGACAACAGCCGCAGTCCGGTCGACACGGCCTGTCAGTACGAGGCGGAACTGGCCAGGGTACTCCTTCCGGCGGCGGGGGACGTGCCGCGCTTTGATCTTCTTCTTCTCGGGGTGGGTGAAGATGGCCATACCGCCTCGCTCTTTCCCGGCCACCAGGCCCTGGCCGAGGGCAAACGGTGGGTTGTGCCGGTCTTTGACGCACCGAAGCCACCGCCCATCCGGATCACCCTGACTTTGCCGGTCCTCAATGCCGCCGCCAAGGTCTTTTTTGCGGTGAGCGGGGCGAAGCGGGCAATAGTCAACAGAATACTTCACCCCGCAGGTGACCAGGCAGAGCTGCCGGCCCAGCTGGTGCGGCCTGTGCGCGGCGAACTGCACTGGTTTGTCGGTGAGCTGAGCTCTCCCCAGGACTAAGGCCGATGAGTCAGCCGATGGGCCAGTCTGAGGCCAGAAGAGCACATCAGATAACATAATGTAATTTAATATTTTTCAGGCAATCGAAGGCCATGCCAGCCGGAGCGTCGGCGGCCGAGAGCGCCCAGCCCGGTACCCTTTGCCACAAGGAGAGCCGCCATGCCAGCCGCCCGGGAACCAAACGATGGCCCCACCATTGTCATATTTGGTGCCTCAGGGGATTTGACCCGACGCAAGCTGATCCCGGCACTGTACAACAATTTCCGCAAAAAGCGCCTGCCGGCCGGCCTGCGGATTGTTGGTTTCGCCCGTCGTGACTGGGATGACCACACCTTTCGGGATTGGCTGCAGGGCGGGGTGCAGGAACACGGTGGTACCTTCTCGGCGGACACCTGGGCCGATTTTGCCGCCACCCTTGGCTATTTCCGCGGCGACCTGGAGGATGCCGGTGACTACCGGCGCCTCTGCCACCACCTGGGGCCGGAAGGGGCGGAGAACTGCCGGCTCCTCTATCTTGCCACCTCCCCCGAGCTGTACGGCCCTGCCTGTGACCATCTGGCGGCAGCGGGAATGGCCGATGGCGGCTGCCGGATCATTATCGAAAAACCGTTCGGCCGCGATCTCTTTTCGGCCATGGCCCTCAGCGAGCGGGTTCATGCGGCCTTCCGTGAAGAGCAGGTCTACCGGATCGACCATTATCTGGGCAAGGAAACGGCTCAGAACATCCTCTTTCTTCGTTTTGCCAACACCCTCTTCGAGCCGGTCTGGAACCGCCGCTATGTCGCCAATGTCCAGATTACCGTGGCGGAAAAGGTCGATATCGGCGAGCGGGGCAGCTACTACGACAAGGCCGGGGTTCTCCGCGACATGTTTCAGAACCACCTCCTGCAGCTGCTCGCCCTGGTGGCCATGGAGGCACCGGCCTCGCTGGCGGCGGATGCGATTCGCAACGAGAGGGTCAAGGTGCTGGGCAACGTCCGGCCCATTGCCCTCGCCGATACGGTGCGCGGCCAGTACAGTGGCTATCGCCGGGCAAAAGGGGTGGCCGCTGATTCCACCACCGCCACGCTGGCCGCCATGAAACTCTATATCGACAACTGGCGCTGGCAGGGGGTTCCCTTTTACCTGCGCTCCGGCAAGGCCATGCCGGCGAAGAGTAGTGTGGTGATCGTCGAATTTCAACCTCCCCCGGATGTGATCTTCCATCTTGGCCGCAACCAGGGTTTCACCCCCAACTATCTCTCCATCTGCATCCAGCCGGACGAGGGCATCCAGATGCGTTTCGAGACCAAGGTGCCGGATACCGTCGCCGAGTCCCGTTCAGTGAACATGAGCCACTCCTATCTCGAGGCCTTTCCTGGGGTTGTGCTGCCCGATGCCTACGAACGCCTGCTCCTCGACGCCCTCAAGGGAGACGCCTCGCTCTTTGCCCGCAACGATGGGATCGAAGCCGCCTGGCGTCTTATTGACCCGATTATCAGTGGCTGGGAGAAAACCCCGCAGATTTCCCCCCTGCATGAATACCCGAAAATGAGCTGGGGGCCGCCCGCGGCGGACGCGCTGCTGGCCAGGGAGGGCCACTCCTGGCGGATGGGTTGCTGTGGACTGCCCTGCAGTTGAGGTGTATGGAACACCCCGGCGGCCAGGCAGCCCATAGTCTGATGCCCGGGGAAAGTGGCTGGCCGCAGCCGGGAGCCGATTTCGCCGCTCCCGGCCGCGGAAATAAAGGCAAAAGGAGAATGAGGATGGAAAGAAAAGCGGATATCGGCGTGGTTGGACTGGCGGTGATGGGGGAAAACCTGATCCTCAATATGGCCAGCAAGGGGTTTACCGTCGCCTGTTACAACCGGACGACCGCTAGGGTGAAGGAGTTTCTCGATGGCCGGGCCGCCGGCAAGAGTATCATCGGCTGTTACAGCGTCGGCGAACTTGTCGCCACCCTCTCCCGGCCGCGCAAGATACTCTGCATGATCAAGGCGGGTGCGCCGGTCGACCAGTTCCTCGCCCTGCTCACCCCCCATCTCGAGCCGGGTGACATCATCATCGATGGCGGCAATTCCCACTTCGCCGACACCAGCCGCAGGGTGGCCGAGGCGGAACGGCAGGGCTTCCTCTATGTTGGCACCGGCATTTCCGGAGGAGAGGAGGGGGCTCTGCTCGGACCATCGATCATGCCCGGTGGCTCGGCGGCGGCCTGGGAGGCGGTTCGGCCGATCCTGCAGAAGATTTGCGCCTACACCGATTCCGGTGAGGCCTGCTGCGACTGGATCGGCGCAGGCGGTTCCGGCCATTTCGTCAAGATGGTCCATAATGGTATAGAATACGGCGATATGCAACTCATTGCCGAGACCTATCAGATGCTCCGGGACGGTCTCGGGCTGAGCAATCAACAGTTGCAGGAGGTCTTTGGCCGCTGGAACGAAGGCCTGCTCGACTCCTATCTGATCGAAATTACCTCTGCCATTTTCGGGATGATGGACCAGGAGGGGGTGGCGGTGGTTGACCGGATACTTGACGCCGCCGGTCAGAAAGGGACGGGGAGGTGGACGGTGGCAACGGCCCTGGAGGCGGGGCAGCCGCTCACCCTGATTGCTGAGGCAGTCTTTGCCCGCTCTCTTTCGGCAATGAAGGAGGAAAGAGTTGCCGCTTCCCGGCTGCTCACTGGCCCCGAGGCGGTGTTCGCCGGCGATCGGGCGGTAATGATCGCCGATCTCGAGCAGGCCCTCTACGCGGCCAAGATCGTCTCCTACGCCCAGGGCTTCCAGCTGATGCGGGCGGTGTCCGCCGAGAAGCAGTGGCGTATCGACCATGGCGGAGTAGCCCTCATGTGGCGGGGTGGCTGTATCATCCGTTCCGCCTTCCTCGGCAATATTCAACAGGCCTTTGCCGAGGAGGCCGGCCTGATCAACCTCCTCCTCGCCCCCTTCTTCAGCCAGGCCATCGAGCGGGCGCAGGGGGGGTGGCGGCGGGTAGTGGCGGCTTCTGCCCAACTGGGTATTCCCATGCCGGCGGTCAGTGCCGCCCTGGCCTACTACGACGGCTACCGCACTGCCAGGCTGCCCGCCAATCTTCTCCAGGCCCAGCGCGATTACTTCGGTGCCCATACCTACGAAAGGGTGGACAGCCCCCGAGGCCGGTTTTTCCATACCAACTGGACCGGTCATGGCGGCTCGACAGTCTCCTCAAGCTACGGCCAGGGGAAAGCTTCTCCCTGAGGCTAGTTGATCGGCGGTACGTTGTTTTCCTTCGTCTTCATTTTGAACGAAAATTCGAATTTTTCGAGGCAGCCTGTAGCTTGTCGGCCAATTAACGGCCAATTAACGGCCAACTAACGGCCAACTGACGACCAGCCGCAACCAGCGAGCGACAGCTTCGTAACCAGCTTGCGCCGACGGCAGTTGTCGCCGGCGAAACGGTTTGCGCCACCGGCAAAAGAGGAGTAGTATTGGCTGCTCCAGGGCAAAAAAGCAAACAGTCGGCTTGCCATTTCTGCCGCTTTCCTGTCAGCTCCTCAACCCAATCAGTTATCCGAAGCCACCATGAGCGAACGTAAATATGCCTTTTCCTGGGACCTTATCGGCGATATTGAACTGGGCCGGCCAAATCTTGGCCCGACCACCCGCATCGAGGTGTACCGCCTCCTTCAGTTCGTTTTCCGGGATGTCCTTGAGCAGCGTTTCGGCAGCGAGGTGACCGACGAGTTGTTTTATGCGGCGGGGAAGATTGCCGGTAACGAGTTTTACAAAAAATTCTGCAGCGGCACCAACGACATCAACGAATTTGTCGCCACCCTGCAGAGTGTCCTGCGGGAACTGGGGATCGGCATCATGCGGGTGGAGTCGGCGGATATCGAACGGGGCTCCTTTGTGATCACCATCTCCGAAGACCTCGACTGCTCCGGCCTGCCGGAGTTGGACTTCGAGGTGTGCGTCTACGACGAGGGTTTTATCGCCGGCCTGATGGAGAGCTTCACCGGTAAAAAGTTCAGGGTTAAGGAGGTTGACTGCTGGTGTACCGGTGATCGGACCTGCCGCTTCACCGCCGATGTGGTGGCGGACAATTGAGTGCCGATCTCGGGCCGGCGCTGGCCCTTCTCCACCGGCTGATCAACGACAAAAACGCCCCGGAAAACTGCCCGGAGCACTTTGCCGCCGACAGCGAGCTGTGCCGGTTGTATGACGATCTGGCCAAGATCCGCCAGGCCTTCATCGCCCTTGCCGCCGGTGACCTTGACCGGAGGATTACCCTGAAGGGCTACCTGGCCGGGGTGGTCAAGACCCTGCAGGCCAATCTGAAACACCTCACCTGGCAAACCCAGATGATCGCCTCCGGTGATTTCAGCCAGCGTCTCGACTTTATGGGGGATTTTTCCAAAGCCTTCAACTCGATGACCGAGCAGCTGGCCAGCTCTTCGCGGATCATCAGGGAAAAGGAGGCCGAACTGCAGGCCATCAACGCCGGCCTCTCCCAGGAAATTGCCGCCCGCCGGCAGGCCCAGGCGGCTCTTGCCGAGAGTGAGGCCCACTACCGCAACCTCACCGAGAACATGCAGGATGTGGTCTGGGTACTCGATGCCGGCACCCTCCGCTTCACCTATATCAGCCCGTCGGTGGTCCAGTTGCGTGGCTACCGGCCTGAAGAAATTCTCGCCGCCCCTCTGGAGGCGGCCCTCACCGCCGCCTCTGCCGCCGAGGTGCGGGCGATGGTGGACGCGGCCCTGGTCGAGTACCGGGCCGGCAGGGGACTCCCCGCCGGCTATACCACCGCCGAGGTGGAGCAACCCTGCAAGGACGGAAGCAGTGTCTGGACCGAGGTGGTCACCCACTGGGTGGTCAACGACCGCAGTGGGGCGCCAGAGGTCCATGGCGTCACCCGGGACATTACCGAGCGGCGGGCCTTCCAGGAGGAGTTGCGGCGGCAGGCGACCATCGACGAATTGACCGGCACCTTCAACCGTCGCCACTTTCTGGCCGGCGCCGAGATGGAGGTGCATCGCTGTGTGCGGCATGGCCCGCCCCTGTCGCTGCTCATGCTCGATATCGACCATTTCAAGCAGGTCAACGACACCTTCGGCCACGCCGTCGGCGATCTGGCCCTGCAGGCGGTGGCCGCCGCCCTCACCAGGCTGCTCCGTCGCACCGACAGCCTCGGCCGCCTGGGCGGTGAGGAGTTTGCTCTGCTGCTGGTGGAGACCGATCTGGGCACGGCGGAGGTTGTTGCCGAACGGTTCCGGGCGGAGGTGGCGGCAATCGATCTCCACACCGACGATGGCCGGCCGGTCCCCCTGCGGGTGAGTATCGGGGTCACCGAGTATCGGCCGGTGGCCGACACCATGTCAATGATGCTGTTTCGCGCCGATCAAGGACTCTACCAGGCCAAGAAGGGCGGCCGTAACCGGGTGGTCAGCGTTCCCTGACCACTGTCTCCCACCCATTTTTCCACATTTTCCCTCAGTTGACCTCTGCCGGCAGGCGGGTAATCTGCCCCTCGGGGATATCCAGGACCACCGATTTTCCCGGCGGGAAGGGGGGCTGGCCCCTGCGGTGCGGGTCGTCCACCAGGATCAGCTGCTCTTCCACCTCCACCCCGTAGCGGATGATACTGCCGAGAAACTCCAGATGGCGGACCGTGCCGGCAAGGCGGCGGCAGCCGTCGATGGCCGGGGTGTCGGCGGCGGCGATGGCCAGGGCCTGCGGCCGGAACACGAGGTGCCGACCCTGCTCCGGCAGGACGTTGGCGGTGCCGAGAAAACCGGCGACAAAGAGGTTGGCCGGCTGGTCGTAGAGTTCCATCGGCGTCCCGACCTGCTGGATGATGCCGTTGTCGAGCACCGCCATCCGGTCGGAGGTGGTATTTGCCTCCTCCTGATCGTGGGTGACGAAGATGGTGGTCAGCTGCAGCTTCTGCTGCAGTTCGCGGATCTCCCGGCGCATCTGGACGCGCAGGTTGGCATCGAGATTGGAGAGGGGCTCGTCCAGGAGGAGCACCTTGGGGCGGACGACAATGGTCCGGGCCAGGGCGATGCGCTGCTGCTGGCCGCCGGAGAGCTGGGCCGGTCGACGCTCGGCGAGGTGGCGCAGGCCGACCAGATCGAGGGCCTCATCCACCCGTCGGGCGATCTCCGCCCTGGCCACCCGCCGCTCTTCCAGACCGAAGGCGATATTGCGGCGGACGGTGAAATGCGGCCAGAGGGCGTAGCTCTGGAAGACCATGCCGACATCCCGCTTCCACGGGGGCAGGTTAGCGATATCCTGGCCGTTGATCAGGATCCTTCCCCGGGGTTTCGGGCCAAAGCCGGCCACCGCCCGCAGCAGGGTCGACTTGCCCGAGCCGGATGGGCCGAGAAAGGCGAAGAACTCCCCTTCGGCAATCTCCAGGTTGACCCCTCTCAGCACCTCGGTGTTGCCAAATGACAGGGAAAGGTTGTCGATCACCACCCCGTCTCTCTGTCCCCTTTGTCCTTCCTGGATAGCGCTCATTGCTGTTCCTCCGCGACAATGGCGGCCGCGCTGTTTTGGCTATGGCCGCGTTCGATAATGCGATGGGAGATATAGGTGGCAAGCCCGACGAAGAAGACCGCCAGCATCCCCAGGGCGGCGCCGGGGCCCCGTCCGGCGGCTGACTGCATGAACTCATAGATCCCGTAGGCGAGCGGGGCATCCGACTCCCTGGCCACCAGCATGATGGTCGCCGAAAGTTCGACGGCGGCGGTGGCAAAGCTGGTGACGAAGCCGGCCAGGATACCGCCGGTCATCAGCGGTACGACGATCCGGCGGACGGTGCGCATCTTGGTGGCGCCGAGGTTCTCGGCGGCCTCCTCAAGGGCGACACTCACCTGCTGGATGGCGGCGGTACAGGCGCGCAGGGCGTAGGGGAGCCGGCGGATGGTCATGGCGACGACGATGATCACCCACCAGGAGGCAAGCGGCAGATCGACAAAGGGGACAGTGAAGCTGTGGTAGGTACGGAGATAACCGATGCCGAGCACCACCCCGGGAACGGCCAGGGCCGCCGAGGCGCCGTAATCGAGCCACTTGCGGCCGGGCAGGCCGGTGCGCCAGACCACATAGACGATGGCGGTGGCGAGAATCACGTCGATCAGCGCCGCCAGACCGGCGTAGAGCAGGGTGTTGCTGATGTACTGGCTGGCGTGGGAGAAGACGGTGACATAGTGCTGGAGGGTGTAGCCGTCGGGGAGAACGGCATAAGACCAGATGGTGCCGATGGAGAGGAGGCTCAGACCGATATGGGGGGAGAGGACCAGGAGGAGAATGAGGATCACCACCGCATAGCAGCCGGCCTTCTCCCAGGGGCGCAGGTCGCGGCGCATCAGCCCGCCTCCCCCCTTCTGGGTGGTGGCGTAGTCTTTGCCCTTCAGGGCGAGGAGGGAAAACCACAGCGACAGCAGGGAGAAGCCGACCAGGATCACCGAAATGACGTAGCCCATGGGGTCGGAGATCCCCACCGAGGAGATGCGCAGATAGGCCTGCGGGGCCAGCATGGTGTTGACGTTGAGCAGCAGCGGGGTGCCCAGGTCGTCAAACACCTTGATGAAGACCAGGGCGGCACCGGCAACGAAGCCGGGCATCGCCAGCGGGAAGACGATCCGCCGGAAGAGGCGGAAGCCGGAACAGCCGAGGTTTTGCGCCGACTCCTCCATGGCCCGGTCGATGTTGTTCAGGGCCGCCGAGAGGTTGATCAGGATGAAGGGGAAGTAGTGGATGCTCTCGACGAAGATCACCCCGTTCAGCCCTTCCATGAAGGGGATGGTAAAGCCAAAATAGCGGTCGAGGAGGAGGTTGACTGAACCGTTGGCGCCAAAGAGGAGCTGCATCGCCACCGCTCCGACAAAGGGGGGCATGATCAGGGGGATGATGCCCAGGGTCTGGATCAGTGCCGCCCCGCCGAAGTTGAAGCGGGTGGTGAAGTAGGAGAGGGGGACGGCGATCACGGTGGCCATCAGCACCGACATGGTGGCGACGTAGAAGGAGTTGACGAAAGATTCCCGGAACAGGGAGTTGCCAAAAAAATCGACGAAGTTGATCAGGGTCGGGGCACCGCTATGGGGGTCCTGGAAGGCCACCTGGATCACCCGCAGGACGGGGAAGACCAGGAAGAGCACGAGAAACAGGGCGATCAGCAGCCCGACGATGGCCGGTGTTCGCAGACTGGATGAGCCGGAAGCGGGCATGGGTGTCCTCCAGGCAGAAACAGCGGTTGGCGAGCGGGTGGCTCCCCGCTTCGCCGATGGCGACGGAGCGGGGAGGGTGGGGCGGCTGGCGGCGGGAATCAGAGCATTGCTTTCGCCTGCTCGGCCAGTTCTCTGGCTTTGCCGTAATTGGCCCGCACCTCGACATCCCAGGCCTGTTCGATCTCCGCCTGGCGGCCGGTGGCCTGGTCCTCGGCCTTCTTCCGCTTTTTCTTGAAGATGCCGTTGAACTCAGCGGAACTGGCGGTGGCGGCGTCGATGGGCACCTTGCCCACCAGCCCTCTGGCCTCGGCGACCAGTGCCGCGGCAGCAGGGTTCTCCTTGCCCTGCAGGGCGGTCTCGGCGGCGTGGATCGCCTTGGTGGCGGCAACCAGGTCGTCCATCCGGTAGGTGATCATCACGTCGAAGAGGGCACTGACCACGTTGTAGCGGCTCTTCGACAGGTCGAGGTCAAACTTCACCGCCGCACCGATGGAGGAGTCGGTAAAGGGGTTGGGGAAGCCGGCCGGGGCCTTGGCGTAGATCTCCGGGTTGACCGGCAGGCGCATGATCTTCGGGTCGAGGAGGAGTTCCTGCCCCTCGACGGAGAGGAGATATTCGACGAACTCCTCGGCGGCGCTCTGGTTTGGGGCGTTCTTGACGATGGCGACGTTCCCCGGTACCAGGGTGGTCACCGTCGGGTAGAGGAAATCCACCGGGAAGCCGGAGGCCTTGGAAGAGAGGCCGAAGAAGTCGATGACGATGCCGATACCGAACTGGCCACTGTTCACCCCGTCGGGGACGCCGAAACTGCGCTCGGAAACGGTCTTGAAGTTACCGGCGATCGCCTTCCATTCCGCCCAGCCCTCTTCCCAGCCCAACCCCTGCAGGACGGTCTCGACGGTCAAGTGGGTGGTGCCGGAACGGGAGGGGGAGCTCATCCCGACATGGCCGAAGTAGACCGGGTCCTTGAGGTCGGCCCATTCTTTGGCGACAGGGAGTTTTTTCGCCTCCATATATCTGGTATTCCACATGATACCGTAACCGGAGGCGGCAAAGCCGACGTAGTAGCCGTCCGGGTCGTTGATCGGGAAAGCGCCGACCTTGTCGGGAATCCCTGCTGCCTTCGGCCGATACTGGACGAGCAGTTTGTCACCTTTGAGCACCTCGAAGGCATCCGGGGCGGAGGCCCAGAAGATGTCGGAGGTGTTGCTGCCGGCGGTCTCCTCCAGGTACTTGATGCCGGCATTGGTGTTCTTGTTGAGCACCTCGACCTTGAGGCCGGGGTTCTTCTTCTCAAAGGCGGTGGCGAAGACTGCGGTGAGGTCTTTCGGGAACGAGGTGACGATGGTCAGATTCCCCTCCGCCGCCAGAACCGGCGTCGCGAGGATGGCCAGGGCGCCTGCCGCCAGGGTGAACAGCGCACTTTTTTTGCTCATAGCCTTGTCTCCTGAGGTTGTCCCACCGGATATCGGCAGGTTTTGTCGAGGAGTAGCAAAGACTGTGCCGTGCAGCTAACTGCTTGATTTGTTGTGGAGGTTGTTTCCCGGCAGGGGTCTTTTCGGGCAACAAATGACTCAACCGGGAACGGCCGGTGGGTCAAATTGATCCCCACCGTCGCGGTAATCGTCCCGGTTCAGACCGTGTTTTTGCATCCGCAGGTAGAGGGTCTTGCGCGGGATTCTCAGGGCCTCGGCGGTTTGGCCGATCTGGCCGGCCCGGCGGCGGAGCTCTTCGACGATCACCGCCTTTTCGAAGCGATCGAGCCGTTCACTCAACGGGAGTTGGGGGAACCCGGGGAGCTGGCACCCCTCCGGCCCCGGCGCTTCGTCGAAGACCGGCATGCCGAGAACCAGGCGGTCGGCGGCGTTGCGCAGTTCGCGGATGTTGCCCGGCCAGGGGGCGGTGATCAGCCTATCGTGCAGGGCAGCGTCGATATCCGCCGGTGACCGCCGGTAGCGGTCGGCGGCGGCGCGCAGGAAGATGCCGAAGAGGAGGAGGATATCGTCCGGTCGCTGTCGCAGCGGTGGGAGCGGCAGCCGGGCAACGTTCAGGCGGTAGAAGAGATCCTGACGGAAGCTGCCGGCGGCCACCGCCTGGCGGAGGTCGACCTTGGTCGCCGCCACCACCCTGATGTCCACCGGGATCGGGGTGTTCCGGCCGAGCCGGTCGATGGTCCGCTCCTGGAGCATGCGGAGCAGCCGGACCTGGAGGTCGAAGGCCATGCTCTCGATCTCGTCGAGAAAGAGGGTGCCCCCTTGGGCGAACTCAATCTTGCCGATCCGTCGTCTGGCCGCACCGGTAAAGGCGCCCGCCTCGTGGCCGAACAGTTCGCTCTCGATCACCTCGCGGGGGAGGGCGCCGCAGTTGATGGCGACAAAGGGGCGCTCGGCACGCGGCCCGAAATCATGGAGGCAGCGGGCGACCAGGTCCTTGCCGCTGCCGGTCTCCCCCTCGATCAGCACATCCACATCCACCCCGGCCAGGGCGGTGACCATCCGCCGCAGCTCGATGACCGCCGGGCTCCTGCCGATGATCCGTCCCTCCAGGTGGTCGCGGCTGTCCAACTGCCGGCGCAGGGCGCGGTTCTCGAGGACCAGGCGGCGTTTTTCCATGGCCCGCTCGATGGTGCCGAGGAGGGTCTCCGGGTCACCGGTCTTCTCAAAAAAATCGTAGGCCCCGAGCCGGGTCGCCTGCACCGCCATGGGGATGTCGCCGTGGGCGGTGACGATGATGAAGGGGAGTTCCGGGTCCTGCTCGCGGACCATCTGCAGGAAAGCCAGGCCGTCGATGCGTGGCATCTTCACATCGCTCACCACCACCCCCGGCCAGTCGGCGGTGATGCTGGCCAGGGCCTGGGCAGCGTCGGCAAAGGCGGCCACCTGGTAGCCGGCCAGTTCCAGGGTCTGGGAGATGGAGGCCCGTACCTCCTCTTCGTCGTCGACGAGAATGATTGCCCCGTTGCCGTTTTCCTCATCCATTGCGCTCTCCCTCCGCCCGGGGCAGGGTGAGCCGGAAGAGGCTGCCGCCGCCGGCCCGGGGCTCGTAGTTCAGGGTACCGCCGAAACCGCGGACGATGTTGCTCGAGATGGAGAGGCCAAGGCCGAGCCCCTCGCCGACATCCTTGGTGGTGAAAAAGGGGTCGAAGATTTTGTCGCTGTCGGCCGGGTCGATGCCGCTGCCGCTGTCGGCCACCTGCAGTTCGACGCTGTCGGCGGCCGCCTTGGTGACGATCTGCAGCTGCCGCGCACCGGCCCCGTTGCCGGTGTCGATGGCGTCCAGGGCGTTGGTCATCAGGTTGAGGAGCACCTGCTGCAGGCGGACCTGTCCGGCCAGCACCCAGCGGGCGGCCGGGTCAAGGATGACCGCCACTTCCACCCGGTCGGTGCGGATGCGCCGTTCCAAGAGGGTCAGGACGTTATCAACCACCACCGTATAGTCCACCGGGCGAACCCGACCGAGGGGCTTTCTCGCCTGGCTGTGCAGGCTGTTGATGATCCGGATGCTCCGTTCCGAGAGCTCGGAGATTTTGCCGAGGTTTGCCGCGATTTCCCGGTGGCGCCCCTGCTCGAGGAGGATGGTGGTGTTGCGGGCGTAGTGGCGGATGGCGGTGAGCGGCTGGTTGATCTCGTGGGAGATGCCGGCGGTGAGCTGGCCGAGGGCGGCCAGTTTGGCCGCCTGGACCAGTTCTGCCCGGGTGGCCTCGATGGTGTCACGGAAAGTACGCAGGGCATTGGCCATCCGGCCGATCTCGTCGTCACCGCCCACCGGAATTTCCGCCTGCAGGTCACCGGCGGCTATCCGTTGCATGCTCCCGCCCAGCCGGGTGAGCCGGCCGATGAGGTTACGGCCGACATAGAGCCAGACCACCAGCAGGGTGGCCAGGCAGCTCACCGCCACCGCCGCCGAGGTGAGCAGTCTGCTCCGGCCGATGGCCTGTCGGGAGCGGGCGGCAGCGGCCAGGGCGGCGGTGGTCTCCACCTCGATCCGGTCGGAGATCAGCCGGTGCAGGCGAAGAATCAGCTCGCCGTTGCCGTCGAGCAGGTTCCGACCTGCCGCTGCCGCCGCCAGCTCCTCCAGGCGGAGGGCGAAGAGGTCCCGCGGCCCCTCGGCAAAACCGCGGATGTCCACCAGGGCCTGGCTGAGAGAGAGGATTCCGGGCAGTTCGGCAACTGTTGCCAGGTCACTTTCCAACCGCTCCTCCACCTCGCGAAAGTAGTATTTGGTGGCATGTACCGCCTCCGGATCTGGGAGGTTGGCGGCCCGGCCGATCAGTTCGGTAAGCAGGCTGCCATCGGCGTTGATCCGGTACAGCGCTTCCTGGCGGCGGGATTCCAACGCCACCGCCTGCAGCCGGAGCGGCCCCGGTTCAGTACGGTTGAGGGCGAAATTGATATTGAACCGGGTATCGTCGATCAACGGTTCCACCTCGTCGAGAAAGTCGGCGGAAAGCCAGCGCAGCCGCTCGAGCATCTCCTCCTTTTGCCCCGCCTGCTCGAGCCGCAGCCGGACATTGCGGTCAAGCTCGGCCAGGCTGGTGCCGAGAGCGGCGAGCAACTCGGCCAGGGCGGCCCGGGTGGTGTCGTCGATCAACCTCTGGTCGAGGGCGGTAAGGTCATCGCGCAGGCTGCCCAGGGTGCGGACCAGGCTTTGGTAGACCCGTTGGCGCTGGGCATCGCTGCTTGCCGCGGCCAGGGCTGGGGCAGTGCCGATCACCACTCCCCCCCGATCGGCCAGGTGGGCGGCGGCGGTGAGGGCCGGGAGATGGTGGCCGACCACCCGGTCGAGGCTTGCCCCCAACCGGGCCAGGGAGACCCAGCCGACCACGGTCACCACCAGGGTCATCGCCACGACGGTACCGAAGGCAAGGAAGAGGTGGCCGCGAATTCCTAGGCGAAAGAGCCGCCGGCTCATGGTTTTGCCGCCCCCAGGCTGTCGAGCAGTTCGGTGAGGATGAGCCGGGCCAGGTCGATGTTGGCGGCGGCAAAATCCCGCCACTGCTCCTCGAGGATGTTTTGCGGCGAGGAGAGGGTCATCCCCGGACTGCGCCGCTGGAACACTCCGGCCATCTCTTCGCTGCGGCTCTCATCCCTGCTCACCGGCATCTGCAGGAGCAGTTTGCGGGCTCTCTCCAACTGCCGGCGAAGATCGGTTCGCCCCTGGCGAAGCAACTCCCTCTCCACCTGATGCACCGCTCGCCAGGCCCGCCGCAGGGGCTGCTGGCGGTAGGTGATCATGGTGTCGAAGAGGGTGTTGACCAGATGGTACCGGTGCCGGGAGAGACCGGCATCGAAAGGGGGGCTTGGCGGCTTGCGCTCCATCCGGAAGGGGTTGGGGTAGCCGGCCGGGGCGGCCGCGTAGGCCGCCGGCGAGATCGGCAGCCGGCTGATCGGCGGGCTGCAGAGCAGCGCCTGCCCTTCGGCGGAGAGGAGGAAGTCGACAAAGGCCAGGGCCGCCGGCCGGTTGCGGCAGCGCTTCACCACGCCGATGCTGGCGGGCAGAAAGAGGGTCTCCTCCGGGTAGAGAAAATCCACCGGCGCACCGGTGGCCTTGGCGGCCAGACCGAAAAAGTCGATGGTAGCACCCACCCCGAAACGGCCGGCCACCACCCCCTCGGGGACGCCGAAGCTGCGGGCGGTGATGGTGGCGAGATTGCCGGAGAGGCGCAAGAGAGTCGCCCATCCTTCCTCCCAGCCCTGGCTTTGGAGGATGGACTCGACGATCAGATGCATCGTCCCCGAACGGGAGGGGGCGGTGATCGCCACATGGCCGGCGTACTGCGGCAGGGTCAGTTCGTTCCAGGTGCCGGGGGGCGGCAGGGCCAGGCGTTCAAGATAGGGGCGGTTCCACATCAGGCCGTAGCCGGAGAGGGCAAAGCCGCGGTAGTGGCCCAGTGGGTCGTCCAGGGGGTAGTCGTCGAAGCGGGGGGTGGCCGCCCCCAGGGCGGCGAAGGCCTGTTCGAGATGGCCGGCATCGCGGAGCAATTCGAAGGCATCGGGGGCGGAGGCCCAGATCAGGTCGGCCGGCTCCTCCGGGCGTTCGGCAATAAAGGTAAGGGCGGCGGAGGTTTTTTTGCTCCGCACCAGGATGGTGACCCCCGGGTGGCGGGCGGTAAAGGCGGCGCAGAAAGGTTCGAAGAGGCTGGGGGGGAAGGAGGTGACGAGCACCAGTGGCCCCTGTGGTTCCTCGGCCGCCGCCGGGGTGGCGAGGAGAAAGAGGATCAGCAGGGTGGTGATGGCGGCCCGGATGGTATGGCCAGGGCGGCGACGGTGCGGCCTGCCGGTTGCCCGGCTGCTTATCTGTTCAGCCAGCATTCCCGGTAATGCCGCAGTTCGGCGATCGATTCGCGGATATCATCGAGGGCGAGATGTCGGCACTCTTTGGCAAAACCGTTGACCAACTCGGGTGCCCAGAGCCGGGCCAGCTCCTTGAGGGTACTGACGTCGATGTTGCGGTAGTGGAAATAGCTTTCCAGTTCCGGCATGCAGCGGGCGAGAAAATGGCGGTCGTGCCAGATGGAGTTGCCGCACATCGGGCTCTGGCGGCGGCCGACCCATCTGCTGACAAAGGCCAGGGTTTCCAGCTCCGCCTGGCGGCAGGTGTAGGTACTGCGGCGGACCTGGTCGACCAGCCCGGACTCGCGGTGGTGCAGGGCGTTCCAGGCATCCATACTGGCCAGCACCGCTTCCGGATAGTGGATGACGATCACCGGCCCCTCGGCGACAATCTCCAACTGTGAGTTGGTGATGATTGTCGCCATTTCAAGTATATGCTCGGTGAAGGGATTGAGCCCGGTCATCTCCAGGTCGATCCAGATCAGGTTGCTGTCATCCCGCATTTTCCCTCCGTCGCCGTTGGTTCTCTTCCTGCACGGTAGCTTCTTCCAGTCGTTTCGGCAAGCATTTCTCCCCCCGGCGTGCTCCTTCCGCTTTTTTGCCGGATAAAACGGTCACCCTCCAAACCCATAATCTTTAACCCCGGTGAGAGGGACTGAGCCCAGGTGGCTCCCGCCAATCCCGATGAGAGGAACTGGCTCCAGGTGGCTCGCCGCTTTCTTTCTTTCATTCATGGCTGGGAAGGGGTACAGTTGGGTCCGGAACCCGGACAGTAAACTTCAACCAGCGTACCCGTTCATCAGCACCCATTTTCGCCCGGTCAGGCCGATTCAAAGAGCAAACTCTGGCTCGGTGGCCTGCCTGAAGGAACCTGGAGCATTGGATCAACGGGCGCAGACCCGGTTTTACGCCTTTTGCTGCATACCAGTGATCGACTACCAACCAGCGACCAACCATGACGGAAATTCTCTCTGACCAAAGCCGATCCCTGCGTGCCAGGGCCGAGGCGGCTCTCGGTGCCATCGCCGAGGGCGCCGCCGGGGCGCCGGCCGATCTCAGCAAGCTTCTCCACGAACTCCAGGTCCACCAGGTCGAGCTGGAGCTGCAGAACGAGGAACTGCGGCGCTCCCAGGATGCCCTTGAGGAGAGCCGGGGACGGTACATGCGCCTCTTCCACCAGGCACCGGTGGGCTATCTGATCCTTGACCGGGTGGGGATGATCAGGCAGGCCAATGCCACCTTTGCCGCCATGGTGGCCCCAGGCGGTGGCGATGGCGTGGTCGGCCGCGCCTTCACCGACTTCCTGCCGGTTGAAGACCAGCGTCTCTTTCTGGCCCGGTTGAAGTCCTTTTTCAAACACCCAGTCGACAAGGAGATGCAGCTCCGGCTGGTCACCGCTGCCGGTACCAGCCTGGTGGTGGCGCTCACCGCCGGCAGCATGGAGTTCGTCGAGCAGGAGCAGGAGAGGGGCGGGGAGATCTTTGTGGTGGTCAGCGATATCAGTCAGCGGGCCCGTGCCGATGAGAAGCTGACGGTCGCCAACCGCCAGTTGGACGCCGCCATCCTGCGCGCCCGCACCATGACCATGGAGGCCGAGGCGGCCAACTCGGCGAAAAGCAACTTCCTTGCCACCATGGGCAACGAACTCCGCTCCCCGTTGAGCGGGATGCTGGAGATGACCGAAACTCTTCTTGCCAGCGAGCTGAGCCCGGAACAGCGGTACTCTGCCGAGAGTGTGCAAAACAGCGGTCGCAGGCTCCTCCATCTGGTTGACGGCATCCTCGATTTTTCCACCATCGAGGCCGGCCGGCTGGAACTGGTCAGCGAGATCTTTTCGCCCCGCCAGTTGCTGGAAGAGATCGTTACCGCCCATACCCCGCAACTGCAGGAAAAGAGGTTGGCCCTCTTTCGCAGCGTTGATTCAGCGGTACCGCAACAGCTGTACGGCGACCCCGGCCGGTTGCGGCAGATTATCGGCAATCTGCTTGCCAACGCCATCACCTTCACCAACGCCGGCTCGGTGGAGCTGACGCTCTCCCGGGAGGAGGCGGAGGGAGGGGAGCCCCTGCTCCGCTGTACCGTTCGCGACACCGGCTGTGGTATTTCTCCGGAAAAACTGGCCCTGCTCTTTGCCAAGAGCGGTGGCAGCACCCTCGGCCTGGCCATCAGCAGACGGCTGGTGGAGATGATGGGAGGCAAGATCGGGGTAAACAGCGAACCGGGTCGGGGGTCGGAGTTCTGGTTTACTGTCAGATGTGGCGGAGGACGGGAAGGTGGTGCCGGCAGCGCTGAACAGACGGCCGCCATCACCCCGATGGAACTACCGGCGGCGGGGAAGACCAGGATTCTGGTGGCCGAAGATGATATTACCTCCAGAACCATCCTCTCCGCCATTCTCCACAAATGGGGGTACGAGCCGCTGACCGTCGCCGACGGCCGGGCCGCCTGGGAGGTGATACGTTCACCGCAGGCACCAAAACTGGCGATTCTCGACTGGGATATGCCGGGGATGAGCGGCCCGGAGGTGTGCCGGTTGATCCGGGCCAGCGGCAACGCCACCACCCCTCCCTACCTGATCATCCTCACCGCCAAGGATGACACCAGCGACATCGTCGCCGGTCTGGATGCCGGTGCCAACGACTATGTCACCAAACCCTACGACAACAGTGAACTGCAGGCCCGGATCAGGGTAGGGGTGCGGATGGTGGAACTGCAGGACGAACTGCTGGCCGCCCGCCAGGCCCTGGTCTACGAGGCGATGCACGATGCCCTCACCGGGGTGCTCAGCCGTCGGGCGATCCTCGAACTGCTCGACAAGGAACTGGTCGGCAGCAGACGGCAGTCACGAGCGATGGCGGTGGGCATCTGTGACATCGACCATTTCAAGCGGATCAACGACACCTACGGCCATCTGATCGGTGACGAAGTGCTGAAGGCCTTCGCCACGACCATTGCCTCCAACCTGCGGGAAAACGACCACTTCGGCCGTTTTGGTGGTGAGGAGTTTCTCATTGTTGCCCCCGATACGCAGGGGATGGGGCGGGAAAACCTCTATGAACGGCTACGCCAGGTGGTAGCCGATCTGGTTGTTCCCAGTCAGGCCGGTGACATCAGGGTCACCATGAGTGTCGGGGTAGCCTTCAGCGAGATGGGCAGCGACGGCACCGCCCTGCTGGCGGCGGCCGATGAGGCGCTCTATGCGGCCAAGAACCGGGGGCGCAACCGGGTGGTCTTTGCCGATCAGCTGAACGGGGGAGTCGAGGATGTGGTGGCAACCGATGGTGGTGGCGACTGATTCTGGTGCCTGCCCCGGCAGAGACGTGGGGCGGCATTTTTCCCTGGCCGGAAAAGGGCAGGTAGGGTATCTCTATCCGCCAATGTCAGGCGGAAAATATCGCTACAGGGCTGCGCGGGGGAGGGGGATTCGGAATGCTGCAGGGTTTGCCACAGGGACTGAGGTATCGGCTGAGAAAGATCCGGTTCCGTCTGCGCCTGCTCCGCCACCGGCTCTTTGGTCCCTATCGGGCCATCAGCGCCTCCGGGCTCTTTGACCGGCACTACTATCTCGCCACCAATCCGGATATCCGCGACGAGTTTGTCGACCCTCTGCTCCATTATCTCGAACATGGCCACGGTGAGGGGAGAAACCCCAACCCCCTCTTTGAAACCGGCTGGTACGCCCTGGAGTATCCGGAGGTGGCGGAGAAAAAGAGCAACCCCCTCGCCCACTACGTCCGCCGCGGCTGGCGGCAGGGGAAGAACCCCTGCCCGATGTTCGAGAGCCGCTACTACGGCGAACACACCGACGGGGTGCAGGAGAGTGGGCTCATCCCCCTGGCCCATTACCTGCAGGTCGGGGCATGGCGTGGAGGCTGGCCGAACCCCCTCTTCGATTCCGCCTTCTATCTGGCCGAACACCCGGATGTGGCGGCAAGCGGTGAAAACCCACTTGCCCACTATGTCCGCACCGGTATCTGGGAGGGGCGGCCGACCCGGAGGGTGGCCACGGCCTCTGCCGGTGGCCCGAAAATCAGTCTGCTGACCCCGGTCTATAACGTTCCCGAGCCCTATCTCCGGGCCTGTGTCGCCTCGGTGCTTGCCCAGGGCTACCGCAACTGGGAGCTCTGCCTTGTCGATGACGCCAGCACCGCCGGCCATATCCGGCCGCTGTTGGAGGAGTTTCGTCGGCTCGACCCGCGCATCAAGGCGATCTCCCTGCCGGCCAACGCCGGTATCGCCGGGGCCACCAATGCCGCCGCCGGCCTGGCCAGCGGCGACTATTTCGCCCTGCTCGACCACGACGACGAACTGACCCGCGACGCCCTCACCGAGGTGGTTGGCCGGCTGGATCGGGAGGAGTGCGACCTCCTCTACTCCGACGAGTGTTTTATCAGCCCCGACGGCGGCTACATCGACTCCCACCACAAGCCCGATTTTTCTCCCGATCTCCTCCGTTGCCATAACTACATCACCCATTTGCTCGTTCTCCGGCGTCGGCTGTGGGAGGAGATCGGCGGGGTTGACCCCCGTTTTGACGGGGCCCAGGATTATGATCTCGTCCTGCGGGCGACGGAGCGGAGCCAGCGGATTGCCCATATCCAGAAGGTGCTCTATCGCTGGCGGACCATTGCCGGCTCGACCAGTTGCGACCCGGGGGCCAAGGCCTATGCCGATCTGGCCGGCCGTGAGGCCCTGGCCGCCGCCTTGGCCCGGCAGCAGATCGAGGCCGAGGTGCTGGCCGGCAACCTCCCCTTCTATTACCGGGTGAAAAGGAGGCTCTCCGGCACGCCGCTGGTCTCCATCCTCATCCCCTTCAAGGACCACCCGGAATTTCTCCGCACCGCCATCAGTTCGATCCTCAGCCGCTCCAGCTACCACAACTTCGAGGTTCTCGGGATCAGCAACAACAGCGAAAAGGCTGAGACCTTGGCGCTGATGGCCGAACTGGCCGCCACCGATGCGCGGGTACGCTTTGTCGAGCACAACATCCCCTTCAACTACTCGGCGCTGAACAACTTCGCCGTCGGCCAGTGCCGTGGCGAGCAGCTGGTGCTGATGAACAACGATATCGAGATCATCTCCGCCGACTGGCTGGAGGCAATGCTCGAACATGCCCAGCGGCCGGAGGTGGCGGTGGTCGGTGCCAAACTGTACTACCCCGACGACACCATCCAGCATGCCGGGGTGATCATCGGCATCGGCGGCTTTGCCGGCCACTCCCACCGTCGTCTTGACCGCCACTCCCCCGGCTACTTCAACCGCCTCTGCTGTATCCAGAATGTCAGCGCCGTCACCGGCGCCCTCTGCATGGTGCGGCGAAGCCTTTACGAGGAGGTCGGCGGCCTGGATGAAGAGCAGTTCGGGGTGGCCTTGAACGATGTTGACTTCTGTTTGAAATTGCGCCGCCGGGGCTATTGGAATATCTTTACCCCCTACGCCGAGGCCTACCACCACGAGTCGGTTTCCCGGGGCTATGAGGATACCTCGGCAAAGATACGCCGTTTCCGCAGTGAGGTCCTCTTTTTCCAGGAGAAGTGGCGCCAGGTGCTGGAGCGGGGGGACCCCTTCTACAACCCCAATCTCACCCTCATTGGGGAGAATTTTGCCAGAAACAGCTACCCCGCCTGGTTCAGCTCGGCGGCCCAGCGCCAGGAGCTGCTGGCGGCGGCCGGCAGGGAAGGGGAAGGGCTGGCCGGCAGGGAGGGGGAAGAACCGACCGGCACAGAAGGGGAAGAACCTGAACAGCGGCAGGAGAAAAAGGTCGCCAGCAGCGGCTAACGAAGCGGGCAATGAGAACGGAAGAGAGCGTGGACAACGACAAGAGAGAGCAGGAGGTGGCCGAACTGCAGGCGGTGATTCGCCGGCAGGAGTCGGCCCTGGCCCGTCAGGAGAGGACCATCGCTCGGCTGGAGCGGGAAGTCCAGGCCATGGCCGGCTCCAAGGTGTGGCGGCTGGCGGAGTTTTTCCGGCGGCTGTTCCGGGTCCATTTGCTCAACTGGTTTCCCTCCTTGCAGCTGGTGCTTTTCCCCGCACTGCGCCGCGCCTGGCGCCGCTTTCTCTATCTGCCGCTGGAACGCCGGGGGCTGATCACCAGCGAGTACCAGCGATGGCTTGCCTGGGAAAAGAGGGTGGCCGAAGGCGATGGCGGCGCTCTCCCGTCGGGGCCGCTGCTCAGCATCGTCATGCCGGTCTACAACGTCGATCCACAGTGGCTGGATAGGGCGATTGACTCGGTGCGGGCACAGAGCTGGCAGAACTGGCAGCTCTGCATTGCCGACGACGCCTCCACCGACCCGCGTTTGGCCCCGCTCCTCCGTGCCGCGGCTGCCGACGATCCCCGTATCGAAGTGCACTTTCTGCCGGCCAACCAGGGGATTGCCGGCGCCTCCAATGCCGCCCTCGCTCTGGCCAAGGGGGAATTCGTCGGCCTGCTGGACAACGACGACGAGCTGGCCGTCAATGCCCTGCTCGAAGTTGCCCGGGCTATCGAGGCCGACCCGGAAGTCGACTGCCTCTACAGCGACGAGGACAAGATCGACGAACAGGGCCGGCGCTATGACCCCTTTTTCAAGCCGGACTGGTCTCCGGACACCCTGCGCAGTTATAACTACCTCTGCCACTTCACCGTCGTACGGCGGCGGCTGCTCACCGACCTGGGTGGTTTCCGGAGCGGTTATGACGGCTCACAGGATTACGACCTCTTCCTGCGGGTGAGTGAACGGACCGGCAAGATCGCCCATATCCCCCAGATCCTCTACCACTGGCGGGCCATCGCCGGCTCGGTGGGGCAACGGGGAGATGCCAAGATGTACGCCTACGACAGCGCCCGCCGGGCCCTGGCCGACCACCTGGCCCGCACCGGGCTGGCCGGGGAGGTGGCCGATGGCCGCTTTCTCGGCTCCTACCATATCCGCTATGCCCTGGCCGGCAGCCCGGAGGTGGCAATCATCATCCCCGGCAAGGACCAGGTCGGGGTACTCAAGCGCTGCCTCGACTCGATTCTCAGCCGGACCAGCTACGGCAACTACCGTCTGGTGGTGGTCGATAACGGCAGCGTCGAGGAGGCCACCGAGGCCTACTACCGCAGCCTGCAGGGCGAGCCGCGGCTCACCCTGCTCCGTTACCCGCAGCCGTTCAACTTTTCCGCCATCAACAATTTTGCCGCCCGGCAGCTGGAGAGCGACTACCTGCTCTTTTTGAACAATGACACCGAGGTGCTCAGCCCGGACTGGCTGGAAGAGCTGCTCGGCCTTGGCCAGCGCCCGGAGGTGGGGGCGGTGGGCTGCCTGCTCTACTACCCCAACGACACGGTGCAGCACGGCGGCGTCTTCCTCGGTATCGGCGGCATTGCCGGCCATGGCCATAAATATGCGGTTCGGGGAGAGTACGGCTATTTCGGCCGCCTGCAGGTGGTGCAGAATCTCAGTGCGGTCACCGCCGCCTGCCTGCTCACCCGCCGGCAGGTCTTTGCCGAGGTGGGCGGCTTCGAGGAACGGCTCAGCCACGCCTTTAACGATGTCGACCTCTGTCTGCAGATCCGCCGACGGGGGTACCTGGTGGCCTACACCCCCTTTGCCGAACTGTACCACCACGAGTCGCTCAGCCGCGGCTACGAGAACACGCCCGAGAAGAAGAGCCGTTTCCGGCAGGAGCGGGAGTTTTTTGAAGAGCGCTGGGCGGCTCTCCTCGCCGCCGGCGACCCCTACTACAGCCCGCACCTCTCCCTGACCCGGGAGGACTTTTCCCTCCGCCTGCGCCCACCTTGCCGATGAGATGAAGATGGGTAACCGTTCAGCAGCAGCCCATTTTCCCCCGGTCAGGCCGCCTGAGAGAGCAACCTCTGCAAACTCTCGATTGGGCGGCCGTCCTGAACGAAGCTGGAGCACTGGACGAAGTGGTACGGAACCGGGTTCTGTGGCCTTTTGCTGCATACCGGTGCACCATTTACCAAGATGGTACCGGAAAACGATATGAAGCTGTCTGAACGGAATTGGAAAAACGGCCTTGTGCGGCTGCTGGCCGGTGTTCACCCCCGGCTCCTTCTGCTGCTGCTCATTGTCGGAATCTGGGCCTTTGCCTTCCGGGAGTACCTCCTCTTCAACCGGGCACTGGTCTCCGACCAGTTTGTCATCGACACCATCAGCTTCTTTTTCCCCATCGACTATTTCCGCATCAGCACCCTTCTCTCCGGGACCTTTCCCTTCTGGTCGTTCCAGGTCGATCTCGGTGCCAATATCTACCCGCTGCTGGTGGACGGCAACCCCTTCGACCTGATCTACCTGCTCTTTGGCCAGGACCACTTCGTCCAGGCGATGCCGGTGGTGATGCTCCTCAAGTTTCTCGCCGCCGGCCTCTTCTTTCAGGCCTTCCTCGAACGGCTCGGTATCGACCCGCTGCCGGCCGCCATCGGCGCCCTGTGCTATACCTTCAGCGGCTACATGGTGGTCAACAGCCATTGGTACCACTACAGCAACTATGCGGTATTCGCGGCTGTTTTTCTTTTCTGCTGGGAGAGGTGGCGGCAGGAGGGGCGCTGGTTGGCCATGGTGCTGGTCGTTGGCCTCTTGGCCTTGAAGGCCGAGCTGCAGCTCTTTCAGCTGGTCTGTTTCGGCGCCGTCTACCTCCTCTACCGCGGGGTACGGCTGTTCGGCTGGGGCAGGGGGTTGTTCCGCCTCTCACTGCTCCTCGCTCTTTTTTTCAGCCTCGGGGTGCTCATTGCCGCCTATGAGTATCTGCCCAACCTGGCGGTGCTCTTCTCCTCCTCGCGGGTGGGTGGCGTGGTCGACAGGGCGTCGATATCGACCCTTCTCCTCCAGGCCATCCAGCCGGAGAGCGGCGCCAATCTTCTCGCCCTCTTCGGCCGCTTTCTGGCCACCGACATGTTCGGGGCATGGAATGGCTACCGCGGCCCGGAGAACTACTTCGAGTTCTCCACCCTGGCGGTGGGAGGGCTGGCCGTTCTCCTCCTCCCCTTAAGCCTGCGCGGGGCCGGCAGGGCGCGGCAGCTCCTCTGGCTGCTGCCCCTCACCACCCTGCTGGTGGTCTTCTTTCCCTTCCTCCGCCAGGCCCTGAACGGTTTCGCCAGCGGCACCTTCAAATACCTCTCCCTCTACTGCGGCATCTTTCTGCTCCTGCCGGCCTGTCTCTCCCTCAACCGGCTGCTCCGCCGGCCGGAGCGGGGGCCGCTGCTGGTGGTTGCCGGCTGGGGGGTGGTGGTTATGTTCGCCGCCCTCCTCTTTCTCTTTAGCGGGACGGGGATGGCCGGAGAGCCTTATCCGGCAGTGGAAAAACCGGTGTTCTTTCGGGCCCTGCTCTTTGCCGCCGCCTATCTGCTTCTTCTTCTCTCTCTCTGGCGCTGGCCGAAAGCAGCTCTGATCCGCCTGCTTCTCCTGGTACTGGTGGTGGTGGAGATGGCGGTAGTCACCCGGGGGACTGTCCACCGTCTGCAGGGGGCCCTTGACCCGTTTTTTGTCCAGCGCCGGCAGTACTACTTCGACGCCGCCACCGCCGCCGCCCTGGCCGCGGTGCGGCAGGTGGATGACGGCTTTTACCGGATCGAGAAGGGCTACAGCGACGGCTACCTCAACGACGCGCTGATCCAGGACTACTTCGGCAGCAAGTCTTACTACGGCTTTGTCGCCGGCGGCATCGTCGATTTTTACCGGAATCTCTCGCTGTCCGGGCAGTCACGCCGGCTCGCCTCCTACCGCTACGGCCTGGACAAACGCGCTGCCCTCCAGTCCTTGCTGCAGGTGAAATACTTTCTCTGTCGCAGCGACGCCGAATGTGCCGGCCTGGAGGGGTTTCGGCAACTCTCTGTCCACGACGGCGTGCGGGTGTACCGCAACGAGGGGCTGGCACCCTTTGGAAAGGTCTACTACCGGCGTTGCCCGCCGGAGCGCTTTGCCCCCCTCTCTTCGGCCGACAAGGATGCCCTGCTCCTGCAGGCGGTGGTCAGTGACCGGCCACTGCCTGGTATCGACGAGCGATGCCGCCCCGTCGGCCAAGCCGGCCCGGAAGCGGCCCTGGAGGGGCTGGAGTGGGACGAGGAAAACTTTGCCGGAAAGGTGACGGTGGAGCGGCCGGGGGTGCTCTTCTTCCCCATCCCCTTCGACCCCGGCTGGCGGTTGCTCATCAACGGCGCTGAGGCCCCCCTGTTGCGCCTCAATTTCGGCTTCTCCGGCGCCCTGCTCCCGCAGGCCGGTAACTACCGGCTGCAACTGGCCTACACCCCCCCGTACCTGCTGGCCAGCATCCTCATCTCGCTGGCCGCCCTGCTGGTGGCGGTTCTGCTCTGGCGCCGCTATCCGCGGATTGGCTGCACCGGCCGCCTGCATTGGCCGGCGGCGCAGCGTCCCGGTCCCTGCGCCGCTGCCGGGGACAAGGCGGCCATTACCCGAGGAGGAAGGCCATGCGCCCAGCCAAAAGAGTGATCATCACCGCCACTCTGGCCGCCATCCTCGCCGCCGTGGCTGGCTGGCATCGCTACCAGGCCACCGCCCATCTCGCCTTCAACACCAGCGTGCAGCTTGTCGAAAGCGGGGTCGAGATGCCCATCTTTCAGGTGTTTTACAACACCGGAAGAGGCTATCGGGAGAGTGAGGCGAGAAGTGTTCTCCTTAAGCCCGGCGAAGAACAGTCGATTACCTTCACCATTCCCAGTAATCGGGTCTACAGTCTGCGCCTTGATGTGCTGAACGGTCCGGGGTCGGTGGTACTGCAGGAAACCGCCCTGATCGGCGGCGACGGTCGGGTTCTTTGCCCAGTTTCGGCCGGGATGGCGGTGGAGGGGAACCAGCTCGCCTCGCTCTCGGTTGCCGCCGATGCCATCCGCCTCACCACCCTGGCCGGCGCCAATGACCCCTACCTGCAGGTGCCCTTCACGCCTCCCTGCTTTTCCCCTGTCCGACAGGGTGTTACCAGCCATCTGCTCTTTGCGGGGAAGATCTTTGCCGTTCTCCTCCTGGGCTTTGAGCTGCTGCTCCTGGGCAGCGGTGCCGGCCGGTCGCCCCGGCGCCGGGCTAACGTCGCCGCCCTGCTCAGAGGGTGGGGGCGGCCCGGCCGGCCCGATTCTGGATGATCAGACCGGCCGTCACCATGGCAATGGCCCCGAGCAGGTTGACGGTGAGTTCTTCCCCCAGCAGCAGGACGCCGAGGCTGACGCCGGAGATTGGCATCAGAAAGATGAAGGCGTGCACCGAACTGGCCCCGTAATTTTTGATCAGGGTATTCCAGGCGACAAAGCCGAAGGCGGCGGTGACCAGGGACTGGTAGAACATCGAGATGAGTACCGCCGAGTCGAGGGAACGGACCATCACCGGGTCGAGCAGATAGCCGGTGAAGAGGTGGAGCGGGCCGCTGATCAGCATTGGATAGAGGGTGAGCTGGAGCGGGTCGATGCGGGTCGACAGCCGCTTCAGAAGAATGGCGCTGCTCCCCCAGAGGAGGACGCTGGCGAAGATGATCAGGTCGCCGAGCAGGGCCTCCCGGCTCATGCCGACGGCATCACTGAAGAGAAAGGCCACCCCGCCGAAACCGAGGGTAAGGCCGAAGATCTTCTTTGGCATC
>JAABSV010000026.1 GCA_011390165.1 Desulfobulbaceae bacterium
CGCTCCTTTTCGGCGACAATGTAGCCTTGACGGTAAGGTATCCCTTCGGCCAGCGTCCGCCAGCCATTGTCACGGGTAAGAAATTTTTTTTCGATTTCAACCGGCATGGTCCTCTCCTCGTATTGCAGGGGGCAGGGGGCGTTCAACGGCAGCAAAGTTCAAGGTGGCGTGAATGGTCAAGAGGGGGAACAGGAGGGCGATGGCGAAGATGTTGACCAGCGGGATCATGCTCACCAGGGCTGGAAGAAGGCCGAGGCGAAGAGTGAGGCCGCCATGCTGCGCCAGCCAGCGCAGTTTTCGACGAAGTGGCCAACCCGCCCGGGAAGCTGGAAAATCTATAAACATTAAAGTAGAATAGGCGACATAGATGAGCAGTACTGCCAGTTGGCCAAGGGCGGGAATGAAGTTGACAAAGAAGGCGACCAAGGTGACCAGCAGCCCGAACAGGGCGATTTTCAACCCCTCCCAGAGGTCGTAGAGAAAACGGCGGACGGTCATCGTTTCATCGGTCAGGCGATTGCCGGCATGCAGTTCTTCAGCGGCGGTGCTGAGCAGGGCGTAGCCAGGGGTGCACAGGGTGTAGGCGAGCAGGAAACTGAGGTAGAAGGCGAGAACCTTGATCACCAGCAGGCTGAGCCAACGGCCGGCCAGCCAGAGAGCGAACCAGATCCTGCCTAAGATTGTCTGGCTCTCCGGTTCGGCACCGAAGAGGGAGGCGACCAGTCCCTCGAGATAGGTGACGGTGAAGAAGTAGCCTAGCCAGCAGAGCACGGCCATCAGCAACACCAGCAGCAGGGACCGGAAAAAAAGCTGTCGGCTGTGGAAAAGCAGGTAGAGGGAACGGCTTAAAGGAATCCTTTTGGTTGTTGGATACCCTTGTACATTTGGTTGCTTTTCCATTGTATGTATTGGTATAAGATGGGCATGGCCGTGGTGTTGCACCGGCTGTGGTGCTGTGTACCCTGTTTCACATAATCTTTGTCAGTGCCGGTGTAAAGGTTCCTGGTGCGCTTTTCCCCGGGCACTTCGGCGAGGTAATTGTTCACCAGCACCCCATTTTCGCCGGTTCAGGCCACCCCACAGAGTAAACTCTCGCCCGGTGGCCTGCCTGAACGAACCCGGAGCGCTGGATGAACGGGTATGGATCCGGTTGTTACGGTTTTTTGCTCTGTACCGGTGAACGATTACTCGGCGAGAAGAGACCGGGCCAGGCTTTCTCCAAAGAGGTGGAGGGGCCGTTTTTTGCCGTGCAGCAGAGGATTGATGGATGGTATCTGCCAACAAAAAAAACCGCACGCTCTTCGTCTGCCGCAACTGCGGCTACCATAGCGGCAAATGGCTCGGTCGCTGCCTGCAGTGCGGCGAGTGGGAAAGCCTGGTGGAGGAAGCCCCCCAGATCGGGCGTCTCGAGCCGGGTTCTCCGGTGCAGCCGGTACCCCTTGCCTTGGCGCCGGAAAATGACGAGGAACGGGTCAGTACCGGCATTGAGGAACTTGACCGGGTTCTAGGCGGGGGGATAGTTGCCGGTTCGGTGGTCCTGATCGGTGGTGAGCCGGGAATCGGTAAGTCAACTCTTCTCCTCCACCTCCTGGCGGCGGTGAGTGGCGAGGGGCGGAAAGTCCTCTATGTCTCCGGAGAAGAGTCGGGTCGGCAGATTACCATGCGGGCCAGGCGGCTCGGGGCAATTCGTGCCGAGGTCTATCTCGCCACCGAAAATGGTGTGGAAGAGATCATCGCCATGGCCGAGACGATGCGGCCGACTCTGCTGGCGGTTGACTCCATCCAGACCCTGAGTTGTGCCGATGTCGCCTCTTCGCCGGGTTCGGTGAGCCAGATCCGGGAGTCGGCGCACAAGCTTCTCAGGATGGCAAAAAATCAAAATATTCCTGTTGTTCTGGTGGGTCACGTGACCAAGGAAGGGAATATTGCCGGGCCAAAGGTGCTTGAGCACATGGTTGATACCGTGCTCTATTTCGAGGGAGACCGCAGTCATGCCTTTCGGATTCTGCGGACGGTGAAAAACCGCTTTGGATCGACCAACGAGATAGGGGTCTTCGAGATGAAGGAGGAGGGGCTGGTTCAGGTCAGCAACCCCTCCGAGATCTTTCTTGCCGAGCGTCCACTCGATGAACCCGGCTCAGTGGTCCTGCCCAGTGTTGAGGGGACCAGGCCAATCCTGGTTGAGGTGCAGGCCCTGGTCAGCCCGACCAACCTCGGTACCGCCCGCCGTACTGCCATCGGGGCCGATCAACAACGCCTTGCCCTGCTCTGTGCAGTCCTGGAAAAAAAAGCCGGCCTCGACATGTACGGCCACGATATCTTTCTCAACATTGCCGGTGGAATACGGATCGACGAACCGGCCCTTGATCTTGGGGTGATCAGTGCCCTCTCCTCCAGCCTTCGAGAGAGGCCGATTCCCTCGACGACGGTGGTTTGCGGCGAAGTGGGGCTGGCCGGTGAGGTGCGGGCCATCGGTCAGATTGATGTCCGTATCCGTGAAGCGCAACGGCTGGGTTTTGTCCGTTGCATTCTTCCCGCCGGCAACAAGGAACGTATGACCTGGAGGCCGGCCATTGAGTTGGTCGGCGTGAAAAATCTGGCCGAACTGATGGCCGTTCTTTTTCCCTGACAATCTGCCGTTTCCCATGGGAATGGCACAATACGGAGATCTATCATGGTTGAGCAGAAGCACCATGAACACGAGGATAATTCGGTCAATGTCAAGGTAGCTCTGTTTTTTGTGGCGGTACTCGTGGTCATTGCCCTCATCGGCCTGTTGAACTGAGTGGCGGTGGCTACCTGTTGACCGAGACGGGCCAGGAGAGCAAAGTGATGAAGATGGTGGATAAACTCTCCATTTCTGCGACTGCGGCCGGGAAAGGGGCGGAGCGGGAAGTGGTCATCCTGATGACCGACATGGTGCAGTATTCTGTGCAGTCATCGGGAATGAGCCCGGAAGAGATTCGCGATTTTCTTACCGAGTACCATGAAGGGATGACCACTCTGGTGTACCAGCCGGAAAACCTTCCGGTGGAGGTGGATCCCTTTGCCGGCGACGGCTCGCTGGTGATCTTCGACAAACGGCCGGAGGAAGGGGGGGACACCAGAGGTATCTGTACCCGCGCCCTGGCCACGGCGGTGCGACTATCCCAGGCAATGGCCGATGGGCAGTTGACGCCGACACGAATGGGGATTTTTCTCGGACAGATCATCGAAGCCCGGCTTGGCAACCGGCTGAGTAAGTTCGGGGCCAGCTTTTCCGTAGCCAATCGCCTGGAAGAGTTAAACGGCTACTTCGGCACTGAACTCCTGATGGACCGCGAGGTCGCCCGACGACAGCAGGGCTTTGATGAATGGCTGGTGACCGTCGGCAAGGTAACCCTCGCCAGTTTTCTCCATCCGATGAACATCTATACCCTCTATCTGCCCGGGTTGGGTGGTATTCCGGAGTGGGTCGATCCGGGTAAGCTGCGCCAGTTTATCGTCATGCGCAACAGTGCCATGGAATTTTTCACCGGCAACCAGTTGCAGGCGATCAAGCCCAATTTTCCCAGAGCTCGGGAAGAGTTGCTGCTGGCCCAGCGATTTTTCCGAAAATTGACCGGTCGGGATGATACCGGCATTGAGAAAATACTCGAGTATATCAGAGAAATGCCCGTACCTTTTGCCGATTTTAACCAGTGTGGGATGCAGTTGCTGGAAAAGAAACAGGACGCCCTGGGTGAGAGGCTCTACCATCTCTCCAAACAGCTCCTCAAGGCGATGAGCCCGGAGTACTATCAGGCGCTGGTGGTTGATACCGAATGGGAGAAAAATTTCCAGCTGGAGTGGCGTAACCAGGGAGAGGCTATCATCGAAATCGGCAGTCCGCCGGATGGTATCTACTATCTTGATAACGGGGTCGTGGAAACACTTGACGGCAATGGTCGGCTGCTCTCCACCATGCATGCCGGTTCCATCTTTGGCGAGATGGCCTACTTTGGCAAGGAGAAACGGCGAACCGCCACCGTCCGGGCGAAAACGGATGTGGTGCTGCGCCGGATCAGTAATAACGATTTTGCAAAATTCCCCATAATTCAAAATATCTTCAAACGGATAGCCCGGGCCAGAAGGCGGAGTATTGCCGAACAGGACGGGGGTGGCCTTGACCACCCGGCACCTGTCTCCCGGTAGGGTAGTGGTGCCGAGTGGTACGTGGCAGAAAAGCCGCTCTTTTGCTGCCGGCAGCTATTTGGCCGAGAGCACAATGTAGGTGGAGAAATTGCCGGTACGAACCCGGAGAAGAAGTTTCTCCGCTTTGCCTGTCGTGGCTAATGCTTGCTCTAACTCCTCAAGGTTGCCGACCTTTACCCGGTTGACCTCTTCAACCAGTTGGCCTGGTTTCAGCCCCGCCGCTTCGGCCGGACTACCCTGACCGACACCACTGATCACCAGACCGCTTCCCGGTTCGTAGGAAAATTTTTCCGCCAGTTCAGGGGTCAACTCCTGCAGGGTCAACCCGTAGGTTTCCAGGTTCTCCTGGTTGAGAGGGGACACTCCGCCTTTGCCGAAATTGGTCGGCTGCTGGCCGATGGTGACCTGGACCTTCTTCTCTCTTCCGTCCCGAATAATCTGGAGAAGAGCGGTTGTTCCCGGCGGGATCAGTGCCACCTGGTTGCGCAGGTCGGACACGTTTTTCAACTCTATCTCGTTGAGACGGAGGATGACATCACCCTGTCGCAAGCCGGCAGCGCTGGCCGGTGAGTCGTCCTGGACCTCGCTGATCAGGATTCCGCCGGCCTTTTTCAGCCCGAAGGAGTCGGCGAGATCCTTATTGACATTCTGGATCACCACCCCCAGCCATCCCCTGGTCACCTTGCCCTGCTGCTGCAGCTGATCCTGGATCGATTTGGCCATGTTGATCGGAATGGCGAAGCCGATCCCCATGTATCCGCCAGTCCGGGAGAAGAGGGCGGTATTGATCCCCACCGCCTCGCCCCGGCCATTGATCAGCGGGCCACCACTGTTGCCCGGGTTGATTGCCGCGTCAGTCTGGATAAAGTTCTCGTATTCATTGATTCCAACGCTGGAGCGGCCGGTGGCGCTGACCACCCCGACGGTGACTGTCTGGCTCAGCCCGAAGGGGTTGCCAATGGCGATCACCCACTCCCCTGGCTCCAACTGGTTCGAATCACCAAGAGGAAGGACAGGCAGATTTGCCGGGTCCTCAATCTTCAGCAGGGCGACATCGCTCTGGGGGTCGGTTCCTACCAGACGGGCAACAAATTCCCTTTCGTCCGAGAGGGTTACCCTGATATCGTCAGCCTCTTCCACCACGTGGTTGTTGGTGAGTATAAAACCGTCCTTGCTGATGATGAAGCCGGAACCCTGACCTCGTTGTCTGAACTCCCGTTTCGGCGGTGGCTGCTGGCGGAACTGTGGACCGAAGAACTGCTCAAAAAAAGGATGGTTGAAAATTTCATCGGGGACCTGACTGCGGTTGGCGCTGCGTTGGCTGGTTTTTTCCACCTTGATGTGGACAACTGCCGGTTTGGCCTTTTTGACCACATTGACGAATGCCTTCGAGGAACGGTCAAGCAGGGCGATATCGCCGTCTGTGTCGCCACCCATACCGGCCGCCTGTACCGAATTGAGGGCAAAGAGCAGGAGCAGCGTCGGAACGATGGCGAGGGTAAAAAGGTAATGGTGTGTACGCTTCATAAAAGATTCTCCTCAGTAACGGTGGCTGGAAACGGCTGGGGCAAACCAACCCGGAACTCCCTGGTAGGACCCGTATCAGGCACTATACGGAGTGGCCTGATACCATCAACCTCTGAGGCCAATGTAACCGGGAAAAGGGGGGCGTCAAGAAAGATTACGGAAATGTAATAGAGCCGGTGCCGGCCCCTGACAGGTCAGGTGGTTCCGGCACTCGGTGGGGAGTTGCGGGTTCAGGAGCGGATCATCTCAGCGATCTGGAAAGCCACTTCCAGACTCTGTTCGGCATTGAGGCGGGGGTCGCAGGAGGTGAGGTAATTGCTGGCCAACTGTTCGTCGACGATGTTGTGGGCGCCGCCGGTACATTCGGTGACGTTGTTGCCGGTCATCTCCAGGTGAACGCCACCAGGGATGGTTCCCTCCGACCAGTGGGTCTCGAAAAAGCAGGTGATCTCGGAAAGGATGTCGTTAAAGCTCCTGGTCTTGTGTCCGGAGGTGGCGGTGTAGGTGTTGGCGTGCATCGGGTCGCAGCTCCAAACGATCTGTAGTCCCTCTCTTTTCATTTCACGGAGCAGGGGGGGTAACACCTTCTCGATCCGTTTGCTCCCCAGTCGGGTGATGATGGTCAGTCGACCGGCCCGATTTTCCGGGTTGAGGATCTCGGCCAGCCGTTTCACATCATCAATGTCATGGTCAGGACCGATCTTTACCCCGATGGGATTGTGGACACCGCTCAGGAAGGCCACATGGGCCCCGTCAAGTTGCCGGGTCCGCTCACCGATCCAGAGCATGTGGGCGGAGCAGTCGTACCAGTCGCCGGTGATGTGGTCCTGTCGGGTCAGTGCCTCTTCGTAGGGAAGGAGCAGGGCCTCGTGGGAAGTGAAGAGGACTGTCTGGTTGATCTGAGGGTTTTCTGCCGAGATGCCGATGGTCTCCATGAAGCGGATTGCCTGGCTGATCTGCTTGCCCAGGCGGTCGTAGGAGCGGCCCATCGGTGACTGGGCAACGAATTCCTGATTCCAGGCCTGAACCCGCTGCAGGGATCCGAAGCCGCCCCGGGTGAAGGCGCGCAGCAGGTTCAGGGTGGAGGCTGCCATATTGTAGCCGCGCAGCATGAACTTGGGGTTCGGGGTGCGGGCCTCTTGAGTGAACTCGGCCCGGTTAACCATATCGCCACGGTAGGAGGGGAGGTTTACCCCGTCAATGGTTTCCCTGTCGGAAGAGCGTGGCTTGGCAAACTGGCCGGCTATCCTGCCCACTTTGACCACCGGTTTGCCGCCGGCATAGGTGAGCACTACCGCCATCTGCAACAGCACCTTCAGGGTCTCTCTGATATTTGGTGCTGTGACCTGGGAAAAACTTTCCGAGCAGTCGCCACCCTGCAGGAGAAAGGCTTCGCCCCTTGCTGCCGCTGCCAGCATTTCCGAAAGGGAGCGGATCTCACCGGCAAAGACCAGTGGTGGCAGGAGGGAGAGCTCGGCAATCACCCGTTCCAGCACCCCCGGCTCTGGCCAGTTGGGCTGCTGGTGGGCAGGAAAATTCTTCCATTGGGCCTTGTTCCAGGTGGTCGTGGGCATGGATTGTCCTCATTCGGAGAAAACGGGTAGTCGTGAGGGGTGGCATCTCCACCTGCACGAAGGCGGATGCGCCGGAACAATTGAGGATACACCCGCACCAGGGCAATCCACTTACAGGCAGCACCGCTCCACATCGAAGGCATTGAGAATGCGCAACTCTCTCTCTTTAGCCTGTCCAGTCGGTGGAGGGAGCTGGGGGTACAGGGCCAGCAACTGCCCCAGATCAGCATAGGCAGGGATCGAATCTACTCCATATCCGATAACCCTGCCACTGCTAGTGAGTAAAAGTTCAGCATCCCGTCCGTTGGTGACCACTGCCAGCGGGATGACGCAGGACGGGTTCAGGATTCGGGCGGCGGCAATGGCCGCCCGCTCCCGACTGACCAGGGAACCAGGACCATAACGGAGGATGAGCACCTGCCTGCCCTCCAGGGAGACGGTCAGATCAATGGTGGAGGTGACAAAACAGCTGGCAAAGAAGCTGTCGATCTGCAGTCTCGGGGTGAGGGATGCCCTGGGGTAGCCTTTCTCTTCGACCAGGCGGCGGGCGAGCTGCTGGCGGATACGTTCATCGTCGGTGTCGATACGTTCTTCACCGGTAAGGTAATCCGGCAGTGTTCCATATACCAGATGGTGCGCCTTTCCTATCGTCATATTTTATTCTCCACTTGTTTACTCGCCTCCATTGGGACCCTTCCCATGGGCAGTACGGTAAGAATTGCCGGCAGTTTGGCAAGCAGAAGGCAATTCACGGAGAACTGTGCCGGGTGGTGCAAAAGTGTGTATTTTCTTTTGACGATGCCGTACTATGGATTGGCTGCAGCCATACAGCCCCAGCCCATCCGGTCCTCTGGAACTGGCAGCCGGAAAACGTATCGGCTAGCGGTCTGCTGGCGGTATGCTTGAGGCCTGGGTGGGTGGTCTGGGCACCTGATCCCTGCGTGCCTTGGTTGCTTTTTGGCCACCTTGAAAAATGGTATTTCCGCCCACTCTCTGCGTTGAACGAAAACAATTTGTCCTCGGAATATTAGCTATATGCCTGCGGGAAATTATTTTCTTTCGCCTTGATTTTCAACGGAAATTCGATTTTTTCAAGGCAGCCTTTAGTTGTTTTACTGGTGCATTACCGGTGCATTACCGGTGTGTTGGGTGCCTTGCCAGTACTTTTCCAATCTGCCGCCCTGGTTTTCGGCAGAGCAATTCAAAAGAGGCAGGGGTGTCGGTCCCCTCTGCCGGGAGGACAGGGGTGACGGATAAAACGAGAAACAATGGCGTATCGGGCAGAGAGAATCGAAGAGTGAGCAGACAAGGGAGGGAAGAGATGAGCGTGGAAAATCTGAAACGGACGGCCGTAGCCGTGCTGGGATGTTGTGCCCTGGGGGTGGTAATGTTCTCGCCGGCCCTGGCGGCGGAACCGGTGGTGGTGGCTCCAGGGCGGAGTGCCGAAGTGGTGACGGCGCAGCCCGGGGCGCCGGTCCAGTTCACTTTAGGCGTCGGTGCCGGCTATATGACCGGGGAATCCACCGAGCTGGTCTATTGGCCATGGGAGAATAACCATATCGCCAGTGAGCTGACTTGGACAATCGACAGTCTGTTCCTGCTGGGGGTGAACGGCCGCCTCCAGCTCGGTAGTCGCTTTGCAGTCAATTTTGACGGCTGGTTCAAGGCCACCGACGGCGACGGCACCATGGACGATTATGACTGGATGGTGCCGGGCCAGAGCTGGACCGACTGGTCGCACCATGAAGACACCGATGTCACCGATGCCAGTATCCTTGACCTGAATGTCGAGTATTCCTTTTTCCGCAACCAGAACCTGGTGTTCAACGCCATTGCCGGCTATAAGCGGGACAACTTCGGCTGGGAAGCCAGGGGTGGCGACTATGTCTACTCCGAGGGTGGTTTTCGCAACGAAGTCGGCGCGTTCCCAGACGGTTTGCTTGGTATCCGCTACGAACAGACCATGACTTCGCTCTACATCGGGGTCGGTGTGGAGGTGGAACTGAGTGATCTGCAGCTGGGTGCCCGGATCATCTACTCGCCCTTGGTGGAAGGAGAGGCGGAGGACAACCACTACCTGCGCAACCTGGTCACCTATGACGAGTTTTCCGACGGCGATATGATCGCCTTCGACCTCTCGGGCAGCTACCGCTTTTCCCCCGCTGTTGCCCTGAGGGTGGGTTACAGCTACCAGCGCTACGATACCATGCAGGGGGACACGGCGTGGAACTTCCGTGATGAGGGGGTAACCTACTACATCGCCGATGGCGCTGGAATGGATCAGGAATCCTCCCTGTTCACCACCACATTGTTGTTTACCTTCTGACCCCCCCGAGTCACGACCGTCTGGCGATGGTAAAACCGCCAGATGGTCGAAACGGGACAACCTTCTTCAGGAAAGACTGACTTTCGGCAGATTGGCCATGGATCTGGCAATTGCCTCTTCCGGATAGTCGTAGTCGTGGAGCTGGCCGGCAAAGTACTTGTCGTAGGATGCCATGTCGATCAGCCCATGGCCGGAGAGGTTGAAGAGGATGGTCTGGGGTTTTTCCGGCTCTCTGGTCGCTTCGATGATCACACTGCGGATGGCGTGGCAGGTCTCCGGAGCCGGTATGATCCCCTCGGTCTTAGCAAAGAGCACCCCTGCCTGGAAACACTCCAGCTGCTGGAGCTTGACCGGGGTGATGATCTTTTCCTCCACCATTGCCGAGACGATCGGCGCCATCCCGTGGTAGCGCAGGCCGCCGGCGTGGATTCCCGGCGGAATGAAGTCGTGGCCGAGGGTGTACATGCACAGGAGCGGAGTGGTCTGGGCGACATCACCAAAGTCGTAGGCGAGCAGGCCGGCAGTGAGGGTCGGGCAGGATGCCGGTTCGGCACCGACGAAACGGATTTTTTTCCCCTCGAGGAAATCGGGCACATAAGGAACCGCCAGGCCGGCAAAATTCGAGCCGCCGCCACAACAGCCGACAATCACGTCGGGGTACTCCCCGGCCAGGGCCATCTGCTTTTTCGCCTCCAGACCGATAATGGTCTGGTGCAGGATAACATGGTTGAGTACCGAACCCAGGGCGTACTTGGTGTCGTCCCGGCTGGCCGCGTCTTCCAGGGCTTCGGAAATGGCGATACCCAGTGATCCGGGGGTGTCGGGCATTTTTTCCAGAATTCCGCGGCCGGTTGCCGTCTCCTGGCTCGGGCTGGCGACCACATTGGCCCCGAAGGTCTGCATGATCGACTTGCGATAGGGTTTCTGGTCATAGGAAACCCGCACCATGTACACCTTGCATTCGAGGTTGAACTTGCTCGTGGCAAAGGAGAGGGCGCAGCCCCACTGGCCGGCGCCGGTTTCGGTGGTCAGCCGTTTCACCCCTTCCCGCTTGTTGTAGTAAGCCTGGGCGACGGCACTGTTCGGCTTGTGCGATCCAACCGGAGAGACCCCCTCGTTCTTGAAAAAAATCTTCGCCTTGGTATTCAGGGCCTTTTCCAGGTTGTTGGCCCGCACCAGTGGCGAGGGTCGCCAGATCTTCAGGATCTCCATAACCTCCAGCGGGATATCGATGAACCGCTGGCTGCTCATCTCCTGCTCGAGCAGGCCCATCGGGAAAACCGCCGCCAGTTTTTCCGGGCCCATGGGCAGATTGGTGGCCGGATCGAGGGGGGGACGCAGACCCTTCGGCAGATCCGGCACCACGTTGTACCATTGTGTCGGCATCTCATCATCACGCAAGACGATTTTTTTGTTCATGATCTCTCCTTGTATGTATCTGTTACCGTTGCCGGAAGGGCCTTGCCTGTCGGTTAGCTGACAGCCTGTTCTTACCATAGTGGCGCCCAAGCCGCCAAGCCCCGGGTGCCATTTCTTCTCTTTGTTGCCGGGTCAAGGATTCTGTTGCCAGCCAGGGATTCGCCGATTGTGTCACCTACCGCTACTTACGGGGGGAGGCTTGTTCGGGAACTTGCCGGTTTTGCTCCAGTTCAAGGAGAACGATGTCAGGACTCCAGTCCAGCCACTCCTTTTGCGACTCCTCCTGGAGAGTGAAATGGTAGCCATCTGCCACCGCCACGCCTCCGGTACCGTTATCGGGGGTGGCCAGGGCAATGCCGCCACGGACCAGTGAGGCCAGCGATTCCGTGCTCACCGTCAGGCCGGCAAAAATACCGCCGGTAATTCTGGTGCCGCTCACTTTCCAGAACTTGCTGTTTTGACGAATAATTGTTCGGTATCCCGGTTCGATGGTGACGAAGATCTGCACCTTCTGGAAAGTGGGCGACAGTTGCCAACCGGTCACCCGGCCGATCTCAACGCGTCGATAGTAGACTGGTGAGTTGATGGTGAGTGAACCCAGATTACTGCTTTCGAGAATGATCCCCAGACCGTCGCGGTTGGCTAGGGCCGTGCGTGGTGGCGTCGAAAGGGCAATAAAATTCCTGGCCGGATCCCCCCCGCCGGGAAGAAAGGTGAGAAAAGAGCCGAAGACAACTGTCTCGAGATTGTCAACGCCGGCAGGAGTGATTTCTATTTCTTCCACCCAGAAACTGGTCTGTCGGCGGAACAGTTCGGCAAATTTTCTCCCCACGCGAACGGTGGCGGTAACCATACGCAGGTCGGCAGCCAGGTCGAGTTTGCTGATTCGGCCGATATCAACTCCCTGGTAGCGCAGCGGCGCGCCGGTTTTCAGTCCTCTGGCAGCCTGCAAAGAGATGGTCAAGACCATTTCGTCAGCCGCCTCGGCGTCGGCCAGACTGGCGTAGAGCTGGAATGGGGCTGCCTGAAGGCGGGAGGGGAGCCGGGAAGTGGGGTTATAACAACCGATCCCGCCGGTGAGGATGCTTTGCAGAGAGCCTGACTGCAGCCTGACCCCGTCCAGAGAAGCAAAGAGCTGCACTCCGCTCAGGTTGTAAAAACGGGTCCGGTCGCTGATCAGGTGCTGGTGACGGGCATTGACCAGGCAGTCGATGAGCACCTCATCGCCGGAATCAGTGAGACTGAAGCCGGTGATCCTGCCGATGGCGACGTTTTTGAACAGCAGTGGCGAGCCCACCGCCAGGGAATCCGCCTGCTCGGCTATCAGCTGCACTGACCGGCCGGGGGCCTGTTGGGCCGAGATGGCCGTCTGGGCGGCCTCGGCGGAGGGGTGCAGGTGAAAGTGGCGCCCTTCTGCCGGGGAGGTCAGTTGACCGGGCGGGCAGAGGGCATTGGTGAGGAAACTGATGCCACCGTGGAGGAGCTGGGGCAGGCTGCTGGTGGAAAAAGAAACCCCCGTATCGACCCTGGCGGAGAACTCCACCCCGGACTCCACCCAGAAGACACTGGTAGTGCAGAGCAGGTGGAGATACTCCTCATACATGAAAATTGTGGTCAAAACCGCCTCTCCGGACTCTGCCAGGGTTACATCAATAACCTCACCGACCTTGACATTTTTATATGACACAGGTGAGTTGGCAAAAACCCCACCGGCCTCGACCGATTCCAGGACAAAGCTGCGGCCTGGCCGGAGCGGGGGCTGGGGAGGGGCCTCCGGGAGGATGTCGAAATGGTCGCGGTACGCCCCCTCCCCCGGCTGGAAGGTGATTTGGGCGCCGGCAAAGATCATCCGCAGGTTGTTGAAGCCGGTTGGGGAGATTTCCGGTTTGACCAGCCAGAATCGGGTTCCTTCCCGGAGGATCATCTCAGCCCGTGGATCGAGCAGGATGTGGGCGTTGACTGTGCCCTGCCGGCTGTCGTTAATGGTTATCTCCTTAACGAAACCGGCCTCCAGACCTCGGTAGACCACTTTGGTCACCCCCTCGATAATATCTTCGCTGGAGGCGAGGGTGAGGGTCATTGGGATGCCGTAGTTGGCCGAATCGTAGTCTGGATAGAGGGGGAATATCTGCCCATTGCTGGCTGCTGGCCCCATCTGCAGCGGTTCCGGGGTGTGGAGCAGGATGCCGCCGCGGAGCAGGGAGGCAAGAGATGCCACCTGTATCTTCAGATTGGGCAGTTTGCCGCTTATCTGCATCCCACTGGCGTTGCAGAATCTGCTCCCTTCTCTGATTAGGTGGGCAAATTGCGGTTCGATGTAGAGATCGATCAGAATATACTCGTCCCGTTCCAGCTGGTGCCGCTGAACCGAGCCGATGGCGATGTCGCGGTAGTAGATGCCGGTGCCGACCTGGATTGAACCGAGGCTTTCTGCCCGCAGTTGCAGGTGCAGACCCGGGCTCTCCAGGGAGACCGGTGGCGCCGAGGCCAGCCCGGTGAACTGGCGACGGGGGGTGGTGGAACTGCCGACCTGGACATTGATGTAGCTGCCGGAAAAGATGGTATCCAGACCCTGTATCGAACTGGCGGAGAGTTCCGGACGGACCACCCAGAACTGGGTATCGTCGACAAGATGGCCGGCAACGCTCTGGTCGATCTTCACCACCGCCTGTATCTGTTTTCGTTCCAGGTCGGGAACGATCCTGGTGACCAGGCCCACCGGAATACCCCGGGCGACGACCCGGGTCTTTCCGGCAGTGATGCCGCTGGCGTCCTTGAAGGAAATGGTGATCTCCACCCCGGCATTCCGGTAACTGGAGTAGAGCAACCAGCAGCAGATGAGCAGGGCGATGGCAGGCAGAATCCAGAGAGCAGACAGGCTGCGGGGGCGGTCGATCAGGGGCTGGGTGCTCATGGTCGAGGGATGCGGATTGGGGAAAGGTTGACAAGTCCGGGCTGGTGACAGGGGATACAGCGATCCCACATCAGGCGCGGGTCATAGGTGCTGGCGGCAAACATGGTTGTGGCAACGACCATGGCAAAATAGGTGGCTGCCGGAGCGATATGGATGGCGGTGAAAAGGCCGAAATCGACCAGGGCGGCAAGCAGGGCGATGACGAAGATGTCGAGCATCGACCAGCGGCCGATAAAGACGATGAGGCGAAAAATCCGGGTCTTCTGGTGGAGCAGGGAAGGGCTGCAGGGGCGGCGGGCAAGCAGAAGAATACTCAGGCCGACAATTTTGCACACCGGCACCAGCACCGAGGCGACAAGAATGATCAAACCGATGAAGAAGGAACCGCTGGCGAAGAAATGGCGGATCCCGTCAATAATTGTCGAGCTTTCCGGGATACCGAGAAAATCGACCCGCATAATGGGCAGGATGTTGGCCGGGACAAAGAAAATCGCTGCGCTGATGATCAGGGCCCAGGTCCGTTCCTGGGCTCTGACCTTGCGTGCCTGGAGTGTTTCGCCGCAACGGGAACAGGCCGAACCGGCCTGTTCAGTAGAGGCGAGTTTATGGCAGAGTCGGCAGAGGAGCAGGCCGGCCCCGCGGGCGGTTGTAGCAGGTAGCGACGGGGGGGGGCCGGTAACCGGCCGATCGCCATGCTCTTCGATCAACCGCCAGAACAGCTCACGGTCGAGTACAGCCGCCGTGCCGACCGTGCAGAGAACCACGGCGGTAAAGCAGACGATGCCGAAATGGTATACAATACCGGTCGAATCGCTCATCTTGACGATGGTCACCAGTATCCCGAGAAGATAGATTTCCAGCATTGCCCAATCCTCCAGATGCTGGTAGCAACGAAGCAGGCGTGGGAGAAAAGCCGGGTAACGGCGAAGGCGGAGGTTGAGGGCGAGGAGAAATGAGCAGAGAGCGAGGCAGAGGGGGAAGACAACCGTCGACAGCAGCACCATCAGGGCGACGAAATAGTATTCATTCTGGTAAAAATTTATCACCGACTCGAGTATATTGGCGCTGTCGCTGAAACCAAGGGAGTTGAAACTCAACAGGGGCAGAAGCATTGCCGGCAGATAGAGGATCAGGCCGGTCAGACTGAGGGCCAGTGTCTTCTCCAGGGAATGGGGAATCCTTTTCCCGAGAGTCCGGCCGCAGCGGGGACAACTTGCCCGGTGGCCGGGGAGGAGGTCGGGACGGGGCAGGAGCAGGTCACAGTCGGGACAGGCCGTGAGTCGCTCAAGCTGCCGTGGCCGTTCTGGTACATCAAGGGAAGAGGGCACGATCTAGACTCCACAGGTTTAAAGAAAGGCGAACAGGCGGCAGTATAGCCTGCCGGCCCCCTTTTGTCATAGGAAAACCCCGGCAGGCGGGCATCGCCCTTCCCCTGCCCTTGTGCACCCCGGAGGGGAACATGATCAACCGATGGCTGAAACTGACCATACGCATCGACCCGCAACTGGTTGAGCCACTCAGCGACTTTCTGGTCGGGGTGGCCGGTGCCGGAGTGGAAACCGGCGCCGTTGGTGAACCGCTGTACGGGACCGTAAACGCCTATATTGCCACCGCCAACCCGTCAACGGAGGCCATTGCCGCGGTTCTTGATCAGGTTGGGACCTTTCTGGCCGGGCTGGTGGAGCACTTTGCCATCCCCTCGCCGGAGCTGGCCTGGGAACTGATTGAAGAGGAAGATTGGGGGAAAAACTGGAAAGAACACTTTCACCCTTTTGCCATCATTCCCGGGCTGGTGATTGCTCCCACCTGGGCGGAATACAGCCCGCAGGCCGATGAGAAGGTGCTGGTCATGGACCCCGGGATGGCCTTTGGCACCGGTCACCATGCCACAACCAGCCTCTGTCTGGAGGCGATTGCCGCCTCTTTGCGAGAGAGCCCCGGTGTCAGGGTGCTGGACGTCGGCACCGGTACCGGTATTCTCGGGATGGCCGCCCTGCTTCTCGGCGCCGGGTCAGTCACCGCCCTGGACAATGATCCGGAGGCAGTGCGGGCGGCCAGGGAAAATGTCTGCCGAAACTGCCTTGAGAAGAAGATGGCGGTGGCAGCCGAGCCGCTCTCCTCCCTCCAGGAGGGGTACCAGCTGGTGGTGGCCAATATCGTCCACGACGTCTTGCTCGATCTGGCCGACGAACTGAGCAGATTGACCGCCCCGGGCGGGAGCCTTCTCCTCTCCGGCATACTGGATGGTGAACAGTTGGAAAATATTACCAGCTCGTTTGTCTCCCGGGGCTTTACCAGGCTTGCTGCCAACAGCCGAGGGGAGTGGGCGGTACTCTGCCTGCGCAGGCAGGGGGAGGCCCCTCAGTCGCCATGATCGGCCGGTGACAGGGGGGTGACCTGGTAATCGGTATCGAAGATTACACCGACGCCCTCCTCCTCAGAGCGGATGACCACACCGGTGGTTTTCACCCACAGCCGGTCACCGCGCACCTTTTTCAGGCTGTCCAGGGAGAGGATGAACTGGAGCTTTTTCAACGCGGCGAGTTGCAGGCAGAACTCCATCTGTAGCTTGCTGGCCAAGGGAAAGGGGTGTCTGGTGAGCAGAAAAGCTCCTCCCGCACTGATATTGGCGGCCATCGTCGCCACCACCGGCTGCTCGGTGGGGTGGTGGCGGCAGGTAATTTTTGCCTGGATAGGGAGTGCAAACCGCTCCTGTTCTCTCTGCTCACGGGTCATGGCGGCTCCTTGCCGGGAGGCTTGCTGGTGAGGGAAATCTCTGCAGCTGTCGGAACAGCCCGATTCCTGAAAACTGTACGGGAGAGACGGCCGATTTGTCAATTTGATTGTCAATTTGAAAGAGGCGCAGGGGGGCTTGGGCCTCCTGCAAAGAGTGGCAGGGTGTCAACAGATGATTGGAGAGGGATAGAGGGTGCGACGGTTCTTTTTTGACCCGAAAAGCCGGAACGGTGATGCGGTGCGGCTGTCAGCGGAGCAGGCTCGCCATGCGGTGCGCGTGCTGCGACTGCACAGCGGCGCCCCCCTTGAACTTCTCGACGGGCTCGGTACCGTCTACCGGGCCGTCCTGCGGCTGAGCGGCGACGAGGCATTGGCCACCGACCTGACGGTGGTGGAGAGGGTGGAGGAGGAGGACGGCGGGGTATGGGTGGCACAGGGAATGCTGCGAGGGGAAAAAATGGCTGAAGTGGTGCAAAGATGCACCGAACTTGGGGTGAACCGGTTCATTCCTCTGACTACTGCCCGTTGCCAGGGACGACTGAGTGCGGAACAGGGGCTGCACAAACTGGAGCGGTGGCGGCGAATCTCCCGGGAGGCCTGCAAGCAGTGTCGTCGGCCGCTGCCGATGCAGCTCACCCCTCCCTCTCTCCTCGCCGATTTCCTTGCTGACCCTCTGCTCCAGGGTGAGGGGGTTCATCGCCTGCTTTTCTGGGAAGAGGAAACCGACCACCGTCTGCGGGAACGTGGCGATCTTTCCCCGTCAGCCCGGGTGGTGGTGCTGCTCGGCCCCGAGGGGGGGTTGAACGGTGAGGAGGCGGCCGCTGCCGTTGCCGCCGGGTTCCGCCCGCTCAGCCTCGGACCGCGGATTCTCCGGGCGGAGACCGCCACCCTGGCCGGGGTGGCCATCGTCCAGCATCTGCTCGGGGAGATGTGAGCTGATGGCACATGCGACAGACAGCCAACCGCCGACGGCGGACGACCTTCAGCGACGGCAGAGTGTTCTAGCTCGGCCGGCCACGATTCTCACCTTCGCCGATCTCGACGCCGAGCGGCAGTGCATAGATGTCCGTTCACCGGCCGAATTTGTCGCCGGCAGCCTTCCCGGTGCAGTCAATATTCCCCTCTTCGCCGACGACGAACGGAGCCGGATCGGCACCATCTACCGCCATGGTGGCCGGGAGGAGGCGGTGGCCACCGGCCAGACGGTGGTCGATGGCAAGCTGGCTGATCTGCTGGCGGCCTTTCTCCCCTTCCGGGAGAAACCGCTGGCGGTCTACTGTGCCCGTGGCGGAATGCGTTCCCGGGCAGTGGTCAATCTCCTGGCCCGGACCGGGTACCAGGCCGTCCAACTGGCCGGAGGCTATAAGGAGTACCGCCGCTTGACCCTGGCCAGCCTTGGGCGGTTCCGGCCGCGCCTGATTGTCATCCACGGTCTCACCGGCACCGGCAAGACCAGAATCCTCCAGCAACTGGATGGGGCCATCGACCTTGAAGAACTGGCCGGCCACCGCAGTTCCCTCTTCGGAGCCCTCGACCGTCGGCCGAACAACCAGCAGAACTTCGAGGCTGCCCTGGCCGGGGTGGTGGCCGGGCTGGACGATGAGCCCTATTTCATCGAGGGGGAGAGCCGCAAGATCGGTCAGGTGTTCATCCCGAAGGCCCTCGCCGAGGCGATGCAAACGGCAATCCTGGTCCAGGTGCATTGTTCGCTGGCGACGCGGATCGCCAGGATCATTGAAGATTACCCAGTGCTCGAGCAGGGCATGGTGGATCAGGTAGAGGTGATTCTCCGCTCGCTGAAGCAGAAACTGGGTGGGGAACAGGTGGCGCAGATGTGCCGCCTGCTGCACCGTCGGGAGTTGCCGGCACTGGTGCGGATTCTGCTTGAGGAATACTACGATCGCCGCTACCGGCGGGGGATGTCCGCCTACCGCTACAGTCTGGAACTCTCCTCAGAAGATATCCCTCAGGCGGCTGCCGCGCTGCGCGCCTTCCGTCGCCAGATCATAGAAGCTGAGTGAGGGCAAGTGGTCTCTGTCGGCAGTCAGTCACCGCAGGCCGGCCAACCTGGCGGTTGCTGAGAGTTTGCAATGAAAAAGACGGGCAGAGCGGTTACCGGCCACCGGCATCCTCAGGGTCTCTCGCCATGGGTGGAAAAGTTCCCTGGACCCGGGCAAAGGCGGTCTTCGGCAGCCAGCCCCGGCGGCCGGTTTCGTCGCTGACCAGTTGGAAGTCGTTGTACCTCTTCTCCGGGTAGACCAGCCGCCCCTCCTGGATAGTACCGGCGGAGGCGGCGGCCGGGAAGGGGGAGATGAGCAGGCGGGCATCAGCCTGCACCACAACTGCCGGGTCGAAGAGTCGATAGTGGCGCACTGCGCCAGTGAGGGCGAAGGCAAAGAGCAGCAGAGTGAGGGATACGAGGCCGAGACGGAGCCGTCGGGAGAGCCGGTACCGGAAACCGAGCAGGGCAGCCAGGGCCAGCAGGGCCGGGATGGAGAGGGCAAGCAGCGAGTACTGCGGCAGGGTGAGCAGATCCATGGCCCGGGCAGCTGGCCCGGTTTTAGGGGGGAAGAGTCCCCGATCACTGCGCAGCAGGGCGAGGTTGCCGGCAATGTCTGGGTCGCCGGGACGGAGGCGGAGGGCCTGCAGGTAGTGGAGGACCGCCAAGCCGGTATTGCCGGCCAGGGCGTGGCTGTTGGCAAGGTTGTAGAGGACGGCGGCGGAATAGCCGGCTCGGGTGGTGACCGCCTCATAGTGGGCGATTGCCCCGGGGTAGTCGCCGCGGCTGTAGGCGGCGTTCCCCTCGGCGAACAGGTGGTCGATCTCCACATCGGCCCGACCGAAGCCGGCGGTGGCCAGCACACAGAAGATGGCCAGGGGCAAAAAGAGTGAACGACTCATTGCAGGGCCTCCAGTTCTTGGCGCAATTCCCGGCAGCAGCTTGCCAGTTTCGCTCTGTCCCAGGGACCCGGACCATTGCCGCCGGACCTGCTTCCCCCCCCGTAGGCCACCTCTTCGGCGGCGCTGAAGAGGGCAAGCAACGGTGAATTCGCCGGCAACCGCTGCTCGAGGTCGGCAAGGGTGAGTGCCGCCGGTTCGAGGCCGTAGTGTTCCCCCAGATGTCTGGCAATGGTGGCCTTGGCGGCAGTGAGAAAGTTGTCCGGATGGTCATTGTCGCCGAGGGCGGCAAGCTGTTCCAACTCTGTCGCCAGCTGCCGCCGCCGCTGTCGGCGACGCCCAAGGCCGGCCAGCCGGTGGCGGAGCAGGTGTGCGACAAAAAGAGCCAGCAGGGCGAAGAGCGACAGGGCAAAAGTGGCCAGATACCAGGTTTGCAGAAAATAGGGGATAATTTCGGCGGTAAACGGCCCGCTCTCCAGGCGGATGGGAGCGAGATCGAGAAGAGGTTCCCCCTCCTCCTGAAGTTTGGCAGGGGTGTTACGAGGCAGTGGTGGCGGAGGGGGGGCGGTGAGTCCTCCTGGACGTACGGTGATCGGGATTGAATCGCTGAACAGGGTTTTGTAGACCCTTTCGCGAGGGTCGAAATAGCTGAAGGATATTGTTGGAATTGCAGTTAGTTCCTCGCTGCCGGCAACGATAGCCCGGGTGAAGACCTTTTCCCCGGAGAAGCCGTCTCCCTCCGGGGAGGCAGAGAATTCGGCGGTTGGCGGATAGCTTTTCCAGCCGGGGTGGTCGGGGAAGGCCGGTGCTTCCATCCCTTCAAAGTTTCCCTGGCCGCTGATGGCGATACGCAGGCTGATCGGTTCACCGGGGTCAACAGTCAACGGCTGAGCGGTCACCTGGAGCTGAAAATCGCCCACCGAGCCGGAAAAATCGGCCGGTTGGCCGGCGTCCGGCAGGGGAATGACGTTGAAGGTGATGGTGGGGCTGGTCAACTGGAGCCGCTGCCGTTGGCTGTTGCCGAGAAAACTGTCGAAAAAGGGGTCATTGAAGGGGCTGCTGTCAAAAAGGCCACCACCGCCGAGGGCCCCGGGACTGCGCCGGCTGCGGGGAGTAAGGAGGGAGGCGTCGAGCTGGAAGAAGAGCTGGTGTCGACCGGCCTTCACCCCCGTCAGGGTGGTTTTCCAGTTCAGAAGATGGTAGCGCTGCCCGTTGCGGACCTCCTCCTCCTGCCTGGGGGTATCCCGCAGGGGTGGCATGATCACCCCATCGCCCTGGAGGCTGGGCAGGGAATGGAGTTCCACCCGGTGGTCACGACGAAAATAGGCCTTTATCTCGATGGGTACTGCCTCGCCGGGATAGTGGTCGCCGGTTGCCGTGACCTCGAGCATGGCAATCTGGTTGTCGCCACCCAAATGGGCCGGGGCGTCTTTGGTAACGGTGAAGTGGAGTGGGACGGTGCGCAGGGTATCACCGGCGGCGGAGACCTTGATCGGCGGGATGGTGTATTCGCCTGGACGGCTTGCCTCGACCTGATAGGTATGGACAACGGCCGACGAGACCTCACCGTTGCGGACAGCGATCTGGCGCGACTGACCGCGGCTGGAGAGCTGGATGCCGTCGATTTCGGGAAGCTCGATGTCGGCCTGGGAAGCACCGTGCACGGTGAGGCTCAGTTCAGCCCGCCCCGCAAGTGAGAAGGAGAGATGGCTGAGCGCGGCCTCCACCGAGATTTCGCCACGCCCCTCGGCAGGGGCAAAGATCAGCACGATAAAAGCAGCGATAACGGTATATTGGCAGAGCAGCAAACGTCGTTTCATCACCAATCCTTGTCGGGTTCCTGTGCCGATCCCCTGCCGGCAGGGATCCAGTTCAGCTCCCCCTCCTCGTTTTTCAGGGCTTTAAGAAGCTGTTCCGCCTCATCCCGGGTCATTGCCGGTGGCCGGCCCGATTGGCCAACCGCTTCGGCACCCTCTCTGCGGCCTTCGCCGAGAGGGGTGGTTGGGGTATTCGCTGCGACCGGTGGATGTTCCTCCCGTTCCTCGGAGGGTTCCGCCGATCCGCTCCCCCCATTCCCCGGCTGCTCCTCCGGCTGTCCGGCATCCTGCTCCCCTGGCTGCCGGCTGTCCTGGGGCTCGGGCTGTCGGGTACCCGGCTCTTCCGGCTCTTCCGACTTTTGGGTATCCTGCTCCCCAGGCTTTAGGGTATCCTGCTGCCCTGGTTGCCGGCCATCCTGTTCCTCCGATTGTCGGGCATCTTTTTTTGCCTGCTGCTTCTCCTCCGCCTGCTGTTCAAGCTGTTGCTGCAGTTCGGTCAGCAGTTGCCGGACGTGGTCCCGGTTGTGCCGGGCATCCTCGTCCTGCGGCTGCAGGGCGAGAGCCGCCTGGAAGGAGTCGAGGGCCTGCTGCCAGAGGGAAAGAGTTTTCTCGGGGTCGGTGTCGAGTTCGTTCACCCCTTTGCGGAAGTAGCTGTTTCCCCGGTTGAAGTAGGCCTTCTTTTGGAGGCTGGTCTCCTCGCTTTGCAGCGCCTGGCCAAAGGCGGCAATGGCCTCGTCGTAGTTCCCCTGCCGATGGGCGGCTGTGGCAAAATTATACTGAAAAATTGGATCAGTAGGGTCTTTTTCGAGCCTTGTCCGGAACATCTCGGCAGCTGTTGCAAAGTCCCCTTCCTGGTAGGCCCTGAACCCGTCGGCCAGGGCCGGTGGGGTAGCCGAGAAGAGGGCGAACAGGAGCAGTGCGCTTGCCGAATGGTACCGTGACGGCCGCCGGAACAGTCGCAAGAGCCATAAGCGGTCCGGCGAGAGTGGTGTCCGCCGCCGTTCACCGATCAGCGCCTCGAGGACGAGCAGGGCGATAGCCAGGAGGAGGGGCCAGGCAAAGCGTTCCACCGGCAGCTTCTGGCGCCGTTCGGCAAATTCCTCTTTAGGGACGAGGGCCAGTTTTTCCTGATAGAGGCTCTCCAACCCCTCTCCGCTCTGTCCCAAGGGGAGATAGAGGCCACCGCTTGCCGCAGCGATTTCGGCAAGCATCGCCTCGTCAAGGCGAGAGCTGACAAAATTGCCGGCTCGGTCGCGGACAAAACCGCCCTCCGGCAGGGGGAGCAGTTCGCCGCCTCGGCTCCCCACTCCCACGGTGTGGATGGTCAGACCGCGGTCGGCGGCCTTTCTGGCGGCGGTAAGGGCGTCACCGCTAAGATCTTCGCCATCACTCAGTATGATCAGTATCTTGTGGTTGTTGCTCCCCTCCAGGGTGGTGGCCGCCTGTTCGATAACTGTTGCCAGGCTGGTGCCGCCAAAGGGGAGCAGCCCGGTATCGACGGCCCGCAAAGAGTCGGCAAAGGCGTCGTAATCGAGGGTGAGCGGACAGAGGAGAAAGGCGGAACCGGCAAAGGGGAGCAGGCCAACCCGATCCCCAGCCAGTCGATTGACAAAATCGAGGATCGCCAGTCTGGCCCGCTCCAGCCGGTTGGGGCGGATGTCCTGGGCGAGCATGCTCCTGGAGGTATCGAGGGCAAAGAGGAGGTCGATTCCCCGCTGCTTCACCTCCAGCCACTGAAACCCCCACTGCGGCCGGGCCAGACTGACAAAGAGAAGAAAAAGGGCGGCGAGGAGGAGAATCTCCTTCACCCTTCTTCTGGTGCTGGAGAGGCTGGTGGTCAGGCGGTCGAGAAGGGTGTGGCCGGCAAACCGGGCCAGGGCGAGCCGCCGTCTTCGGGAGAGGGCTCGCAGGAGCAGGGCCCCGGCGAGGGTGAAAAGGGCTCCGGCAGCCAGCCAGATCGGTTCGGCGAAAGTCATGGCACGCTCTTCACGGAAGTCTTCTCCGGGCCTGGAAACTCTCCAGGGCCAGCAGAAAGAGGGCGGCAACGATCAGGAACGGGTAGAGTTCCCGGTTGCTGACAAAGCTTTTGCTGCTCCGGGTGGTGGTTTCCATACTGTTGATCGCCTGATAAATGCTGCTCAGTGAGGCGCTGTCGGTGGCCCGGAAGTAGAGGGCGCCGGTGGTCTCGGCCACCTCCTGCAGCGTTGGTTCGTCGATGTCCACCTTTGCCTGGACCAGCCGCCGCCGGCCAAAACTGTCGACCACCGGTACCGGTGCCTCACCACGGCTGCCGGCACCGATGGTGTACACCTTGATTCCCAGGGCGGCGGCCGCCTCGGCGGCGAGCAGGGGAGGGACGCTGCCGGCATTGTTCACACCGTCGGTGAGCAGGATGAGAATCCGTGACTTGGCCTTCTGGTCTCGCAGCCGGCTGGTGCCATTGCCGATGGCCGAACCGATGGCGGTCCCGTCCTCGACCATGCCGATGCGCAGGGCGTCGAGCCGGTTGCGCAGCCAGTGGTGGTCGAGGGTAAGCGGGCTGACCAGGTAGGGCCGGCCGGCAAAGGCCAGCAGACCGATACGGTCGTTTGGTCGCTCGTCGATGAACTCGCTGACCACCTTTTTCACCACCTCCAGGCGATTGACCGGTCGGCCGCCAAGGGTAAAATCCATTGCCTCCATGGAACCGGAGACATCGACGGCAAGGAGGATATCAATACCACTGGCCTGCACCTCGGTGCTGGTGTTCCCCAGTTGCGGTTTGGCCACGGCGAAGATCAAGAGGGCAAGAGTGAGCAGTCGCCAGAAGAACTCGCTGCCGAAAAGGCTGCCCTTGCCGGCCCGCCCAAGCTGGCTGGCTACGGACAGTGAGGAGAAAAGAAGGGCGGCCCCCTTTCCCTGCCGGCCCCGGAGCACGGCGACGAGCGGCAGCAGGGCGAGAAGGGCGAGCAGTTCGGGGTGAAGAAATTTCATCTTTCTCCCCCTTCGGCCGGTTGTGGTCTGGTCTGTTGGATCAGGGAGCGGATGACCCCATCCACCTGCTGCAGCTCATTCTGGTCGGGGACCCGGTGGGCGAACTTGCTCAGATCGGCCTGCTCAAGGCTCTGCCGTATCTGCTCCCGTAGAGGTGGCAGGGCCGGATCTGTTGCCATGGTTGCCATGGCCTGTAGAAATTCGGCGGTGGTTCTCGGGCTGGCGGCTATGGCAAAACGTCCCTCCAGGTAACGGCGGAGGATCTGGCTGGCCCGCTCCATGAAGGCGAGGGCATGTTCCGGGCAGCACAGGTGGCTGGCCGCGTCCAACTCCCGCAGGGCCTCCTCCCATGGGGGCGTGGTCAGGGGCGGGGTTGGTCTGCGCCGGCGGCTAAGGAACAGCAGGGCGATGAGCAGCAGCGAGATGAGCAGCGCCGCCAGCAGCAGGCCGATGGGCCAGCCGGGCAGCTCTATCGGCCCATGGATATCGCGGAGGCCGTTCAGCATTCTCTCCGTGGTGAAAGGGGCCATCAGCGTCTCCCCTGACGGTTCTGGAAAAAGGCGTAGAGGGCCGGCAGGTAGGGGCGGTCGGTGGCCAGGTCGAGGATATCGATACCGGCACTACGCAAGGTTTTACGCAGCCTTTTCCGCCTGGCGGCGGCCAGTTGCCGGTAGCCGTCGCGCAGGGATGGGTCACTGGTGTTGAGGGTAACTTGCGCGCCGGATTCGCCGTCTTCGAGGGTGATCCAGCCGACATCGGGGATTTCCTCTTCCCGGGGGTCGTTGACCAGAACGGCGATCAGGTCGTGGCGGCGATTGCTGATCTGCAGTTTGGGTCGGAGCAGGGCCAGTCCCTGGTCAAAGTCGCCGGGCAGAGAGAAGTCGGAGATGAAAAAAGCGACACAGCCTCTTTTCAGCACCTGGCCGGTGAAGTCCAGGGGAATCTCCAGGCTGGTCTGCCTGCTTTCGGGAGCAAAGAAGAGGATCTCGCGGATGAGGCGGAGGATGTGCTGACGCCCCTTGTCCGCTGGAATGTAGAGCTCGACCCGGTCGGTGAAGAGAACCAGACCCACCTTGTCGCTGTTGCGCAGGGCGGAGAAGGCGAGTACCGACCCCAACTCGGCGATCAGTTCCCTTTTCGCCTGCCGGCCGGAGCCGAAATCACCGGAACCGCTGATATCGATCAGCAGCATGATGGTCAGCTCCCGTTCCTCGGTGTACATTTTCAGGTGCGGCGTACCGGTGCGGGCGGTCACCTTCCAGTCGATACTGCGGATATCGTCGCCGGGGACGTATTCTCGCACCTCGGCAAAGTTCATCCCCCGCCCTTTGAATACCGCCTGGTAGCGGCCGGCCAGGCTGTCGTCAACCAGCCGCCGGCTGCGCACCTCGATCCGGCGAACCTGCCGCAGAATCTCCCTGGTCCGCTCCATATCGGCCATCTTACGGTACCGGAATGGTATCAAGAATCTTACGGATGATGTCCTCGCTGCCGATCCCCTCCGCCTCCGCTTCGTAGCTGAGGCGGAGGCGGTGGCGAAGGACATCGCCGGCCGCCGACTTGACATCGTCGGGGGTGACATAGCCGCGTCCAGCCAGAAAGGCGAGGCAGCGGGAGACGGTTTTCAGGCTGAGGGTGGCCCTGGGCGAGGCGCCGGTCTCGATATACTCTCCCAGGTCCAGCCGGAAGGCCTCCGGTTCACGGGTGGCAAAGATCAGGGAGACGATGTACTCCTTGATCTTCTCATCCATGTAGATGCGGTTGACCACCGCCCTGGCGGCGAGAATCTCGGCCGGGCTGACCACCGGGATTACTGGCTTTTCGCTGTCGGCGCTGTCAAAGCTGTCGAGAATCCGCCGCTCCTCGGCCCGATTCGGATAGCCGACCACCACCTTGAGCATGAAACGGTCGATCTGCGCCTCCGGCAGGGGATAGGTTCCCTCCTGCTCGATGGGGTTCTGGGTGGCCAGGACCAGAAAGAGCTCGGGAAGGGGAAAGGTGTGCGCACCGATGGTCACCTGTTTCTCCTGCATCGCCTCGAGCAGGGCCGACTGCACCTTGGCCGGGGCGCGGTTGATCTCGTCGGCGAGGAGCAGCGAGGCGAAAATCGGCCCCTTCTTCACTTCGAAGGTGGTCTGGCGGGGATTGAATATTTCGGTGCCGATGATATCGGCGGGAAGCATATCAGGGGTGAACTGGATACGTCGGAAATCGGTTTGCACCGCCCGGGCCAGGCTTTTCACCGCCAGGGTCTTGGCCAGACCGGGCAGCCCCTCAAGGAGGAGATGGCCGCCACTGAGCAGGCCGACCAGCAGCCTTTCGAGCAGATGTTGCTGGCCGATGACCACCTGGCCAAGCTGGTAGCGCAGGGGGGCCACCCAGGCGGTGTGGGCCTTGACGGCGGCGTTGGTCTCCTGGATCATCCGGTACAGTTCGTCGGCAGTACCGGCAAGGCTCTGGTCGGCCGGAGAGTGGCCGGAAAGGGTGAGCTGCTGCATCGATTATCTCCAGCGGTAAGGGGGTGGCGGCAATAGAGGGTGTCGTGCGACTATAGACAGTGTGGATTACCCCAACCTTGCTGCCGGATTACAAAGTTGTAATGTTACGCTGAGCGGGCGGCTGCCGACGGCGAGCCCGGTTGCGGCAGGCTGGCAGAGCATGGGGATCTGTGCTAGAGTAATCAGCCCACACGCCACCCACACTCTTCCACCGTCTCAAGCTGGACGGATAACCTGTTGGTTTTTCCTATGCCCCAGCTCTATCTCGACGAATATGCCAGCCATCTGGCCGGACGCCGGGTTGCCATTGCCTGTCGCGAAGGGATTCTCCGCGACCATCTGCGGGAAATCATCGCCGATTGCAAGTTTCTTGGTCGAATGGGGATACAGACCAGTCTCCTCCATAACCTGCCGAAGCGTTTTTCCAACCAGAAGGTGGAGCGTGAACTGGAAAAAAAACTCACCACCACCAGCCATATCCGCATCCCCCCCGAGGCGGATTTCTACCGGGAGGCTCTGGATGCCGCCGATCCCGTCGATAAGCTCATCTTTCTTGAACGTCGGCCACTGATCAACTCGCAAGGCCTGAAGATCAATACCCTGACGACCAGGCGGGCCCGGGAGACCCTGGCCGAGTTTGGCGAACTGATCGCCAATGTCAATTTTCGTGACGCGATGAAGCTGATCTGCGAGAAGATCGAGGCCGGGCAGCTGGAACGTGTCCACATTCTGCCGGCCGGCAGGGACACCATCAAGCACGAGCTGTTCACCCTCGAGGGGAGCGGGACGATGATCGCCAACAACTTTGCCGAGGTGTTCCGGCCGGTGGCGGGCGACGAGGAGGTGGCCGTGGTTGCACGAATTCTGGCGATGTATCGGCGTGCCGGCTATCTCCGGCCGCGGGACAGGGAGTACGTCGGCCAGCATCGGCAGCGTTTTTTTGTCACCGCCATCGACGGCATCGTCGTCGGCTGTGTCGAGCAGAAAATTATCGACCGGCAGACCGTTGAACTGGCGGCTCTGGCCATCTCCACCCGATTTCGCAACCAGCGGATAGGGGTCTTTACGGTGAATTCCTTTATCAGCACCATGGCCGCCCAAGGCTACAGCCGGTTTATTTCCCTTACCCGCAACCCCCGTCTGGCGGAACTGTTCCTGCAACTCTGTTTCAGCCGTCAATCACCCGCCGAATACCGGCAGCGCCAGGAGGAGAGCCCGGGGGTATCGATGTATGTCAGAGATCTCCGGCAGAGCGGCTGAAGAATGGCAAACGCTCTCCGGCGCTGGTCAGTCTTCCCTCTCTATCTCTACATCGGGGTGGTGATGGCTGTTGGCTCTCAGGGTCTTGTCCTCGTATGTCGAGCTGATGGCCATGAACTCCTCCCGGTTGGAGACCAGTATATCGACTAGTTGCGGAGAAAAATGTTTGCCGCTCTGCGCCTGGAAATAGGCGAAGACCTGCTCCCAGGACCAGGCCTGATGGTACACCCGCCTGCTGGTCAGGGCATCGAAGACGTCGGCCACCGCGACGATGCAGCCGTGGATGTGGATCTCCTTACCCTTCAGCCCGCGAGGGTACCCCTTGCCATCCCAGCGCTCATGGTGGATCAGGATGATCCGTGCCGCGTCCCGCATGATCGGGCTGGTGGAATGGCTGAGCATGTCGTAGCCGCGCTGGACATGGCTCTTGATAATTTCGTACTCTTCAGGCGTCAGTGGCCCCGGTTTGTTCAGAATGGCATCGGGGATGCCGATCTTGCCCAGGTCGTGGACCGTTGAGGCAAGCTTGAGGTTCTCCGCCTCCTCCTCCCCCAGGCCATATTTCAGGGCCAGCAGACGGGCGAATTCGGCCACCCGCTGTACATGCCGGCCGGTTTCCGCCGAACGGCACTCCATCGCCTCGGCGATATGAAAGATCACCTCCTTCTGGGTCTCTTCGATACCCCGGTTGAGAAAGAGGTTGTCAAAGGCCAGAGAAACATTGGTGAAAAACAGTTCGAGGAGATCCTGGTCGCTTTCGTCGAGGTCTTTGGCCGCCTCGAAGTAGAAGAAATTTTCCGAGCCTGTCTTGCTCTGGAAATACCAGGCGCACTTTCCCCCCTCGCAGAAAAAGCCGTGCGGCAGGATCTTCGCCTGGTGGAGGGCCCGCTGGACGGTGTCTCCTTTGACCTCATCGATGGGGTGTTCGATATAGGCGGCAAATTCACCGGTAGCGGCAAGCACTATCGACCGGCCTTTGCTCCCCGAGGCAGCCAACCCCGAGGCGTGGCTGAAGATGGCGTCCTTTTTCAACTGGAGAATCGAGGTGAGCTGGCTGAGGACGCCGCTGGCCAGCTTCTGCAGTGACTGCCGCTCAAAGATATCCGACGAGGCCTCGATGATCCGCCGCAGTCCCTTGCGGTTGGCATCAATGGTGGTGATAAGACTGTAGCTGCGCAAGGCCGAGATGATCGTCACCAGCATCTTTTCCAGGGTCAGCTCGGTCTTTTCCTTGTAGTCATCGATGTCGTAATCGACGATCACTTTGGCTGCCGGGGCCTTGCCGGGCTGGCCGGTGCGGAGGACGATGCGCACCACCTGGTTTTTCAAGTCGGTACGGATATACTCGACCAGTTTCAGGCCACTGTCGTCGGTTTCCATCACCACGTCGAGGAGGACTACGGCAATCTCCGGGTGGTAGACGAGCACCTTTTTCGCCTCCTCGCCACTGTAGGCATGGAGAAAGGCAAAGCTTCGACCCTGATAGCGCTGGCCGTCAAGCATATAGGCGGTGACGCTGTGGACATCAGTCTCGTCGTCGACGATCAGGATTGTCCAGGGATCCTCGGCGTTCCACTTGTCGGCTTGAGGGCCTTCCTCCTTGAAGAGAATTTCTTCGTTCATGCCTGCTCACTTTTTTGCCTGCGCGGCGGCTCGCTCTCAACCGGCATCTGCAGGTGGAAGGTGGTACCCAGCCCCGGTTCACTGCAGCAGGTGATCGATCCGCCCAAGGTGCTGGAGACGATATTGAAGACGATGTGCAGACCGAGGCCGGTGGACCCCCTGGCCCGGGCGGTGGTATAGAAAGGTTCGAAGATTTTGTTGAGCACCTCCGGCTCGATGCCCCGGCCATCGTCGGAGTAGACCAGGGTGAGAATGCCGTCCTTCAACCCCACCTCGATGCGCAGCCGCCCCGCCTCTCCCTCGTCGTAGGCATGGATCAGGGAGTTGAAGATGAGGTTGGTAATGATCTGGGAGAAGGCACCGGGGTAACTTTTGATCACCAGGTCATCGCGGCAGCTCACCTCGACCTGGTGGCAGGTCTTTTTCAGTCGGGGGCGGAGACTGAGGAGGATTTCGCCGATGTAGTCGCGGACATTGAAACTGCGGCGGTTCTCGGAAACCTGATCTGCCGCCACCATCTTGAAGCTGCGGATCAACTCCGAGGCACGATGGAGGTTCAGGAGAGTCATCGACAGCCCCTCATCTGCTGAGGCCAGGTATTCGTTGAGGTCCGAGCGTTTCATCTCCCCCCGGGTAAAGAGGTCGTGCAGGGTACGATTCCTCTCCGCCATGGTGGAGGTGGCAGAGAGGGCAACCCCCACCGGGGTGTTGATTTCGTGGGCCACTCCGGCCACCAGTTCGGCCAGGGCGGCAAGTTTTTCTGAGAGCACCAGCTGTCCCTGGGCCTGGTGGAGGTTTTCCAGGGCGGTCTTCAGATCGGCATTGGCCTTGGCCAGTTGGGCGGTGCGGGTGGTCACCCGCTCCTCCAGTTCGGTGTTGAGAATGCAGACCTCTTCCTCGGCCTTCTGCCGTTCCCACTCCTGGTTCTCGAGATTTTCCGCCATCAGGTCGAAGGCCGCCGCCAGCCGCCCCAGTTCACCGGAGTCGCCGGCCTGTCCGCTGCGGACCTTCAAGTCGCCGGCCCCCAGTGTTTCCGCCGCCTCGATCAGAGCCTGCAGACGGCGGATAATAGTGCGTTCGGCAACTGCCCGGGCGGCGATCATGGTCAGGCCGGCGGCAAGGAGGAGAAAGGCGGAATTGCGTACCACCACCCGTCGCGCTTCGGCCAGGGCATCTTCCACCGGCATTCCCAGCCGCAGCATCAGGTAGGGGAAGGGGGCACCCGCCAGTACCAGCCTTTTGTAACCGTACAGGCGAAAAACACCGTCTTGTCCCCGGGCTTGAAAGGTGCCCTCCTCTGCGCCCCCCGACATCCGCGCCACCATTTCCGGCAGATCGGCAACCAGGGTGTAGCCCCGGTTGTCCGGGAAGCGGGTGAGACGGGTACCGTTGGTATCGGTCAGGGTGAAGACGGAGCCTTCGGGAAGATGGGCGTTGGCGAAGATCCGGCTAAAGGAGTTGAGGTCAAAGGTGGCCACCAGAACCCCCCGTAGCTCGCCATTGGCGGCAAAAACCGGTTGGGCGAAATCAATGACCACCTGTTCCTTCCAGGAAAGGGAGTGGTATTGTCCGGTGACAAAGCCCTGCTCTTGCAGGGCCCGGTGAAAAAACGGTCTGTTGTCAAGTCGGGTGAAACTTCCTACCGGTGAGGCGGCGACAATCCTGCCGGCAGTATCGGCCAGGGCGATGGCCAGGTAGGCCGCATCACGGGATTGCATTTCGTCCAGAAGGTTCTGGCAGGTCTGATGGTCGAGTTGGCGGACTTCATTTGCCTCGCTCAGGGTAAGCAAAAGGAGCCGGGCGTCGTCCACTACCCGCTGCTGGTGGTCGGCCATGCTCTGAACCTGGCGGAGGGTGGCGACCTCGGCGCTGGCGATCAGTGTTTCGCGCAACTCATGGCCGGTATAGAGCATGATTCCAAGGGTTGGCAGGACAGCCACAACAACCAGCAGGATCAGGCTGGCACGGATTGAGCTGAAGATGGCAGGGGACATTTTCTCCTCCTCTCCTCCTTTCTTCCTGTGGGCCCGAAAAAGATCTCAGGAGGTGGACCGAATCCTTCCCATGATAGTATCGCCAGCCGACTCCAGGTGCAAGGAATTCCAGGGGCGGGCTGTAGCGGCCACATCTTCACCGGCAACCATCAGCCATCTGCTGAGATGGAAAAACCTTGTCAAAGTGGGCTGATAAAGATATCTAATGGTAATACTCTGCCCCTCTCCACCCGGGAGAACCTGCCATGCTCTTCCATGTTGCCGGTATTGAAGTCACCCCCCTGCTCCCCTTTGCCGCCGGTTTTACCGTCGCCTTGTTCTGCTCGATGGCCGGGGTCTCCGGTGCCAACCTGCTCCTCCCTTTTCAGATGAGTGTGCTTGGCTTTGCCACCCCGGCGGTCAGTGCCACCAACCACCTGTTCAACATTGTCGCCATCCCCAGCGGGGTGTACCGTTTTGTCCGGGAGGGTCGGATGGTCTGGCCGCTGGCCGGGGTGGTAATCGCCGGTACCGTGCCGGGGGTGATCCTGGGGGTCTTCCTGCGGATCCGTTTTCTCCCCGATCCGGCCCGATTCAAAATCTTTGCCGGGCTGGTTCTCCTCTATATTGGCGGCATGCTGGTCCGTTCCCTGCTTTTCCCGAGGCAGCCGGAAGACCCCCTCCCTTCTCCCAACCATGACCCAGCCCTCCGCGGGCGCCAGGCCGATTCCTGGGTCGTGGTCGAGCGGGTTGGCTGGAGTTCCATTGACTACACCTTTGCCGGAAAAATGGTCGCTGCCCCCACCCTGCCGATTGGTCTCCTCAGTGCAGTTGTCGGCATAGTCGGTGGTATCTACGGGATCGGTGGCGGCGCTCTAATCGCCCCGGTTTTTGTCACCCTCTTCCGCCTGCCGGTCCATACCATTGCCGGCGCCTGTCTGCTTGGCACCTTTGCCACCTCCCTGGTCGCCACCGCCTTCTACCAGGGGCTGGCCCTCTTCTCCCCGGAATTGGCGGTGGCGCCTGACTGGCCGCTGGGTATTCTGATGGGTATGGGAGGGATGATCGGGATGTACCTCGGGGCCCGGCTGCAGAAGTTTGTCCCAGCCAAAATCATCACCTGGCTGCTTGCCGCCATCCTGGTCTTTACCGGCCTGCGGTACACTGCCGGTCTGCTCTTCTAGCCGCCGATGAGACATAAAAAGGAGATGCAAATGCCAAAGAAAGAGGTGCTGTGGAAGTTGTGGCGAAACAGATGGCTGCGTATCGGCGGGGTGGTGCTGTTGCTGATCGGGGCCTTGTTGCTCCTTTTGCCCTTTGCCAGCAAATATTTTCTTACCGACTGGCTGGAAAAAAACGGAGCCGACCGGGCCGCAATCGCCAGTCTCAGCTTTAACCCCTTTGTCGGCCGACTGACTGTTAAGGGGGTGGCGGTGGAAACGGACGGGCGAGCCTTGCTCGAAAACGCCAGCATGGTGCTGAAGATCAATCTGGCCTCGCTCCTCAAGCGCGACCTGCATCTGGAAAAAGTGGCGTACCGGCATCTGGCCATCGATCTCGAACAGTACCCGGATGGTCGTTGGCGCTTTGGCTCCTACACCATGGCCGCCGACGGCGGGCAGGCAGTTGAAGAGGAGAAATCGGCAGATGAGACAGCCCCCTGGGGACTGGTTGCCGATCAGGTTACCTGTGCCGACTGCCGGATCACCCTGCAGACGCCAGCGACGACAATGACCCTGTCGGTCGATCAGTTCGAACTTGCCCGCTTTACCACCCGGGAAGGGCAGCCGGCGGCAAGCATTCGGCTGGAGGGACGGCTGAACGAAGCGCCGCTGGCGCTGCTCCTGGAAGATGTTGAGGTTGTGCCCGATCTGCGGCTTTCCGGCACCCTCTCCCTTTCCGCCTTTCAACTCGACAGCATTGCCGGCCTGGTGGCGAGGCAGCTGCCGCTTTTTTCCGGTCAGGTGGATCTGGATGGGAGAGCCGCCTTCAGCAACTCCACCGAGACAGGGTTGTTGTCCAGGTATGAAGGAGGGCTGCAGTTGACGGCCGCCGCTCTTGGCGGCAGCGGTTTTTCCATCAGCGGCGAGACGCTGCACTGGCAGGGAGTGTTGGACGGCCGGGCGCCGGCAGAGGGGCCACCGGTCCTGGTCAGTGAGGGGCTGTTGACGGGGCGTACGCTGAAGGTTGCCGCGGCCGGGCTGAGCCTGGCTGAATCGGCGATTGATATAGAGGGGAGGACCATGGTGACGCTGGCCGACAGCCTGCTGGTCTCCAGCGAGGCGTCTCTGGCTGCGGCCGCTTTTCAACTCGGCCTGCCCCCTTACCAGATGCGTCAGGAGGATATCCACTGGCGAGGGAAGATTGACTACGCTGCCGGAGAGGCTCCCCAAGGCCTCTTTCTGGCTGCCGATGGTCATCTGCAACTTGGCGCCTTCTCCCTGCAGGGGGGGGAGGGGGCCGAAGTTGGTCTGGTTGACAGCAGCGCGCTCAGTTGGCAGGGGAAGGTAAACTATAGTGAGGAGAAACCGATACAGCCGGTTCTTGAACTAAAAGGCGAGCTTGGCGGCAGCGGGATAGGAATCAGCCTGGGTCGGCCGGAGGTGCGGCTTGCTCTGGGGCAGCTCAGCCTGCAAAGCGGGGCGGCCATCACCCTTGGCGAGGAGGTGAGCCTGAATGGCCCGATCTCGCTTAGTCTGGAGCAGTTCCGCCTCGATGATGAAAAGAGAGGGGAGCTGCTCGTTGCCGGTCTTCAGATGAACGATCTGACCGGTAATGGCCAGAACTCCTTCGCCCTCAAAGGGCTGACAGTGACAGCTCTGCAAGGGAAGGTTCCCGGTCTTCCCCCCACCTCCGTGGAGATCCCGGAAATTGCCCTGCATGGTCTTGCCAGCGAAAATCTTCGCCGCTATGAGGTTGCCGGCATCGATATCAAGGAACCGCGGTTGTGGCGTGGAGAGCCGGGCGATGGATCCGGCGAGAATGATATTGCCGCCAGGGCGACCAGTCTCCACTGGCAGGGTGAGTATGCCGTCGAGCAAGGGGATGCCGGGGCGCAGTCGATGTCCACCGATGGCCGGCTGGTCGTTCGCGGCCTGCAACTGGAAAGTGGGGCGACGGGCCTTAACCTGGCCGAATCAGTCCATGAGGGCCGGACAACCCTCACCCCTGGCGAGCGCCTGGCGGTTGCCGACACAGCTTCCCTGACGATGAACGGGCTGGAACTGGCTCTGCCGCCCTATGCCCTCCACCAGGAGCGGATTGACTGGCAGGGGACGATGGCCTATGCCGCCGGGGAGGGGGCGCCGGGGAGGTCTGGTACTCTTGCCGGCCGTCTCGAGGCGGCGGGCTTTCAACTCGACGGCGACCAAAAGGCGGAGATTCGGCAGGCTGGCGTCGGCTCTCTTCTCTGGCAAGGACAGGTGGACTATGGTGAAGAGGAGGGCGGCCAGGCTCTGCTTGACTTGGACGGCACTCTCGACGGCAACGCGCTGCAGCTTGGTCTTGCCGACCAGGCGTTGCAGCTGGAGAGTATTGCTTTGCAGACCAAAACCGGCATCGGCTTTGGCCGGGAACTGGCCCTCTCCGGACAGAGTGGCCTGCGGCTGGGGAAGTTTCGTCTTGACCAGACGGAAGGGCCGTTGCTGGCCTTTGACAGCCTGGCCGGGGCCGAACTGGCCCACCACGGGGGGGAAAACGTCGCTGTGGAGGAGGTGACGGTTGCCGCCCTGGCGGTGACGGTGGCCGGTGATCTCCCCCTCCATTTGGAGGTTCCGGAGATTGTTCTGGCCGGACTGGCCAGCGACGATCTGGAATCCTTTCAACTTGACAGCGTTGCCCTGAACCGGCCGGTGCTGCGCTCTGCCCATAACGGTGCTGAGATTGCGCGTCTGGCCGGCATTTCCCTGCACGGTATCAGCGGCAATAGCGGGCCGGAGGTTGCTGCCGAAGAGCTCCGCTTCGACGAACTGACCCTCCTGGCCGACGCCGACGTTGCTGCCGCTGCCGATGCCGACGCCGCTGCCGACGTCCCGGCGACAGTTACCGCCAGCGCCATTACCCTTGACCGGATCGGCTGGCGACAAGATGATGGCCTCCGAGCCGGTACCTTGCGCGGGCGGAATCTGGTTGCCAACCTCTCCCGCGACCGGGAGGGGGAGTTTACCTTTAATAAGTATCTCGAGGCGATGCGGCCTGGCTTCCAGGAGATGGAGGTGCAGAACCAAGCACTGCCGGGACCGCCAGACGATGGGGCAGGCGATGGGGCAGGCGACGGGTCAAAAGAGGCAAGGGCCAGACAAGCGGTTGCGGAAGTTGGCCGGGAAGCAGGCCCGGGGGAGGCAGCGGTGGGAGAAGAGGCGACGGGAGTGCCCATTCGCCTGGAACAGCTGGAGCTTATCGGTGACAGCAGGGTCGAATTCAGCGATGCGACCACGAAGGTACCCTATCATACCTCTCTGGCCATTTCCCGTTTGCAGGCCGGGCCTTTTGATTCGGGTCGGCCGGCTGAGCAGACGGCGGTAGAGCTGACCGGTGAACTGGAAAATCGGGCACCTGTCGATATTGCCGGCCATCTCTTCCCTTTCCTCTCTCCTCTGAAGGGCGATTTCCAGCTCACCCTGCGGAACTACCCTCTGCGCAGTCTGTCGGCCTACACCGTCCAGGCAGTCGGTACCGCTCTGGCCAGTGGCCAGATGCGCCTGCAGAGTGAGATGCAACTGGCCGACGACACCCTGGCAATGGAGAACAGCCTGGTCCTCCAGCAACTGCAAACGGAAACGATCTCCCCGGAGCTGGCCGCGGAGTTGGACAATCAGCTGCCCATTCCCCTGAACACGGCCCTGACACTGCTCCGCGACAGCGAGGGCGACATCACTCTCAAGATCCCCCTCAACGGGGCGCTTGACCAGCTCAACGTGGGAATTGCCGATGTGCTGGTCACTGCCCTGAGCAAGGCCATCGTCCCTGCCGCCACCGGATACCTGATGTACACCCTCGGCCCTTATGGTGCCCTGGCCTACGTCGGAATGAAGGTTGGTGAGAAGGTACTGCAGATATCCCTGCCGCCCGTTCCCTTTCAGCCCGGAGAGAGTTCGATGGTCAGTGGCCAGGAGGACTATCTCGAGCGGATCGGCAAGATTCTGGGCGATCGCCCGGAGACCGATATCCAGCTCTGTCCGGTTGTTGCCTCCTGGGAACTGCTGCCGCCGGTGGCTGAGGAAGCAACTCTCCCGGAAGAGAAGCAAGAGGCTGGAAAGGAGGAACTCGCCACAGCTCCAGATGGTGCCGGTGTGAAAGAGCAGCTGGCACCCCTCGACGAGGAGCTGCGGCAGCGTCTGCTGCAACTGGGCGAAGAGCGTGGCCGGTTGGTGAAAGAGTACCTGGCCGAAACCTACGCCATCGAGCCCAACCGCCTGCTGATCTGCGATACCAGAATTGAGACTGACCCAAAGGCCCAGCCGGCGGTTCTCCTGCAGATGTAGCGCCAGATCAGGCTGAATCGGCACAGCCTGGTCTGCCGTACGTGCCAATCAGGGCAGAAGAATCGAACTGCCGGTGGTTTTCCGTTCTTCCAGGTCGCGGTGGGCCCGGGCCGCTTCCCGCAGGGGATACTCCTGGTTGATCGGAATCTTCACCCTGCCGGAGGTGACCATGGCAAAGAGATCCTCGGCGTGGGCCAAAAGATTCTGGCGCTCGGCAGTGTAGTGCATGAGGCTTGGCCTGGTCAAAAAGAGTGACCCCTTTGCCAGCAGCCCGGTGGAGATCGGCTCAACCGGCCCGGAGGACTGGCCGAAAGAGACCATCATGCCCATTGGTCGCAGGCAGTCCAGTGATTTGTGGAAGGTGGTTTGACCCACCGAGTCGTAGACCACGTCCACCCCCCGGCCGTCGGTGATCTCCCGAACCCGGGCGGAAAAATCCTCCTCCTGGTAGAGGACGGGGTGGTGGCAGCCGTTTGCCGCCGCCAGCCTGGCTTTATCCTGGCTGCCGACTGTGCCGATCACCGTGGCGCCAAGCGCCTTCGCCCATTGACAGACGATGGAACCGACCCCGCCGGCGGCGGCGTGGATGAGGATGGTCGTTTCCGCAGTAACCTCATAACAGCTCTTCAGCAGGTAACGGGCAGTCATCCCCTGCAGCATCATTGCCGCCGCCTGGCGGCAGGATATCGCCTCGGGCAGTTTGACCAGGCGATGGGCCGGAATGGCGCGGAGTTCGCTGTAGGCCCCGATGGGGGGGTTGGCGTAGGCCACCCGGTCACCCTCCCGGCATGAGGTAACCCCCGCACCGACCATGGTTACCCGTCCCGCCCCCTCAAGGCCGGGGATGACAGGCAGGCTGGGCAGGGGATAGAGACCGTTGCGCTGATAGACGTCGATGAAGTTGAGGCCGATCGCTTCCTGCTGAACCAGAACTTCCCCCGGTCCGGGTTGTCCCGGATCGGAGGGCTCCCAGGTCAGGACTTCCGGACCACCGGTGCGGTGCATAACGATTGCGTGGTTCATCACATCTCCTCAAAGGGTTGCTGTTTTACGGCGATTGATATCCATCCTGACGGATATCGACGGTGCGCACTTCCTGAAAATGGCAAACAAGGTCGTAGCGGTTGACGGCGACTTCAATCATCGCCGTGTCGGCGGAGTTGGCAAACTCCGCCATATGGGGTTGTCGGCTCAGGTAGATGGCCCGGGCGGCCGTCAGCTGCTCGGTCGGCACCTCCGTGGCTACTCCGGAGATGGTCACGGCGATTGCCTGACGGGTATCGCTGGCCAGATTGCTGCTGTTGTGGACCATCAGCGACACGGTGGGGTGTTGTTTGAGATTGGCATATTTCCGGGTGGCCCGTGGGGTGCAGAGGAAAAAGGTCCGCAAGTCCTCGGAGGCGGCGAAGGCCACCAGGGTGGTATGGATGTGGTCGCCGCTGCGGGTTGCCAGGACGGCAAAAAACTGTTCGGCGAAGAGTTCCCTCAGTTGCTCGGTGCGGTCGTCGATATCCTGCATGGTTTCCCCGTTGTCTTGCCGGTCCGTGGCATTTTTCCCGTCTGGCGTCGTAATGGTTGCCCCCCGTAAGGGGTGGTTGTGCACTGGCCTAAATCCCCAGGTAGCGTTCCTGCAGAGTCCGGTTGTTGCGGAGTTCGGCGGTGCTTCCGGACCAGACCACCCGCCCCTTCTCCATGATGTAGTGGCGCTCGGCGATGGCCATCATCGACTCGAGGTTCTTGTCGATGACCAGGATGGCCAGCCCCTTTTCTTTCAGGGTGGTCAGTCCCTGCCAGATTTCCTCGCGGATCAGTGGCGCAAGCCCCTCGGTGGCCTCGTCAAGGATCAGCAGGCGAGGGTTGGTCATCAGCGCCCGGCCGATGGCGAGCATCTGCTGTTCGCCGCCGGAGAGCTGGTTGCCGAAATTGCCCAGCCGTTCTTTGAGCCGGGGAAAAATGTCAAAAATGTCATCGGTGCTGTACGGTGCGGCGCTGCCCCGGCGATTAGCGGCGGTGGCGATCAGGTTTTCCCGGACGGTAAGGTTGGGAAAAATCTGCCGCCCCTCCGGTACCAGTCCCAGGCCGAGACGGGCAATCCGGTAACTGGGCAGCCTTTCTATCCGACAGCCCTGGAAGATAATGGTCCCTTTCCGGGCCGGCGTCAGCCCCATTATCGACCGGATGGTGGTGCTTTTGCCCATGCCGTTGCGGCCAAGAAGGGTGACAACCTCAGCTTCGCCAATGGCAACAGAGACCCCGAATAAGGCCTGGCTGGAGCCGTAGAAGCTTTCGATGGCCTCGACTGCCAGCATCTCAGTTCTCCTCACCGAGGTAGGCGGTGCGCACCAGCGGGTTGGCCCGTATTTCGTCGGGGGGGCCGGTGGCGATATTTTCGCCGTTGACCAGGACGGTGACCATGTCCGCCAGGTTGAAAACTACCTTCATGTCGTGTTCGACCAGGAGAATGGTCAGCTTTCCCTGCAGTTGGCGAATCATTTTGGTCAGTTCCACCGTACCGCCGGGGCCCATTCCGGCCATCGGTTCGTCAAGAATCAGGAGGCGCGGCTTACCCACCAGGGTCATCCCCACTTCCAGCTGCCGCTTTTCGCCGTGCGAGAGGTGGCCGGCTGGGCGGCCGGCACTGGCGTTGAGATCAAACCGGGCCAGGGCCTCCGGCAACAACTCCCGGACCCGGTGGGCGGAAAGCGCCGGTCGCCAGAAACGAAAATTATGACGATGGCCGGCCAGGATGGCGAGGGCAAAATTTTCGGCAACGGTAAGCTGGGGAAAGATCGAGGTGATCTGGTAGGAGCGGGCCAAACCGAGACGGGCACGACGCCAGGGCTTCAGCCTGGTGATATCGTGGCCATGAAACTGGATGGTGCCGCCGTCGGGGAGGATATCGCCAGTCAGTTGGTTGACCAGGGTGGTCTTGCCGGCACCATTGGGTCCGATCAGGGCATGGATATGGCCCGCCTCGACGGCGAGGGAGAGGTTTCTGGTCGCCTCCACAGCCCCATAGGCCTTCTGCAGGCTGGTTACCCGGAGAATCTTCATTCTGCCCTTGCCGTGCCGGCTATGGCACCAAACAATCCCCGTTTGGCAAAGATCACCACCAGCACGAGAATTGGTCCCATGTAGACCATCCAGTGTTCGGTATACATTGCCAGCCCTTCCTCGAGCAGGAGGAAAACGGCGGCCCCGGCTACCGGGCCGTAGAGTGAGCCGAGACCGCCAAGGAGAACCATCACCATCAGTTCGCCGGACATGGTCCAATGGAGCAGGCCGGGACTGACGAACTCGGTCTGGTTGGCGAGCAGAGCGCCGGCCAGCCCGGCACCGCCGCCGGCCAGGACAAAGCAGGCCAGCTTGTACCAGTAGGTGTTGATTCCCAGCATCTTCGCCCGCCGGTCGTTCTCCCTGGCCCCCTGCAGGACCAGGCCGAACCGGGACCGCGACAGGCGGATGGCCAGGAGCAGAAAAAGGGCAAGGAGGGCCAGGCAGACGTAATAGAAGTGCAGGCTGTCGCCAAGGTCGATCCCTGGCAGCCGGTTCCGGGCGTAGAGGGAGAGCCCGTCGTCACCGCCATATTTTTCCAAAGAGAGGAAAAAAAAGTAGAGCATCTGGGCAAAGGCCAGGGTGATCATGATAAAGTGCATGCCCCGGGTGCGCAGGCAGAGGGCACCGATGGCCAAGGCAAAAAAGGCGGCGACCAGGACTGCCGCCGGCCAGACCAGCAGGGCGTTGTCGCTCCCCTGGACAAGAATCGGCCAGGAGAGCAATGGCATCCCCTCGCTCTGATGCTGGTGGAGAATCCCGACCACATAGGCGCCGATACCGAGGTAGGCGGCGTGGCCGAGGCTGATCAGGCCACCATAGCCAAGAAGCAGGTCGAGGCTCACCGCCGCCAGGGCGTAGATCAGGATGCGAGTGAACAGTGAAATGAGATATGGTTCGCCGAAAAAGGTGGCGAACAGCGGCAGCAGGGCGAAAAAGAGTGCCCCGGCGAGCAGGGTGAGCAGCCGGCGGGTCATGCGCTCTGTACCGGGCAGAGGCCACGCGGCCGCCAGATGAGAACCGTCGCCATGAGGATGTAGATGGCCATGGAGGACAGGGAGGCGGCGGCCGCATCAGCGGTGGCGGAGGCAAAGAGCAGGCGGAAAAGGACCGGCAGAAAGGCCCGCCCCAGGGTATCCACCAGGCCCACCAGCAGGGCACCGATCACCGCCCCCTTGATTGAGCCGATGCCGCCGATGACAATCACCACAAAGGTGAGAATGAGAATGCTTTCGCCCATTCCCGACTCCACGGCCAGAATGGGGCCGGCCATCACCCCGGCCAATCCGGCGAGCAGGGCGCCAAGACCGAAAACCAGGGTATAGAGCAGGGAGATATCGACTCCCAGGGCAGCGACCATTTCCCGGTTACTGGCGCCGGCGCGGATTTGCATGCCCAGCCGGGTCCTGGTGAAGAGGAACCAGAGGAGCAGGGCGACCGCCAGGCCGGTGGCGATCACCGCCAGGCGGTAGACCGGGTAGAGCAGACCGTCGACAATTTCGACGTTCCCGGCCAGCCAGGGGGGGACGTCCATGAAGAGGGGCTGGCGCCCCCAGATGATCCGGACCAGTTCGTTACAAAACATGATCAGGCCAAAGGTCGCCAGCACCTGGTCGAGGTGGTCACGCTGGTAGAGGTGACGGAGCACCAGCCACTCCACGGCCATCCCGAACAGTCCGGCGGCGGGCAGGGCGGCAAGCAGGCCAAGCAGGAAAGAGCCGGTGGCGGCGGTGACCGCCGCGCCGACATAGGCACCGATCATGTAGAACGAACCGTGTGCCAGATTGATCACCTGCATGATCCCGAACACCAGGGTCAGGCCGGCCGACAGCAGAAAAAGGGTGATGCCGAACTGCAGGCCGTTGAGAAACTGTTCAAAGAGTAAGAGCATTATTTCCGGTAACGTGAGGGCCCCTGGCTCCGGGCCCTCGCTCGGCTACTTCATGGTACACTCGCCGGCGTAGGCGTCGACGTGGTCGGTAAAGACCTTCTGGAGGGTTTTGTTGGTGTAGCCGTCCGCTGTCTTGATTACCTCGCGGATGTAGAAATCCTGTACCGGGTGCTGGTTGTTGCCAAAGCGGAAATTGCCCCGGACCGATTCGAAGTCAGCCCGTTGCAGTTCTTTGCGGAAGGCTTCGAGATCACCCAGCTCGCCACCGGTTGTCTTCAGGGCGCTGGCCAGCAGCCGGGCGGTATCGTAACCCTGGCTGGCGTAGAGGGTCGGTGTCCGCCCGTAGGCTTGCCGGTAGGCCTCGACAAACTGCCGGTTGGCCGGGTTGTCGAGATCGTGGCTCCACTGGGAACCGTTCTTCACCCCCAGGGCGGCCTCACCCACCGCGGCCAGAATCCGTTCGTCAAAGGAGAAGGCCGGCCCGAAGAGGGGAATACTGTCCTGCAGCCCGGCCTGGGCGTACTGTTTGAGGAAATTGATTCCCATTCCGCCCGGCAAAAAGAAGAACACCGCGTCCGGTCCGGCCGCCCGCAGGCTGGCGATCTCGGCGGCATAATCCGACTGGTCCAGCCTGGTGTAGACCTCGCCGGCCAGCTCTCCCTGATAAAACCTCTTGAACCCGGCCAGGTGGTCCTTGCCGGCCGGATAGTTGGGGGCGAGCAGATAGACATTTTTGTACCCCGCGTCGCTCACATACCGGCCGACCACCTCGTCGAGATTGTCGTTCTGGTAGGCGACACTGAAGTAGTTGGGATGACAGAGGCTGCCGGCAAGTTTTGAGGGCCCGGCGTTGGCGCTCAGATAGATGGTCCCGTCACGGACCACCTTCGGCACCACCGCCATGGCGACGTTGGAGAAGACGATTCCGGTCATGATCTTCACCCCATCTTTGACCGCGAAGCGCTCGGCAATCTGCTTGCCTTTTTCCGGTTTGGCGGAGTCATCCTCGACCAGCAGTTCCACTGCCACCCCTCCCAGCGTTCCACCCTCCTGGTTGATCGCCAGCTGAAAGCCGTCGCGGATATCCTCGCCGAGGTAGCCGGCTTTGGTGGAGAGGGTGGTGATCATGCCAATCTTTACCGGTTCCCCGGCAAGGGCCTGCCCGCTCAGGAGCAGGATGGCGACGAAGGCTGAAAGGTATCTTTTCATGTTTGTTCCTCACAAAGTACACAGAGGTTCTGGGTGGGATGCAGGCGGGCCAGCCCGGGGGCCATCTCCGTCCGTACCGGCAGGAGTCGCCAAGAGGTGCCGACTCGTTGTCCGAACCTAGAAAAAGATGCCGGAATATGCAAGGGAAAAGAACGGTGGCCGAGGGGCGACCCGGCCGGGCCTGAAAAGAGTTCGGGCCCCGAAAAGAATTATCTTTTCGGGGCCCGGGAGGGTACTCAGGATGTGCCGGAACAGGGGGTACCGGCCGGCCGCCCCTACCTGCGCATATCCTCTTTGCTGATCCCGGCGACTCGGACCGGTTTTTTCATGGCGTCACGACGGAAGGGTTCGCCCAGTTCCTGGTTGAGGATGACCTCGATGAAGGTGGTCTGCCGCTTCTCCATCTGCGCCTTGATCGCCGTGGCCAGGGCCTCGGTGAGCCCTTCCATGGTGGTCGCCTGTACCCCTTTGACACCGCAGGCCTCGGCGATTTTGGCATAGTTTACTTCCCGGTCAAGCTCGGTACCGACGAAGTTGTCGTCGTACCAGAGGGTCGAGTTCCGCTTCTCGGCACCCCACTGGTAGTTGCGGAAGATCACCATGGTGATTGCCGGCCAGCTTTCCCGGCCGCAGGCGGTCATCTCGTTCATAGAGATACCGAAGGCACCATCGCCGGCAAAGCCGACCACCGGAGTATCCGGACAGGCCACCTTGGCGCCGAGAATGGACGGGAAACCGTAGCCGCAGGGGCCGAAGAGGCCTGGAGCGAGGTACTTGCGCCCTTCTTCAAAGGTGGGGTAGGCATTGCCGATGGCGCAGTTGTTGCCGATATCGGAGGAGATGATCGCTTCCTTGGGGAGGGCCTTCTGGATCGCCCGCCAGGCCATTCGTGCCGACATCCGCTCCGGCTGGGCCTGCCGGGCGCGCTGGTTCCAACTGGTGCCGTCGTCGTCCTCTTCATGGTCCATGCCGGCCAGCTGTTCCAGCCAGGCTTTCTTGGTGCTGGCGATCAGCTCCTGCCGTTCCCGGCGGCCGTGGTCGCCGGCGTTGGCGCTGAGGGCGGCCAGGATTCCTCGGGCTACGGCACCGGCATCACCCTGGATACCCACGGCCACCGGTTTGGTCAGACCGATACGGTCGGCATTGATGTCGACCTGGATCAGTTTGGCCCCTTTCGGCCAGTAATCGATGCCGTAGCCTGGCAGGGTTGAGAAGGGGTTGAGACGGGTGCCGAGGGCCAGGACCACGTCGGCCTTGGCAATCAGTTCCATGGCTGCCTTGGAGCCATTATAGCCCAAGGGACCGGCAAAGAGGGGGTGGGAGCCGGGGAAGGCGTCGTTGTGCTGGTAGTTGCAGCAAACCGGGGCGCTGAGTCGTTCGGCAAGGGCCTTGGAGGCTTCAATGGCTCCGGCGAGAATCACGCCGGCACCGTTCAGGATCACCGGGAATTTTGCCTTGGAGAGCAGTTCGGCTGCTTGGGCGATGGCGGCAGCACCACCGGTGGGGCGTTCAAAGGTGACGATCTGCGGGAGTTCGACGTCGATCACCTGGGTCCACATGTCGCGCGGGACGTTGATCTGGGCCGGGGCGGAGCCACGCCGGGCCTTCTCGATCACCCGGTTGAGTACCTCGGGAATACGGGAGGGGTCGCGAACCTCCTCCTGGTAGCAGACCATGTCGGCAAACAAGGACATTTGGGGAATTTCCTGAAAACCACCTTGGCCAATGGTCTTGTTGGCCGCTTGGGGGGTGATCAGCAGCATTGGGGTGTGGTTCCAGTAGGCGGTCTTGATGGGGGTGACCAGGTTGGTGATACCGGGGCCGTTCTGGGCGATACAGAGGGCCATTTTGCCGCAGGAACGGGTGTAGCCATCGGCCATCATGCCGGCGTTGCACTCGTGTGCCGCATCCCAGAAGGTGATGCCGGCAGCCGGGAAGAGGTCGGAAATGGGCATGAAGGCCGAACCGATTATCCCGAAACCGTGCTCGATTCCATGCATCTGGAGAACTTTGACGAATGCTTCCTCGGTGGTCATTTTCATTGGCTGTCTCCTTTCGTGAGGATGTTATCTGAGGCCTTGGCCGAGTTTCATATGGTGGGAGGTACTGACCACCTGCCCTGATCTCAGCTCAGTATAGCGAACAATGGAATCCATGTCTAGACAAAACCGCGGCGGCCTCTTTTTTTCAGTTGGGGAGATCGGTAGAAAAAAAGTTTTGACAAAAAAATAAGAGTATGGGAGAAAATGTCTAGACATAGATGGGGTGTCGGTCGCCGCGAAGGAGCCTTTGCCTGGTCTTCAGACCAAGACCTGCGCCGGAGAGCCACCGGCAGCCTTTGCGGGAAGTTTGAGGCTGCCCGTTTTGCAGAAAGATTTGTCGTGGTGTACCGGTATGCAGCACAAGGCAGCAGAACCCGGATCGGTAACCGTTCCGCCAGTGTTTCCCCAGGTTCGTGCAGGCAGACCGCCTGAGTTGGAGTTGGCTTTTTCAGGTGGTCTGAGCGGGCGAAAATGGCTGCTGGTGAACGGTTACAAAAATTTGCCGAGAGGAGCATGGTGAGATGAGCGAGAAATTGGATGCTGCGCGGTATGTTGAGTCGGACCAGGCATATGTCTGGCACCACATGGTCCAGCACCAGGCGTACAGTGGCAAGGGGGCGATGATCATCGTCGAGGGCGACGGGCTGCGGATTCGTGATATCAACGGCCGGGAGTACCTTGATGCCACCTCCGGCGGGGTATGGTGTGTGAACGTTGGCTATGGCCGGAAACGGATAGCCGATGTAGTGGCCCGGCAGCTGGAGAAGATGCCCTACTACGCGGCGGTGGCCGGGAATATCCCCTTTATTGAGTTTGCCGAGCGTCTCACTGCCTATATGCCCGGTCTGAACCGGGTGTATATATCCAACAGCGGCTCGGAGGCCAACGAGAAGGCGTACAAGATGGTTCGGGCGCTGGCCCACATTGAGGGGCGGCCTGAGAAGAAGAAGATACTCTACCGTGACCGCGACTACCACGGGACGACCATAGCGGCGCTCAGTTCCTGCGGGCAGCCTGAACGCAAGGAGTGGTTTGGTCCCTTTGTTCCCGGTTTTGTCGAGTTTCCGCACGCCTGCTGTTACCGCTGTGCCTTCCAGAAGAGCTACCCCGGCTGCAATCTGGAGTGCGCGAAGGTGGTTGAGGAGGTGATCCTGCGCGAGGGTCCGGAGACGGTGGGCGGGCTGATCGTCGAGCCGATTACCGCCGGTGGCGGTATTCTGCCGCCGGTGGCGGAGTACTACCAGGAGGTGGTGGAGATCTGCCGTCGGCATGAGGTGCTGCTGATCATGGACGAGGTGGTGTGCGGGATGGGTCGTACGGGGACGATGTTCGGCTACCAGCACTACGGGATCACGCCGGACATGGTGACCATGGCCAAGGGTTTGGCAAGCGCCTACATGCCGATATCGGCGACGGTGACCACCGAGGCGGTGTTCAACAAGTTTCTCAACGACCCCAGTGAGCCGATGTCTTATTTTCGGGACATCAGCACCTTTGGTGGCTGCGCGGCGGGCTGTGCGGCGGCGGCGGAGAATTTGAGCATCATCGAGGAGGAGAAACTGCTCTTGCGGGTGACCGAGATGGGCGAGTATCTTCTCGCCGGCCTGAACGAGTTGCGAGACTTGCCCGGGGTGGGCGATGTGCGGGGCAAGGGGCTTCTCTGCGGGGTGGAGATGGTAGTCGACAAGAAGAGCAAAGAACCACTGGCGGAGCAGAAGATGATCCAACTGGTGGGAGAGATGGCGGCCAACGGGGTTCTGGTCGGCCGGACCAATCGCAGTCTGCCTGGTCTGAACAACACAATCAACCTTGCCCCGGCCTATGTGGTCACCCGGGAGGATATCGACACCATCCTCCTGACCATGCGCCGGGCTATGGAAAAGATTCTCGCCTAGGGGCCTGCCTCGCCTGCCGGCCGATCAGGCCGGAGAGCAGCAGCCGAAGGTAAAGCCGCAATGTACCAATTTTCCAATAAAAAAGGAGATCGTTCGATGCAGGTAGGAATCTTAAAAGAGATCAAGTCGATGGAGAACCGGGTGGCGATGACCCCGGCAGGTGTGATGACCATGAGTCAGCATGGTCACCAGGTAACGGTGGAAAACGGTGCCGGGCTTGGTGCCGGTTTTTCCGACGAGGAGTACCGTCAGGCCGGAGCGGTGCTCAAGACAGCCGACGAAATTTTTGCCGGCTGTGAGATGGTGATGCATGTCAAGGAGCCGCAGCCTTCCGAATACGCCCGACTGCGCCCCGGCCAGATCCTCTTCACCTATCTGCATCTGGCCGCCGATGAAGGGCTCACCCGGGCCCTGATGCAGGCCGGCAACATCAATATCGCCTATGAGACCATCGAAAAGCCGGACCGCAGTCTTCCCCTGCTCACCCCAATGAGCGAAGTGGCCGGCCGGATGGCTGCCCAGGAGGCAGCTAAATACAACGAACGGGTGCACGGTGGACGGGGAATCCTCCTCGGCGGCGTGACCGGGGTGGCACCGGCAACCGTACTGGTAATCGGTGGCGGGATAGTCGGCACCAACGCCGCGCAGATGGCAGCAGGGCTTGGCGCGAGGGTCTACATCCTCGACATGAACCTCGATCGCCTTCGCTACCTCTCCGAGATCATGCCTAAAAATTGCACACCACTGATGAGTTCGCCGGCGATCATCCACCAGTTGGCCAAAGAGGCCGACGCCATTATCGGGGCAGTGCTGGTGGTGGGTGCCAAGGCCCCGAAACTGATTACCCGGGAGATGCTGGGCGAACTGAAAAAAGGGTGTGTTCTGGTGGATGTGGCCATCGATCAGGGTGGCTGTTTCGAGACATCGAAAGCAACCACCCACGGTGACCCGATCTACGAGGTGGATGGGATTATCCACTACTGCGTCGCCAATATGCCAGGGGCGGTGCCGATCACCTCCACCATGGCCCTCACCAACGCAACCCTACCCTACGCCCTGCAACTGGCCGACAAGGGCTGGCGTCAGGCTTGCCTGGACAATCCCGGCTTGAAACTGGGTCTCAATCTGGTGGCCGGGAAAATCACCTATCCGGCCGTGGCCGAGGCCTTCGGTCTGCCCCATACTCCGGTAGCCGAGGTGCTCGGCTAACGCTCTTCACGGACATTTGTGGGAGTCAAGGGCATTGACAAGTTTTCTGGTGTCTGATACATCAAGGCTTGGATGAGAGGTCTTTGCCGCCCATCTGCCCATCTTCCCACCGGTTGATGGGCAGATTTCAGGTCGCCGGCAGATTCTTCAGCGGATGGGATGCCCGCCGGAAAATATGACAAAAAGGTAAACTGGCAGCCAGTACTCTTGCAAAAATGGCAGCACTTGGCATAACTCGATTCCCCATCGAGAGGGCTGGCTGACCATCTCGCAGCGAAGAGTGTTTTCTCAAGACCTCCACGGTGCCAGTTTTTTCCACGCTGGTGGGCATACAGCACCGGGTGAGTTGACTGCCCACAATCGACTGTACCACTGGTACAGGATTTGCTTAGTGCTTTGGAGGCGAAAACTATCGGCACCAACCAGGATACGAACACTGTTCTGTAAGGCAGCCGGAAGGCCGGAAACCCGAGTGGGGGCGGTCGAACCCTGCCGCATACGGACTGGAAAGGAGGAAGCGTGAGTATCGAAATAATCACCGTACTGTATTTTCTCTGTCTCTTCTTTGGCCTTTTCCTGGGCTTACCTGTAGCCCTCGGCCTTGGCGGCACCGCCGTCCTCTTTGCAGCAATCTTTGAGCCAAGATCCCTTCTGGCCATTCCCAGCGCCTTCTATTACACCCCCTGGAACGAAGTTCTGGTGACGGTGCCTCTCTTCCTCTTCATGGGCAGCCTGATTCGTTTCTCGGGTATCGCCGAGGCGGCCTACGACGCGGTCTACAAGATCATCGGTCATATCCATGGCGGGTTGGCCATGGGGACGATCGCCGTCTGTACCATCTTTGCCGCGATTACCGGGATCACCCCGCCGGCAACCATCACCATGGGGCAGATAGCCTACCCCTCGATGATGAAATACAACTACCACCGCGGTATAGCCATCGGCTCCATCGGTGCCGGCGGCGCCCTGGGGGCGCTCATTCCCCCCAGCGTGCCGTTTATTTTTTATGGTCTTCTTGCCAAGGTATCCATCGGTGGCCTCTTTCTGGGCGGGGTACTTCCCGGATTGATGCTGGCGCTCTTCTACATGGTTTATGTCGGGGTCCGCTGCCGGATCCAGCCACATATGGGGCCGGCCATCCCCGCCGGCGAGAATTTCTCGGTGCGGGAAAAACTCCATGCCCTGCTCAACATCTGGCCTTTCATGGTTCTGGTCTTTATCGTTCTTGGGACCATCTGGGGCGGTCTGGCAACCCCATCCGAAGCAGCCGCATTTGGCGCCACCGGGGCGCTGGCAATCAATATCGTCTACCGAAAACTGACCTGGCAGGTGCTGCGGGACTCTCTTGAGTCGACCATCAAACTTGCCGGCATGGGCTTCTACATCCTCATCGGGGCAAACATCTATCTGAACATCTTCAACTCGCTTGGCTGCCAGAAACTGGTGACCTCCCTGGTCCTCGGCATGCCGGGCGGCGAAATGGGCATCCTGCTGATGATGATGTGTATCATCCTGCTGCTGGGCATGGTGATGGATGACTGGGCGATCATCATGCTCTGTACCCCTCTCTATATTCCGATCATCAACGAACTCGGGGTGGACAAGCTCTGGTTCGGTGTTCTCTTCATTGTCAACATCCAGATTGCCTATCTGACGCCACCCTTTGGTTTTGTTCTGTTCTGGATCAAGAGCGTCCTGCCTCCCGATGTCAGCATGGGGGATGTCTACAAATCTGTTGGCCCCTTTATTGTTCTGCAGATGATTGGGCTGGTGCTGGTCTTCATTTTCCCGCAGATCGCGCTTTGGCTGCCCAGCCTGATGAACTAGGGGATGGATAGAGATTGAGATAATGACGGAAAGTGCAGGAGAGAGACCATGAAATTTTGGCTATTTATTGATAAAGTAATTGATGTTACAGCAAGTTCGATGGGAAAGGTGGGCTGGCTGCTGGTGCTTTACTGCACCTTCTTCGGGGTATCCGACGTCTTCATGCGCTATGTGCTCAACTCCCCCTCTCTGTGGATTTCTTCGACCCTGCAGGTGGCCATGGTGCTGATGGCCTGTGTGGGTGGTGCCTATGCCCTGAACGAGAACGCCTTTGTTAAACTGGATCTGTTCTATGCCAATTTTTCACCGCGCAAGAAGGCCATCTGCGACATCATCACCGTTGTCTACTCCTTCATGTTCCTTGGGGTGCTGGTCTGGAAAGGGTGGCAGGCCGGGATGATGTCTCTGAAGATGAACCAGGTTACCCCGACCGCCATACCCATCCCCATCTATCCCTTGAAGATATTCATCCCGATAGCTGCTGGTGTGGTTTTGCTGGTGGTGATTAAAAAGCTTGTCCGCGATATCCATACGGTCATAACTTATGACAGGCAACCGCACGAAAAGCTGAGCTACGACCCGAACGAGGCAAAGAGTCCTCCCGGGGGAGGTACGTGAGACTGGCAACCCGCGGCGAGGGAACTGTGACCGGGTTTCACCCGCCGCCATGCCTGGTAGGTGTGGCGGTTTCTCTGAGAACTGGTTGGTTGACAACCACAAACTGAAGAAAACTGGAGGGATGTGCGATGAAAAAGTATTTGAGGGGTATGACTACGGCCCTGTGTGTAGCCGGATTTATGGCCTTACCGGGGGCAGCCCTGGCTGCCGGGGCCGATTATGGCCCACCCGACAAGGTAACCAAATGGGTCTTTCAGCCATGTTTTGACTCTTCCGATGCCGGCTGGTCCTTGGGCGTTGTGCCATGGATCAAGGCGGTTGAAGAGGCAACCGAAGGAACGATAAAGATTCAGTTGGAGCCGGCCGGGGCGATCACCAGCGGTTCCGAGGCCTTTGGCGCCACTTCCGCCGGGATGATTGACGGTTATGCCGGCTGGGCGACCGTCTATGGTGGCGATATGCCGGAGGGTATGCTGGCCTTTGGTATGGCGATGGGGGCAAACAACTACCGTGACGCCTGGGCAGCGATGTTCGGCGATCCAAAATACCGGATCGGTGACCTGGTGCAGGCGGCGGCCAACGATCGGAACCTGCAGTGGGTCGGTTGGACCAGCCAGGGGCCGAATGCGGCCTTCACCAACTTCCCGGTACGGAAGATGGAAGACTTCAAAGGCAAGAAAATGCGGGCCGGTGGCCCCCATGCCCTGTTCCACGAAGCGATGGGCGGAGCCCCGGTCTCCATGGGTGGTGGTGATATCTACACCGCCATCAAACTGGGTACCATCGAGGGGACGTACTGGGATACCGGCGGCATCGATGACATGGCTTTTCACGAGGTGATCAAGTATGCGATCATGCCTGGCTGGTGTCCCTCGCAGCATCAGGAGATCTACGTCAATCTCGATAAATGGAATGCCCTGAACCAATGGCAGCGGGATAAGATCAATTCGGTCTTTATGTCCACCTATTTTGAAACCAGCCGTCTGCATGCCCAGGGTGTTGACGAGGCCCTGGAAATTCTGGTGAAAGCCGGTGGCGAGGTGATCCAACTTCCTGAGGAAGAGGTGAAGCGGATCCGCGAGGCATCGATCAATCTGGTGTGGCCGAAAGTAGCTGAGAAATCTGCCCGCAGTGCCGAGGGTGTCAAGTTGTGGAAAGAGTTCCTCACGGATATTGGTGATCTGTAAATCGAAGTAGCTTCACGATTCTATAGCTGATCTTCAGTTTGTGTTTGTGCCGCGCGTCTGTCTCCCCAGCGAGGGGGGGGCAGGCGCGGCTTAGTTCGAGCGACAGCCCCGGCCCGGCGACCCTGGTGATCGATATCATGTCGACCCTCCCGGTCCCCGACTTGGGCTGGCACCGGTCGGCTCAGCTGGCCGCAGAGCAGGGGAAATACGTTTTTGCTGGACCGGGCAGAGACGCAGAGAGTTGATAAATTCAGGAAGGAGCATTGCTTATGTCCGATACGAAACAGGACCGATATTTTGTCGCTGTATCCCCAGGAACGGCGGAGAGCACAGTAAAAAAATTGAAGTACCACGTCAACGGCCAGTGGCTGGAGTCAAAAACCTCCGTCTACATGGATTGTTTTAACCCCTCCACCGGCGAGGTCATCGCCGCCGCCCCGCAGTGTCTGGCCGAAGAGGTGGAGTCCGCCATAGCCGCTGCCAATGCCGCCTACCCCGCCTGGGCAGATACCCCGGTGAGCAAAAGGGTGCAGGTCCTCTACCGGATGAAATATCTGCTGGACAAAAACCTGGAAGAGCTCTCGCATCTGCTGGCCTTTGAAATGGGCAAAAAATGGGATGAGGCGATGGGTGACATTCTCAAGGTGACCGAGGTGGTCGAGTTCGCCTGTGGTGCCCCCCATCTGATGAAGGGGGAATCGCTGATGAACGTCAGCAACGGCTACGACACGGTCCTCTACCGTCACCCGGTCGGGGTATTTGCCGGCATCGCCCCCTGGAATTTCCCGGCAATGATTCCGCATGGCTGGATGACCCCCATCTGCATTGCCACGGGCAACTGCATGGTGCTCAAGGCGGCCAGTTTCGTCCCCCAGTCCTCCATGCGGATGATGGAACTCTGGCAGGAGGCGGGTATTCCCGACGGGGTGATCAATCTGGTGACCGCCGGCCGTAACGAGGCCGAAATTCTTCTCCGCCATCCCGATATCAAAGGGGTCTCTTTTGTCGGCTCGACCAAGGTTGGTTTGCATATCTACACCACCGCCTCGGCAAACGGCAAACGGGTACAGGCCCTTACCGAGGCAAAAAATCACGCCCTGGTGCTGCGTGACTGCAAACTGGAGCGAACTGCCCGGGGGATCATCAACGCCTTCTGCGGCTGTGCCGGCCAGCGCTGCATGGCCCTGCCGACCATTGTCGTGGAAGAGGTGATAGCCGACGAACTCGTTGCCCTGCTGAAGACCTTTGCCGAGGAGATCAATCTCGGCAAGGCCTACGAGAAAGAGACCGGCATGGGTCCGGTGGTTAACCGGGGCCATTTGCAATTTGTTCTCGACTGGATCCAGACCGGCATCGAGGAAGGCGCCACCCTGCTGGTTGACGGGCGGCAGCCAAAGGTGCCGGCCGGTTGCGAAGGGGGCTTTTTTGTTGGCCCGACCATCTTCGACCATGTCACTGAAGAGATGTCCATCGGTCGAGAAGAGGTCTTCGGGCCGGTACTCTGTATCAAGCGGGTTAAAAACTTCGAAGAAGGCATCACCGCCATGAACAACAGCCGCTTTGCCAACGGCTCGGTGATCTATACCCAGAACGGCTACTACGCCCGCGAGTTCGCCAAGCGGACCGATGCCGGGATGGTCGGGGTCAATGTCGGCATTCCGGTTCCCTTAGGAATTTTCGGCTTTACCGGCCATAAGCAGTCATTTTTCGGCGATTTGCATGTCATGGGCAAGGATGGCTTTGCCTTCTTCACCGAGTCGAAGAACGTTACCTGCACCTGGTTTTCCGAAGAGGAACTGCAGACTGGTAAAGTTGATACCTGGGATGGGACGATCTCCTCAATGCCGACCTCATAACCTTTCATCCGGCTGGGCAGGTGCACCGGGCCCTTGCCCAGCCAGTCAGCCGGCTCGCCGTGTCTGCCACCCTGAGCTGCTGGCTGACCGGCAAGTCAGGGTGGCTGGCACAGGTCAAGAAAACGGTTGCCGCCGAACCAAGGGAAAAGGAGCCAGTGACAGTGCTTAACTTCAAATCCCTGCGCGAACAGGTGTACGAATATATCCGGGACGAAATGTACGCCGGGAACATTCTGCCCAGCACCACCCTCAACCTCAGCCAGATCAGCGACCATCTGGGGATCAGCAAGACACCGTTGCGGGATGCCCTGATCCGCATGGAGGTGGAGGGCTTTGTCACTATCATGCCCCGCCGCGGGGTGATGGTCAACGTTCTCACCCTGCAGGACGTCAAGGATTTCTACCAGATTATCGGGGCCCTTGAGGCGGAGGCGGTGAAGGCGGTTTTCCACCTCTTCAACGACCACCATACCGCAACCCTGCGGCGGCTGAACACCGAGATGCGTGCGGCCATTCTTGCCGATGATTTCCAGCGCTACTACACCCTCAACAGCAGTTTTCACGACCACTTCGTCCTTCTCTCCGACAACAAAACCACCCACCAGATTCTGATGCCGCTGAAACAGCGGCTGTACGACTTCCAGCGACGGCCCTACGTCAAGGAGTGGGAATTGCGCAATACTCAGGAGCATGACCTCTTCATCGACGCCATCGAAGAGGGTGGTGTGGCCGAGGCGGTACGAATTCTCCGCGATGTGCACTGGTCGTTTCCGGTTCAGGAAAAGTTTATTCGGGCCTTCCATCAGCGCGAGGCCGAGAAGAGTCTGCAGGAAAGCCGGGACGCCCAGTCCGTATAAGACGAAGAGGTGAGCGGAGAGTAGATATGGCAGGCAAAGGCTCTCTGTAGCCTTGCCGATCAAGATGATATCTGATATATCAGAAGCAGAGCTGGGCGAGTCCTCCCTTTCAAGACGGGAATGTAAGGTGGGGAGGAGTCGGGTCAACGATAAAAATTTGTACAAATGAAGGAGAGGATGATGAGCGAGTTTATCCGCGTAAAAAATTTCATTGATGGTGAGTGGAGAGAAGAGAGCCAGGCCGAGCATGTGCCGTTGTATAACCCCTCCACCGGTGCTGTGATCGGGGAAGTGCCCTTGTCGGCCGAGGAGACCTCGTTGGCGGCGGTGGAATCGTCCTACGCAGCCTACGAGGGGTGGCGACGGCTGAATGTCGGCAAACGGGTAAGTTATCTCTTTGCCATGCGCCAGGCGCTGATCGAAAAGGAGGAGAGCCTGGCCGTGGCCATCGCCGTCGATCAGGCCAAGCATATCAGCGAGGCCCGGGGCGAAGTCCAGCGGGTGGTGCAGATTCTCGAAGCCGCCTGCAGCATTCCCACCCTGCTTCAGGGGGAAAATCTGGAGGGGATCGCCGCCAATATCAACGGCCGGGTGATCAAGCAGTCCCTCGGGGTTTTTGGCGGGGTTGCCCCGTTTAACTTTCCTGCCCTGGTCTTTGGCTGGTTTGTCCCCTACGCCATTGGTGTCGGCAACACCTTCATCTTCAAACCCTCCACCCAGTCACCTCTCTTCATGCAGGGTATGGGTGATATCTTCAACGATATCGGACTGCCGAAAGGGGTAGTCAACATCATCCACGGCAATCGGAGCATTCCCGAGAGCTGGTACGGCCACCAGAAAATGTCCGGGGTCTGTCTCGTCGGTTCCACCCCCACCGCCAAAAAAATTGCCGAGGGGTGCGGACGGGGAGGCAAGCGGACGATGCTTCTCGGCGGGGCGAAAAACTACCTGGTGGCCATGGAGGACGCCAATCCGGAAATATTCATCGAAAACTTCATCCACTCCTGCTATGGCTCGGCGGGGCAGCGCTGTCTGGCCGGCTCCCTGGTCGCCCTGGTGCCGGAGATCTACGACAGTTTTGTCGAGAAGATGGTTGCCGCCTCCAGCCAGATAAAGGTGGGCAATGCCATGGACCCGGATGTGTACATGGGCCCGGTCATTTCGGCGGCAGCAAAAAAAAGGATCGAGGACTATATCGAGATTGGTGTCAAGGGTGGCGCCAAACTGCTTGTTGATGGTCGCAACCCGGCGGTCAAGGATTCGGGTGGCTACTATGTCGGGCCGACCATTTTTACCGATGTTACCCCCTGTATGCGGATTGCCAAGGAAGAGATCTTCGGACCGGTGGTCTCAGTGGTCAAGATCAGCGGCCTGGAGGATGCCC
>JAABSV010000027.1 GCA_011390165.1 Desulfobulbaceae bacterium
CGTGTTAAGGGTGGGCGGCCTTCTCAATTTGCGGGCGTCTTTGACCCGGTATCGCAACACCGTCTTGTCCGGGTACGGGCGATGGAAATCAGCCCGGACGCCGTTGAGGAAAAAACGTACCGCCGATCCCCTTCTTTCCGTTCTCTCCGCGCCAGAGAAACCAGCAGGGCCTCAATCTTGCCCCATTCGAGATTACCGATGACAGGTTCGGCAAATATTTCCAACAGTAATTTCCGGCTTCTCGAATTCATGTCTAAAATGATATCACATAATGATATTGTTTCAAGGATTTCCCCCGCGCTCAACAAGCTTTGTCTCGCCCCCCCTTTTCACCCCCTTTCACCCCCCTTTTTGATACCCTTTTGCTCCCGGGGCAAAAAAAATACCGTCAAGACCTGTGAGTTCGTTTTCTCTCGTTTTGCAGTCAAGTTTGTCAAACGTGATCAGCGCAACTGCAGAGCCAGCAGACACCATTTGCTGACGTAAATCTTAACTTTGCGATTTACTCCCGTGACTTTTTACGAGTTCAAGCTCCTTCGTTTTGTCAAAGAGCTGCAAATCAAAAGCCTTACTCTTTTCCCCGAAGTAAATCGATCGATGCGGGAAAGGTATTTCAATATTGTTTTCATCAAATGCATATTTAATTCTTCGGAGGTATGCACGACCTACCAACCATTGCTGGATTGGTTTTGTCTTAATCCGGCCTTTGATTATGACAGCCGAATCAGCAAATTTATCGATTCCGAAAATATCAGGTTCTTCCATCATATATTTGCTATATTCCGGATCTTCCAGCATTGATTTTCCAACATTTTTCATGATTTCTATCACATGGTCCGTGTTTTCCCCATAAGCAACTCCAATTTCAAACACATATGCCGACCACTCGGTCGTCATATTGCTTAAGGTTGTAATACTGCCATTAGGAAAAATATGTACTACGCCGGCCAGATCCCTGAGAACCGTCGTGCGAAAATTAATTTTTTCGACTAGACCACCGGTTCCATTGATAATGGCAACATCACCTACCCGTATCTGATTTTCCAGAATTATAAAGAAACCGGCAATAACATCACGAACTAAATTTTGCGCGCCAAAACCGACAGCAAGTCCCACAACACCGGCACTGGCAAGAATTGGCGCGACCTCAACTCCAAATTCTTTTAAAATCACCAAACCAAATGTCAGCCATAGCGCCAACTGCAAGCCTTGTTTTATGAGACGAACTATCGTTTCAATTCGTTTTTGAGATTCAGAAGGCGGCTCACCCACTGCCACGCTTTTTACAATGAGTCTTTTTTCGAGACGAAGCAGAAATTTCTGTAACAGCTTCATGGCAATCCAGGCAAACAGGATCATCATAAAGACCCTGAGACTTGTTATGATCAGGGTATCCCAGGTAAAATTGCTGAGGTAGTCTCGAACTAAATCCATTATATTTCTTCCTTGGGTGGGTGATAAGACATCGCCTTCTAAGACTGTCCAAAAAAATCGGCTAACATTTCAAGCCGTTCCATTTTAAGCTTGAAGATGTATTTTTCTTTAAGTCGATCTTGCAAGATTTTATTCGTTTAGACTCTATAATACCATAAAATACCTGTGGCTCAGGTATTCTGCACCAATAGGCCGAACTTCGTTTGCCCTGTTAGATGACGTGGTTTCTGCGCAAAAAATCATTTGATAGAATCGCAAGTCCAATCGGAATAATGCTTTTTTAAACAGGCTTCACAAACGCCATGGCTGAATTCAGCTTCAGAATGTTCAGTGATATATTCCTCAAGTTGTTTCCAATACCCTTTGTCATCACGAATACCTTTACAGTGCATACAAATTGGAATTATTCCTTTTAATGTTTTAATTTCATCTGCAGCATCCTCCAACTCCTTTTGAGTTCGTCGGATATCTGTTATGTCTATTGCGTAATGTAGATATATGTTTTCATCTACGGGCACCCACCATGTATCCAAGATAGTTCCATTAATTTCAACTTCTTTCCTCTCGTGTTGGCCAGATTCCATTGCTTCATCTGCCAAGCAAAAATCACATTTAATCTTGTTGTCTCTTTTTCGCTCTGGATCATTTTCGATAAGATTTTTATGTTTCTCAGAAATAAAATTTCGGTGTCCAAAATCATCCCAACATTGACAATTTATTTTCGCTCCACCTTCCATAGCGAATCTATTAGCTGATAAGACGGTTCTGGTTTTTACATCAATCAGCATTGCCCAATGCGGCAGACTGTCAAGAATTATTCGATTTAATTCATTAATTTCATACGCCATAACTTCCTCCCTTTAGAAACATTTAATAACATGATTTTTCAGACTTTCATGCTACGCAATCGAAATGGTTATACAACAAGATAAGGCGTTGATCAAGTAGGTTGATACCTCGACATTATGTAGGCCAATGTTGAAGATTTACACTGCCAACGCAATCCCATTCAAAGATTGGTATGGTCAAGACTTCCTGAATACGTATCAACCGGACTGACCGCACCCTGTCCACTCTCAGACTTTCATACGTTCAATACATTCCTGCCGATTATTCCTCGGGCTGTTGACAAGGGTAGACACAGGGCAAGCCTCTAAGATTTCCTCCGGGCAGGGGCGAAACAATCCCCAAAGCTCCTTATGCCCAGTGGCATTGTCCAACCATACTTCTACGTCAGTTTCTGCAAGGATCACCGGTATTCGATCATGGATTTCCGTAGTCCAACCTGGCGACGATACTGCGTCTGAATCTCTTTACCTATCGGGATCTGACGTCTTGGTAACAAGATCCCTTCGACCAACCTCCTTTGCCACCGGTTGTCCATCTCAACAAAAAAAGCACCTACGGCCAAGGCCGTAAGTGCTTGATATTGTGGTCGGGGCGGAGTGATTCGAACACTCGACCTCCTGCTCCCAAGGCAGGCGCGCTAACCAGGCTGCGCTACGCCCCGTAGGCGACCCCCCTTCATACCCCTTTTCGTTGCGGTTGTCAAATGATCTCGGCAGCTGCGGTGCAGCCGGCGATTGCAGCGCCGTTCAGGCACCGCTACGGCCGGCACCGGCAGGCCCGCCGGTCGCCGCAGCCTTGGCCCGGTACATCATGGCGTCGGCGTACTCGAGCAGTTCGTTCTCATCGAGGCCATCCTCCGGATAGATGGCAACGCCGTTACTGCTGGAGATACTCACCCGATGCCCATCGAGGTGGAAGGGGGCAAGAAGGCTCTGCCGGAGCTTGGCCGAAGTGACCAGGGCGTCGTCCCGCCCGTCCAGTACCGGCAGGAGGACAACGAACTCGTCGCCACCCAGGCGAACCACCGTGTCTTCGGCCCGCACCCCGGCCAAGAGACGCCCGGCAACCTTTTGGAGCAGCAGGTCACCGACCCGGTGGCCGAGACGGTCGTTGACCGGTTTGAATTTGTCCAGATCAATGAAGATCAGCGCGAGTTGGTGGTGGTGCCGGGCCGCCGTGCTCACCGCCTGCCGCAGGCGGTCAAGAAAAAGGGTCCGGTTGGGCAGACCGGTGAGCAGGTCATGGTGGGCCAGGTATTCGATCCGGTCCGCCTCGGCCCGATGCTCGGTAAAGTCGGAAAAGACCGCGACCAGATGGCTGATCCCGCCGCGTTCGTCTCGAACCACGTTGGCCGACAGCCAGGCGACGAACAGCTCGCCGCTCTTTCGACGCTGGCGGACCTCGCCAACCCAGTGCCCCTCCCCGGCCAGAGCCTGGCGCAGCTCCCGCCGAAACCGTGCGGGCTGTGAGCGGTCGACCAGCAGCCTGGCGCTGCGGCCGACAACCTCGTCGGGCGGGTAGCCGGTTATCCGGGTAAAGGCCGGGTTGACGGTGATGATCCGGCTGTCGGCGCCGGTGACCACAACCGCCTCGGCGACATTGGTGAAGACCGTCGCCGCCAACCGTTCGTGCTCACGCTGACGCGCCTCGGCCCGCGCCAGCAGCAGCCGTTGCTGGTAGCGATAGAGCAGCGTCGACAACACCACCAGCACCAACAGGGCCGGCCCCACCGCCAAAAGCAGGCGCCGGCTCTCGCTCTGCCAGTCGGCCAGGGCCTCGCTCCGGCGCAAACGGACCACCACCTGCAGGGGATAGCGCCGACTGACTCGAAAGGCGGTGAGCAGTGTTTCCCCATCCGGCCGCTCCTCCTCGAACTGGCCATGGCTTCTCTTCTTCTCCGGCCAAGGGCCACCTCCTTTGCCCTCTTCTGTCGACTCTCTTGCCTTTGCCACTTCGGCCTGGGCCAGGACCTGAGCCAGGGAACCGGGCCGACCCCAGTCATCGGTGGAGAGTAAGACCATCCGGTCAGGGCGAAGAATCTCCACATAACCGAGTTCCGGAGCAAGACGCTGGTGGAAATAGTGGCTAAGAAAATCAGGATCGAGGGAGGCGAGCAGGGTCACCAGCCGGCCATCCCGGACCACTTGGTGGAGCACCGGGATAAAACTCGCTGCCTCCGCTGTCAGCGGTTGCTGCTCTGAAGAGGGCCGCCCGTTGTAGATATCATCCCCCGCCCAGGGTGGGCCGATGCGGAGCCCATCCTCCGAGGAATCCACCGGCAAAAACAGTTCTCCCCGGACCTGTCGGCCGGTATTGGCCGGGTTGGAACTCATGGTGATCAGCCCTGCCCCATCTACCATGGAGAGTGAGCGGAGAAAGGGGGCGTACCGAAGGGTCTGTCCGAACAGTTCATCGACTCTCGCCTCCTGCATCCGCAAAGAGGCGGCGGCAAGCAGTTCGGTGATACTGCCCACCGTGGCGAGGTTCCGCTCGAGTTGGTCCTCGAAGGCGCGGGCATGGACGGCGGCAAGGTCAAGATACTCGGCAACCGCCCTCTCCTGCAGCCTGGTAATGAGAAAAGCGGTGCCGCCGCCAACACCGAGAACGGTCATGGCCATCACGAGCAGAAAGGCGGAGTTGCCGATGGGTCGGAAGCTCGGGCGCATCGGCCGGGCTCAGGTCCCGGCCCCCTTTCGCCTCTCCACGTAATGGGCGGCGGCCAGGGCGGCGGTACAGCCGTCGGCGGCGGCCAGGACGATCTGGTTGGCGTACTTCTGGCGGAGGTCGCCAACGGCAAAGATGCCGGCCATATTGGTCTCGCACTTTTCGTCGGTGAGCACGTAGCCGGTGGGGTTTCTGTTGATTCCCGCCGGCACCAGCTGGTTGTTGGGAGAAAAACCGACGAAGATGAACACCCCCTCGGTGGCCAGTTCCCGCTGCTCTTCGCTTTTTTTATTGAACAGGGATATGCCGCGCACCCCGGAACTGTCCGAGTTGATCCGGCTGACCACGGTATCGTAGATGATTTCAATCCGCGGCTCGGCCATCACCCGCTGCTGGAGAATGCGGCTGCCGCGGAAGGCGTCGCGGCGATGGATAAGATAGACCTTGCTGGTAATCTTGGCCAGATAGAGGGCATCCTCGAGGGCGGTGTCACCGCCGCCCACCACCGCCACAACTTTGCCCCGGAAGAAGAAGCCGTCACAGGTGGCACAGTAGGAGACCCCCTTGCCGAAATTCTCCTCTTCGCCGGGGACCTGCAGCTTTTTAGCGGTCCCGCCGGCAGCCAGAATCACCGCATGGGCGTGGAGAATGGTGCCGTCGACCAGCCGTACCGAGTGGTAGTCCACCCCTGGCTCGGTGGCCACCGCCTCCTTCTCGATAATCTCCAGGTCATACGCCTTGGCGTGTTCGAGAAATTTCTCGCACAACTCAAAACCGCCAATCTTCGGGAACCCGGGATAATTCTCCACCTCCTTGGTCAAGGCCATTTGGCCGCCGAACATCCCCCGCTCGATGAGCACCGTTTTCAGGGCCGCCCGCATGGCGTACATACCGGCGGTCAGCCCGGCGGGGCCGCCGCCGACAATGATCACATCGTACATCTCCCTCTCCGACATAACACTCTCCTTGAATGTGGCCGACTGGGCCGCACTCTGAGGGCCTGGCCGGCAAATAGGGCGGCAGAGACAATCTCCCGCTGCCTCAATCTGCCATGGTATGGCGAAAAACGCCAGGCGTCAAGAAACATCCTCTCTTGCCGGGCCGGGATGGTGTCGGGTAGGATGCAGACTCCCCGCCTGAGTTGTCCCGCCGACGAGGAGAGTAGAAAGATCATGGAGATGCCGGAGTAGCGAGAGCAACCCGCCAGAGAGGAGCCAGCCGATGCGACGCAGCGAGAAGATCCTGACCAGACCGGAATGGAGTATCAACCGGGCCTACTACAAATCCATGGGCTACAGCGATGCCGATCTCGACAAGCCGATTATCGGTATTGCCAACGCCTGGAGCACCACCGTACCCGGCCATTACAACCTGCGTCAGGTGGCCGAGGCGGTGAAGGAGGGGATTCGTACGGCCGGCGGCACCCCGGTGGAGTTCGGGGTGATCGGCGCCTGCGACGGCATCGCCGAAGGGCATGTGGGGATGCGCTACATTCTGCCGACCCGTGAGGTGATCGCCGACAGTATCGAACTGATGGTGCAGGCGCACCAGTACGATGGCGTGGCCCTGCTCGGCTCCTGCGACAAGATCGTCCCCGGGATGCTGATGGCCGCCGCCCGTCTCGGCCTGCCGGCGATCCTCGTCAACGGCGGGCCGATGCTGGGCGGGCCGATGATCGCCGGCCGCCAGGCCGACACCACCAGTATCATCGAAGGGGTCGGCCGGCTGCAAAGGGGAGAGATTGATGCCGACGAACTGGCGGCCATGGAAGAGCGCTGCGCCCCCTCCTGCGGTTCCTGCTCGTTTCTCGGTACCGCCAACACCATGTGCTGCATCGCCGAGGCCCTTGGCATGTCGCTTCCCGGCAGCGCCATGATTCCGGCGGTGAACAGCGAACGGCTGCGGGTCGCCCGCCAATCGGGCGAAGCCCTGGTCCGGCTGGTCAACCTGGGGATCACCGCCCGGCAGATCATCACCGGCGAGAGTCTGGAAAATGCCGTCCGGCTCACCTCGGCAATCGGCGGCTCGACCAACGCCGCCCTCCATCTGCCGGCCATCGCCTACGAGGCGGAGGTGGACTTTTCCATCGAACACTTCGGCACCCTGAGCCGTGAGACCCCGGTCATTGCCCGGATGAACCCGGCGGCCTCGGCCAACGTCATCGATTTTTACCACTCTGGCGGGGTGCCGGCGGTGCTCGCCGAGCTTCTCCCCCTCCTGCACGGCCACTGCCTGACCGTCACTGGCAGAAGCCTTGCCGAAAATCTCATCGGCATCTCCTCTCCGAATAACGAGGTGATCAAGACCTTCGCCCGGCCCTTCAGCGCCAGCGGTGGCCTGGCGGTGCTTCGGGGCAATCTCGCCCCAGATTCGGCGGTGACCAAACCGGCGGCCATCGACCCGGCAATGTGGCAGTTTCGCGGCCCGGCCAGGGTGTTCGACAGCGAAGAGCAGGCCAATGTGGCGATTATGGCCGGGGAGGTACGGCCCGGGGACGTGGTGGTGATCCGCTACGAGGGGCCAAAGGGCGGCCCGGGGATGCCGGAGATGTTCAAGGCGATGAAGCTGCTGCACGGCCTGGGGCTGGGCCGGCAGGTGGCCCTGGTCACCGACGGCCGCTTTTCCGGGACCAACAACGGCTGCTTCGTCGGCCATGTCTCGCCGGAGGCCCAGGAGGGGGGAACCATTGCCCTGGTGCGGGATGACGACCCGATCCACATTGACATCCCCGGGCAAACCCTCACCCTGGAGGTGAGCGAGGAGGAACTGAACCGCCGTCGCCCCCTCTGGCAGCCGCCACCGCCGCGGGTGACCCGGGGCTATCTGGCCCTCTACAGCCGCCTGGCCGAATCGGCCGACAAGGGGGCGATCATCCGCAACCGGCTGTAAGGCCCGAGGCCCGCCCGCCGCCCCCGGCTGCCTCTTACAGCCCCTTTTTCTCCAGCCAGCGGAAGAGCAGCAGGGCCGCGACCACAAAGACGGGGATCAGAAACCAGTGGTTGATTCCCAGCACCTGGGGCAGGGTGATCCGGCCAAGATCACCCCAGGTGTAGACGGTTTGCAGGAGAAAGGGGTAGGCCTCGGCAAAGAGGGCGGCGCCGGCAATCATCCCCAAAATACCCCACAGGGCGTCGAGGCGCCCTTCGCCCAGGGCGCCCATGGAGGTGCCCGGGCAGTAGCCGAGCAGCCCCCAGCCCACCCCGAAAATCAGGGCGCCAAGGATCACCGGCCCAAGGATGGTTGCCTTGATCGACAGTTTGACCAGGCCGAAATCGTAGAGAAAATAGACCCCGATCATGCCGACAATGACGCTGGAGAGCATGAATTTGACGATGGTCATATCCTGCAGACGCAGGGCGCCAAGCTGTTTGTCGTAGCGCAGCACCCGCCCTTTCTGGAGAAGAAAACCAAACAGCAGGCCGGTAACCAGCCCATAGACGAGCATTTTCATCGATCACCTCCGTATATCAGCCGGGCAACGATCATCCCACCAAGAAAGAAACAGATCAGGGCTATAAAACCACTTACCGCCAGTTGGAGCGAACCGCTCAACCCGTGGCCGCTCGGTCAGCCGTCGGCCAGACGGGCTCCAAACATGGCGATGGCCCCGCCGACAAAGGCGGTCATCGCCCGCCTGGTGCCACTCCTGTCACCAAACCGGGCAACCCACATATCGGGCAGCAGCTGCAGCCGGAAGGATTTCGAAGTGAGGGCGGCGATCATCGCGCCGAGGAAAATCCCCACCATGAACATCCACTGCCAGTCGATCTTCGGGGCAACTTTGACAAAGTAGCTCATCTGGGCCACCCGCTCCGGGCCAAAGAGCTGTTCAATCATACCGGCGGTGCGCACAAATGAGGTGGAGGCGCCGAAATACTGCCCGGCAACCCACACCGACAACACCCCCACCACCCCACTGAGCGCCCCGGCCAGGTAGGGGCTCCAGCCACCATTTTCCTCCTTCATGGTCACCTCCTTGTTCTGTTTATCTCTTTTCCGCAGCCTGCGGCGACGTCTGCCGATACGGCAGCCGGCCGAGGTCAGGACAACCGCGCTGAGCCAGTTATACCTTGAGGGCGGGGTGGATGTAAAGATGATCGGAACTTTCGCCTGCCGGATTGAGCGCCGTGGTCGACAGGAACAATGTCGGCAGGAACCCTCCCGACGACGGCCGGGAGGGGTTGTTCAAATTCGCTGGAGGGCCTAGCCGAGGACCTCAGCCAGCGGGGTGTAGTCGAGGGCGAAGGCCTCGGCCACCGCTTGGTAGGTGATCCTGCCGTCGACAACATTGACCCCGAGAGCCACTTCCGGGTTCTCCAGACAGGCCTTTTTCCAGCCCTTATTGGCGATCTGCAGGGCATAGGGCAGGGTGGCGTTGGTCAGTGCCAGGGTGGATGTCTTGGCCACCGCCCCGGGCATATTGGCCACACAATAGTGGAGCACGCCGTCAACGGTGTACACCGGATTGTCGTGGGTGGTCGCTTTTGAGGTCTCGAAGCAGCCCCCCTGGTCGATGGCGACATCCACCATCACCGCCCCTTCCTTCATACCCTGCAGCATATCCCGGGTGACCAGTTTCGGTGCCTTGGCACCGGGAATCAGCACAGCCCCGATCACCAGGTCTGCCTCCTTGAGCAGTTCCCGCAGTTTCGGCCGGCTGCTCATGATCGGGAAACAGTTGCTCGGCATCACCTCGCGCAGGTAGCGGAGCCGTTCGAGATTGGTGTCGAGAAGGTACACCCGCCCCCCCAGCCCACAGGCCATGAGCGCCGCGTTGATCCCCACCACACCGCCACCGATGACCACCACCATGGCCGGCTCCACCCCGGGCACCCCGCCGATCAGCACGCCGCGACCACCCCTGGGCATCTGCAGATAGCTGGCCCCTTCCTGCGTCGCCATCCGCCCGGCAACTTCGCTCATCGGTGTGAGCAGGGGCAGGGAACCGTCCTTCTTCTGAACCGTTTCGTAGGCGATATTTACCGAACCGGCCGCAATCAGGGCCCTGGTCAGTTTTTCCTCGGCGGCCAGATGGAGGTAGGTGAAAACAATCTGCTCCTTCCTGATCAGCCCGTACTCCTGGGGCTGAGGTTCCTTGACGTGCATGACCATGTCGGCCCGGGCATAGATTGCCGCCGGGCTGTCGACAATCTCCGCTCCGGCCTGCTGGTACTCGACATCACTGAAGCCGCTGCCCACACCGGCATCTTTTTCGACGAGAAGCTGGTGCCCATGCTGGCACATCACTTCGACACCAGCCGGCGTCATGCACACTCGCTTTTCCGCAACCTTGATCTCTCGCAAAATTCCGACAATCATGTTCTGCTCCTCGCTGCTGGGGGGTGAACAATTCGCCATTGCCTCCGACTCGCCGCCGGAGTAACGACCGGAACTACAGAATATAGGGGACGTGCAGGTTGTACCCCTGGTAGACAATAAAGCTTTCGACGGTCTGCACCTCGTCGACCCGGGCCACCTGTTCGGTGATGAACTCGAGCAGGTTGTAGTCGCGGCCGAGAATCACCTGGAGGATGATATCGTAGCGGCCGGTAACGATCCCCGCCGAAACCACCCCTTTCAAGCGACTGAACTCGGCTGCCTTCTCCTGCAGGTTCATGCTCTTCAGTTTTACCCCGAGGTAGAGCAGATTATGCCCGGCCAGGGCATTGATATCAACGGCGCCGGAAAACCTGAGAATCCCTTCCTCCATCAGCCGGTTGACCCGGTTACGAACAGTATTCTCGGTGATCGACAGCGCCTCGGCGATCAGTTTGAACGGCTTACGGCCATCCTTGAGATGCCGGAGGATTTCCAGGTTGGTGGTATCGATCTCCATTGTGCTCCTTCATGCAGGAAGATTGAAAAATTCCCAAATAAATTGATCAAAATTTGTTCGTATTGTCAATAATGATTGCGTAAATTTTAAAAAACATAAAATTTTTCTCTAAACCGCCACATCAAAAACCACAAATCGTGCTACTCCTATACCCTTGCCGCCGCCATTGCCAGAGCACCAGCGAGACCGGCCGACAGAGCAACCCGGCAAGTGTTCGGGTGCGGTTGACCACCCCGCCGGTCCTTTTGGCTGGTGTCGCCGCCGACAGAAGCGACCAGCTGCCAGGGTGCTGCCTGGTGCATGCCTTGTTGGCACGTCCAGTCGGAGGGAGTGCGAAAATCGTGATGAAATCGTAACGGCAACGTAAAAATTGTCGGCTAGATTCTGCAGCCGAGTGGGACAACGCCCACCACCATTCTGGTCGGCAGGTGGCAGGCAGAACCGAGGGTGATGGTGCTGCACCAGGCCAGAGAACTGCAAGAAGCGCCAGGCAGAAGCGCCAGGCCACGGAGGGACTATGCGACAAGACAACAAAAAGAGAAAGGGTGCCGGCCACAAGAGAAAAAAGGGAAATGTCCTGCGGGACTACCGGCCGGAAGAGCGGGAAGAGTATATGAGCGAGGCGCAACTGGCCTATTTCGAGAGCAAACTGCTCAGCTGGCGGCAAGAGTTGCTGGACGAGGTCCTGGCCGGCCGCCGCGGCCTGCAGGAAAACCAACTCCGGCTTCCCGATTTTTTCGATACCGCCTCAAGCCAGACCGACCTCTCCATCGATCTTTCCGGCCTGCAGCGACAAAAGACAAAGTTGTCGCTGATCGACCGGGCGCTGCTCCGCATTGAAAACCGCGAATACGGCTACTGCGAGATAACCGGCGAACCCATTGGCCTGAGACGGCTTGAGGCCCGGCCGGTGGCAACCCTCTCCGTCGAGGCGCAGGAACTGCTCGAACGGAAAAGCGCCACCGCCGGCAACCGGTTCCAGGCCAGTTCAGCCATCTTCTGACCACCCGGCCGACCGGGAAAACCCGACCCCTGCCCCGGTCGACAGACGACCGGGGCAGGCCCAGCATCGATGTGGCCCATCACGTCACCTGTTGCAGGACGTCACTTGCTGCAGGAGGAATCGGAGCGAAGAAATATTTTCAGCCCGTTTCCTTCAAACTCCTTGACAAACTCCTGCACTTTCTCCTTGATCTGGTCCCGCACCTCCCTGATCTGGGCGACAATCTCCGTCTCGGTGCCGGTAAAGGCCGAGGGGTCGGGAAATGGCCAGTTCCGTCGTAAAACCCGACCCGGGAAGAGCGGGCAGCGGGCACTCACCGCCGGCGAACAGACGGCAATCACCGCATCATACTGTTTTCCCTCTTTGAACAGATCAAAAACCCCGACAGTCTTCTTACCGGAAATATCAAGCCCCTCCTCCAGCAGCACCTTGACCACTTTGGGGTTCAGGGTGCCCGGCTCCAACCCGGCGCTCTCGGCGGTAAGTCTGCCCTTGCCGAGGAGGTTGAGATATGCCTCAGCCATCTGGCTGCGGGCAGAATTGTGTTCACAGAGAAAAAGGATCTTCGGCATGTCATATCTCCTGGAAAATTGGGAAAACCGCGGAAACTCCGATTACTACCAGCTCTCTGTTTCGTTTCGATAAAGTTTTCGTGAGAATTGTGTTTCCCCGGCAAATGGTAGCAAGCAGAGGGACCGGGTGAATTGTACATGCCGCTTACGCAAAACTAACTCTCTTCACACCGGAACCTAACATCCCCCCGCTATCGTGAAATAATAACCGAAACCTTCCTGCCGATGCAGGGAGGGTGCCAGCAAAAGTCCGTAGAACCCGGATATGTACCCGCTCATACACGGCTTCAGGTTTGCTCAGGCTGGCCGCCGAGCAGGAGATGGCGCAACGGGGTGGCCATGCCCGATGAAAATGGGGTGCCGGTGAACCCGTACCAGTGAAACCCGATGGCCACCAGGAGTGGCCCGACCCATTAAGGAGAGAAGCATGAAGATCGATCTGCACGTCCATTCCAAATTTTCCCGACGGCCATCGCAGTGGGTACTGCAGAAGATCGGCTGCCCGGAAAGCTTCACCGAGCCACGCCTCATCCATCGCCTGGCCAAGGAACGGGGCATGGGCCTGGTAACCATCACCGACCACAATACCATTGAGGGTGCCCTAGCCATCGCCGACCTCCCGGACACCTTCATCAGCGAGGAGATCACCACCTATTTCCCCGGCGACGGCTGCAAGATTCATCTTCTGGCCCTGCACATCAGCGAAGGGCAGCACCAGGAAATCCAGCGGCTGCGGGGCAATATCTTCGATCTGGCCGGCTACCTCGACAAAGAAGGGATCTGCCCGGTGGTGGCCCACCCTCTCTACGCGATCAACGACCGCTTGCAGGTCAGCCACTTTCAGCAGCTCCTCCTCCTCTTTCGTCACTTCGAGTTGAACGGTGCCAGATCCGAAGAGCAGAACCACACCCTGCGGCTGGTGCTCGGTCGTCTTGAAGCCGCCGATATTGAGCGGCTGGAAAATCTCCACAACCGCCAGGCTCTCGGCGAGCGGCCCTGGGAAAAGGTTCTCACCGGCGGCTCCGACGACCACAGCGGCCTCAATATCGCCCGCACCCATACCAGGGTGGCCGGGGCCACCGGCATCGACAGTTTTTTTGCCGGACTGCTTGCCGGCAGGTGCGAGGTGCACGGCCGGGCCTCGACCCCGCTCACCATGGCCCACAACCTCTACGGCATCGCCTACCAGTTTTACCGGGATAAATTCCAGCTCGCCCCCCATATCCACCGGGACAGGCTGCTCACCCACCTCGACCGTGCCCTCCAACCGGAGGCGACGACACACGGCGGCCTGGTGACGAAAATCTCCCTCTATTTCAACCAGCGCCGCCGTAGCCGGATCGACAACGCCTTCCCGGAGAGCCTGCTCACCCTGATCCGCCAGGAGAGTGAGCGGTTGTTTCGGGAGCAGCCGGAAAAAAGTACTCCCACTCGGGCCGGCGAGGATGGATACCAGGAAAGAGAAAGACAGTGGTTCCATTTCGTCAACCAGGTCTCCAACCGGGTTCTCGCCCACTCCGCCAACCACCTCCTCGGCCACCTGGCCGGTGCCAATGTCTTCAATATCTTTCAGACCATCGGTTCGGCCGGCGGACTCTATGCCCTCCTTGCCCCGTTTTTCGTCTCCTTTTCCCAGTTCAACAGGGATCGTGCCTTAAACGATGAGGTGCTCAGCTCCTGGTCCCCGGCCGGCAAAGATGCGCCGCAACCAGCCACCACCGCCAAAATCGCCCACTTCACCGACACCTTCCACCAGGTCAACGGTGTCGCCCATACCCTTCGCCAACAGATCGGTGCGGCCCGGACAACCGGCCGCAAGCTGACTGTCATAACCTGCGAGAAGGAAGGGGGAGAGGGAGAGCCGGGGTTGCGCAACTTCAATCCCATCGGCAGCTATGAACTCCGCGAGTATCCCGGACAAAAACTCAGTTATCCGCCCTTCCTGGAGATGCTCAATTTCTGCCACGAAGAGCGCTTCAGCCACATCCAGTCGGCCACTCCCGGCCCTATCGGGTTGGCCGCCCTGGCCATCGCCCGAATCCTCAACTTGCCGATCAGCGGCACCTACCACACCGCCTTCCCGCAATACGCCCAATATCTCACCGGTGATCCGGACATGGAGCAACTGACCTGGAAATATATGCTCTGGTACTACGACCAGATGGACCAGATCTCGGTCTCTTCCCGCAATTCCGCCGCCGAACTGATTGATCGGGGAATCCGGCCGGAAAAGATCCGCCTCATTCCCCGCGGAATCGACACCAAACGCTTCCACCCCGATAAGGGCAACGGCCTCCTCTCCAGCAGATACCGGATCAAAGAGGAGACGACTCTGCTCTATGTCGGGCGGGTTTCAAAGGAGAAGAATCTGCCGGTGCTCACTACCGCCTTCGCCTCACTCAGCACCTCCCGGCCCTCCCTCCACCTGGTGGTGGTGGGCGATGGACCCTACCTGAAAGAGATGCGCCAAAGTCTCGTCGGCATGCCCTGTACCTTCACCGGTTTTCTCACCGGCGAAGAGTTGGCGACGGTCTACGCCTCGGCCGATATCTTCGTCTTCCCCAGCACTACCGACACCTTCGGCAACGTCATCCTTGAAGCCCAGGCCTCTGGTCTGCCGGTGATCGTCAGCGATCAGGGCGGCCCCAGCGAAAACGTCCAGCCGGGCACCACCGGGCTGGTCGTGCCCGGTGGTGATTCAGCGGCCCTGGCCGGGGCAATCAGGTTTCTGGCCGTCAACCAGGAACAGCGGCGCAAAATGGGCAAAGCGGCTCGACAATTGATGGAGGAACGTTCTTTTGCCGGTGCCTTCATCCGTTCCTGGGATATCGTTGCCGGCCAGGGTGGCAGTTGTGACGATCTTTCCCGGCGAGCGGCTTGAACCCTTGCCACCCCTACCAGGTGATGGCACCGCGCAGGGCGACAAGCAGCCGCTCAATATCGTGCGGCCCGACTGCCCCGATGGTGCCGATACGGCAGGTATCGTGGTCGGAGACCTTACCGGGATAGATGACAAAGCCCGCCGTTTTCAATCGCTGGTAAAAACCCTGGAAGTCGTAGCCTTCTCCCTCCGGGCTATGGAAGGTGGTGATGATCGGTGATTGCAGGAACTCCGTTGTGTGATGAGTTGGCCATGCCGTGTCAAGGTACCCCGAGATGCTTGTGCTGCATTGCATTGTTTTGTGATATATAAAGGTGATTGATACATGGTTCGGCACAGCAGGATCCGTTTTCGTGGGCACAAGAGATCGTCGAAACCTTGTTCCCAGGCATGGAGCTGCAAGCGGCAGCCAGCAGGCTGCCAATGACACAAAAGGTTACTGGTAGAGCGGAAATGAAACGGCTTGCCTTCATCGTGCCGGCGATACTGGCTGGGGCAGTGGTCGGGGAGAGCGGCATCCTGCGCAGCGGCCTGGGGGGGGCGCTTCTCGGGCTCTGCCTGGGACTGATCTTTGCCGAACTGCTGGCGCTGCGAAAAAGGGTCGACGAACTCGTTCAACCACCGGCAGAATCGCCAACCAGGGCTGCCCGCCAGGCAGAAGTGAACCGGGAGGAGGTACTTTTTTGCCCGATCCCGGAAGATTCTTCCAATCAACCTGACCCGGCACAGCAGCCCGACCGGCAGTCGAAAGGAATGGACCTTGCCGCCCGGGTGGGTGGTTGGCGGTTCGGAGTTGTGGACCGCTTTTTTGGCTTCCTCGGCAAAGGAGGCCAAAACGCCCTCGCCACCTTTCAACGGGTGTCAGGTTTTTTTACCGGCGGCAATCCGGTGTTGCGTGCCGGCATTGTCATTCTCTTCTTCGGGGTCTCCTTTCTGGTCAAATACGCGGCCCAGCGCGGTCTGCTGCCCCTCGAGTTCCGCCTTGCCGCCGCTGCCGCCGGCGGCTTCATCCTGCTCGCTACCGGCTGGCGGCTGCGCTGGAAGGAGGGCGGCTATGGCCTCGTCCTGCAGGGTGGCGGGATCGGTATCCTCTACCTGGTAGTTTTTGGCGCCGGCAGGCTCTACGGCCTGCTGCCGCCGCTCTTCGCCTTTGTGCTGCTGGTCCTGCTGGTGGGGTTCTCCTGCCTGCTGGCGGTCTTGCAGAATAGCCGCTCTCTGGCCTTCTTCGCTGCCATCGGCGGCTTTCTTGCCCCGGTGCTCATGTCCACCGGCAGCGGCAGCCATGTGCTCCTCTTCAGCTATTTTGCCCTGCTCAACGGCGGCATCGTGGCCATCGCCTGGTTCAAGGCCTGGCGGGAACTGAACCTGCTCGGCTTTTTCTGTACCTTCGGGATCGGCACCGTCTGGGGAAGCGGCGGCTATCAGCCGGAACATTTTGCCACCACCGAGCCTTTCCTGCTGCTTTTCTTCCTCTTCTATCTCGCCATCTCCATCCTCTTTGCCCTGCGCCAGCCCCTTAACCTGCGGGGCTTTATCGATGGCCCGCTGGTGTTCGGCCTGCCGCTCATCGCCACCGCCCTGCAGTATTTTCTGGTGCGGGACTTTCCCTACGGCATGGCCTTTTCGGCTCTTGCTTTCGGCTTTTTCTATCTGGTCATGGCCTGGGTGATCTGGAAAAGAGTTGCCGCCCACCTGCGCCTTCTTGCCGAGACCTTTCTCGCTCTGGGGGTAATTTTTACCACGCTGACCATTCCGCTGGCCCTGGATAGCCACTGGTCGGGGGCGATCTGGGCCGTGGAGGGGGCCGGAATGGTGTGGGTTGGCGCCCGGCAGGGGCGGGTTCTGGCCCGCTATGCCGGCCTGGCCCTGCAACTGGCGGCCGGGGCGATTTTTCTCACCTCCGTCTATTATCCCTTCGAGAGCACACTCTTTGCCAACAGATATTACCTTGGCTGCCTTTTCCTGGCCTTGAGCGGCTTCTTCTCCGCCCATGTGCTGGACCGCCAGGCAAGCGAGGTGACGGCCTTTGAGCGCTTCTTGCCCCTGCCACTGCTGACGCTTGCCACCATCTGGTGGTATATCGGCGGCCTGCAGGAGATCGACCGCCACTTTGCCACGGCCCAGGAGGGAAACGCTCTGCTCCTCTATCTTTCCGCAACCGCTATTCTGGCCGGCTTTGCCGGCGAGAAGTTGGGCTGGCACCGCCTGGCCCTGGTGCTGCTCCTCCAATTACCCGGGATGGTTGCCGCTCTCTTCCATCGGCTGTCCTCCGGCCACACGACACACCTGCTGGAAGGCTGGGGGCTGGCCGCCTGGGGAATTGCCTTTTTTGTCCTCTACCGGATTCTCTACCACTTCAGCAGATATTGGCCGGCCAGAATCGGTGGCTGGTACCATGCCGTGTCTCTCTGGCTCCTCGTTTTTGTGCTTAGCCATGAGAGTGCCTGGCTGGTCAAGCAGCTCCCCTTTACCGGCCCGGCGTGGGTGGCGGCGACTTGGGCCCTGATCCCTGTCGCCAGCACCCTTCTCCTGCTGCACCTGGCAAAAACAAACAGCTGGCCGGTCGGCAGGGATCCGGACACCTATCTCGGGCCGGGCGCCGGCGGACCGGCCTTCGCCATGATCATCTGGCTGCTGGTCTCCTGTACCTCTTCGGGCAACCCAAGCCCCCTGCCCTATCTCCCCATCCTCAACCCGGTTGAACTGCTCGGTTTGGCCATTTTCTGCACTCTGATCATGCGGGCGATGGCCAACCGGGGTCGTTGGCAGGGTTGGCGGAACAGCCTGGTTTCCTGGTGCTTTCCCCTGGTCGGCCTGTTGTTTTTCGGCTGGCTGAACTGTGTCGTGGCCAGAATCGTGCACTATTACGCAGGGGTGCGCTACGATATCGGGGCCCTGTACCTTTCCACCATCTACCAGGCCGCCATCGCCGCCGTCTGGGGTTTCGGGGCCTTGGCGATTACCATCTGGGCTGCCCGGCACCAGTCACGGACCATCTGGATTGTCGGGGCGGCACTCCTCGCCCTGACCGTGGCCAAGCTGCTGCTGATCGACCTGTCCGGAACCGGCACAGTCGCCCGGATCGTCTCCTTTCTCGTTGTCGGGGTTCTTATGCTGATAATCGGCTATTTTTCGCCGATGCCCCCCAAACACAAGGAAAACCCGTCATGAACATCTGCTTGCTCCCGGTGCTGCTGCTGAGCACCGTCACCGCGGCCGCGGCCGGCCTGACCCCGGACGATTTTGCCCGCGGCTTCCCCCTGCAGGTGCCGGCAGGCGGGGCGATGTACAGTCTGGAAATCCCCGCCGAGTTGTATCGGACCGTGCGCCACCACAGCCTTGCCGATGTCGGGGTTTTCAACGCCGCCGGCGAACCGCTGCCGCACAGCATTCAACCGGCCGGCACTGTCGAGGCGGAGGGCGAGCGGCGGGAGGTGCCGTTTTTCCCCCTCTCGGCAGAAAACCTGCACCGCGGCGGCAATCTGGCCATACGGGTGGCGAGAAGCCCGGGGGGCGATATCCTTGAGGTGCAGAGCACGGCAACGGAGGAGGACGACTCTCCGGCCGGCTATCTTCTGGACATCAGTCGGTTCGCCAACGCCCTGAACGCCCGGAACACCCCGAACGTTCCGAACGCCCCGAACCCCTTAAGAGCACTGGAATTCAAATGGCAGAACGATGGAGAGGGGGCAATCACCACTCTGCACATCGAAAGCAGTGACGATCTGCTCCATTGGCAGACCCTTGTCAGCCGGGGCGTTCTGGCCGAATTGCGTTTCCGGGGCCAGCTGATCCGGCAGAACACCATCGCGCTGCCCCGGGTGAAGGCCAGGTATCTGCGGATCGGCTGGCCGACGGCCAGCGCCGGCCCCAGATTTTTGGCGGTTCACGGCCTGTTCCGGGCCGGGGCGGACAGTGGTCTGCACTGGCTGCCCCCTCTGCCCGCCGAGGGCGGTGAGAGTGGCGGCAAAAGTGGCGGCAAAATGGAGATCTTCTACACCCTGGCGCACCGGATCAGCCCTGCGGCGATGCGCGTCTCATTCCCGGAAGAGAACTCCTTTGCCTCCCTGGCCCTCTATTCCCGACAGGATGAGGGGCAACAGTGGCAGAAGCGGTGTGAAAAACCCTTTTACCACCTGCGCGTCGATGAACTGATTGCCGAAGATACGCTCTGCACCTTCGCACCGGCCGCAGACACCCTCTGGCGGCTGGTAGTGCGGGAGGACGGCGCCGCCTTCGGCCAGGGCCGATGGCCGGCACTTGCCTTTGGCTATCAGCCCCGTGAACTGACCTTTGTCGGCCGAGGCAGCCCACCCTTTCTGCTCGCCTTCGGTTCCGGCAAGCCGCTGGCCGAGCTGCAACAGTACAGCACCGATGTCGCCGCCGTGGTCGGCCGGGACGTCATGTACGGCAAGGGCGACAGTGTGGAACCGGTCGACAGCGCCCTCTTCCGCCGAGCCGAAGTGGGGGTGGCGGTCGAACTCGGCGGCGACAAGGCCCTGCTGCCGCCTGCGCCCCCCCCGCCCTGGCGCACCTGGCTCCTCTGGCTGGTCCTGGTCGCCGGGGTCGTGGCCCTTGCCGCCATGGCCCGGTCGCTCTTCAGGGAGATGGCCGTGCAGCGGAAAGAATAACCCTTCAGCCCCCTTGGCGCCTTTGCCGCGCAAACCGGTTTCGGTGAAAACGATCGCAAACTGTTCGAGCTGTTTGTTGACATGCGCCTTGGTGTTGTTCCTGACGGTGTCACGTTGCAAGAGAAATTATAAACCATTCACAAGATAGTGGAGTTGTAATGGAGCCATCTTCCCATCAGCAACAGACTTGTTCCAATCCCGGTACCATCATCCTCTTCCAGACTGAAGACGGCAACACCCGGTTGGATGTCCGACTGCAGGAGGATACTGTCTGGCTCTCGTTGAACCAGATGGCAGAACTGTTTGACCGGAATAAATCGGTTATCTCCAGACACCTTGGAAACATCTTTCGGGAAGGGGAGTTGAGCAGGGCGGCAGTTGTTGCAAAAAATGCAACAACTGCCGCCGATGGCAAGACCTACCAGGTGGACTTTCAGTGTTCTATGCGGGTGGGCTGAAAGACAGGCCTAAAGCATTCCTCATCACTTTCTATTTTTTTCCTAATGAAAGTAGCGCTACTGTAGCAGTGAGAATCAGGTTGTCCTGTTCTCGGCCTGGTGGTGTTGGCAAGTACCACGGCTCATGCTGCAGAAGGTCCATACGAACTGACCACAGGTCGCCGACTGACCGCGTCTTTTATGATCCCCTCCATGCCTAAGGCGCTTTTCGCAATCAGTTCTCTTGGCCTGGGCCATGCCACGCGCAGCTTGGCCGTTCTGCGTGACTTCCTCCGTCAGGGATACGCGGTCACTGTGATTTGTGACGGTGCCGCCCTCTCCTTTCTCCAGCGGGAACTTGGTCCGGATACAGCGGTCAGTTTTCACCAGATCACCGACTACCCGCCACTGGAGAGGGGCACAGGCTGGCGCTTCTACTGGTACCTGCTGGTTGATCTTCTGAAAACCTGGCTGTTGATCAAAAAAGAGCACAGGTTGGTCAAGCCACTGGTAGATGGCTATGACCTTATCTTCAGTGACGGCCGGTATGGAATCCGGAGCCAGTTTGTACCAAGTTACATACTTACCCATCAAATCGCCTTCATTCCGCCCAAAGGTTTATCTTTTACTTTCGGGATTACCAAGTATCTCAACCACCTTTCTTTACGAAAATTTGATCGCATCCTGATTCCCGACTTTCCGGATCAGCAGCATAACCTGAGTGGCGCACTGGCCCATACCCGAGGTTCAATACCCACAGGTCATTGCTTTGTGGGCATTTTGTCTTCCTATCAACCGCTAAATGTTGTTCAGGATATTGATTACCTGTTTATTGTTAGTGGCTATCTTGTCGAACATAAAAACCATTTTGTCGGTGAGTTGCTCAGGCAGGCCACGCAATTGGAGGGGCGGAAAGTGTTTGTTCTTGGCACCGATCAGGGCAACGACAACCAGTCAGCGGTTGCGGTGCAGCCAGATATACAGGTCTATGGAATGGTCAGTGGCAAATTGCGCCAGGAGATGTTTAACCGCGCCCGCAGAATAATTTCCCGAGCCGGCTATTCAACGGTTATGGATCTGGTTGAACATGGCAGGAGAGCCTTGCTTATTCCTACTCCAAACCAGACCGAGCAGGAGTATCTGGCGGCATATCTTGGCGGCCGAAACCATTTTGCCACGCGTTGGCAAAATGACCAATTTGATCTGCTGCAGGCTGTTGCGGAGAGTGAGCAAATGGCGCAATTTGTACCGCCTTGGACCACCCGGGAGACATTGCGTCGAATCACTGCCTGTATTGAACCGATGCTGCACAAGCAGTTTTTTTCCATCATCGTTCCCGCCCATAATGAAGAAGCCGAACTTTTACCTACCCTGCACGCTCTTCTGGCTCAGGATTACCCCGGCGAGCGCTACGAAATCCTGATTGTCGAAAACGGTTCGGCCGACGCTACGCTTGAAATCGCACAATCAGTCGCCCGCAATTCCCGGGCAACTTGCCGGATCTCCGTCCTGCAGTGTTCGCAAGGGGTCTCAATTGCCAAAAACACCGGCTTGTACAACACCTCTGACAGATCTGACTGGGTCATTTTCTGTGACGCCGATACCCGTCTCGGGCCGTTTTTCCTGCGTCACCTGAACACTTGGCTGAACCGGAACGGAGAGAGGCTGAGCGTTGGTACGGCGAAAATTTCCCCCCACTCACGTGCTCACAGGTATGCCCGGTTGTGGTTTACCTTGTTCAACCTGCTTCATCGCCTCACCAGAACCTCTTTTTCCCTGCAGTTTGCCAGGACCGCCGTTGCTCGCCAGGTTGGTTTTGATGAAAGCCTGCAACTGGCCGAAGACCTTCTTTTCCTTCGTCGTTGTCGCGAATACGGCCACTTTTTTTTCCTTCCCACCGACCAGGTGTCAACTTCAGTCCGCCGCTTTGCCGCAAACGGTTATTTCCGACAGAGTATGCGCTGGCTGGTCGAAAGCCTCCTGCCGCTACGTGTACAAAGAAGAAAGAGCTATGACGTGGTCCGTTGATCTTTTTTCCTCCGCCGGCATGCTCGAAGTCCTCTCCGGCCATCAAAACCTGGCGTACCTCATTCTCTTTCTGGGTGCATTTTTTGAGACATTGATTCCCCTATCCTTTTTTGTGTATGGCGAGATCTTTTTCCTGTCCGGGGCGGTTTTGGCCGGTGCCGGGACTTTGTACTGGCCGGTGGTGGCGGCAGCATTGTTTCTCGGGGGAATTCTCGGCGATAATGCCAGTTATTGGCTGGGGCGCAGGTTTGGTCTGCGCCTCTACGACACCCTTGGCAACTGGCCGATAGTCGGGCGATTCCTCTCGCCAGAGCGCTACTGTCGGGGAGCCGGTTTTTTTGCCCGTCATGGCCCGTGGGCGGTTTTTCTGGCTCGTCTTGCCGGACCATTCTCCTGGATCGTTCCTTCGTTGGCCGGGGCGTACCGAATGCCGTATCCGACCTTCACTCTCTACAACATTCTCGGGGTGGTGGCTGGTATTGGCCAATTTTTGCTGTTTGGGTATTTCCTCGGCCACAATCTCGAAAAGTTGTCGCAGTGGCTGGAGTGTAGCGGGATGCTTCTCGTGGTCCTGTTGCTGGTTTTTTTTGCTGTGCTGCTCTGGTTTTTTCGGGCAAAGATCAATTTCTGTGGCAATGGCAAATTATAGGCTGTCATATCTCATAATCTCCATGCCCAGACTGACTGGGTTTACCGTCAATCGTTCGCATATGGCTGTTCGCCCGGGCCTCTCAATTTCCCACAACCCTTTTCCTGGAACCCCATGACTAAAAAAGCATTTATCCTCGATACCAACGTCATCCTCCATGACAGTTCCTGCCTCTATAACTTTGCTGAGCACGACATCATTATCCCGATCACTGTTCTCGAGGAGCTGGATCATTTTAAAAAAGGCCAACAGATCATCAACTACCACGCCCGCCAGTTTGTCCGCAGCCTCGACGAACTGAGTGCCGAACGGCTCTTCAATGGCGGTTTGCCGATCGGCCCCGACCGGGGCAATGTGGTTATTCGCCTGGAAAGCCCGATGCATGCAGCTTTGTTGGCAAGTTTTCCGGCCCGCGACAAACCAGACCACCGTATTCTCAATATCGCCTATCATGTTGCCGAAGAGAATACCCACCGGGAAGTGGTACTGGTCAGCAAGGACGTCAACCTGCGGATGAAGGCCCGCTCGCTCGGCCTGCTCTCCGAGGATTACACCACCGACCATGTGCGCGACCCGGATAAACTGTATCCAGGCTGTCGACTGATAAACGATGTAGAGGACGGCCTGCTTGATGCGCTCTATTCTGCCGAGGGAACGGTTACCGACGGCAGCCTGATGACGATTGACCCACCGCTGGTGAACAATGAATACCTGATTCTCAGAAATAGCCGCAAATCCGCCCTGGCGGTTTACCGCCGGGAACTCGACCAACTGATCAGGGTCCGCAAACAGACGGTCTACGGGATCTCCCCCCGCAACGCCGAACAGAGCTTTGCCGTGCACGCCCTGCTCGATCTCAGCATCCCCCTGGTGACCATCAGCGGCAAAGCCGGCACCGGCAAGACCCTGCTTGCCCTGGCCGCAGCCCTTGAGAGCCGTAAGCGCTACCAGCAGATCCTGCTTACCCGGCCGATTGTCCCGCTCTCCAATAAGGATATCGGCTACTTGCCCGGAGATATCAATTCAAAAATCGGCCCGTACATGCAGCCCCTCTATGACAACCTCGGGGTGATCCGCGGCCAGTTCGCTGCGAGCAGCGATACTGCCAAGCGATTGCAGAAGATGCAGGATGACGGGAAGCTGATGATTGAGCCCCTTGCCTATATCCGCGGGCGGAGTCTGGTCAAAAAATATATGATCGTTGATGAGGCCCAAAATCTTACCCCCCATGAGGTAAAGACCATTATCACCCGGGCCGGCGAGGGAACCAAAATTGTCCTGACCGGTGATGTCCAGCAGATTGATCATCCCTATCTGGACATACACTCAAATGGCCTCAGTTCGCTGATCGATCGGATGCAGGGTCAGCACCTCTACGCCCATATCGATCTGCAGAAGGGCGAACGTTCGGAACTTGCCGAACTGGCCAGCGACCTGCTCTGAGTTGCCTGCCGTCTAGGGCGGAACCGGCAGCAGGGGAGATTTTTTCACCAGCTACCCCGAACGCCCTCCGCCCTCACCAAAACCTATCAGAAACGCAACCTGTTCCTGACATTTCCCACGGTATACTGCACCATCCGGATCTTTCCACAACTCTCAGGGACCATCGATATGACGGCACTAATCAATCCGCAGCAGATACCCCTTGCCATGACGCTGAACACAACCCTCATCAGCCATGCCCCGCTGGAGGGCGTGATGATCCGCGATCTCATCGAGAATTCCGGCCTCACCTGCCACTTCCAGCCCATCGTCAATATTGACCAGGGGAAAATCCTCGGCTACGAGGCCCTTTGCCGAACCATCGGCGCAAACCCCTTTGACAGCATCGAGGAACTCTTTCACCAGGCCATGCTCTCTGACCTGACGTTTGAACTCGACATGCTCTGCCGACAGAACGGCATGGCCCTGGCGGCAGCCAGGGGGCTCCCGGAAAAATCGGCCCTGCTCTTTCTCAACATCTGCCCCAACAGCCTGCTCAACCCTGAGCACCACGTCGGGACCACCGCCTTGCTGGCCAACCGCTACGGGTTTTCCCGCCAGAACATCGTTCTGGAAATCACCGAGCACGAGGCGGTGGCCAACTACGAGACCTTCACCAAGGCGATCAGCCATTACCGCAGCAAAGGCTTCAAGGTGGCCATTGACGATTTCGGTGCCGGCTTCGGTGGCCTGAAGATGCTCTCCCTCATCGAACCGGACTTCGTCAAGATCGACCGTCATTTTTTCCAGGATGGTCCAAAAAACAGTATCAATTACAATCTGATCGACTCGATCGCCACAGCCTGCCACCGCATCGGCATCGAAGTGATCGGCGAGGGGGTGGAACGGCCGCAGGATTTACGTATCTGCCTGGATCTAGGTATCAATCTCGCCCAGGGATACCTGCTGGCCAGACCTGCTCCCGAACTGGCCGTCGAGGCCGATATCCATACCCCCGCCGACTTCCAGCCGCAGCCATCGGCAACCAACCATTTCGATGAAGTGATTTGTGTCGGCGACATCGCCGTCCATATCGAACCGCTCTCAGACTCGGACCGGACCCTGGATGCACTGAGCCGCTTCAACCAGGATCCGAATCTCTTCTGCCTGCCGGTGCTGCGGAAGGGGCTCCTCTGTGGTCTCCTCAACAGGCATCGCTTTATGGAGAACCACATGGTCGGCCGGTTCGGCTACGGCCACAGCCTGAACTACTACAAGAAAATTGCCGACAACCTCGAGGAGGACTTCCTGCAGGTGCCGCACCATCTCTCCGTCGAAGATGTCTCCCGCAAGATTCCGCTGCGCCGGCAGGCACAGGTTTACGACGATATCTGCGTTACCCGCAGCGGCAGTTACAGTGGGGTTGTATCGGTCAGCAACATCCTCAACGCCGTCACCGAAAACAGCATGATGCAGGCGCGTGGTGCCAACCCCCTCACCGGCCTGCCCGGAAATGACTATATCCAGCGGAAAATCGCCAAAATGCTCTCCCAATCGATCCATTTTGACGTCTGCTACATCGACCTCGACAGTTTCAAGCCCTACAACGACCGGCACGGCTTTGCCATGGGTGATCAGGTAATCAAGAAGGTCGCCGAGTTGATGGTTGCAGCCTTGCACAAATGGGAGGCAAGCCCGATCGGCTTTGCCGGACATATCGGCGGTGATGACTTCATCCTCATTACCAGGCCGAAAAACTCCATCGCCATCTGCGAATATCTCATTGCCGCCTTTGCCGACTGCCTGCCCTTCTTCCACTCGGCAGAAGAATGCCGGCTGAACTCCTACCGCAGTGTCGACCGGCACGGCAAGGAGCAGCAGTTCGGCCTTCTCTCCCTTTCGATCGGCATCGTCAGCACCGAAATCCACCCAATCAGCTCCTTCGCCGAGGTTTCCTCCATTGCCAGCGACCTGAAAAAACGGGCAAAAGAGATGGCTGGATCGGTCATCGTGCGTGACCGGCGGCGATAGCGTCTTCGGCCCTCCCTGCTGCCTCCCAGGGCGGAAGGGCCCGGCAGATATGCGGTAAAGAGGCGTTTGCCTACTTTTTTTGTTGTGCCGGGCCGGCAAAGGTATTCCAACTGAACGGAAACAAATTTTCTTGATAAGGAGTTTCTCATGCACCCCTTCGTCCGCAACACCTCGTACACAGGGCCGGTGCTGGCGGTGGTCCTCGACTGGGCCGGCACCACCGTCGATTACGGCTGTCTCGGCCCGGCCGCCGTCTTTGTCGAATCTTTCCGCCATTTCGGGATCACCGTCGAACTGGCCGAAGCCCGCCAGTTCATGGGCCTGGAGAAAAAAGAGCACGTCCGCTCCATGCTGCGCTTGCCACGGATATCCCGGGCATGGGTGGAAAAATTCGGCAGGCAGCCGGGCGAGGATGAGGTGGATGCCGTCTACGCCCAGACCGAGCCTATGATGGTTGCCGCCGTGGCCAACCACGCCGGACTCATTCCCGGCACCATCGATTTTGTCGTGGCCATGCGCCGCCTCGGCATACGAATCGGCTCCACCACCGGCTATACCCGATCGATGATGAACGTTCTCTTCCCCCTTGCCGCCGGGCAGGGCTATCGTCCCGATGCGGTCTTCTGCTCATCCGATGTGCCGGCGGGGCGCCCTTACCCCTGGATGTGCTGGCAGAACGCCATTGCCCTGGAGATTTACCCCCTGGAGGCAATGGTCAAGATCGGTGACACCATCAGTGACATCGAGGAGGGGTTGAACGCCGGCATGTGGACCATCGGCCTGACCCGCTCCGGCAATCAACTGGGGATGAGCCGGGAGGAGACCGACAACCTGCCGCCGGCCGCCCGGTACGCCCGGCTGCAGGCAATCGGCGAGGGCTTTACCCGGGCCGGGGCCCATTACGTCGCCGAAGGAATCTGGGACTGCCTGCCGCTGATCCAGGCGATCGAGGCCCGCCTGCGCCTCGGCGAACGGCCCTACCCGTTCAGTTGAGTGGCGAACCGCTGATATACTTCTGCCTTTTTCGCTCTTTCAGGCGATGGGTATCGACCACCACCATCCCGTCAACACAGTCATTGAAGGCGGGGTCGATGGAAAAATCGAGAAAAACCACCCCTCCCGGTTCACACAGTTCGGAATACTGTTTGTAGAGCGGCGGTACGGCGGTACCGAGATTGCCGAGGAGGGATTTCAAGCGGCGAAAATCGGCACGGTAGTCGTCGCCGGAGAACTCGTCGGCAAGGGCGGCCAGCGGCTGAGAAAAGCTGAAGGGGTTGCGTGAGCAGGGGCTCGGCCTGGTGCTGCCGAAATAGAGCCGGTAAAAAAAGACCAGCAGTTCCTTGGCGGCCTGGGGCATGGTGCCGCTTATGCTCACCGCCCCGAAGAGATAGCGGTATTGGGGATTCTTTTGCAGATAGGCACCAATACCGTACCACAGATACTCCAGGCTGCGGTTCCCCCAGTAGCGTGGCTGGACAAAGCTGCGCCCGAGTTCCAGACCCTGTTCGAGAAACGACGCATGCTCCGGGGAAAAGCGGAACAGGTTGCCACTGTACAGTCCGCCACTCCCCCGCTGGCGCAGAACCGCCACCGCATCGGCAAAACGGTAGGCTCCGGCGATCTCCAGATCCTCCTCGTCCCAGAGAATCAGGTGGTGGTAGTACCAGTCGAAGGGGTCGAGATCGCGGCGGAGGCCGGTCCCCTCGCCGACGGCACGAAAGGCCACTTCCCGCAGTCTGCCGATCTCCCGCATCACCACCGACGATTCGCTGGGTTGAAACAGGTACATGCTCTTGCCGTCCGGGGTCTTGCCGAGCAGATCACCCTCGGCCACCGCCCTCTTCAGGTCGGCCTTGCGTTCAGCCGGGGCAATGGCCGACTCGGTGGCCAGCAGTGGCCGTTTCCCCGCCCCGACCCGGTAAAGGTGCTTTTTCACCAACTGGCACTTCTCCCGCCGGGAGAGACCAAGACCGGCATGACTCCGGTAGGGGATGAGGGCGCCGATGGTGATATGAAACTGTCTGCTCGGCCGTCGGAACATCTCGCTCACCAGCAACAGGGTCGACAGGGGCCTCGCCACCAGCGAGGAGAGATAGAAGAACCAGGAGTTGCGCCCCTCGACATGGATCGGCAGAATCGGGGCTCGGCCCGATTCGGCAACCTTGAGAAAACCGGGGCGCCAGCGGCCATCACGGATCCCGGCCGGTCCCAGCCGTGACACCTCGCCGGCCGGGAAAATGATCAACGCCTCCTCCCGGGCCAGGGCCTCCTCGATCCGCCTCAGCTCCCCCCGGGAAATATGGCCGGTCATGGTCGGTACCGGCAGGAGGCAGGAACGCAACGGGGCCACCGCCAACAGCAGGTGGTTGGCCACCACCCGCACATCCGAGCGCACCGCATGCACCAGTTTGAGCAGGCAGAGGGCGTCCAGGGAACCGATCGGGTGGTTGGCGACGATCACCACCCGACCGCTGGGGGGGATATGTTCCCGCTGCCGGTCGGAGACCACATAGCTGCAGTCAAAATAATCGAGAGCCTGCTCGATGAACTCGATCCCGTGCAGGTGCGGATAACGTTCGGCAAACTCGACGAACCGCTTCTCGTGCACCATCCGTCGGAGCAAAGGTCCAAGAAGGGGCCGATACCACGGACCCCGGGCCAGCCCCGGATAGTGTTCGGCAACCACCTGGTCGACTGTAAACATCACTTCCCCTCCGGCTCTGTTGTTGGCTCGACCGGTGCTGCCCCATGCGGCGACGGCCGTCACTTCCGGTATTGCGCACCAAAAGTAGCAGGTGGCGATTAGGGAAAAATCAGAATTGTGACAGGAAATGATGAGCGGGACCCTCTTCACTGCCACCCTCCCCGGAAAGGGGAGGGTCTCTTCACGGAGGTGATCAACTGCCGGATTCGCCGTGCTTGGCAAGTCTTTCGGCGAGTCTTATTGAGGCGGGGGTGAGGGAGAGACCACCCCGGGCGGTACAGCGCAGTTCGTGGGGGAGGGCGCGGCCGACACTGTCCATCGCCGCCACCGTCTCATCAAAGGGGATGACCTGGTCAAAGCCGGCCAGGGCCAGATTAGCACTGGCGACACCGTTGCCGGCGGCCAGGATATTCTTGCCAAGGCAGGGGACCTCCACCCGCCCGGCCACCGGATCGCACACCATGCCGAAGATATTCTGCAGGGCCATCGATGCCGCCGCCAGGGAGGCCGCAGCATCGCCGCCGAGCATGGCGACCACGGCCGCGGCGATCATTCCGGAACTGACACCGCACTCTGCCTGACAGCCGCACACCTCGGCGGCAAAGGTCGAACGGGTGGCAATCAGGGCACCGATGAGCCCCCCGGCCAGGAGTCCTCTGGCCTTGGCCTCACGGCCCATCTGCAGGGCGTCGGCAACGGCGAGGACGGTGCCCGGCAAACCACCGCAGGAGCCGGCGGTGGGGGCGGCGACAATCACCCCCATGGCGCTCTTCACCTCCATCAGGGCGGTTATGTAAGGGATGGCCTGATCAAGCAGCCCGAGGTTGAGCAGCTTACCCCCCTGCTGCGCCGACCGGTATTTGCCGGACTGGCAGCCAAGGATTCTATCCTCGTGTGCCGTTCCCTGCAGGCCGATGCGGACCGAGTTATCGAGGATATCCACCAGGTCGAGCATCCGCGCCAGCACCTCCTGCCGGCTGACGGCGCCACGGGCCGCCTCGTAGGAAAGGGCCAGTTCGTCCAGTTTCGCCCCTTCCCCGGCAAATCGCTCCATCTCCTCGGCAGTGGTAAAGGGTACCGAGCTTTCCGGAGTGGTGAGGATGGGCAGAACCGGTGCCAGCGTCCTGACCACCCCCGGCAGTGCAGCGAGGGCCTGCAGCAATTCGCCGTCGAATGGTCTGGCCCGCCGGGCGAAGAGGAGAAAGGGCTGACCGGGAGGAGGGCCGGTCAGGGTGCAACCGGCCTGCCTCAACAGCGCCGAATGGGACTCAAGGCCCTCTGCACTCCACACCACCAGGCCATGGCAGTCACCAGTGTAGGAAAGGCTGAGGGTGTCGATGGCGACAACCTCGATCATCCCGCCACCGGTGGAAAGGGCCACCAGGGAGTGCTCTTCTCGGTCGTTTCGCAGGGTCAGATTGTAGGTGTTGGGGTGGATGTCGCCGAGATTTCCGCTCCGATACTCAACGAGCAGATTTGCCCGGGCCAACTCCTGCTGGTAGTCGATCAATCGCTCGTCGGCGGCATCAAAGCCAAGGAGACCGCCACTGAGGCCCATCGCCGACCCCTGGGAGAGATAGGTGGTCGGCAGGGAACCGGCAAGATCAAAATCGACAGTCACCGCCTGCAATTGCCCCGCCATCAACTCCCTGCCGATGCGGCCGATACGCACGGCCGCCGCACTGTGCGAACTGGAGGGACCGCGCATCACCGGGCCAATGACATCGTTGAATATGCTGGGTATGGACATAGGCTCCTGATCTTTCATTTGATGGAGTACGGCTGAGTACAGCTACCGGCTGATCCTACCCGGCCGAATGGGTCGGGTAGAGTCGGTCAAAAGGGGTCGGGCCACCCCTTCTTCTCAGCGGTTCTGGAAAGCATCGCACAGACCATCGCGACCAGAAAGGGAAAAGGCGACTGGCTGGTAATGCCGGCAAGAAAAAAGGCAAAAGAGAGAACGGCAAAAAGATTCCGGTAAAATTTCATCTTCCGTCTACCATGGGGTACCCATAATCATGTGTGGCAAAAGCAGCGAGATCTTCGGAAAAAACACCACCAGAAAGAGCATCGGTAGCCAGCAAAGGAGGATAAACCACAGACACGGCTTCATCATCTCGTCGATGGGCGCGGCGCCCAGGCGTCCGGAGAGATAGAGTACCGGTGCCGCCGGCGGGGTAATACAGCCAAGTCCGGTGTTGACCCCGACGATGGCCGCGTAGTGGATGGGGTTGAAGCCCAGTTCCATGATGATCGGCATCAGGATGGGGGTGGTGAGGACGACCACGCTGATATCATCCATGAGCATGCCCATGACAATCAGAAAGAGATTGATCATGAACATGATCATCAACGGGTCGTTGGAGATGGCATAGAAAACGCCCAGGAGCACTCCGGGCAGGTCTTCGAGAATATAGAGTCGGCTCAGCATGGAGACCGAATAGAGCATCACCATGATCACCCCGGTGGTGATTGCCGATTCGATAATCACCTCGTAGGTGTTTTTCAGGTTGAGCCCCATGTAGACGAAGATGCCGATGGGAATGGCATAGAAGACGGCCATCGCCGAGGCCTCGGTGGTGGTCAGGATGCCGCCGTAGATACCGCCGAGAACGATGACCGGCAACATCAGCGCCGGCACGGCCAGGCGGCTTCTCTTTTTGAACAGCGCCACCTTGTCGGCGAAGCTCCGCTTGTGGGCAACCAGCACGGTCTTGTTGTTCCTGAGCAGCCACCAGTTCACCAGGCAGAGGAGCACTATGGTCATCAACCCGGGAATGACCGTGGCGAGAAAACAGGCGAGTACCGACTGGCCGCTGATCCAGGCGAAAATGATCAGGGTGGCATTGGGGGGGATGAGCAGGCCGAGAAGAGAGGCATTGGCTAGCAGGGCGGCGGCCAGCCCCCGCGGGTAGCCTTCACTGTGGAACCGGGGGAACATGATCGAGCCGACACAGGAGAGGGTCGCACAGGCCGCCCCGCAGATGGAACCGACGATGGCGCAGGAGACGGTGGCGACAATCCCCAGACCACCCCGGAGGTGGCCGGCGAAGACATCGACGAAATCAATCAGTTTCTCGCCGATCTTCCCCCTTTCCATGATGCCGCCGGCGGTAATGAAGAGGGCGATGGCAATCAGCGATACCGAGTTCATCTGGGCAAAACCGTAGGGGAGCAGCTGCGTGGCCTGATACCCTTCGCCGGCCGGACCGCCGAAAAAGATCAGCCAGGCCGCCGAGGCCATGAAGCTGACCGGAACCGGTACGCCGATGATGAGGCAGAAAACGAGGAGTAACAGTGCGACGAAAATCATGGCTGCGTCCCCTTGTTCTGTATCCTTCTGAGCAGCAGACGGGAGCTGAGCAGAAGATCTCTGGTGAAATAGAGGGCCATGAACAGCAGCCCCATGAAAACCGACAGATACCCTACCCAGAAACTGATCCGCCAGACGGTGCTTTTCGGGATGGCGATGCCTGTTCCCAGCGGCCCCATGAAACCGAACATGAAAAACTCGTAGCCATACCAGGCAAAGAGCAGACAGACCCCGACGGTGATCAGGTCCTTGAGGACCACCAGGTAGCGTTTCAGCAGCCCCTCCGGCACGTAGGCCTGGACGAGATCGGCGGAAACGTGGGTCCGGTTGTAGGCACCGATGGCCGCGCCGGAGAAGTAGAGCCAGAAGGCGATCATCTTCACCCACTCCTCGTAGCCGTAGAGATCACCCTTGACCACGTAGCGGAAGAAGGCGGCCGTGCAGATGATGAGGGTCAGGACAACGCTGGAGGAAAAGCAGATGGCGGAGAGGCCGTTGATGGCGATTCGATCGAAGAGATTTTTCGGTGCATCGAGAGGAATAATGCACTCTGGGCCGGCGGATTTTGTGGTATCACTGTTGGTGCCTAACACGGATAACCCCCTTGGCAGACAGGGAGCAAACCCGGGTGAAAATTTTCCGCCCGGGTTTGCCCTGTTTACCGCTAAGAGAACAGTCTAAGGCGCTGGAGGATCACTTCGGGGCCAGCTCGCGCCGGAATTCGTCCATCAGCTCCTTGGTCATGTTGGCTTCCAGTTTCTCCCAGGTCGAGGCACTGGCTTTCATGATCGGGACCAGTTCTTCCTTGGTGTAGGTATGCACCTCGATCCCCTTCTCCTTCATTTTGTTCATGTAGAACTCATCAAGGTTTTTGGCGTTGTCGACACTGCTGGTGGTGGCGCGGGCCATGACATCCTCAATGATAGCCTGGTCAGCCGGCTTGATCTTTTCCCAGGTCTTGGCGCTGATCATCAGGTTGAGGACTTCCAGGGAATAGTTGGTCATGTACCAGTGCTTGAGGACATCTCCCAGGGCGGTGTAGGCAGCGGCAACCGGATAGCCGTTGACACCGTTGACCACGCCGGTCTGAATCGCCTGATAGACATCGGCATAGGGGACGGTGACGGTGCGGTAGCCCATGGCCTCGGCGGCCAGTTTGTAGACATCCATATTGGGAACCCGGATCAGAACGTCCTGATCAGCGGCCGGATTGAGGGGGTCCTTGGCCGGCTTAGTGGTCCCGGTACCAATCATCCCCTCGATGAAGAAGCCGAGCAGTTTGACGCCGAGCCGCTCGTTGAACTCGTTCATCTTCTTGAACATCCAGCCATCCTGGGCGAAAACCCGCTTCACGTCGTCGTAGTCACCGACATAGCCGTTGATATAGATCAGTTCCATGCGCGGATCGAACTGGCTGGGCACGGAGATGCAGGACATGTCGATGGTGCCGCGAATCTGCTCTTCAAAGACCAGGCTGTAGTCGCCAAGTTGGTTGGCGGGATAGACCTTGACCTCGATCCGGCCTTCGGTCTTTTCGGCAATCTCCTTGGCGATCGCCTCCATCTGCTTGCTGGCCGGGTGGTCGACCGAGCTCTGCCCGGCAAACTTGAGGATCATTTCCGGTGCCGCAAAGACACTGCCGGCGGCAAGCACCAGCAGATTGACCAGAGTGATCGCGATAACTGCTTTGACAGCTTTGTTCATAATGGACTCTCCTTTAAATGTGTACTGGGTAACGGTCACACACCACAACAACACGTTTGCACCTTCAGTTTCGCCGAATTTTTCTCTGCAATACCCCTCCAATCCTCCTTTTTAAAGAATGAAAGTGACGATCATCCCTGCAGAATACCAGGGTTCTCTGCAAAATCACCGGACGGCCGGAAATTGCCGATCATCCGCTATGTTTTCCGGGCAATACCGTACCATGATACAGTTGGCTGCGTCAAGTTCCACCCCGGTGTTTTTCCCCTGCCTCCGGCCAGCCGCTCGCCCTCCACCGGATCAGCTCAGAGCCGCCCCGGAAACTGCCCGGCAAGAGTTGCTGAGGGCCGATTGCTGCCCAACTTCCCAACTCACAGATTGCCCAACCGCCCGCCTGGCCGACCCCTCGACTCCCCGACCACCCGATTCTGCCGGCAGTTGTCCGGCAGAATCGGCCTTTCAGACTCGACAGTTCTACTAGAAGTGCCGCAAGCGGTAGCGCCGCGGCAGGGCCGGTCGGCACAGCCTGTTTAAGCCCACCTTGAAAAATGGTATTTCCGCCCAATCTCTGCGTTGAACGCAAACAATTTGTCCATTAAATATCAAATAGATGCCTCCGGAAAATTGTTTTATTTCGCCTTCTTTTTGAACGGAAATTCGAATTTTTCAAGGCAGCCTTAAGACAGTGTCGAAATTTGCCGTTTTTTCGTACTGGCCAGGTGATATCTGTGGTAGTCTAGCGGCGGAAGCTGGTGCCTGCTGAACAACGGGGTGCCGATTTGCCACCTGGTCCATAACTGTCAACACCGTCCCGTCACCAGCGCCCTGTCACCAGAGCCCCGTCACCAGCGCTCCAGCCGGGCAGGAGATCGGAGAGTCCATGGCCAACCCACATCTGCAGGACCGCCGCCGCCTGTTGACCCTCCTCACGGTGCTCCTCACCCTGGGATTTATGGCCATCTCCCTGCTTGGCTACCAGGTCTCCCGGCAGGCCATACGGGCCGCCATAATCGACCAGGATCTCCCCCTCACCTCCAGCAACATCTATTCAGAAATCCAGAAAGATCTGGTGCGGCCGGTGCTCGTCTCGGCAACCATGGCCCATGACACCTTTGTCCGCGACTGGGTGCTGCGCGGCGAGAACGACCCCCGGGAGATAGCCCGTTTCCTGGGCGAGGTGAAGAGCCGCCACGGCGCCTTCAGCAGTTTTCTGGTCTCCGAGAAGAGCGGCAACTATTACACCAGCGAGGGGATTTTGAAAGTCGTCTCTCCCGATGAACCCCGGGACGAATGGTACTACCGGTTGCGGGAGATGGCGGAGGAGTACGAAATCAATGTCGACCCCGATCTGGCCAATGCCGATGCCCTGACCATCTTCATCAACTACCGGCTCTTCGACTATGCTGGCAACTATATCGGCGCCACCGGTGTCGGTCTCACCGTCGAAGCGGTACAGCGCATGGTCGGCGAGTACCAGGAACGTTTCGACCGCACCATCTTCTTTGTCGATGCCCTGGGGAAAAGGGTGGCGTTCGGCGGCCAGGAGGCCGGCCAGGACCTTCGCCAGGCCGCCGGCCTCGGCCCGATCATGGACCGCATTCTCGACAACCGGCAGGGACAGTACCAGTTCGATGCGGATGGTGACCGCTACATCCTGCATGTCAACTATATTGCCGAGTTGAAGTGGTATCTCTTCATCATCCAGAACGAGTCGGTGGCCCTGGCCGGTGTCCGGCGCACCCTCTATATCAATCTGACCATCAGCCTCTTGGTCACCCTGGTGGTTACCTACCTGACCCATCTGGTCCTTCTCCGCTACCAGCACCGCCTGGAGCGGATGGCCTCCACCGACGAACTGACCGGCCTGCTCAACCGCCACGCCGCCACCATTCTGCTGGCGAAGATGGTGACCGAATACCGCCGCGAGCCACGGCCGATCAGTATCCTCCTCGCCGATGTCGACCAGTTCAAGACGATCAACGACCGCCACGGCCACAAGGCCGGCGACCTGGTGCTGCAATCGTTGGCCACCCTGCTCCAAACCACCCTGCGGGAGTCGGATCTGGCGGTGCGCTGGGGTGGGGAGGAGTTCCTGCTGGTCTTGCCGAGCTGCAATCTGAACGAGGCCGAGCGCGTTGCCGAAAAGCTGCGGCAGCAAATCGCCGCCGAGGCCATAGTGGTGAAGGGCGGCGAGACGGGGCTCACCGTCACCCTCAGTTTCGGCTGCAGCCAGTTTGATGGGGTCGAATCGCTGGACCAGACCATCAACCGCGCCGACCAGGCCCTCTACCGCGCCAAACGCGGCGGCCGCGACCGGGTGGAAATCGACCGCTGAACGGCCGACACCGACATCCCCTTGACAGAGGCCGGGAAGTACTTTATCAGATGAACACCACAAAGGTAAGCAACCAGCCACGTTCGGCGCCCCTACCGCCCGGAGCAGTATCGATGAGCATAACCAGCCTAGAGTACAAGGCAGTTCTGGCCAGAGCCAGCCACTATCAGGCACAGATAAGCAGTTTCCTCCGCGACATGGTGGCCCTGCCCAGCGAAAGCTGCCAGGAACGCGAGGTGATCGAACGGATCCGCCGGGAGATGACGGCGGTGGGCTTCGACCGGGTGGAGGTCGACCCGATGGGCAATATTCTCGGCTACATCGGTACCGGCCGCCACCTGATCGCCATGGATGCCCACATCGATACGGTGGGGGTTGGTAACCGCGACAACTGGCAGTGCGACCCCTATCTCGGCTACGAAAACGACGAGGTGATCTGCGGCCGGGGCACCAGTGACCAGGAGGGGGGAATGGCGGCAATGGTCTACGCCGGCCGGATCATCAAGGATCTTGACCTTGCCGGTGACTACACCCTGCTGGTCACCGGCACTGTCCAGGAGGAGGATTGCGACGGGCTCTGCTGGCAGTACATCATCGAAGAGAGCGGTATCCGCCCCGAGTTCGTCGTCTCCACCGAGCCTACTTCTCTTGGCATTTACCGTGGCCAGCGCGGCCGGATGGAGATCCGGGTGGAGGTCCCCGGAGTCAGCGCCCACGGCTCGGCACCGGAACGGGGCGACAACGCCATCTTCAAGATGGCCCCCATTCTCCTCGACCTGCAGCAGCTCCACCAGCGTCTGCCTGCCGACCCCTTTCTCGGCAAGGGGTCATTGACCGTCTCGGAGATCTTCTTCACCTCACCCTCCCGCTGCGCGGTGGCCGACAGCTGTGCCATCTCCATCGACCGCCGGCTGACCGACGGCGAGACCTGGGAGGGGGCACTGACCGAGATCCGCGACCTTCCCTCGGTACGGCAGGCCGGGGCGACGGTGAGCATGTACGACTACCGGCGTCCCTCCTACACCGGCCTCATCTATCCCACCGAATGCTACTTCCCCTGCTGGGTCCTCCCGGAGGAGCACCCCGCCTGCCGTACCCTGGTCGACGCCTTCACCGGGCTTTTTGCCAGCGAACCGGTGGTCGACAAGTGGACCTTTTCCACCAACGGGGTGTCGATCATGGGCCGCTACAACATCCCCTGCATCGGCTTCGGACCGGGCCACGAGGACCAGGCCCATGCCCCCAACGAGCTGACCTGGAAGGAGGAACTGGTCAAGGCGGCCGCCATGTATGCGGTCATCCCATCCCTCTACGTTAACCGATACGCCAGGTAGCCGGATGCCCTCTTCCCCCCCCACACTGTTGCAACGGCTAGCCGCCCGGGTGAACTGGCTGGTGGAACGGCTCTGCGCCCTGTTGATGGCGGTGATGGTGATGGTGATCTGGTTCGGGGTGGTGGAACGCTATTTCCTCCACCTCGGGATGGTCTGGACCGAGGAGTTGTCCCGCTACATCATGATCTGGGCCGCCCTCCTGGCGGTCTCCTGCGGTGCCTTCTACCGCGAACATATCGGCCTGGACATCGTCCGCCGCTTTCTCCCGCCTCGGGCGGCAACGGCCCTGATGATCGGCCTCGACCTGGTGAGTATCTCCTTCTTCGCCTTTCTCACCTGGTACGGCCTCGGCATGGCCAAAACGGGAATGAGCCAGTACGCCTCCATCTTCGGGATGACCATGGTGGTTCCCTTTGCGGCGGTACCGGTCTCCTCGGCCCTCACCACCTTCCAGCTCTTCTCGGCGATGATGCGCGGCCAGGAAATGACCACCCCACCCACCCAATAACGGCCGATACGGCACCGGCCGCCCGGCCGACAGGAGGAGGACAACCATGCAGGACACCCCGGACCGGCGGAGGAGCAAGCGATGATTACCGTGCTGGTGGTCTTTTTTTTCTTTATTCTCATCGGCGTGCCCATCGGGGTCACCCTCGGCGTTGCCGGTATCGTCGGTCTGGTGCAGATCGGCGGGGAAAACTTTCTGCTTATGGCCCCGAAACGTTTTTTTGAGGGGCTGGATCTCTTCACCTTCATGGCAATGCCCTTTTTCATCCTCGCCGGTGAAATCATGAACCGCGCCGGCATCACCAAAAAACTTGCCGAGTTCGCCGACGCCCTGGTCGGCCACCTGCGCGGCGGGCTGGCCCATTCGAACATGATCGCCTCGGTCCTCTTTGCCGGCATGACCGGCGCGGCGGTGGCCGACACCGCCGCCTTCGGCAACACCCTGGTACCGGCAATGGTCAAGGAGGGCTACAAACGCCCCTTCGCCTGCGCGGTGACCATCGCCGGTTCGATCATCGGGCCGACCATCCCGCCGTCGAACCTGATGGTTATTTACGGTTCCCTGATGGGGGTCTCCATCGCCGGCCTTTTTGCCGCCGGGATCATCCCCGGGCTGCTGATCTGTGCCTTCTGCATGGCCCTGATCGCCGCCTTGGGCCGGCGGCTGAATTTGCCGAAAAGCACCCACCGTTTCAGTCTGGTCAAGATCTTCTGGAGTTTTCGCTCCAGTTTTCTGGCCATCATGATGCCCGGCATCATCCTCGGCGGCATTCTCTTCGGCATTGTCACCCCCACCGAGGCGGCGGCGATCGCCGTCCTCTACGCCCTTTTCCTCGGGGTGGTGGTCTATCGGGCCCTCTGTTTCGCCGACATTGTCGACATGCTGATCCGCACCGCCCGGATCACCGGCATCGTCTTCCTGATCATCGCCAGCGCCTCGATCCTCAGCTGGTGGATGACCTTCATGCAGATCCCCCAGAAGATCGCCGCCTTCTTCCTCTATCTCTCCAGTAACCCGAAGGTGATCATCGGCCTGATTCTGCTCTTGTTGCTGATTGTCGGAATGTTTATGGATATCAACGCCGCCCTGATTATTCTGGCGCCGGTGCTCGGGCCGCTGACCACCACCATCGGCATGGACCCGGTCCATGCCGGAATCATGATCGTGCTGGCCCTGAACATCTCGCTGATGACCCCGCCGGTGGGCGCCTGCCTCTTTGTCATGTCGTCGGTGACCGGTGAGAAGATCGAAGCGATCAGTTACGCCCTGATCCCCTTTCTGCTCATCGAAATTGCAATCCTTTTTCTGGTGGCCTACTGGCAGGATCTGACCCTGTTCATCCCCAGGCTGCTGATGTAGAGAGCGTGCCCGCACCGGCAATTCAGGAGCGGACAACAGCGCAACGAATGGCAACCACGTTGCCACAACCCCCAGGAGGAGAAGATGAAGGCTGTGAACAAGATTTCCATACTTGTGGTGTCTGCCCTGATCGCCCTGGCCGGCGCCACCGGCACCGCCATGGCAGCAAAGGCCCTCAAACTGCACCACCTCAACAAGGATGACCCCTTTGACAACCCCACCGGGGCGATGGCAACGGTCTTCAAAAGCCTGGTGGAGGCCGGCAGCAACGGCTCGATCGAGGTGCAGACCTTTCCCAACGGCCAACTGGGCAAGGACAATGACGTGGTTCAGCAGGTCAAGGCCGGGGTGATCCAGTCCGGCATCCACTCGGTGGGCGGCTTCGCCTCGATCTACCCGCTGATCGGAGTCCTCGATGTCCCCTTCGCCTTCCCCAACATCAGTAAGACCTACGAGGTCTTCGACGGCCCGTTCGGCGCCAGGCTGGCAACCGATATCGACGCCAAAACCGGCCTGCATGTCCTCGGCTTCGGCGATTCCGGCGGCTTTTTCCACATCACCAACTCCAAGCGGCCGATCCACTCCCCCGCCGACATGGCCGGTCTGAAGATCCGCACCATGGGGCTGGACACCCACCAGGCGATCATCACCGCCATGGGCGGGCAGCCGGCGGCAATCTCCTGGTCGGAGGTCTACACCGCCCTGCAGACCGGGGTGGCCGATGGCCAGATGAACCCGGTACCGATCATCGCCTTCGCCAAGTTCCAGGAGGTACAGAAATACCTGACCCTCACCGGCCATGTCTTCGCCCCCTACGTCTGGACGATCAACAAGGATTTCTGGAACGGCCTCTCCGACAGTGAAAAAGAGGTGGTCACCTCCGCCGCCCGTTCGGCGATTGTCGCCGGTCGCGGCATGGGCCGGGTGATCGAGGCCTCCGAGCGCGGTCTCACCGAGCTGTCGAAAACCATGGAGGTCAACTCGCTCACCGCCGACGAGAGAGAGGAGTTCCGCAAGGTGGCGACTCCGGCGGTGAAGAAGCTGATCGCCGAGAAATTCGGCGCCGAGGGGGAAGCACTGATGAACGCCTTCCTTGAGGCTGTACAATAGACCTTCACCGATACTGTTTGCCGATACTGTCGTCGACTTTCCGCCGGGGAGGAAAACTCCCCGGCGCGAATACTTTCTTCACCAGGCCTGTCCAGAAGAGGATTGCAGCATGGTGGACGGGCATACCTTTTTGAGGTCCCGCGATGCGTGAAGCCGTCTACCGCTGCAGCGAGTGCGGACGAAACTATCCCCTGGCCCCGGAATTGACCGTCTGCGCCGAATGCCAGCGGCAGCAGGAGGCCAACCAGCCCCTGCGGGGGGTGCTGGAAGTGGCAATGGCCGAGGCCCCGGCCAACCCCGCCGACATCCTCGCCTGGCTGCCGGTGGAGTCTGAGTACTTTCCGCCAGTACCGGTGGGTGGGACGCCGCTCTGGCAACCGGCCAACCTCCGCCGCCGTTTCGGCTGTAACCGCCTCTATATCAAGGATGACGGTGCCAACCCCACCGCTTCGTTCAAGGACCGGGCCTCCTGGCTGGTGTCAGCCTTTGCCAGAAAGCACGGTATCAACGATATCGCCCTGGCCTCCACCGGCAATGCCGGCTCCTCAATGGCCGGCATCGGTGCCGCCGCCGGCCAGCGTGTCACCCTCTTCCTGCCGAAATCGGCACCGGATGCCAAATTGGTCCAGGCCCTCCAGTATGGGGCGACGGTGCACCGGGTGGACGGTTCCTACGACCTGGCCTACGACCTCTCCCTGGAATTCACCCGCCGCCGGGGCGGCATGAACCGCAACACCGCCTACAACCCGCTCACCATCGAGGGCAAGAAGACTGTCTCTCTCGAGCTTTTTCAACAGCTTGGCCAGGCCCCGGATGTGCTCTTCGTGCCGGTTGGCGACGGCTGCATTCTCGCCGGCGTCTACAAGGGTTTTCGCGATCTCCACCAGTTCGGTCTGATCGAGAAAATACCAACGGTCATCGGGGTGCAGGCGGCCGGCTCCGCCGCCCTCTGGCAGGCCATGCAGAGCGGTCGCTTCACGGCGATACCGACCGCCACCCTGGCCGACTCGATCTGTGTCGATGTCCCCCGGAACGGCCTGCACGCCCTGAACCAGCTGCGCAACCATGGTGGAAGGCTGATCACCGTCAGTGACCGACAGATTCTTGCCGCCCAGGCCGAGCTTGCCGCAACGACCGGGCTCTTTACCGAGCCGGCCGGCGCCGCCGCCTATGCCGGCTTTGTCCAGTGCGCCGACGAACTCGACCCGGCGGCCCTGGTCGTTATTCTTGCCACCGGCAACGGTTTGAAAGACATCGCCACCGCCCGGAAGGGGGTGACCGTGCCAGAGCAGACCATCACCTCCGTGGAGGAGATCCTCTGAGCCGCTTGGGGGCACATTCCGGCCCACTCGGCCCACTCGGGCATATGGCTTGACCGGCGGCACAATCCCACCACCAAAACAACAAGGACAGCACCGTGATCGATTTGACCCTCCACCCGGAAACCCTGGAAAAAAACGTCGCCTACTGCCGAAAAAAGGGCATCAGCCTGCCCACCTTTGCGATGATGCGCAACCCGGAGAGGGTGCCGGCAGGGATCAGAGAGCAGCTGCGCTCTATCGGCCTCTGGGATCTCCACCCGGCCAACCTCTACCGGATCACCTGGCAGAACGAGCCCCGGGAGGCAGGTGGGCTGTACGGCGAGGTCAACCACTTCCTGCTGCCGCCGGCCCTCACCGGCTGCCGGGCGACCATCATCATGCTCGCCGGGCGCTGGTTTCCCACCGGTGCCCACAAGGTCGGCGCCACCTACGGCTGCCTGGTGCCACGGCTGGTCACCGGCCAGTTCGACCCGCAAGAGACCAAGGCGGTCTGGCCCTCCACCGGCAACTACTGCCGGGGCGGCGCCTATATCTCGGCACTGCTCGCCTGCCAGGCGATCGCCATCCTCCCGGAGGAGATGTCGCGGGAGCGGTTTGAATGGCTCAGCGGGGTCGCCGGCGAGGTGATCGCCACCCCGGGTTGTGAGTCGAACGTCAAGGAGATCTTTGACAAATGCCGGGAACTCCGCCAGTCCGGCCAGGATCTGCGCATCTTCAATCAATTCGATGAATTGGGGAACCCGCTCTGGCACTACGCGGTCACCGGCCAGGCGGTGGAGGCCCTGCTTCAGCGCTACCTGGTCGACGGCAGGCGCTACGCCGGCTTTGTCTCCTCCTCCGGCTCGGGGGGTACTCTGGGGGCCGGCTACTACCTGAAGCGGCGCTATCCCCGCTCGCACCTGGTGGCGGCCGAGGCACTGCAGTGCCCAACCCTCCTCTACAACGGCTTTGGCGGCCACCGCATCGAGGGGATCGGCGACAAGCACATCCCTTGGGTGCATAACTGCCGGGAAACCGATTTCGTCGTCGCCGTCGATGACGAGGTGCCGATACGGGCCCTGCGGCTGTTCAACGAACCGGAGGGGCGGGCGGCGCTGGCCGCCGCCGGGGTGCCGGCGGAAACCGTCCACTCCCTCGACCTGCTCGGCATTTCCGGCATCGGCAACCTGGTGGCGGCGATCAAATACGCCAAATACCTCGAACTGGGCGAAGAGGACTATGTGGTCTCCATCGCCACCGACTCCCTGCAACTCTACACCTCCCGTCTCGAGGAGCTGACCACCACGCGCGGCCCCTATTCGGCGGCAGAGGCCCAGCGCGACCTGGCGATGCTCCACGCCACCGCCATCGACCACACCAAGGAACTTGGCTACTACGAGAAGAAGGCGATACACAATCTCAAATACTTCACCTGGATCGAACAGCAGGGGCGGACGGTCGAGGAGTTGAACGCCCAGTGGTACGACCATGACCGATACTGGTACGATACCTTTGACCAAGTGGAGGAGATCGATGCCCTGATCGACGAATTCAACGCCCGGGTCGGTTTGCCGTAAAAGGGCTACCCCACCAGTGCAGCCGGCCTGTGCCGGCCGTTTCCGGACAATAGAGAATAACGACTAACGACCAGCGACCAGCGCCACGACGACACTTCCCGCCTGGCCGGGCCAGGCAATACAACAGTGACACCCGCAACCCAACGATGGAGAGAACCATGGCCCACCCCCACATAGAAGAACAGATCAGACAACTGGCCACCCTGGACTGTGCCGGCATGTACCTGGACGATTTCCTGCTCACCTGGGACCACAGCGACGCCGAGATCGCCGCGGTGTTCAAGGTGGCGGAGATTCTCCGGGCGATGCGGCGGGAAAACATCTCCCCCCGCCTCTTTGCCAGCGGCCTGGCGGTCTCGCTGTTCCGCGACAACTCCACTAGGACCCGCTTCAGTTTTTCCAGTGCCTGCAATCTGCTCGGCCTCACCGTCCAGGACCTCGACGAGGGGAAGTCGCAGCTGGCCCATGGCGAAACCGTCCGCGAAACCGCCAATATGGTGTCGTTCATGGCCGAGGTGATCGGCATCCGTGACGACATGTACATCGGCAAGGGCAACAGCTACATGCGCGAGGTGGCCGCTTCGGTGGAGCAGGGTTTCCGGGCCGGGATTCTCGAGCAGCGGCCGACCCTGGTCAACCTGCAGTGCGACATCGACCACCCGACCCAGTCGATGGCCGACGCCCTCCACCTGATCCACCATTTTGGCGGCCTGGAGAAGTTGAAAGGGAAAAAAATCGCCATGTCCTGGGCCTATTCGCCCTCCTACGGCAAGCCCCTGTCGGTGCCTCAGGGGGTGATCGGCCTGATGAGCCGCTTCGGCATGGAGGTGGTCCTCGCCCACCCGGAGGGGTACGGGGTGATGCCGGAGGTAGCGGAGGTGGCCGAAAAGAACGCCGCCTCCTCCGGGGGCTCCTTCCGCACCACCTCGTCAATGGCCGAGGCCTTTGCCGATGCCGACATCGTCTACCCGAAGAGTTGGGCGCCCTTCCAGGCCATGGAGCGGCGGACCGCCCTGTACGGCGAAAACGACATGGCCGGGATCAAGGCCCTGGAAAAGGAACTGCTCGCCCAGAACAGCGAATATTCCGCCTGGGAGTGTACCGAGGAGTTGATGCGACAGACCCGCGAGGCCCTCTACCTCCACTGCCTGCCGGCCGACATCAGCGGGGTGAGCTGTCGCCAGGGCGAGGTGGCGGCAACGGTGTTCGACCGCTTCCGCGACCCGCTCTACATCCAGGCAAGCTACAAACCCTATATCATTGCCGCGATGATCTTCCTGGCCAGGTTCAGCCAGCCGGTTGAGAGCCTGTCGCGGCTACTCACGGCCGGCCGGCAGCGGATCTTCTAAAGGCTGCCTTGAAAAAATTCGAATTTCCATTCAAAATCAAGACGAAAGAAAACAATTTTCCACAGGCATATAGTTGATATTCCGAGGACAAATTGTTTTCGTTCAACGCAGAGATTGGGCGGAAATACCATTTTTGAAGGTGGCCTAAAGGGAGGGAGTATGGCTGAGAGCAGCGAGAAAAGCCGTGAACTGACCGCCCGCGGTAAAGAGCCAGGCAGACGAGGCAACGAATGAACTCGCTCCGGCAACCCAGAGCAGGCCCCGCTTCACCTTATGCTGCAGGCTGTGCATGGTCGGCGATCACCACGAATTCATTGGTTCAAAAAGCGGTCCTGGCCTGCCCGCCACCAGCCAGGGCAGTGCCCGTTCGCCCACTCATGGCGGCCACTCCTGGCGTGCCGGAGCGGGACATGCCCAGGAAATACCGACAAAACGATACGCATCTGGCACACACGGCGGCCTCTGCTTGCCTGTCAGCTCTTCAAGGGCAAGAAGGTTGGAACACTCCATTCCGCCTTCAGGCATAGCCTCGGCAGGGCCAGTATCTCCTGGTATTACCGACGGGTTCTCCGTGGCATGGACCGCCTGATCGCGGTCTCCGAACTGGCGGCGGCGTCGATGCGCAGATATGCCAATTTTTCCTGCCGAATCGTCCCGAACGAGGTCAATGTCGGATTGCCGGCTGCTCGTCGCCGGCGCGGCGCGGAACGGGTCAACTGCCGAATACCAGCGGCTGGTGCCGCCATCATGCCGGAAACATCTCTTTTTCCTCGGTCTCATCGAAGACGATGAGCGGGCTGATCTCTACGCGTCCGCCGATCTCTTCGTACTGCCGGCCCGGTTCGGCGGTTCCTTTTCCATCATGGCCCTCGAGGCACTCGCTGCCGGCGTTCCGATCGTCTCCACCCCCTTTGTCAGCCGTGCGCATCGGGGGCGACACTGGCAGACCGTCTATCTCTACGACGACTATTCTCTCCGCGCCATCGGCGAAAAAATCACCTTGGCGCTGCAAGCCGACAACACCCGGCGCATCGCCCAAGGCCGAACCATAGTCGAAGAATACGACTGGGAAGCGACCACCCGGCAGATTCTTGCCGTCTATGCAGCGGCTCTCGCCGGCTGAGCCCCTTACCTGGGAGAGTCGAAGAGATCGTGTCCATATCGACCCGAAGAGTTCCTCGTGGAACAGGCCCAAAAGGATCAGGAACTATGGCGTACCGGTGCGCTTTCCGGCCCCCCTCCCTGACCACCAGTGTACGGCGATCTTGTGAAGCTGTTGATACATAGATCAGCAGTGATCTGTCAAGAAAAAGGGAGAGCTGTTTTGGTTCAGCGTGAATTGGAGAATTCCTCGATTTGAGTTAGTCTACTCACAAGGAGGAATTCACCATGAAACGACAACGCAAGAACTATTCAGCCAACGAGAAGGTTGCCATTCTCAAGCGACATCTTGTTGACAAGGTGTCGGTCTCAGATCTGTGCTGTTTTGGTTCAGCGCTCATGCAAGTTCCACTTGACGAGATCTCACAGGCATCCCGATCACTCGATGGACCCAAAACGCCAACGCAACAGTTGTGCAAATCAGAAGTTTGACTTGTGTTTTACACAATCATGCCGTAGCATCATCCTATGATTACCCGCGACCTTACGAAAGAATTGCTGCAATCGGCCGCCGAGTACCCGACGGTGACTATTCTTGGGCCGCGGCAGTCGGGGAAGACAACGTTGACCCGAATGACCTTCCCTGACAGACCCTACTTTTCCCTGGAAGACCCGGATGTCCGCATGGCGGCTGAGGCCGATCCACGCGGTTTTCTCGCCCAGATGAAGGGGGGTGGTATTCTGGACGAGATCCAGCGGCTACCGGTTTTGCTTTCCTATATCCAAGGCATGGTCGACACCAATGGGAATCGCGGTCAGTTTATCCTAACCGGCAGCCATCAGCCGCTCCTCCATGAGGCTATCAGTCAATCGTTGGCTGGTCGAACCGCCATGCTGGCCCTCTGGCCGTTTTCCCTGCATGAACGCCGATCTTACGATTCTGCCCGTGATCCCTTCGACTGCATCTGTCGCGGTTTTTTCCCCAGGCTCTACAAAGAAGGCCTCGGGCCCCGCCGGTTTTTCAACAGCTACCTGCAAACCTACGTCGAGAGGGATGTCCGCGCCTTGATTCAGTTGCGCGATCTATCCTTGTTTCAGAAATTTCTCACCCTCCTGGCCGGGCGGGTGGGGCAGATTGTCAATCTCTCCTCTCTGGGCAACGACGTAGGCGCTTCCGCCACGACGATCAGAAACTGGCTCTCAGTTCTACAGGCGTCCTATGTGGTGTTTGAGTTGCCGCCGTTTTTCGAGAACGTGCAGAAGCGGGTGATCAAGTCACCCAAAATATATTTCACCGACGTCGGTCTTGCCGCCTTTCTACTTGGCATCCACACCCCGGAGCAGGCTGCCCGGGACCCTTTGCGGGGCAATCTCTACGAAAACCTGGTCATCGCCGATATCGTGAAAAGTGCCCTGAACCGTGGGCTCAGGCCGGATGTCTATTTTTTTCGGGACTCTCACGGGAACGAGATTGACCTGCTTATCAGGGAAAATGGTATGCTCACACCGGTGGAGATCAAGTCAGCCCTGACTTTTTCCACGGATTTCATCAAACAACTCGAATGGTTTCAATCTCTTGACGTCAAACGTGTCCTGCCTGGCGTAGTCCTCTACGGCGGCGAACGGTCGTTCACAGTCCGAGGCATCCGCGTCGTTAACCCGTTGGAGGTGGAAGAGATCTGGTCAACGCTGACCGATCCCCTGCCGTGACGGTTCTACGCAACCGAAAGCAGACTCTTCCTTTTCGCCTCGATTCAATTCCCCGCCCCAATTCAGATGGTATTGATCACCAGTTTTTTCCCATGCTCACGCAAGGTATCGAGCAACTGATCGAGATCGTCAGGGGTGGTAAGGGGGTTGATGATGGTCACCCGCAGTGCGCCGATGCCGTCCAGATTGGTCGAAACGATATAGAAATCCCCGGACTCGATCACCCGCCGACGCAGTTCCAGTTGAAAGCGGCCGAGTTGCTCGGGCCCGGCATGTGCCATACTTGGCGGCAGGTGGCGAAAGACGACGATGTTGCACTGCGGCTCGTGCAGTGGCTGGAAATCGGCTGCGGCCTGCAATTTTTCGTACAATATGCGGCCCATGTCGAATGTCACATCGACCATGTCGGCAAACAGCTGCGGGCCGAACATCGACCAGACGCCCCACAGCCCAAAGGCTGCGGCGCGCTTGGTGCACTCGACCGTTCGCAAGCCGCTGTCGTATTCCGCCAGACCGGGCGCCGACGGATCGAAGAGATAGGGTGCGTCCTGGTGGAAGGTCTGGAAGAGATGCGACCGGTCACGGTACAAGACCAGGGCGCACAGCGCCGGCACAAAGAGCATCTTGTGGGCATCCCAGATCAGGCTGTCGGCGCGTTCCAGTCCCGACAGCAAATGCCGGTACCGCGGGCTGAGACAGGCACAGCCGCCGTGCGCCGCGTCGACGTGCAACCAGACTTCGTGGCGGTGGCAAATCTCGGCGATCTCGTCCAGCGGGTCGTAGGCCCCAATCGGCGTGGCACAGGCGCAGGCGACAACGGCAACGATCGGACGGTTGGCGGCGCGCTGCGCAGTCAAGGCCTCGTCCAAGCGGTTCGGGTCCATCCGCCGCCGCGCGTCAAGGCCGATCCGGATCACCTGGGATGTACCCAGGCCCATCATACCGGCCGACCGCGAAACGCAATAGTGGGCGTCGCTCTGCACCAGCATGACCGGCTGAACTGCGCTCGATGCCACCCCCCGCTCCCAGCAATCCTGCAGGGCGACATTGCGGGCGGTCAGCAGGGCGGTGAAATTGGCCAGCGACCCGCCGTGGGTGACCAAACCGGAAAACTCGCCGACCCGCCAGCCGATCTGTTCGCCCAGTCGCTCGACCATCGCCCACTCTGCCGCCGTCGCCCACGGCCCCATATCGTAGATCGCCATCACCTGGTTGGTAACCGAACCGAGCGCATCGAACAGCCCGGCAACCGGCACCGAGGCGGGGACCTGGTGGCCGATGTAACGGGGGTGGTGCAGATTCAACCCGCGGTCGAGCATGATGCGGACCAGTTCGCCAAACCGCTCGGCCAGCATTGCCCGATCAGCATCCGGGGGCAGAAAATGGTCCCGGACCTCCGCCGCCTCGCGGACCAGTGCCGGTGGCTCGCTCCACGGCAGCACCGGCCCGGCCCCACTCTGTTTGCCGGCCATATGATCCGACAATTGCTCAACCAGGTGATGGCCGGCGCGGCGGAGCAGTTCCGGGTCGTACGCTGCCCGGATACGGGTACGGGCCTGTTCGTTAGGTGTATCGGCGGTCATGCAAGTTCCTCTTGGCAGGATTTTCCGGGCTTTCCGACCGGAAAGCGGTAATACAAAGGCGGACGATACCTGCGATCTCCACTCGGGACAAGATTTATGTCGCTCACCCGCCATCCCTATCAGAAAGATCAGTTCAATATTCGCCCTCCGGCTGTTTTCCCTTTTATTGCCCCTGTCGAGTATCTTATCATAGGTGATTGGACAAATAATCCGGTGGCTGCCCTGGTCAATAGCCCAAGAAATAATCGACCAAAATGTGTGGAGCGTGTGGAAATCTGAGAGATGACTTTGAACAAGGGGGAAAGGCGATGACAAGGGAATGGAATCCCGGCAAGCTGATGAGCGTATCGAGTGGCTACTGGGCGGGCTGTACCCTGCAGGCGGCAGTACGGCTGCAGATTTTCACCGGGCTGGCAGCCGGGCCTTTAACCGCAAAGGATCTGGCGGCGCAGCTGGAGAGCAATGCGCGGGCGACAGCTCTCCTGCTCGATGCCCTTGCCGCCCTCGGCCTGCTTGTTAAGGAGGGGAGCGTCTACCGAAATTGCGCAGCTGCCGCCGAACTGCTGGTAACCCATTCACCCCGCTATATGGGGCACATCATTCTCCATCACCATCACCTGCTCGACGGTTGGGCCCAGCTCGGTGAGGCGGTCAAAACCGGCGAGCCGGTACTCAGGCGTTCCTATGGTGTTGAAACCGAACGGGAGAGCTTTCTGCTGGGCATGTTCAATCTGGCGATGGCCATCGCTCCGACCATCGCCCGGGAAATCGATCTAGACGGCTGCCGGCGCCTGCTCGACCTGGGTGGTGGGCCGGGTACCTATGCCATCCATTTCTGCCTAGCCAATCCCCACCTTGAGGCAGTGATTTTCGACCGATCGACCACCGAGCCGTTCGCCCGCAAGACAGTTGAGCGTTTCGGGGTAAGCGAGCGTATCAGCTTTGCAGGCGGCGACTTCACTGCCGATGAGATCGGCGGTGGGCCGTACGACGTTGCCTGGCTCTCCCATATCCTGCACAGCAACGGATGGCAGGACTGTGAACGGCTGCTGGCCAGGGTCACCGCGGCGATGGTGCCCGGCGGGCGCATTCTGGTGCACGACTTCATCCTCGACGACACCAAGGATGGCCCGGAGTTCCCCGCCCTGTTTTCACTGAATATGCTGCTGGCCAACAATGGCGGACGGTCCTACTCGGAACTTGAGATCCGGCAGATGCTCGAGAAGGCGGGGGTTGTGGATATAACCCGTTACCCCTTCCGGGCGCCCAACGACTCGTCGATCCTGGCCGGCGTGGTTCGCTGATGCGCTGCCCCCAGGCCGATCTGGACCAGGACCAGGCAACCTGGTGGCGGTAGGTGACCCCTCGTACCCCACTCAGGTAATAACACGGCCCGCGCAATCTATGCTGCCATGGCTGGTGGAAGTTTGACCGAGATGAGAGTATCATCCGAGAAATATCGAAAGCAGGGCAATGGTATCGGTTAAGCTGCATTGCAGTGGATTACGCAGTAAATCTATGGTGATAGGTGACCAGCAAGACGACATGCCAAGCATGCCAAGGAAGCTCTACTCGAGAGGAAGTGGATGAAAAAAATTGAATACCGGGAGCAGGCATTGAAGATTCTGCCCTGGGTCTGCGCAAGCTGTGGGCGTGATTTTACCGGCAAAAAATTGCGAGAATTGACCGTTCACCACAAGGACCACAATTACAAGAACAACCCGCCCGACGGCAGTAACTGGGAGTTGCTGTGTCTTTACTGCCACGACAACGAGCACTCCCGCTCCCTGGACGCCGAATGGCTGCCGACGCAAAATGCCGACAAGGATGGGGACAAAATCGGCAAGCACTCTCCCTTCGCCAACCTGCAAAGCCTGCTCCGAAAGCCTGGTGATCAATAACAGCCCGGCCAGCCGAGTGGCCAGTCGCCCAAATATTGGTCGACCCGGCAAAAAGGGTGTGGTGGCCGGCATTGCCCATTTCGGGGGGTCTGGCCGGATGCCCAACATCCGGCATTGTGGTTGCCACATCCGGCATTGCGGGCGACCGCCGGTCGCCCCTACATGAATTGCGCTGGCCGAGAACGAAAACGGATCGGCGCCTGGGGCATCGCTTTATGCAGGGCCTGGAAATACTCCTTGCCATTGGCCAGTACGGCAACGCACCCGGCCCGTACACCTGCCAGCAATTCTCTGGAGGTTTAACGTATTCGCTTATTTCTTAATCAGCAGCAAAAAAAAGACGGAGACGCACAGCGCAGAGGTCGCAACCGCATTACCAAAGGACCGCAATAAGCAGTCCCGGCAGCATAGCAAAGCCCATGAAGAAAGGGAGCCAAATCGCTTGCCTGGCACCGGTGATGATGGCGAACATGAGTCCTTTGACCATCGTGTTGGTGGCACACGCAAGTAGAATACCGACAGTAGCGACATCGGTCTCACGCTGCTGTTGAGCCGATTTGGCAAGGGACAGGGTAATGGCGTCGACGTCCATAACCCCCGAAATCACCGACAGGGCGTAGATACCATAATCGCCGAACCATGCTTTCATCGCCTCTGACAGCAGCAGGACGGCAGCCAACACTATGCCAAACTGAAGGGCCATACCGAGCTGCAGAGGATTTTGCACCTCGATGTCCCGGCTCGCGTCTCCCCTCTCCTCCTCGCGGCGCAACCACAACCAGAGAAAGCCCACAAGCAAACCGGCACACATAACGCTCAACGGTAGCCACATCTTTGCAAGCAGACCTGGATAGACGACAAAGATCTCGATCATCACCCGTAGGAACATGATCGCGGAAGCCAGTAGGACTCCTCCGGCGAACAGACGGTAGCGCTGGACCCTTTTGGCCAAACGCGCCAGACTGACAGTTACCGCAGTGGAAGATGCCAGAGCGCCAACAATGGCCGTCATGATCAAGCCCGCACGCTCACCGGCTATTTTCATCCCGACGAATCCGAGAAAAGACATTCCGGAGATGAGCACCACCATCAACCAGGTCCAGAAAGGATTCAGCGCCTGCCACGGGCCATACCCCTGGTTCGGTAGCAGGGGGAGTAAAACTAGTGAGATAATCAGCAGTTTGGAACCGGCGTAAAAGTCCCGTGGTGAGATCATTTTCAGCCAGGAATGCAATAGCGGCTTGTATCCGAGCAGAGAAATGACGACCACTGTAACCGCCATCGCCGGGATAACAGCGTCGTACGCCGCCCAAGCGGCCAGCATAAAGACCAGCATCATGGAAAATGCCGTCGTGGACCCCAGATCCTGGTCTTCCTGAACATCAAGTACATGGGCGGTGATGCTCAGAGCGGCCACTACCACAAAGGCGACGCCAACAAACCAGGCACCGACCTCTCGGCTCATAAGAACGGCTACGCCGCCGAGAAGGCCGATGAGACTAAAGGTACGAACACCAGCAATTCGTGAACCTTCTTGGCCATCGCGATCGCTCCAGCTCCGTTCAATCCCAACCAACAGGCCAATCGCCAGCGCTACCGCTAACGTAATCATACTTTGATAGGTGCTTTCCATCGTATTGGGCCCTAGGTCTACAGGAACATGCAAACACAAGTGATAAATTATCGCTTTATAAACGCAGCTAGTTTATTCAGAATATTGTCTCAATACGAACCATCAATTGCCAGCAAAGTATCTTTTTTCAGCCGTACTCAATATTATAATTCGCCACCCAAAAAATTTCCGAACAGTTAACAAACCCCAGTAGCTTACCAGATAAAGCGCTATTTGCCGGATAGATCGGTTGTAAAATGGCATCATCTTTTTCAAAACTGCTTCTTTCCTCTCGAGTGAATACTTCATGCACGAACCTCCTGCCCCCTCTTATAATAATTTTCAGTTCATGCGGCAACTTCCCTGACACTGAGGGAGAGTGTCAATACGTTACCGTAATGATGGAATTGACCCTGATATTGTCCGCAGCGTAGAGCAGAGCGTCGGTCTTACCAGTCGTTTCATTTGATACTCCTTT
>JAABSV010000028.1 GCA_011390165.1 Desulfobulbaceae bacterium
AACACATCATTCGCGATGAATCCGAATTAAACCGAATCCGCGAATACATCCAAAATAATCCGGCCCAATGGGATAAGGATACATTGCACCCCGGCAGGGTAGACCGCCCGGTCGCCCCTGCGGAAATCCGGGAACCATCCACCGAATACGCAACGGAGGCATGGATGGTATGAAGGCACGACATATCTCCCAATCCGCATTGGAATTCAATTTATGGAATGCCGCCGTTCTTCTGCACGGCTACATTGATGCCGGGGACTACAAGCAGTTCATCTTCCCGCTGCTGTTCTACAAGCGCCAGTGCGACGTCTATGTTCAGGCCATGATCGAAACCGCTGAAAACGGCAAGCAGACTTTTCAACGTATTTTGACCTTGCGCCAGGAAGTGGATGCCCTGATTCTTCATCTATCGACTCTCAAATGGCGTTTTGTGGCCGCCGAGGAGTTGCCGCGCCAGCACTCCGACGTGTTGGTGGAGTCGATGGTGCGCGATCGACTTCGAGAATCTCTCCATTAACGACTATGTGGCCACCAACCAGTAGGTTTAGCCGGTCAAGGAAGGCGGCTGCCGCTTCAGCATCGTCATGCTGGTCAACGGTATCCGGCGGGTGGTCGACGAGGCCTAAATGCAGGTGCGCCCGGCGGTGACCTGGGTGGACGGGGCCAGCGACATCGTGGGCGGCTACGAACAGAGCGTGCCGCAGATGTTCGTGCCGGGCGTCTTCTCCTCTGCCACCGAGGGCAAGTGCTATCGCTACGGCTCGGTGCGCATGCCCATTGATATCTGGGGGCCGTGGCACATAGACGATTCCGTAGGGGCACCCCTTGCGGGTGCCAAAAATGCAGATGTCCAATCCAGGGCGACCGCAAGGGTCGCCCCTACACCTGGTTTGCAGGACGGGCAGCGTGCCATCCGCTCCAAGCTGCGACCCCATGTGGTGTTGGATATCCTGGAGAACTTGACTCTCTTCGCCACTGACAAGAAACACCGGCGTTTCAAGATCATCCGCCGCTTTCAGCAGTACGAAGGCGCTAACCTGGTGGTGGCCCGGGTGGTTAAGGCCCATCCCAAAAAGGGCTTGATCTGGCACTTCCAGGGCTCGGGCTAGTCGCTGCTGATGGTATTAAGAGTTGCTGACTCTGGCTAAGTTACCACCGGCATTGCCTCAATAACCCAAGGAGGCAAGACCATCGGCTCCCCGAACAGCAGACAGGCAACGAAGGCGGCAAGCGGCCTTACGGGAAGCGGGAGTTACCCGCCAAGGGTAGCAAAATATTTTTTCACGAAACCAGAGGGGCGGTAGCTCATCTTCGCCTGCCGCAGTCCCTCGTCACCGAGATCCTGCTCGCGGTTGATGGTCGCGTAGTAGGGCCCGATGATGGCGGCGAAGGCCTGGTTGACGAACTGGTAAATTCCCTTGAACTGCTGACTGGCCTTTTCGAAGTGGATGACAAAGCTGCTGCCCCGGGCCAGTTCTTCGCCCAGGGTGAAGGCGGCCGGCTGGCCGTCGACGTAGTAGATGCCGCCGCACAGCTGGAGCTCGTGGCACCGTTCCAGGGCCTCGCGGCTGGCCTGGTAGTCGCCGGGTGAGTCGTGCTCGTCTCGCCAGGTGGCGAGAACCGCCTCGGCGTCAGGGAGGTACTCGTCGAGCAGCGGTCGCCCCTCGTAGTTGTAGTGGTTGACGAAATTTTTGATCAGATTGCGCTTTTTCTGGAATTTCCGGCCGCTCAGTTCCACCATCTCCTCCTGCCGGTAGAGATAGTCGAAGTTGTCCCGGTCCTCAGTGACCGTACAACCCATCGCCTCGAGCGGCCCCTTCTGGCTCTCGCTGACACATTTCAGCCGCTGCTGCTCGGTCAGCAGGTGGTGGATCTGGTGCTTTTCCGGCAGCCCGAAAGGGGCCATGAAGAAGGGCTGCTCGCCGTCCCGGCCAAGAATGATCAACTGGCCGTCGGCCAGGCGTGACAGCCGGTAGTTGTGGCTGGCCCGAAAGAGGTAGATGTTGGCGAAGGTGAACTCCGAGATACCCTCCGGCAGAGCCTGAAAGAGAGGGTGGAGGAGCGGCCGCAAGGACGTACTGATCGGGATGGCGGCGGGATATTCGGGGATTGAGGTGGTATCGTCGTCACTGGCTGGGGTGTTGGTGTTGGTGTCGGTCATGGCAGAGGTCCGATGCCGGGGGCGGCGGGAAAGCGGGGTGGTGGCAGCAAGCGATACTGCCCTGCGTAAGCCGCAGCCACCTTAGCATACTCACTTTACCCCCCGCCGGCAAGGGCGGTTGGCGGCCGCCTACCCTCAGCGACCAGTGAAGGCGGCATAGAGGGCGCGCACCGCCCGCTGGTAGTCGGCCGCCGCCACCCCGACGATGACGTTGATCTCCGAAGCCCCCTGGTTGATGATCCGGATGTTGACACCGGCCCGGCCGAGGGCGGAAAAGATTTTGCCGGCGATACCCACCGTCTCCACCATCCCCTCGCCGACCACCGCTACCAGGGCGAGGTCCCGGGTGATGCGCAGGCTGTCCGGGTTCAGCCGGCGGCGGATCTGCTCGAGAATACTCTCGCCCCGTTCACCCAGGGCGCTGTTGTCCACCACCACACTCACCGAGTCGATGCTGGAAGGGCAGTGCTCGACGCTTATCCCCTGTTCGCTGAAGATGCCGAGCAGCCGGTGGACATAGCCGACCTCCCGGTTCATGAGGGTCTTTTCCAGGCAGATCATCGAAAAGCCTTCCCGACCGGCGATGCCGGCGATCTCGGTGGACGCGATGGTGGCGGCACTGAGGGCGGGGGTGATCAGGGTGCCGGGCTCTTCCGGCTGGTTGGTGTTTTTGATCCGGATCGGAATACCAGCCTCGCGCACCGGCAGAATTGCCTCGTCGTGGAACACCGAAGCCCCCATATAGGCCATCTCCCGGATCTCCCGGAAGGAGATCTCGGCAATTGGCTGGGGGCTGGCGACCACCCGCGGGTCGGCCATCAGGATGCCCGGAGTGTCGGTCCAGTTCTCGTACAGGGTCGCGCCGGCGGCCCGGGCGGCGATTGCCCCGGAGATATCGGAGCCGCCCCGCGAGAAGGTCTTCACCCGCCCCTCCCGGTCACGGCCGTAGAAGCCGGCCAGGACATAGCGGCCCTGCCGGTCGGCCAGTTGCCGGCCAAGAACCTGGTAGCTCTCCGGGTCGATGGTTCCGTCCGGGGCGATAGTGAGCGATTCGGCGGGATCGACGAAGCGGGCACCGAGAAACTCGGCCACCAGCCGGGCGGCGAAGTACTCCCCGCGGGAGGCGGCATGGTCACGGTGGCAGCCGCGGCGGAGGAGGTCGCCGAAGCGGTCGATCTCGTCGAGCAGGCCGCTGCCGAGGCCGAGTTCGCCGATAATGGCGGCAAAGCGGTCGCGGATCAGCCGGAAGGGGTGACTGATGTCGGTGCCCAATGCCGCCATATCATGGCAGAGGTAGAGCAGGTCGGTAATCTTGGCATCGTCCGGTTGCCGCTTTCCGGGGGCGGAAACCACCACGATTTGCCGCCGCTGGTCGGCCTCAACGATTGCCCTCACCTTGGCGAGCTGCCGGCCGTCGGCAACGCTCGATCCACCGAATTTGGCCACGATCCGTTCCATCACCCTTTCCTCTATGGCAATCCACAACTCTTTATTGGTATCGTTCAGCAGTATGCCGCAAAGGCCTGCAGAACCGACCGCGATATGTACCCGTTCAGCCAGTGCTCCGGGTACCTTCCGGCAGGCCGCCTGGAGGTTGCTCTGCCAGCTGGCCTGAGCGGGCGAAAATGGGCTGCTGGTGAACGGTTAGCCTTATTCCCCACAAAATGGCTGTCGATAGACCACCTCAGTAGACCACCTCTGGGGAGCCAGGCCGCTACTGTAGCAGAACCGCCAGCTAAGCGGAACGGAAAAAGAAGGCTGATACCCCCCTGTCCCGTGCCGGCGAAGATTGAGCGCCCGCAGTCGAAAGAGATGTTTGCTATCTGACACGAGTCCCGGGTGGGCGATGGGCCGGCCTCCACCCGACTGCTTACCCTGACCGACGAGGTGGACAATTCGCAGGCGAGCGATGAGTCGGCGCCGCTGCGGGACCGCCGGAAATGTGCTGCCTGGATTCAGGTAACGAAAAAAATGCAAATCCCCCATAAGGATGGTCGGAATTGATGTATAATGGCAGGGAGCCTGTACCTGAAGAGGTGAACGAGGTAAGGGGGGGAAGCCGGTCAATATCCGGGATACTGTCTGAACATGGTGGCGATAGTGGCTGAAAAAAGTCTGCGGAGGCCCTCAATGCGCAGCATCAAGGGAAGCTTCCGGCGCAACATGATGCTCATTGCGGTGATCTCCACCGGGGCCCTCTTTTTTCTCTGGATGCACTTTGAATACCGGGACTTTCTCCGCCATGCGGCTGCCACCCGCCTCGCCTTCGAGAGCAACCAGAAAGAGTTGATCCGTCGGGAGGTGACCAGCCTGGCCGAGCAGATCGAGGCGCGGGTCGAGCAGACCGAGGAGCAGCTGCGTTTGCGGGTGCGTGCTCGAGTAGATGAGGCCTTCGCCATTGCCACGACCATCAGCACCCTCTATGGTGCCGATTCGCCGGAAGCCAGGGAAATCGTCCGGGAGGTGCTCCGCAACCTCCGCTTTGATGGCGGTCGCGGGTACTTTTTTGCCTTCAACCTCGACGGGGTCGAGGAACTGTTCGCCGACCGGCCCGAGATGGAGGGCAAAAACATGCTGGCGGTCACCGGCGGTCGGGGCGAATTTGTGGTGCAGGATATGCTGGAAAAGGCCCTGCTGGACGGTTCCGGGTACTACGAGTACACCTGGAGCAAACCGGGCAGCAGCGGCAACCAGCATCCGAAGATTGCCTATATCCGCTTGTTTGCCCCCTTCGGTTGGGTTATCGGCAGTGGCGAATATATTGAGGATAACCATGCCGAACTACAGGACAGACTGCTGTCCGAACTGGTGGAAAGGAAGTTTGGCGAAGATGGCTATTTCTTCGGCAGTATCTATGGCGGCCAGCCCCTCTTCACCAACGGCACGATCACCAGAGGCAGCCAGAGCATCCGTGACCTGACCGACCCCGACGGGGTACGGATAACCGAGGCCTACCAGCAGGTGGTGGACAGTGCCGGCGGTGGCTATGTCCGCTACTCCTGGCGAAAGCCCAACTCCAGCAAACCCTCCCCGAAGGTATCCTATGTGGTCGGTATCCCCCGATGGCAATGGATCATCGGCGCCGGAATCTACCTAGACACCATTGAGGAAGAGATTGTCCAGCGGCAGCAGCAGCTGCTGGCCGAGTATGAAAAGAAGGCCTTGGTCAGTTTTGCCTTCCTCTGCGGAGTACTCCTGCTCATTTTTTTCTGGGCCACCCGGATCTCCGGGATGATCCAGGGCAGCCTTGCCACACTGGTCGATTTTTTCCATCAGGGGGCGGCGCAGGGCGGGCGCCTCGATCCCGCCTCCCTCCCCTTCGAGGAGTTCCAGGCCATTGCCCGTTCAACCAACAGCATGCTCGAGGAGCACCGGACGGCCAGCGCTGCCCTGGCCGAGAGTGAGGGCCGCTACCGGACCCTCTTTGAGAACATGGCCGAGGGGGTCTTTTTCCAGGATGCCGACGGTCGACTCAGCGATATCAACCGCAGTGCCCAGGAGATTCTCGGCCTGACCCGTGCCGGCGTGGCCAGTTGGCAGGCGGATTCGTCGGGGTTGACGGTGGTGGGCGAGGACGGCAGGCCCCTTGCCCATGCCGAACACCCCTCGAAACGGGCCCTCTTCTCCGGTCGGCCGGTTATCGGTCAGATAGTTGGGGTGTTTAACGCCGCCTGCCAGGAGAATCGCTGGCTGCTGATCAACGCCACCCCCCGTTTCCGAGTGGGGGAATCGACTCCCTTCCAGGTTATCGTCACCCTGCAGGATATCACCGAGCGGCAGGAGGCCGAGCAGGCCCTGCGGGAGAGCGAGCAGCGCACCCGGGTGATTTTTGAAAAATCGCCCTTGGGAATCATCTTTTTCAACCCGGACGGTACCATCCTCGACTGCAACCCGCAACTGGTTGCCCTGATGGGCTCTTCCCGGGAGAAGTTGTTACACTTCGAGGTGAGCAGGATTGCCGACCCGCTGATGCTCGACGCGGTGAGGCAGGCCCTCTCCGGTCAGCCGGCGGTATACGAGGACCGCTATACCTCGATCACCGGCGGGGTGACCAGGGACCTGCGGATACTCTTTAACCCGATCCAACCGGGGAGCAACCCGACCGCGGTGATAGCCACCTACGAGGATATCTCGGAGCGGCGGGAGGCCGAAGAGGCCCGGAGAAAGTTGGAGGGACAACTATTGCAGGCCCAGAAAATGGAGGCGATCGGTACCCTTGCCGGCGGTATCGCTCACGATTTCAATAATATGCTCAGTGCGATACTGGGCTATGCGGACATGGCCAGGGCGAGTTGCGGTGACGACTCGCCGGTGGCCGATGATCTCGAACAGATCCTCAAGGCATCCCGCCGGGCCCGTGACCTGGTCAAGCAGATCCTCGCCTTCAGCCGTCAGGTGGACACCGTCCCGATCCCCCTCTACCCGGCGGTGATTGTCAAGGAGGTGGTTCGGATGGTACGCCCCTCCCTGCCCAGCACCATCGACATTGCCGCTGAGATCGACGAACAGGCCGGGCCGGTGCTGGTCGATCCGACCCAGTTGCATCAGATTATCCTCAATCTCTGCAGTAACGCCTCCCACGCCATGGAGGCCGGGAGCGGTACCCTGACCATCGGTCTCCAGCAGGTGGAATTGGCACGGCAGGAGCAAGAGGAGAGCACTCTGCCGCCGGGCAACTATGTCCGGCTGCGGGTGGCTGATAACGGCAGCGGGATCAGCCCGGAAGTACAGAAACGGATGTTCGACCCCTTTTTCACCACCAAGGAGGTCGGCCGGGGGACCGGCATGGGGCTGGCCACCGTGCACGGCATCGTCAAGAGCTGCGGTGGCGCTATCCTCTGCCGGAGCCGGCTCGGTGAGGGGACCAGCTTTGCCGTTTTCCTGCCGGTGACCGGCAAGGCCAGCCTGACAGTGGGGGAAGAGCGGCAGCGGCCACTGCCCACCGGCGGCGGACGGATCCTCCTGGTCGATGACGAAGAGATCCTGGTGGATGTCGGCCTGGCCACCCTTGCCCGGTTGGGCTATCAGGCCACCGTCCAGACCAGCGCCCGGGCCGCACTGGCCCTCTTCGAGGCTGATCCGGCCGGCTTTGATGCGGTGATTACCGACCAGACCATGCCGGAGATGACCGGCATGGAAATGGCCCGGCGGATGCTGGCGATCCGGCCCGATCTGCCGATCATCCTCTGTACCGGTTTCAGTACCCAGGTATCGGAGGAACAGGCCCTGGCCGAAGGGGTGCGGGCCTTTGCCCTGAAGCCGCTCACCCCGCAGGACCTTGGCAGTATTCTCCGCCGGGTGCTGGACCGGCCGTCGTCGACAGCCTAACGGAATATCTCTGTCAACTCCTCGCGGCGCAGTTCGTCGATTTGCTGGGCCATCCTGTCGATCACCCCTTCGACCTCGGCCTGTTCCCCAGCTATGCCGGGGAGAAGGGCCCGGTTCAGGGCCGTTTCACTCTTGCCGAGGCGGTCGCAGAAGAGCAGATAGTTGGCCTTGTTGCGGTAGGCGGCCCGTACCAGCATCGGGTAGCTGGTGCCGGGCGATAAGAGGAGCTGCTGGTAGTGCCTGGCAAGGAGCAGAAACCAGCTGCTGTAGAGGGGAAGTGCCGAGGAGGGGATATCTTTCACCCGGGCCAGAATGGGCTCGACCGCCACCTCACCGCCACCGGCGATAGCCTCTTCCGCCGCGTTCAGGGCCCAGCGCCGGGAGAGGAGGTAGTTTTCCGAGAAATCCTTCAGGCCGTTTTTGTATTGCCGCATCTTACTGGCAAAAAATACGAAGAAGACCGGGACAAAGATCATCCAGATGGGCGGCACCGGTTTGTCGACAACCGCCACGGCCAGCTGTTTGGCCTGCAGGGTTTCGTGGTCGAGGATCAGGGTGGCCTTGCTCGTTTCCGTGGCTGTACTCATGGCTGGTCCAGGGGGTGTTGGGGGAGGTGGAGGTCTGCCTGACGGTAGCGGGCGGCGGAGTCGCCCAGGCGGCTGAGCAGTTTCTGCAGGGCCACCCGCGACAGGCCGGAAATCCGAGCCGCCTCGGAGACATTGCCCCGGGTGGCGGTGAGCAGTTCGTCAATATAGCGGCGGCTGAATCGGTCCACCAGCGCCGCCTTGGCCTTCTTGTACGGGAGGAGGGGTTCGCTGCCGTCCTCTGTCGCCGATGCGGCCGGCGGCGGCAAGCTACCTCCGGCCAGGCCGCTGCCCGGCTGGTCGGCCCCGAGGACTGTTTCCACCAGGGCCATGTCGATCACCTCCCCGGGGCAGAAGACGGTCAGCCGCCGGACGAGGTTCTGCAGTTCCCGGACATTGCCCGGCCAACTGCGTCGGGACATCCAGGCGAGCACCTCCGGGGTCATCTCCTTCTCGGCCAGCCCCGACTCCTGGCAGGTGCGGCGCAGGACATGGAGGGCGAGAAGGGGGATATCCTCAAGCCGCTCCCGCAGGGGGGGGAGGGTGACCGAGAGGACGTTGAGCCGGTAGTAGAGATCCTCACGAAAGCTTTTGTCCAGCAGGCGTGCCTCCAGATCCTGGTTGGTGGAGGCGATGATCCGGACGTCAACCTGGAAGGCGTGGTTGGCTCCGACCGGCCGAACCTCGCCGTTCTGCAGACAGCGCAGCAGCTTGGTCTGGATCAACGGGCTGATATCACCGATTTCGTCGAGGTGGAGGGTACCCCCCTGGGCCGCTGCGAAGAGGCCGCGGTGGTCGCGGTCGGCGCCGGTGAAGGCCCCCTTGACGTAGCCGAACAGTTCACTTTCCAGCAGATTTTCCGGAATGGAGGGGCAGTCGACGGCGACAAATGGTTTGTCGGCCCGCTCGCCGAGACGGTGGATCAGGCCGGCAACCAGCTCCTTGCCGGTTCCCGACTCGCCGCGCACCAAAACATTGTAGTCGGAACGGGCAATGGTGGCGACGGCCCGGCGCAGCCGCTGGATGGCCTGCCCCTCGCCCACCAGATCCCGCCGGTCGTCGTCCTGGCGGGAGAGGATCCGGCGGAGGCGGCTGTTTTCGGCGAGCAGCCGACTCCGCTCCAGCCCCTTGGCCACCACCCGGAAGAGCTGTTCCGTTTCGATGGGCTTGGTGAGGAAGTCGTAGGCGCCGGCCTGCAGGGCCTCCACCGCCGTCTCAATGGTCCCATAGGCACTGAGTACGACAATGCTGAGACCGGGTGCCCCCTGCAGGGCCTGGTGGATGAGTTCCATGCCGTTCATCTCCGGCATCCGCAGATCGGTGATCAGCAACTCCGCCGGCCCGGCAGCCAGGCTGGCCAGGGCTTCCCGGCCGTTGTGGCAGACGGTCACCCGAGCCGTGGCAAATCGGCTACTGATCAGTCGGGCCAGGCCGCGGGCAAAATCGGGCTCGTCGTCGACCACGATCAGTCGCGGTTCTTCCGCTGCTGCTGCCGCTGCTGCCGCCTGTCTGCCGCTGCTCTGGTTGTTCATCGCTTCTCCTTTCTGGCCCGAGCAGGGCCTTCTTTTTTCATTTCCAGGGCAGTATTGCCATCGCCGGCGGCCCCGGTCACGGCTGTGAAGTGAGCCGCGGGCAGGGAGACAGTGAATCGGGCGCCGCCAAGATCGGCGGCGCGGTCAATCTCCACTCTGCCCCCGGCGGCGGTGACGATGCCGTAGATGACGGTGAGCCCGAGGCCGGTCCCGGCGCCGATCTCCTTGGTGGAGTAGAAGGGGTCGAAGATATGGGGCCGGTCGGCGGCGGCCACCCCCGGCCCGTTGTCGGCCACCTCCACCGTCACCCGCCCCCCTTTGGCCTGGCCCACCTGGATGCGGATCCGTCCCCCCTCTTCCGGCACCGCATCGAGGGCGTTGATCACCAAGTTGCTGAGCACCTGTTCCATCTCGCCCACCCCCAGCCGCACCCATAGAGGCTCCTCCGGACAGTCGAGCAGCAGGGATGCCCCCTTTTTTGTTGCCTGGGCGGAAAACACCTCGCGCACCGAGGTGGCGACGGCGCCGGCATCGGCACTGCCGGTCTCGGTCGCCTTCGGTCTGGCGAAGTTGAGCAGATCCTGGAGGACCCGCTGGGCCTGGCGGGTGTGCCGCTCAATGGTTGTCAGATCGGCGAGTTGGTCGGCGGCGCTGAGGCTTTGCCGGAGCAGACCGGCATAGCAGAGAATCACCCCCAGGGGGTTGTTGATCTCGTGGGCCAGGCCGGCGGTGAGTTTACCGACGGTGGCCATCTTTTCGGCGTGCCAGATCTGCGCCAGCATCTGTTTCTCCCTGGTGGTCTCACGCAGATAGACGACGATTTGGGCAGTTCGCCCGCTGCCACTCGGTACCGGGTAGAGGGAAAGGGCGAAGGAGCGACCAGAGGGCAAATCAACCTCCCGCAGATCGGCGTCGCCGCGGTTGATGCATTCGCGCAGGGGGCAGTCGGGGGCCTGGATGTCAAAGAAGGGGGAGATGATATTGCCGTCGGTTTTCCCCCCCTGGCTCAATTCGGCGGTGAGCCGGCGGGCGGCGCGGTTGCTGGTGAGTACTGAGCAGTTGGCATCCATCAGGGCGAGCGGGTCGGTGATCCCTTCGACGATGGTTTCGAGGATGTTCATCTGCCTGGCCAGGCTGTCGATGGCGGTGAGGTTCTCGGCGGCGACCCCCAACTGTCGGCCGAGGGCCTGGAGGATGTGGTGGTCGTGGCGGGCCGCCTCGGCACTGCTCGGCCAGCTCAGGCAGAGCAGCCCCTCGGCGCTGCCGCTGCTCGATTCCACCGGGATGAAGACCGACGGTCCGGAGGCGACACAGCTGCCGCCGGTGAGCATGCCGACAAAATCGGCCGGCGGGGCGGGGGAAGGGACGTTCTCCGGCCAGAGGTAGGAACTCTGCGGCCCCATGGTGCAGGTATAGGAGATCGATTCGGCGCCGAAACGGCGGCAGATCTGCGGCAGGGCCAGCCGCCAGAGCTGGCCTCGGGTGCGGCTCCGGTGCATGTCTTCGAGCAGGCGGACGAAGAGCTGGACATCGGCCTGGCGGGCGGCAATCTCCACCGACAGGGCGGTGGTCCGCTCGTCGACCATCTTTTTCAGGTTTTCGGCGTAATCACGGAGCTGGCTGCGGGCGGCGACCAGGTGTTCGCCCATCTCCTCAATCCCTCCTACCAGCTGGTCGATCTCGTCCCCCCTCTCCTCCTCCCGCAGTCGGCTGAGCAGCACCGAGGGGTTGCCGTCATCGACGTTGCGGCGGAAGACGGCATTCAATCGTCGGAGGTTTTTCACCACCAGCAGACGGAAGAGAAAGTTGCTGGTAAAAAAGAGAAGCAGGGCGGCAAAGGCGAAAAAGGCAAAGTAGGTGAGAATGGTCTGCCGCACCCGGCCGATGCTCTTTGGCACCGAGGTACCGACAAAATCAACCCCGGCAATGGTCCCCGGCTCCTTGCCAAAACCCTTCTGGCCGTATTTTGCCAGCAACTCGGCCGGGGCATCCTCCGGCCGCCCGTGGCAGTACATGCATTCGGCGACAAAGCGTACCGGCCGGGCCATCACGTAGTAGGTCTCGCCGTTCATGGTGCGGTATCCCTGCCAGAACCCCTCCTGTCCGCTGCGGCGGAACTCATCGATCAGTTGCCGCTCATAGTCGTTGGCCTCGTATTGCGGGTTGCGGGCACCGATCGCCACCCGCCGGTAGATGGTGCCGTCACCGGGGGCGTTGACCGGTGCCATGATCTTGCGGGAGATATAGGAGGAGGACATCGCCTGGATGATGAACGAGGAGGGCAGCCGCTCGTACATCGCCGGCCGGAGGATGTCGCGGACATAGTTCTGTATCGAATCGACATGCATGAAGATGAGCCGGGCCTTGTCACGCACCTCCGCCTCGAGAACACTGCGCATATGGTGGTAGGAGCCCACCGAGAAGGCACCGCCCAGCAGAACCACCGCCAGGATCAGGCCGGTGATGAATTTATGTTCGATTTTCTGGGGTGTAAACATCTCTCCGGGTCGGACCACCTTGCTCTATTTTGGTTGGTATGGCATCGAAAGTGGCGAAATCCCCTGGCGGAAATTGACAACCAGGCATGCACACCCAGAGGACGGTGGCAGGCCGACCCAGCCGGCGGGTGCAGCGGGTAAAGCTTCGGCGGGGCGCTAAAACGGGCCGGCACGCTTGCCGATCGGGGTGTCGGCAAGCGACATCCGGGTCGGGAGAGCCGCAATCGGCGGGTAAACCGTCAAACCGGCTGTCCATGCCCCGCATCTGCCGGGCGGCGAGGGCTATTTTACCCGGTAACAGGCGTCCTGTAATCTTTTCCGGCTCTTCTCGCCAATCTTTTCCAAGTGGCAGAGCCGGGTGTCCAAGAAAAGCCAGACTCGGGCGGACGGGCGTATTGGAACCTTTTGCCCGGTCCTTATCGTAGGGCTGCCGGTGATTGTTTCTGCCCGACCTCTCTTGCCCCTCTTGCCGGTGGCTGGCCCGTGCCGGCCGCCATCACTCCAGATGGCTGCATTGCGCCCACCCGCGGGGGGGGCAGGGCAGGTTGGGAGTTGAGGGCGGTGCGGATATATTCCTCCCCCTCCCGAACCTGGGCGACGTCCGTGTAGTAGTAGCGGGTCGGGTCGATGTCGAGGGCATCGAGCCGTGCCGAGGTATGGCGGAGGATGGTAAAGGAGTCGTTGAGCAGGGGGAGGAGGAAGTAGAAGAAGAGGAAGCCGGCGGTGACGATGAGGAAGAAGCTGCCCAGTCGCCGGGGAAGAGAAGGCATATCCGGGTCCTCCCCGGGCCCGGGGGAGTGCCCCGGGCCCGGTTGTGCGCTGGTGTTGTGCAAATCGCGGTTCATCCAGCTTAGATTTTGGCGGTGATCTCCGGGAAGACCAGATAGAACATGATATAGGCCATGGTCAAGGTCAGCACCAGATTGAGGCTTTGGCCACAGACGTAGAGAATGAGCGGCTTACCCCCCTTGAAGTACTGGGCCAGTTCCCGGAAGTTGGTGGAGAGGCCGATGGCGGCGAAGGAGAGGGCGAAGAACCAGCCGCGGAGAAGCCGGGTGCCGCCGCGGACGGCACCCTGGTCGAGCAGGGCGGCCGACATATCCTTACCGAGGGAGCTGTCCAGTACCGAGAAGAGAATCGAGGCAGCGAGAAAGCCGAGGACGAACTTGGGGAAGCGGTGCCAGATCTCGCCGGCGCCAACCCGACGACTGGCATCCCTTTCCACCTTCAGGCACCAGTAAAGGGCGACGCAGAAGGCGGTGACCCCGATCATGACATTCTGGATCATCTTGATGGTGGCGGCAACGTACATCGCCTTGTCACCGAGGAAGGCGCCGGCAGCGGCAACCGCGCCGGTGGAGTCGATGGTGCCGCCGATCCAGGCGCCGCCGAGAATCTCCGGCATGCCCACGGCCTTGATGAAGGCGGGCAGCGCGATCATCATGATCGCGGTGAAGACCAGGGAGAGGCCGATGGCGAGGGTCAGCTCCTCCTTTTTCGCCCGGCAGGCGGCGGCGGTGGCGATGGCGGCGGAGGTGCCGCACACCGACATGTCGGCAGAGATCACCACGTTAAGGGTCTTGGACGGCATCTTCAATACCGTCTGGCCGAAGATATAGGTGAGGACCAAGACGGTCGGGGTGACCACCCAGGCGACGAAGATGCCGGGCATGCCAATCGCCATGATCTTACCGAAGAGCACCTCGGCGCCGAGGAGGACCAGACCGGTCTTGATGAAAAACTCCACCTGGCAGGCTGGTAGAACCCACTTCGGGGTACCCAGAGTGTTGGCGATCAGCATCCCGAGGAGGATGCCCCAGGCCTCGGCGCCTAAGCCGTACTGTTTGGAGAGGGCCTGGCCGCCGAGCAGGTAGGCGAGAACGGTGACCAGGAAGACGATGAAAAAGCCGCGGGCGAACTGGGAGAAGCTCTTGCCCATCAGGCTGACACCGGCCCCGAAGATGACGATGAAGAAGAGACAGAGGCCGATCAGGCCGGGAATGTAGTTGTAGGGCTTCTGGGAGGCCTTGGCTTTGGCGCTGCCGGCCTTCTTGTCGGCCGCTCGCCAGTCGGCAATCTTCTCCTTCGCCTGATCGTTGAGGGCCGTATCAGTGAAGCCGGCCGCCGCCGCCGCCGCTTCAGCCGACTGGGCGGCGGTGAGGCTTGCCGCCAACTTCGCCTTGGCCTCTTCGTAGGCCGGCATGGCCTTGTCGTTCATCGCCTTGGCCTGGGCCTCACTGCGGATCAGGGCATCCATCGGGTTATCCTTCCAGGAGCCGGGCTTTTTTGTCCAGTGGCTGGCAAATTTGCCGAAGGCGGAACTGGATCCTTTCAACTTCTTCTTGTCGTCGGCGGCCTGGTGCCAGGCGATGGTCTTGAAGGGGGCCCGCTCCGCCTCGATCTGCTGGATCTGGTTAGCGGCGGCGATCTTGTCAGTGAATTCCGCCTTCGGACCAAAGAGGAAGTAGGCGCCCAAGGAAACGGCGATGATCAGAAAACCGAGCCAGATGGCGAGGTAATCCTCCTTTTTCCAGAGATCGGACCAGCTGCTCTGGGCCTGATCGACGACAATGCTGCTCTCTTCCTGGGCCATGAATTTCCTCCTTGCCGATGGGATAAGTGGTGGTCGTATCGGCCTGGCAGGCCGGACGGACAGTACTTGTGCACACGCCCATCTTCAATCAATTTCCATGCCACCATCAGCGTAAAGAACAATAATATTATATACCGGATAGTTAGTCGCTACAGCTGGTATTGCGGCTGTATCCCCGGGTTGGCAGTTGAGCGGAAAAAGTCGGGCCCAACTGGTAACTTTGGTTGTCAGTGCTGCCGTAGGTTGGCTGGCAAAGAGTGCTTGTCGGAGGGGAAAGGGGGTAGCTGAGGAGTGGGGCGCCGGCGTTTTTTCTGGTATCGTCCGGCCGTCGGTGCTATACAGGGGCGGAGCCATACATATCAGACGAATCTTACAGGTCACCCAAGCCACCCAAGCCCCACGGGTCACACGGGTAACACGGGGCACTCTCCAGGGTCTGCCCCCTTGAACCCGTCAACCGGTACCTTAGTAAACCTTCCGGAGAACCATGCCGACCGCCACTCCCTATACCCTCCACTGTCGCTCCTCGCAGTGTGCCGCCCGGCGAGGAGAGGTGCGCACTCGCCAGGGAGTTTTTCAAACCCCGGTGTTCATGCCGGTGGGTACCCAGGGGACGGTCAAGGCGGTGACCCCGGAGAACCTCGAGGAGATGGGGGCGCAGATCATCCTCGGCAACACCTACCACCTCTTTATCCGCCCCGGCCACCAGCTGATCGAGCGGCACGGCGGGCTGCACCGCTTCATCAACTGGAAGGGCTCCATCCTCACTGACAGTGGCGGCTTTCAGATCTTCAGCCTCAAGGAACTGGCCACCATCAGCGAGGAGGGGGCGGCCTTTCGTTCCCACCTGGACGGGGCCAAGCTCTTTCTCAGTCCGGAGGAAGCGATCAGGGTGCAGCAGGCCCTCGGTTCCGATATCATGATGTGCCTGGATACCTGTATCCCCTTTCCGGCCAGCCGGGCCGAGGCGATCAAGGCGACCGACCTCACCAGCCGCTGGGCCGGCCGCTGCCGGCAGGTGCATGACCGCCCCGATCGGCTGCTCTTTGCCATTGTCCAGGGGGGAATGTACGCCGATCTGCGCCGTGAGCACGCCGCCGCCCTGGTCGATATCGGCTTTGACGGCTACGCCATCGGCGGCCTCAGTGTCGGTGAGGAGAAGCCGCTGATGTACGACATGATCGAGGCGACCGCCCCCCATCTGCCGGCGGAACGCCCGATCTATCTGATGGGGGTCGGCACCCCCGAGGATCTGGTGGAGGGGGTCTGGCGGGGAGTCGACATGTTCGACTGTGTGATGCCCACCCGCAATGCCCGCAACGGCACCCTGTTTACCTCCTTTGGCCGGGTCACCATCAAGAACGCCCGCTATCGCGACGATCCCGCCCCCCTCGACCCGGCCTGTGGCTGCTACACCTGCCGGCACTACTCCCGGGCCTATCTCAGCCACCTCTTTCATGCCCGGGAGATTCTCAGCTACCACCTCAACACCATCCACAACCTCCATTACTATCTGCAGCTGATGGCGGCAATCCGGGCGGCCATCGAGGCTGATGATTTTGCCCGCTTCCGGAAAGATTTTTATAGCACGCTGGTCGGTGAGTGAGTACCATATCCCCTGTTTGCCGATCGATAACGGAACGGCTGTCGTGTTGGCGGCCGCTTTAGAAGTTCGACCCTGGAGATCGATACTGGAGTTCGCGTTTAGAGTTCGCGTTTAGAGTTTGCGTTGGAGGCCACTCCAGGCGGCGCCCCTTGAGGCCACACTTCAAGGCCGCTCTTGAGGGCCCACGCTTCGAGGCCGCTGTTTCAGGGTCTGCACTCTTTGGCCCGTATTCGGTACCCTTCTGCTCATTTCTTTTGGAGGATTTTGTATGATTGGTGTTGCGCACGCGTCGGCCGCCGGGGGTGGTGGTGCGGCCGGAGGCTTTGCCTCGTTCATTCCCCTGATTCTGATTTTCGTCGTCTTTTATTTTCTGCTTATCCGCCCTCAGCAGAAGCAGGCCAAGCGCCATCAGGCCTTTCTCAACGATCTGAAAAAGGGCCATAAGGTGATGACCAAGGGGGGCGTTCACGGGGTGATCACCGGCCTCACCGACACCGTGGTGACCCTGGAGATTGCTAAAGATGTGAGCATCAAGGTGAACCGTGACGCCATCGGCGGCCCGCTTGGTGAGGGGGGGGCAACCCCGGCGAAAAAGGAAATCCAAGGCGGCTGAGGAATCAAGGGCTGCTGATTTCCCCAGGTGGTGGGGAAAAAAATGAGAAGCCGGGCTGCCTTTTGTGGTGGCCCGGCTTCATCTGTTTGCAGGGTGTGCACGAGGATGGCGGCAAAAAAGTACTATGCGGTGGCGGCGGGACGGAGCACCGGCATCTTCACCGACTGGCCCAGTGCGGAACGGCAGGTGAAGGGGTTTGCCGGGGCGCGCTTCAAGGGGTTCGCCGACGAGGCCTCGGCGCGGGCCTGGCTGGATAAGCCTGCCGGCGGTGGACGGCCACAAACGGCCCGTCCGCGAACGGAGAAATCGCCGTCGCCAGCCCCTTTGGTCGCCGCCGGGACGGTGGCCGTCTATACCGATGGCGGTTGCAGCAACAACCCCGGGCCAGGTGGCTACGGGGTGGTGATTGTCGAGGATGGCGGGCAGATCGAGTTGAGTGGCGGCTACCGCTACACCACCAACAACCGGATGGAGATGCTTGCCGCCATTGTCGCCCTGGAGGAGATTCTGGGCCGGAACGGGGTGCCAGCGCCAACCGTTCTCCTCTACTCCGACTCCTCCTATCTGGTCAACGGCATAGAGAAGGGATGGGCCAGGGGCTGGCGGGCCCGCGGCTGGAAAAAAAGCGACGGCAGCCAGGCCCTGAACAGTGATCTCTGGCAGCGGCTGCTCTTACTGCTGGAGACGCTGCCGGTAACCTTTCACTGGCTGAAGGGGCATGCCGGCCACGAGTTGAACGAGCGGTGCGACCGGTTGGCGGTCGCCGCCCTGCGCCAGGAGGGATTGCCGGCCGATCTCGAGTACGAAAAGGGTTGACCGGTACCGTCCACCAACCTGCGCTCGTACCTGCTGTCCCTGAACTGATGAACTGACTGCCCGCCCCCCGTAACACTCGGCGGCGGCAGATGGAGTGCCCTGATGAACCACCCTCAAATACGCCTGCTGGGCCTCAGCACCTGCCCCCAGTGCCGCGCCCTGCGAGAGCTACTCGACAGCCACCACATTGGCTACGAGGCCACCAATGTCGATCTCCTTCCTCCCGACGAGCGGGCCGAGGTGCTCCGCGAGATGGCCCCCCACAATCCCCGCAAGGCCTTCCCGGTGCTCTTCATCGGCGGCAAGGCGATCATCGGCCTGCAGCGAGACCTGATTCTGGCCGAGCTGGGGGTGGCGCCATGACCGTTGATGAGTTGTACCGGCAACTGCAGAAGGTCAACGAACCGAAAGGCTATCTGTTCAATCGGGATATGGCCACGACCACCTTTCTTCTCCATTCGCTGCTCAGCAACCGCGAACGATACGGCTACATGTGCTGCCCCTGCCGCCTGGCAGCCGAAGATCGACAGACCGACCGGGATATCATCTGTCCCTGTGACTATCGGGAGGCCGATGTCCGGGAGTATGGCAGCTGCTACTGCCAGCTCTACGTCTCGGCGGCCTGGAATGAGGGGACCATCCCGCATCAGCCGGTGCCGGAACGTCGGCTGGCGGAGAAGTGTTGAAAAGAGAGGGACCTTGCTCACCAATACTGGCGTAAAGGAGTGAAAATGGAAAAGATAGTGGTGCACAATCCGCTGGTCGAACTCGATGGCGATGAGATGACCAGGATCATCTGGAAATTCATCAAGGAACGGCTGATACTCCCCTTCCTCGACATCGATCTCATCTATTACGATCTTGGCATTGAAAATCGCGATCGGACTGATGACCAGGTGACCGTCGAGGCGGCGGAGGCGATCCGCAGGCACCGGGTGGGGGTGAAGTGCGCCACCATTACCCCGGACGAGGGGCGGGTGGCCGAGTTCGGGCTGAAACAGATGTGGCGTTCGCCCAACGGCACCATCCGCAATATCATCGGTGGCACCGTCTTTCGACAGCCGATCATCTGTGCCAATATCCCCCGGTTGATTCCAGGCTGGCGCAAACCCATCGTCATCGGCCGGCATGCCTTCGGCGACCAGTATCGGGCCACCGATTTCCTCGTTCCCGGGCCCGGCCGGCTGACCATGACCTTCACCCCGGCCGACGGTGGCCCACCCCGGGAGTATCCGGTGTTTGATTTCCCCAGTGCCGGCTGTGCCCTGGGGATGTACAATCTCGACGATTCGATCCGGGGTTTTGCCAGGTCGTGCCTGAACTACGGACTCAGCCTCGGCTGGCCGGTCTACCTCTCCACCAAGAACACCATCCTGAAAAAGTACGACGGCCGCTTCAAGGATCTCTTCCAGGAGGTGTTCGACAACGAGTTTGCCGAGCGCTTCGCAGCGGCGGGAATCAGCTACGAACACCGGTTGATCGACGACATGGTCGCCTCGATGCTGAAGTGGCCGGGGGGCTTTGTCTGGGCCTGCAAAAACTACGATGGTGATGTCCAGTCCGACACCGTCGCCCAGGGTTTCGGTTCCCTCGGCCTGATGACCTCGGTGCTGCTCACCGAGGATGGCGGCACGGTCGAGGCCGAGGCGGCACACGGTACGGTGACCCGCCACTACCGGGCGCACCAGCAGGGGCAGAAGACCTCCACCAACCCCATTGCCTCGATCTTTGCCTGGAGCCGCGGCCTCTGGTACCGGGGTCGCTTTGATGAGAACGACAGACTGGTCCGTTTTGCCGAAACCCTCGAGAAGGTCTGCGTTGACACCGTCGAAGCCGGGGCGATGACCAGGGACCTCGCCCTGTTGGTCGGACCGGAGCAGGCCTGGATGACCACCGAGGAGTTTCTTGCCCGCCTGGAGGAGAATCTGCTCGCCGCCCTGCACTGAGGCGCCCGCCGGGTTAAGGCCGCTGCCGGGATGGTTGGCTCGCCCGGTATTTGCCTTTTCTCAGGAGCTTCTCCGTAGCGGCCGGCGTTGCGGCCCTCTTGAGCCTGCCCGGATCCGGGCTAAAATGAAACTGCGGTGTTGTAGGCCGGCGTGCCGAAGCGGACCTGGTCGCGATGCTCCACCAGACAGTGGCAAGCCGCCGGGTCAAGATCGATGACCTCCGGCGAGCGGATGAGGCCACAGAAGAGGGCCTTGATAATCATTGGGTCAAATTGCCGGCCGGCACCGTCACGCAGGTTCCGGGCGGCATCCGCCACCGACATCTTTTCCAGATGGCAGCGGCCGGCGAGCATTGTCTCGAAGGCGTCACAGACGGTGAGGATCCGGGCACCAAGGGGTATACTTCTGCCCTTCAGACCATCCGGGTAGCCGCTGCCGTCGAACCGTTCGTGGTGGTGGAGAATCAGTGGTTCCACCGAACTGAGGAAGTTGAGCGGTCGGGTGATCCTCGCCCCGATCTCCGGATGCCGGCGGATGGTGTCCATCTCCTTCTTGTCAAGGATTCCCAGGCGTTCGAGGATGCCGTCACCCATGCCGATCTTGCCGATATCATGGAGCAGACCGCCATGGTAGACGGTCTTCACCTCGACCTCGCTGAGCGCCATCTCCTCGGCTACCAGCCTGGCCAGCAACGCGACCCGCACCGAGTGGCCATGGGTCTGTTCGTCTTTGGCCTCGAGGGCCATGGTCAGCCCCTCGACCATCTGGCGGAGGTTTTCCATGGTCTTTTCGTCGTAGCTGATCGCCTTCTGCAGGGCGAGTGCCCCCTGCTCGCCGAGGGCGGTGATCAGTTCCAGCTCTTCATCGCTCAGCGACCGCCGATCGTGAAAGTAGACCGCCAGAATCCCCTCAAGGGAGCCGACGATATCAAAATAGATGCCGCTGATCGAGCCGACCCGCCGCTTCCCCAGCCGTTCCAGGTCGGGGATTCGTGGGTCCATGCGGGCGTCTTCGACAAAGGTGAAACGGTTTTGCCGGCGGTCAAAGAGGGTGGTGAGGGTGGTGAAATCCATCTCCTCGAGGCTGCGGTAGGAAAAACCGTGCGAGTACTTGGCGACGATCTTGCCGTGGTTGCGGTCGATGATCCAGTAGATGCACCCCTTGGCGAGGAGGATGTCCTTGATGTTGGAAACGATCTGGGCAAGAATCTCCGGGCTCTGCTCCCCGGAGTGGATGGACTTGCTCACCTGCACAAAGACTTTAAAAAAGGTCTTGTATCCGTCGCTCATCGCCTCCCCCACATCGCCCCTGGTTGCCCGGGCAGCCCGGCATGAATTTCCCGGCCCTGCCGCATCCGGCCAGGCAAGGGGCCGGGCCGGATGCGGTACAGACGACCGACTCGGCCCAGTATACTCGGTTCCAGGCTTGCCGGGGCAGCAAATTTTCCCCACCGTCGGGAAAAAATGTCTTGCTTACAACTCCTTTGCCCGTTCCCTGAGGATGAATTTCTGCATCTTGCCGGTCGAGGTCTTGGGCAGAGGGCCGAAGACAGCTGATTTTGGGACCTTGAAGCCGGCCAGATGGTTGCGGCAGAAGGAGAGAATTTCCTCCTCGGTGATTCCATCCGTCCCCGGCTTGAGGGTGATGAAGGCACAGGGGGTCTCGCCCCACTTTTCGTCCGGCCGGGCCACCACCGCCACCTCCATCACCGCCGGGTGGCGATAGAGGACATCCTCCACCTCGATGGTGGAGATGTTTTCGCCGCCGGAAATGATGATGTCCTTAGCCCGATCCTTGATCTCGATGTAGCCGTTGGGGTGCCAGACGGCCAGATCGCCACTGTGGAACCACCCCCCCTTGAAGGCCTCGGCGGTGGCGGTGGGGTTTTTCAGATAGCCTTTCATCACCACGTTGCCCTGCATCATGATCTCACCGATGGTCTTGCCATCTTTGGCAACCGGCTCCAGGGTGGCCGGATCGGCAACCATCAGCCCCTCGAGCATCGGGTAGCGTACCCCTTGGCGGGATTTGAGCAGGGCCCGTTCGGGCAGGTCGAGGTCGTCCCACTCCTCATGCCAGGCACAGACCACCGAGGGTCCGTAGGTCTCGGTGAGTCCGTAGGTGTGGGTGATGTCAAAGTTCATCTTCTGCATCCCCTCAATGACCGCCGCTGGCGGTGCCGCCCCGGCGGTCATTGCCTTCACCGGGTGGCTGATCCCCGCCTTCATCTCTTCCGGGGCATTCTTCAACATGTTGAGGACGATGGGGGCTCCGCAGAAATGGTCGACCTTTTCCTCCTTGATCAGGGCAAACACCGCATCCGCCCGCACCTGGCGGAGGCAGACGCTGGTTCCGACCATGGCGGCGATGGTCCAGGGGAAACACCAGCCGTTGCAGTGGAACATCGGCAGGGTCCAGAGATAGGTGGGGTGGAGGCCCATCCCCCAGATCAGGGCGTTGCTTACGGCGTTAAGATAGGCGCCACGGTGGTGGTAGACCACCCCCTTCGGGTTGCCGGTGGTGCCGGAGGTGTAGTTCAGGGAGATCGCCTGCCATTCGTTGGCCGGCGGCTGCCAGGCAAAGTCGGGGTCACCGCCGGCGAGCAGCCCTTCGTAGTCGATATTTCCCAGTTTTTCGCCACCGCTGTACTCCGGGTCGTCAACATCCACCACCTCCGGACGGTGGTCCGGTGGAATCAGCTGCAGGGCGCGGGCGATGGTGGCGGAGAATTCACGGTCGGTGAGGAGGATTTTCGCCTCCCCATGCTGGAGCATGAAGGCGATGGTTTCTGGATCCAGGCGGATATTGAGGGTGTTGAGGGTCGCCCCGGCCATGGGCACCCCGAAGTGGGCCTCATACATCTCCGGAATGTTGGGCAGCATGGTGGCGACGGTGTCACCGACACCGAGCCCTTTGCCCTGCAGGGCCGAGGCCAGTTGGCGGCTGCGGCGGTAGGTCGCCGCCCAATTGCGGCGGACCGGCCCGTGCACCAGGGCGATCTTGTCGGGGAAGACCATGGCGGCACGGTCGAGAAAATTCAGCGGGGTGAGTGGGGCAAAGTTGGCGCTGTTCTGGTCGAGGTGCAGTTCGTAGATGTTGTGCTGGTTCGGGTCCATACGCTGAATCTCCTCTGGTTGCAAATTTTTCGGTCTGTTCAGGGGGGTGGTCGGCACGTCTGGATGCCATTCCGCTGCCGACAGGGGGGCTCCCTTGCTCCTTTTAAAAGAAGGCCAGTTGGAAGCGGGTCTTCAACAGTGTCTGCACCTCCTGTATCGGGCGGAAGATGTTGCGCAGCAGGATTCGGTCCATCTTCGAGAGCTCATTGGGGTGAAAATAGCGGCCGGAATTGCCGTTTTTGATTCCCTGGAGGGTGCGAAAACGGATCAGTATCTCGTAGGCGGCGGCAGCCTCTTCGTAGAGTTCGCGGTTGGCCGGTTCCAGGCGGGCAAGTTCGAGAAACCTGGCGCTGGTGTTGGTGCTTTTGACAAATCTTTTGTGCAGGGCGAGGACGCGGGCGGCATCAATCAACGGCGTCATCGCCCGTTTCTTGATGTCGAACTGGTTTTTGTATTCGCCACTCCGTTCAACCATGATATCGCGGAAAAAGGTGAGTGGGGGCGGGTTTTCCATGGCACTTTTCGCCAGGTGGATAAAAAAGATCTCCTGCTCGTTGATGGTATCGACGATGTGGTCGGCAAGTTGCTGGGCAAGTTGCTCGACACCGGAGATTGGCCGGTAATCGAAGAAAACGGTGCTGTGCATGATCGACATCGGGCTTGGCTCGAGAATCCAAGCGGTAAAACGTCGCTTCCACTCGCCGAGGGAGAGGCACCATTTGGGGTTGCCGGCCATCATCTCGCCGGGACAATAGATGAAGCCACAGGTGAGCAGTGCCTCGTTGACCGCCTGGGCCAGGCGGAGATAGTAGGCCTTGGTCTCTTCGTACTGCTCTTTGGCGACATCGGCGAAAATCAGGGCGTTGTCCTGGTCGGTGCGGAGGAGGCGTTCCCTTCTCCCCTCGCTGCCGAGGCCAAGCCAGCAGTAGTCGGTCTCCGGGCGCTGGTAGCCTTCCCGGTGCAGGCGGGCTTCGGCCAGACGGAGCACCTGGCGGAGCAGGGTGTCGTTGATCTCGGTGATAATCGAGGCGACGTAGCCGATGGCTACCTCCTGTTGCAAATATTGCTTGAGCAGATTCTCGCTCCGTTCGAGGATCGGCAGGAGTTCCTCAACCTGGCGGGTCCTTTTGATCTCCCGCAGGAATACTGCCGGGTTGTTGCCCTGGACGATCAGCAGGTCGTGTTCGGTGAATACCCCGACAATGGGGGTGGAGTCACTACCATCCTCGGTCAGGCAGAGGTGGCTGATCCGGTGCCTGACCATCTCCATCTGGACGTCGGCCACCGAGACCGCCGGGTGGGCGGTGCGCACCGGTCGGGACATGATGGCGGTCACCGGGGCCTCGATGGGGACCTCGCCGGTAGCCACCCGGCGGCGGAGATCCTTGTCGGTGAGGATGCCCAGCGGGCAACGACGGTCGTCGACGATGACAATCGAACCCACCTCGTGTTCCGTCATGATGGTGGCGGCCTCGCGGATTCGCCGGTCGGCGGAGCAGACCACCGGGCTCTTGGCCCGCTCCATCGACTGCACTTCAAGGAGTTGAAAGGCTTGTTCGGTCGGGCGCTCGCCGGTGTGGGGGAGTTTGTTCCTGATGCCCGAGGCCTTGCGCCATTCCCAACCTGAGGCGAAGTTGGCGGCGATGAAGAGGAGCATCTTCGGGGTGGTTTCGGCAATGTCCCGGAAGGTCTCTTCCGGCAGGGTGAGCAACAGGGTGGTTTCGGCGGCGATGGCGGTGAGGGCGTAGGTGTCTTCGGCGAGCAGGGAGCGCAGGCCGAACAGTTCCCCTTCGTCACAGCGGTCGACCAGTTCCCGTCCACCTGCCCCCTCACGGTGGAGGTCGACCGAACCCTCCCGGACAATATAGATGAAGGGGTTGGGCAGTTCCCCCTGGCGAAAGATGACATCCCCCTGCGGCCGGTATTGGACACCCATCTCGCTGACCAGTTTGTCGAGCAGATCTTTGCCGAGCAGGTCAAAGGGAGGGTTTCGGCCGAGAAAATCGGCAATTTCCCGAAGCGAAGGGGTCGTCATGGCGGCAATGCGGGGTGCGCCCGAAGAGCTTTCCCCCCGGCCTTGCCGGCCGGGGGGAAGGGATGGGATTACCTGCCGCCCCGGCCGGCAAGGCCGGCCAGGGCGGGGGAAGGGTTAGTGTTTCTTGGTTGCGCCGGAGGCACCAAAACCGGTCTGGGCCCGGACGTACTGGTCTTCGAAGGCCTCCTTTTCCGCTTTGGCCTGGGCGCTGTTGTCGGTCACCGAAAAAATATAGGCGAGTCCGAAGGCGATCGGCATGGCAAAGAGGGCAGGCTGGGTGTAGGGGAAGAGGGCCTTCTCGTAACCGAGCACCACCACCCACACCGAGTGGGAGAAAACGACAAAGGCGACCGCCGAAACTACCCCGCCGTAGCCGCCCCAGAGGGCGCCGCGGGTGGTCAGCCCCTTCCAGTACATGGAGAGGATCAGGACCGGGAAGTTGGCGGCAGCGGCGACACCGAAGGCGAGACCGACCATGAAGGCGATGTTCATCGTTTGAAAGGCAATGCCGAGGACGATGGCTATCAGGCCGAGGCTGAGGGTGGCGATCCGCGAAACGGTGACCTCCTCCTTCTCGGTGGCCTGCCCCTTGCGGATGACCCGGGCGTAGATGTCATGGGAAACGGCTGCCGCGCCGGCGAGGGCCAGGCCGGCCACCACCGCCAGGATGGTGGCAAAGGCGACTGCGGCCAGGAAGCCAAGGAGCAGGTTGCCCCCCACCGACTTGGCCAGGTGCATGGCCACCATATTGCCGCCACCGATCAGTTTGCCGTTGATATCCCCCCCTTCAAAGAACTCCGGGTTCTGGCCGACGATAACCACCGCACAGAGCCCCATGATGAAGATGACGTTGAAGAAGTAGCCGACAAAGCCGTTGGCGTAGAGGACCGATTTCCGCGCCTCCTTGGCGTTGCTGACGGTGAAGAAGCGCATCAGGATGTGGGGCAGGCCGGCGGTGCCGAACATCAGCCCCAGCCCCAGGGAGATAGCGGTGATCGGGTCGGAGAGGAGGTTGCCGGGGGCCATCAGCTTCGGGCCCAACTTGTGCACGGCCTCTACCTCTTTGAAGAGGGTGGTTAGGGAAAAGCCAAACTGGCTGTAGGCGAGGACGACCACCACCGTACCACCGAAGAGGAGTAGGCAGGCCTTGATGATCTGTACCCAGGTGGTTGCCACCATCCCGCCGAAGGCGACGTAGATCACCATCAGGATGCCGACAAGAAAGATCGCTACGTTGTAGTTGAGTCCGAAGAGCAGCTTGATCAGCTGGCCGGCGCCCACCATCTGGGCAATGAGGTAGAAGATCACCACTACCAGTGAGGAGATGGCGGCCATGGTGCGGACGCTCCCCTGGTTCAGCCGGTAGGAGGTGATGTCGGCGAAGGTGAAGCGGCCGAGGTTGCGCAGCCGTTCCGCCATCAGAAAGAGGATCACCGGCCAGCCGGCGAAGAAGGCGAGCATATAGACGTAGGCGTCATAACCCCGGCCGTAGGCCATGGCCGAGAGGCCGAGAAGGGTTGCCGCCGACATGTAGTCGCCGGCGATGGCCAGGCCGTTCTGAAAACCGGTGATACCGCCACCGGCGGTGTAGAAGTCGGAGGTGGTTTTGGTGCGTTTGGAGGCCCAGTAGGTGATCCCCAGGGTCAGCCCGACAAAGAGAATGAACATGATGATGGCGTGCCAGTTGGTGGCCTGCTTGGCGGCGGCTTCCATTGCCGGGCCGGCGGCCTCGGCTGCTCCGGTCAGGGTCAGGACCACAAGAGACGTCAGCAGGTATTTCATAAGGTATCCTCCAGATCTTGGGCGTCTTTGATCAAATCCTGGGTCATGGCATCAAACTCGGTGTTGGCGCGGTAGACGTAATAGAGGGTGGTCAACCAGAATAAGATGAACAGGAACAGCTCGACGGTGTAGCCGATCGGCCACATTGACCCTTCGGAGATTTTTTTGCCCAGGAGGTCGGGGGCAAAGGCAATGACCATGAAATAGCCGTAGAACAGCACCAGGACAATGGCCGAGAGGGTCCACTGGAAACGCCCCCTCTCTCTGACCAGCCTTTGGAATTTAGGGTTGACCCGCATTCGTTCGTACATGATGCTCGACATATTGTGCTCTCTCCCCTGGTTGAACGGCTGAAACGGTTGTGCTGCGGAGAATGGCCGCCCCCGATACTGACTTGCAATCAGGGCCTCTTCCATTCGCCGGCAGCGCCACGATCAGTTCCACTTATCAGAATGTTCATATTTACTCAAGGTATTTTTTGCCGACAACCATCTTAAAATGTTACTTTTTCTGAGAACCCTGTCGAGCAGGGTGGCTTGTCGGCTACAGTTCTCCAACTGGGCAGGCAGACTCGGCCCCCCTGGCCGGGCCCTGCTGCCGGACCTTCCTTGCTGTGCCACCAGGGATGTCTTATCCTTTCCGGCTGGTCTGTATTCATGCAAAAACCTATTCCAGGAGGGCTGGCAATGAGGTGGTGGAACTGTTGTGCCGGTATGGCCGCGTTCTGGTTGGCGACGACAGCCGTGGCGGCGGAGAACGAGGTGATCAGTGTGCCCGGGGTGGCAATCCGGGCGGATGGCAGTATCTCGGTGCCCGGGGTGGAGATCGGCGCCGATGGCAGCATCTCGGCACCGGGGGTAGAGATTGGTGCCGATGGCAGTGTCCGAGTACCGGGGGTGGCCTTGGGGGGTGACCGGGAGGTGAAGGGCAAAAGAGATGGCGGCGAGTTCCGGGTCGAGACCCCGGGGGTATCAATTCGTGGCAATGATGGCAGCGGTGGCAGCGGTGGCGACAACGAGGTGGTGATCACCGGCGACAATGGCCAGATCAATACCTCGGTATCGGGGCAGAATCTTCTCCTCGATGGCAACCGGAACCGGATGCGGGTTGGCGGCAGGGTCCTCCTGCTCACCGTCCAGGGAAACAATAACGTTGTCGATCTGGAGGACTGGGTCGAGAGGGTGGTGGTTACCGGCAACAATAACCGGATTAGCCTGCCCAACGACGCCTGGGTTGACGACCGGGGAGAAAAAAACCGTTTTCCCCGCCGTTGACCGGCAGGGCAGGGGGGGTCAGCCTGCCAGGCCGGCGCGGAACTCCGCCACCGATTTCTGGATGGTGATGATGGTATCGAAACCGGAAATCTCGAAGACCTCCAGGATGTGGTCCTGTGCCGCACAGGTGACAAAGCGGAAAGGTCCCGCCTTGTAGGCATTGGCGGTGTTGAGAATAACCCGTAGACCGGCGCTGGCGATGTACTCCAGTTCGCTGAGGTCAAAGGCCAGGTGGGAGGTTGGCGAGGTGATGATCTCGGCGAGTTGTTTTTCCAGTTGCGGCGCGGTGTTGGAGTCGAGCCGGCCGCTCAGTGCAATCACGGTGCTCCGGTCGTCCTTGAAAATTGCGGTCTGCATGGTTCTTTCACGCAGCGGCCGGCTGGCCCTGCTGCCCTCCAATGGTTTTTTCTTTTCGGTTACTGTTCACCAGCACCCCATTTTCGCCCGGTCAGGTCTCCTCGCAGAGTAAACTCCAACTTGGCGGCCTGTGCCCCCTGCCGCCCCTGGTCTCTTCCTGCCTACAAGACCGTCACCCCCAGCTGCTCCTGCCCGCCTCCGGCGACCCGTCGGCAGCTCCGTGCCTCCCAGCGGTGCAGTTCCCGAAGCAAAGAGTGGAGATAGCTGTTGGCGCACTCGGGAAATTGCTCAACTACTTTTGCCAGCTGTTCCCGACTGATTGACAGTACTGTGCTGGCGGTGGTCGCTTCAAGGGAAAAAAGGGCCGGCAGTCTGCCAAGGAGTGAGAAGGTGCCGAGAAATTCCTTCGGCCGGAATTCGCAGACAACGTTCTGCCCCTTACCGGCCAACAGCCGGAGATGGCCGGCCAGCAGCAGATAGAGCCGGCCGAAATCATCGCCCTCCTCGAAGATGAGGTCGCCGTCGGCGAAGCGGTAACGTTCGGCAAGAAAGGCTAAAAGCTTCATCGCCTTGGGGGGAAAGGTGGCAAAACAGGGCAGTTCCCCGAACAACTGGAGGTTTTCCTGCAACTCAGGCGTCTGGCAGATTTTTTCCGTAGATGAGTTCATGGAGCATCCCCCGCTGGCCGATGAGATCCTGGTAGCTGCCGTATTCGACCAGCTTGCCGGCCTTCATCACCGCAATCTTGTCAAAGGTATCGATGCTGTCGAGTCGGTGGACGACAGCAATGACGGTTCGTTTTCCCCGCCAGCGGTTGGTCATCAAGCGCTGGATTCTGGTCTGGGATTTGTTGTCGAGGGCCGAGGTGGCCTCGTCCATCAGGATGATTGACGGCTGTTTCAGCAGAACCCGGGCTATGGCCAGTTTCTGTCGCTGGCCGCCGGAAAGCCGGTCGCCCATGGTGCCCACCGGCGATTCCATGCCGATGGCGGCAATCTTCTCCAGATAGTCCTCCTCCACCAGGGTGTGCATCACCGCCCGGTTTATCCGTTCCTGGGCGCTTGGCATTCCCGGTCTGATCCGGCCGAAGAAGATGTTGTTGAGAATCGACTGGCCGGGGATCAGGGCCGTTTCGCCGTACGGGGTGAAACCGCCCGGCAGCAGGCCTGCCGCCTGTTTGGCAAAAAGCAGCCGGGCGGTGAGAATGTCGGCGGCCAGTTCGTCGTCCAGGCGGGTCATGGTATGGTTGGCCGGGGTGAACTGCAGGGCCAGAGCAAGGAGAAAGTCCTGGTCCTGGCGCGGCAGGTCGCTGCCGCCCCCGTGCGGCAACCGGCTGGTGAGCGCTTCGCACCGTTCCAGCTGGTCCGCCGGCACCGGGCTGTTTTTGAAAAAGAGCTCTATTCCCCCCAGGCCGGCGAGGACATCGACGGCCTGCCGGGCCAAAGAGAGGCCCAGTTCGACCAGGGGGAGAAGCAGACCGGTAGTGCCGAGAAATTGCCGGAACAACTGGTTGTCCGGACCGGGTCGGCCACTGTCCCGGCCACTGCCACTGCCACCGCTGCCGAAGACGATATTTTCGGCGATCGTGGAGGTGCGATGGTAGCTCTGCCAGTCGTAAAACTCGATACAATCGGCCAGTTTTTTGCCGAACTCCTGCCGTAGCCGCGCCCGTATGGCAAGGATTCGCCGGGTCGTCTCCGCATCTTCCGGTTCAAGGGGGGTCTCCAGGCCGAAGCGCATCACATCGACAAAGAGGCCGACCTGCTGGAGGACCAGGATCTGCCGGTCAAGATCCTCGGTGCCGCCGGCCTGGGGTGCCGCCGGCAGCGCCTGTCGGGCGTAGAGGAGGTTTTCCCGTACCGTACCGGTAAAGATAAAGGGGCTTTGGGAGACATAACCAATATCGCGGATGATCTCCATTTTGCCGAGTTCGGACAGTTCCCGGCCATCAAACTGGATACTGCCACCGGAGTAGGGGAACATTTTGCCGATGCACTGGATCAGGGTGCTTTTGCCGCCCCCGGAAAAACCAACCACCGCCAGATGCTCTCCGGCCTGCAGCGAAAAGGAGACCCCGTTGAGCAGGCGCAGACCATCGGTGGTATCGTAGGTGAGCGCGTGAACAGCCAGTTCGCCGCTTAACCGCGGAGCGTCGCCTGCCGGAAGTTCGAGGGTAAAGTCCGGGGTGGTGGTGAAGGAGCGCATGGTCCGCCGGTAGCGGACGGTGGCGTCCTGGTACACCTGGTAAAAATCGATCAGCTCCTTCCAGGGGTCGAAGAGTTTTTCCTGGGCGGAGAGGAAGGCCACCATTGCCCCCAGGGCCAGTTGGCCGTGCATCACCAGGTAGCCGCCGTAGAGAAAGACGATGAAGGGGCCGAGGCCGGTGAAGTAGTTGTTGGCGGTCTTGATCCCAAACCGGAAGAGTGACCAGCGGATCCGCACCTTTTTCAGCCGTTCGGCCAGCTGGCCGAACTTGTCGCTCTCCTGACGGTAGGCCCCGTGGACCTGTATTTCGTGGATGCCGGAGATCGACTCGGCAATCTGGCTGGATGTGGATCTGGAGATATCAACCCGCTTCTTGTTGGCCTGGTTGGCCCTCTTCTGCAACTGGGGGATGATCAGCATGACCAGCGGATAGATGACCAGGGTGGTCGCCGCCAGTTTTGGGTTCAGCCAGAGCAGGTAGACGGTGAAGGCGAGCAGGGTGAGGATGTTGGTGAGCGGCACGGCGAAGGCCATTCCGGCGAAGGTGCCGGCGGCACTCAGCTCGGTCATCAGCGACGAGACCACCATCCCCGGCTGGGTGGTGCGGAAAAAGTGCAGTGGCAGGCCGAGAATGTGCTCGTACAACTCCTTGCGCATGACGGTCATCGCCCGTTCGCCGATCAGCGCCTGAAGGTAGTTGATCGCAAGCTTCAGGGCGCTGGCAGTGGTCAGAGCAATAATGTAGATCAGGCAGTAGAGGAAAAGGGCGTCCAGATTTTTCAGAGCGATGGCGTCATTGATGATCCGCTTCTGCATCTCCAGAGGGACCACCCGGGCCCCGACGATCAGCAAGATCAAGCTGAGCAGAATCAGCTGGAGTTTTAAATTGTCCCGAAAGGCCCAGTGGAAAAGAGACTTCTCGGTCACCGGCGAGGTTCCCGGATCCCGCTTCATGGTCTGTCCCCCGTTGCCCCCGTTGACGGAGGCTCTACCGCCAATTCCGAGCCGACCCCTGTCACCGTCTGCCCGCTGCCCAGGTGCAGACAGTAATTCTTTGCCGCCAGATGTCCAGACAACCATCTTGCTTGTTATTGTTTGGGGATTTTTTGCCGCAAGGGTTACCTGTGAGGGGAAGTGGTGTTATTGTCAACGCCAGCGCTTTTCAGGCTGCAACCGGGTTGCTTGTTGCCCCCGGTCTATTGCCGATACCCCGAACAAAGGAGAGAAAAAATGGAACTGCAAGGAAAGAAAGTAGCCATCCTGGTCGAAGATATGTTCAACGTCTACGAATTCTGGTACCCCTATTACCGCCTTATTGAGGCGGGGGCCACCGTGGTGGTGGTGGGAACCGGACGGAAGGAGATTTTCTCCGGTAAGCCGGCCACCGAGGTCAAGGCCGATGTGGCCATTGACCAGGTTGTCGCCGCCGATTTTGCCGGGGTGATTATTCCCGGAGGGTATGCGCCCGATATGATGCGCCGCTCAGCGGCGATGGTCCGCTTTGTCGCCGATATGGTCGCTGCCGAGAAGACCGTGGCGGCAATCTGCCATGCCGGCTGGGTGCTCGCCTCGGCGGGAGTGTTGGCCGGGCGCCGGGTCACTTCGTTTCATGCGATCAGGGATGACGTGGTCAACGCCGGGGCCGAATGGGTTGACGAACCGGTGGTGGTTGACGGCAAACTGGTGACCAGCCGGGTACCGGATGATCTGCCACAGTTTATGCCGGCGGTGATCCGCTCCCTGGCCGCCTGATTGTCGGTCGACAGGTTTTGCCGGTCGGCAGGTTTTTTCACCGCCCTGGGAAATTATTTCTCTGCCGGCTGAGCGACACCATCTTTTTTGGTTGTTTTTTAGCGCGGATTGTCCCATAAATCGTGGGTATTTGCCTGGCCAGGATTGGACGGTGACCACAATCGGTACTCATCCAACCCCTTCCACGCACACTCTGTGGTACTACTGCGGGGGATGTTCCCCCGCCGATACCCGCTTTTGCTTTGCCAAAATGCAGGCAGGGTGGGCCCGTGGGCGGTGGCAAAGGTCGTCTGCTGACCTGGTTTGGTTGTCGCCGAGACGTCGGGTCCATGAGCGGCCGAATAAGGGCGGAAGCTGTCGGCAACTGGCATAAACAGCAGAAACCAGGGTGATGCGAGTTCAGTGCGAGTTCATGTGCGAGTTCATGTGGCTGCCGGAGATCTACCGGTTTCCTGGCAGGTCTTGAAAAACAAAAGGATCGAGTATGAAAATCGATGAGTTGGAGAAGTTGCCCAGTGAAGATATCAGTACCCTTGCCTCGGCAGAACGGCGGAAGTTTCTGCGACTTGGGCTGGTGGTCACCGGGATGTATCTCGGTGGAACGGTACTGTCGCTGACTTCGGCACGAAACAGCCAGGCCGCCGGCGTTGTCCCGGAGATCGGCAAATACCCCTACAGTCCCCACTACAGCATGGTCATCAGGGAGAAGCTGTGCATTGACTGCGAGCTCTGCAAAGAAGCCTGCGTAAAGACTAACCATGTCCCGGCCTACGGCTACCGGACCACCATCCTCGAGAGGCGCCGTTCACTGGGTGGCGACCGATTTGAGACCATCTTCATGCCGGTGCTGTGTAACCACTGCAACCGCCCCCCCTGCGTCCGGGTCTGCCCGACCACGGCCACCTGGAAGGACGAGAAGACCGGCATCGTGGTGATGCTGCCCTCCCGCTGCATCGGCTGCAAGACCTGCATGACTGCCTGCCCCTACAATGCTCGCTACTTCAAGGAGGAGACCAGGGCAGTGGACAAGTGTGATTTCTGCTGGGAAGCAAAGCTTTCCAAGGGGGAAACCAACACCGCCTGTGCCGAGGCCTGTCCGGCGGATGTCCGCATTTTCGGCAACATGGCTGATCCGGAAAGCAGGGTATTCAAGCTGGTGCATGCCCCGGAAACCATGGTCTGGGTACTGCGGCCGGAGACCGGTGCCGTCCCCAACATCTACTACATCAATACCTGAGAGCCGGAGACTACACCGGGCACCACCCGCAGCCGACACGACTTATCGGTGGGAGAATTGACATGAGAAATATTTTTGTACCTCTGGCGCTGGCCGTTTTTCTGGGGAGTGGCGCAATCCTTTATGCCGCCGGCCAGGCGCCGATGCCGGCCGATTACGATGAAGATACGTACGGCCCTTGGGCGCCGGTGATCTGGGTGAAACCGGTGAAGTCAGTCATCTTCGAGCACAAGATCCACACCGTCGATGCCGGCCTGGATTGTGATTCCTGCCACGACGACCTGTTCGCCATGGAGGCCGGTGCAGCCGAGGAAAATGACGATTTCACCATGGAAACCCTCTATGCCGGCGGCTACTGCGGTGCCTGCCATGACGGCGCCACCGCCTTTGCCTCCGACACCCGCTGTACCGCCTGCCATATCGGGGTGCGAGGCCATGCCCGAATCGTCGGTAGCGGCGACGGACAAGGCAGCGGCCACTAAATCCTCGACCCGTCTTTTACGGTAACCGGGGTTCTTCCCCGGTTACCGCCCTGCCTCCCTGTTCTGCTTTCCCCTCCTGCCGCCGCCGGCAAATCTTCTCTCCCTCTTCTGCCAGCTTTTCTGTCTGAAAACAGCGCATAATGCGCCCATTATCCTGTTTGTGATCTAATATATCGATATTGCGAATATTATATTCTGATGCCGCCTTGCTTGACCAGCAGATTCCCGCCGGAAGCAGTGCTGTGATCCAGTCTCTTTTCCAAACAACATAGTAATATCAATTAGTTTTCTATATATCGCTATGGACGCAAAACGAGTCCTGCCGCTGCCCGGCAATGGCGTACTTTGCGTCCATACCAGGAAGGTTTGTTCCCCTTCGAGTGGTCGTCTGGAGGCCAAAAAAAAGTATATTAATATAAATAATTCAAAATCTTATAATAATATTCTCAGTATCTGGAAGTACTGTCACCGGCTATGGCATACCTCTTGCTCTATTGGCAGTAGCTCAGGATGAGGCGAGATACCCACCTGAAGCGACGAAACCACCACAGGAGGGACGTCATGGCAACGGTACTCCATAAAGAAACGATCCAGGGACCGATGGAGAGAATGTTTGCCGGATTTCCGGTTATGGCCGAAAAATTCAGTGAATGCGGCTGGTTTTTGCTCTGTCTGGCCCTATTTCTGCTGCTTGGCCCTTTCAGTGCACCGGTTGTCCTGCTCGTTCTGATCCAACAGGGAAAGGAAGCAGTGGCTCACAATAAGCCCGAACTGATTGTTTCCAGGTAGGGGTTCGGCCCAGCCTATGAATACGCAAAGGAATACCATCAGGAATTATTGAGGAGGAGCACATGAAAGGAAATGTCAGTGTAGCGGTTGCGCCGCAGGGAATCACACTGCCGGGAAGCAAGTTGCTGTGGTTCAGCCTGGCCATGGTGGTCGTCGGAGTCGGTGCGGCGGTGTATGCCCAGGTGGTCGGCCACCACCAAGCCTTTGCCAACACCCGGCAGATGCCCTGGGGAATGCTTATCGGCGTGTATGCCTATTTTGCCATCATTTCCACCGGTCTCTGCATATTGGCCGTGTTCAGCCATGTCTTTGGCGGCAACCAGATGTCGCCCCTCGCCAACCGGATGGTCTGGCTGTCGATCATCATGCTGTTCGGGGCCTTCACAGTGATCGGCCTGGAGATCGAAAACCCCTGGCGGATGCCTCTCGGAGTGATGCTGCACCCCAACGTCACCTCCAATATCTGGTGGATGGGGACCCTGTACGGGATGGCGGTCGGGGTGATGTTGCTGGAACTCTATCTGATTCTGACCGGTAAATTCAAACTGGCCATTATTCTCGGGGTGGTGGGGGCGGTTGCCGAGGCCCTGGCCAACAGCAATCTCGGTTCGGTCTTTGCCTCGCTTAATTCACGACCATTCTGGTACGGCTCCCAATTGCCGATATTCTTCCTTGCCTGTGCGGTCCTCTCCGGGGCGGCAGCGGTGGTCATGTTCACCCACTACAGCTACCTTCTGCAGAAGCGGGAAATGCCGGCGGCCACATTCCGGGCCCTGCAGACCGCCGGCAAGATCATGGTGCTGATGACCTTCCTCATCACCCTGGCCACCGCCTGGAAGTTTGCCAACGCCTATTGCGGGACCGACGAAATGATCATGGCGGCAAATTCGCTGGTGACCGGCCCGCTGGCCACCAGTTTCTGGGTCTTTGAACTGGCTATCGGTCTGCTCCTGCCCTGTGCCATCCTGGTTCTGAGTCGTCTTAATTCAATCCAGGCGATATCCCTGGCCGCCCTGATGGTGTTGGTCGGGCAGTTTTTCTCCCGCTATAATCTGGTGGTTGCCGGGCAGATCGTCCCCAGCGATTATGGCCTGGTCGGGGTACCGCAGTATCTTGCCTACAGCCCCAGTGCCGCTGAGTATCTGTTGGTCGTGGCCGGGCTCGGCGTGGTCGCTCTCGGTTTTGTCATCGGCGAACGCTTTATGGACCGCACCTTTACCCAGCACCAGGAACACTGATCGAGAAGAATCGTTTGGCGGTGTGGGGATCCCCCCGCTCCGCAACCAGCAGTTGGGAGGATGGTGATGAATGAAGACAAGGCCTTGATAACCATCGGGAAAACCGCAGAAATTCTGGGAGTCCACCCCCGCACCCTGCGCAACTATGAAGAGGCCGGCCTGATCAGTCCCAGCAGAAAAGGGGCCTGGCGCTACTACACCCTGCGCGATCTCCAGTGGATCGAGTGCCTGCGCAAGATTATCCATGAGCAGGGGGTGAGTATCAATGCGGTCAAAAAACTGCTTACCTTTACCCCTTGCTGGAATATCACTGATTGTCCCTTTGAAAGGCGAAAACACTGCTCGGCCTTCTTTTCCAACTCCCTGGTGCCGAAAAAAATCAGCCGGATTGCCCCGCCACTGGAACGGCAGGATGATATGGCCGCCTCCTGAGGAGATACTCCCACGCCCCCGGTTGACCCATGCCGTATCCGGATGACCCTCTTTCCCGCCACCGGTCGGCGGGGGAGGCGGGCGGCGGTGTCCCACCGGCCCCCATCTTGCGCTGTGCCCCGGTTCTGCACGTTATTCTCATCGCCACTCGTCCCATCTGCTTCGCCATTGCTGCTCACCCCATCTTGCTTCACCACCGCTGCTCGCCCCATCGGCTTAACCACCTCCACCACCTCCACTTGCCCCATCTGTTTCGCGTCCCCTGTGTTCTCCACCCTGCCAACCCTTCCGGCCAGGCAGCCATGTCGGCCAGGGAATCTCATCCTCCCCTCCATTCCCAATTGTGCCTGCCCTCCGGCCTTTTCGCTGCCCTCCTGCCGGATCAGTCTGGTGTAGTTTTGCTCGAGGAGAGTGGATAAGGGATCGAAGGTGGGACAAAAAGAGGGCGGCGGAGAGGACACGGGTCCTCAAGCGGCGTCAACCATGGCAGTTGTACGTTTGTGCAATAATGGCCGTATCGCACAATAGAATGTAGAAGTTTGCCGAAAAATTCCCGTCGCCCTGCCCAGTTTGTCTTGGAAAATTGCCCCTAAGGAAAAATTATTGTCGATCGTTTCCGACTACGTCGTAGGTGCGGTACTGCCTTGTGGCAGTATTGTCGACATGTTGTGGGCGCAAAATGATCTATTTGTTTTGATTGCGACGCATAATGCGTCCGACTCTGGAGTAAGAAATTTTTTTTAAATCAAGGTAATATTTTCGATATATAAAATAATAACGGTATGTTAAGTAATTGAGTGCGCAGCCGGTGAGAGAAAAATCGAGACGTATTTCGCCACTTTTGCTGCAAATAAGTTGACAATGGCCGTTGTAAGAATTTAATGTAGGTCAGGTTTGCATGATTTGTTGTAAACCGCATAAGGCAGGTAGGGCAAAGGACCTTAAAGGGAGGAGGGGGTATGGACGGGGTATATTTTCTGGTGATCTGGATTGGCAGTGCGGCCCTGCACACCGTTTACGAATTGAAACTGAAGCCACGGTTGGCAACATATCGGAAAAGCAGAGTGTAGGCAAAGAAAAAACCATTGTAGTTCTAACCATCGATTCTGCAATAATGAGGTGAGCGTATGAACAATGTACTGGCGGGGATTCTTCCCCAGGAAGGCGGTCTGGTGGTGAGCGGGTCGGGGAAATACAACCTGACCATTGCCATTCTCGGACTCTTGACTCTGGTTGGCATCGGCGCGGGGATCCACTCGCTCTATGTCGGCCATGAACATACCTTCGGGGTCAGTCGGGAAGTCCCCTGGGGGATTCTGATTGCCGCCTATGTCTTTTTCGTGGTGACCTCCACCGGCCTCTGTATCGTCTCCTCGGTGGGCCATGTCTTTGGTTTTCAAAACTTCAACCCCATCGCCAAGCGGGCGGTGTTTCTCTCCATCGCCACCATCATTGCCGGTTTTCTGGTCATTGCCTTCGAGATTGAAAACTCCTGGCGGATGCCGGTGGGCAACGTTATCGGGGCGAATCTCACCTCGAACATCTGGTGGATGGGTACCCTTTACGGGGCCTACCTCTTCTTCATGATGATCGAATTCGTCATGCTGCAGAAAAACCAGCACCGTTCCGCCACCGCCTTCGGCCTGGCCGGCCTGCTTACCGGTATCGTCGCCCACTCCAACCTTGGCGCGGTGTTCGGACTGCTCAACGGCCGTGAGTTCTGGCACGGACCCTACATGCCGATCTATTTCATCGCCTCGGCGGCGATGTCCGGTTGCGTGGCGATCATCTTTTTCACCTATCTTGCCTACCGCTTCAACGGCTGGAAGATGAGCGACAGCTTGAAAGGCTCTCTGGAAGGTGTGGCCAAGATGGGTGCCCTGATGATGGCGATCATCATCTTTTTTACCAGTTGGAAGATGATCAGCGGGGTCACCGGCCAGCAGCCCGGCAAATTCGAGGCGATGGAGACGCTGATCAACGGCTCCTACGCCCTCAACTTCTGGGGTGGCGAGGTCCTTCTCGGCATGGTTATCCCCTTCGTCATCATCATGGCCGTCCGCGGCAAAAACATGAACGCCCTGTTTGTTGCCGCTCTGGCCGGGATCGTCGGCATATTTTTCATGCGCTACGACCTGGTGGTGATTGGCCAACTGGTCCCGGCCTACCACGGCATGGGGTTGGTCGATTACCCCGATCTGCACAGTTATGTACCAAAGCTCCACGAAAATCTGGTGGTGATCGGTGGCATGGCCTTCTGCGGGTTCATGTTTCTGGTCGGCGAGAAGCTTTTCCGCGGCCATCTCTCCGAGAGCCATTGAGCGATGGGCGCGCCTATCCATGCACTCCCGTGGGGTGCTGCACGAGCAGGGACGGCAGCCACGGGTTCATCTGCCGGGAAACTCACTATGGTGCGAAAAAAAACTGAGGTGCAACCGATACGCAGGGATCTGGCCATCTATCCGATCAGTGTCGCCGCCAGACTGCTCGCCGTCCACCCGCGAACCCTGCGGATCTACGAGGAGGAGGGACTGATCAAGCCGGAACGGACCGGCAACCGCCGGCTCTACTCGGCCAACGATCTCACCTGGATTGGTTGCCTGCGGCGGCTGATCCACGATGAGGGGATCTCCATCCCCGGCATCAAGAAACTGCTCCGCTACGCCACCTGTTATGAAATGGCCGACTGCCCGAAAGAGGTGCAATGCACCTGTGATGCCGTGGTCGACCGGGCAATCCCCAGGGGATTGCGGGTGCTGGCTGGTCCGGAGGAGGAGCGGGACGCCAGGGAAAAGGAGGTGGTGGTGAGAAAAGAGGCCAGACAGACTGACACCAAGAAAAGTACCAAGGACCGTAAGGTCCGCTGACCTTCCACCGCCGGCGCAGACCGGCTGCATCAGCAGATGAGAAAAGGGCTTCTTCCCGCCGGGAAGAAGCCCTTTTCTCGTCTCTCAGGGGGCGATAGTCGGTGTGGCGGCGGCGGTGCAGGGTGGCTCGTCGGCGACTCTCCCCTGTCGGTACATGGCCCGGGCCAGATAGAGAAAGGGTGTGTCGGCAGCCGCCACCAGCCACTTCAGCAGACAGGTGGTGAGAAAGATCTGCACAAGTTCACCCCGTGGCAGAAGGGCGTAAAAGGCGATGGCGGTAAAGAGAAGCGAGTCAAGCAGCTGGCTGACCATGGTGCTGGCGTTGTTGCGCAGCCAGAGAAGGCGGTCGTCAGGAAAGAGCCGCCGCCAGAACTGGTAGGCCCAGACGTCGTGCAGCTGTGATACCCCGTAGGCGACCAGCGAGGCAAGGGCGATACGGGGGAGAAGGGTGAATATTTCGGCCAGGCTCCCCTGAATGAAGTCGTGCTCGTTGGGGATGAAGGCGAGGGCCAGATGCATGATCAGCACGGTGCTGAGCAGGGAGAAAAAACCGATGAACACCGCCTTGCGGGCCGCCCGGTGGCCATAATTTTCCGAGAGGATGTCGGTGACCAGAAAGGATGAGGCGTAGGTGATATTGCCGAGGGTGACGCCGATGGCAAAGAGGTCCACCATCTTCAGGACCTGGATATTGGCCAGGATGGTGGCGATGGGGATCCAGATGTAGAGGCCGGTGCGGCCAAAGAAGCGGTAGGCGATGAGGATGGCGATAAAATTGGCCGCCAGCATCAGCAGCCAGAGAATTTCATTGCCGAAAATGGAGAGTGCCGGCCAGCTGTCTGCCATGGTGACCTCGTCGTGGTTGCCCCTGGGAAAAAAGGGGGCAGGGGTGAAGAAATGTTCCCGTCGACGAGGGCTCTGGCCGGTGACCCGGTCGAGCTGCGGTTTTGGTAAGGCGGGTAACCGTGACCGCCGGCGGAAAGAGAGCGCGGCACCATAGCAGATGGCGCCACGCTCTGCAAGGAAGATCGACAGGCGGATGCGGTTGAACCGGTTGGGTCGGCCGGGCAGGTCGGACGGATGGAAATGGTCGGCAAGGCCGGGAAGGGCAGGGGAAGGCAGCGCCCCTACTCGGCGTCCACCTCGATCTGGTAGCGCTCAATTTTTCGGCGCAGGGTATCCTTTGAGATCCCCAGTTCCCGGCAGGTGAGCATCTTTTTGCCACCGTTGCGCTGCAGCGTGATGATGATTGCGTTCTTTTCAATCTCTTCCAGGGAGAGCCCTTCATAGCTGTCGGCCAGGGGGGAGGCGGCCAGTTTGCCGGCAACCTTGAAGGCGTCGGGAAGGTGGTCCGGCTGGATGAAACCGCCCGGACAGAGGATGAAACCGTACTCGATAATATTTTCCAACTCCCTGATATTGCCGGGATACTCATATTTCATCAGCATTGCCACCACCTCATCACTGATGCCGACGATATCCTTCTGCTTTTCCGCCCGGAACTTCTGGACGAAATGGTCCACCAGCAGCGGTACATCTTCAAGCCGATCCCGCAGCGGTGGCAGGAGGATATTGACCACGTTCAGTCGGTAATAGAGGTCGTCGCGGAAATGGCCGCTTTTGACCAGTTCCAGGAGATCCTTGTTGGTGGCGGCAATGATCCGCACATCGGCCTTCACCGGGGTGTTGGAGCCCAGCGGTTCGTACACCTTCTGCTGCAGCACCCGCAGCAGTTTGACCTGCAGGGACTGGGGGATATCGCCGATCTCGTCGAGGAAGATGGTCCCCCCCTCGGCGGCGGCAAAACGGCCGGGCCGGTCCTTGCGGGCATCGGTAAAGGCCCCCGCCTTGTAGCCGAAGAGCTCCGATTCAAGGAGGGTGTCGGGCAGGGCGCCGCAGTTCACCACCACAAAGGGCATCTCCGCCCTGGTGGAAGAGTGGAAGATGGCACTGGCCACCAGTTCCTTGCCGGTGCCGCTCTCGCCAAGGATGAGCACATTGCTTTCACTGCGGGAGATCTCCGGCATGATCTGGAATATCCGCTGCATAGCCGGGCTCTTGCTGATAATTTCGGCAAAGGAGTAGCGACCGGTCAGCTGCTGGCGGAGGCTCAGTTCGACACTCAGGTCACGGAAGGTCTCGACGCCACCCAGGACATTACCGTCATGATCGACCAGGGGGGCGGCGCTGATGCTGATCGCCACCTGGCGGCCATTGCGGTTTTTGATGGTGATGGAGCGGTTGCTTACCGGCAGACCGGAGTAGAGACTCTCGGCGATGGCGCAGTTTTTGCCACAGATCGACGAGCAGAATATCTCGCTGCACAGCCGGCCGATGGCCGCTTCCCGGTTCCAGCCGGTGATCTGCTCGGCGGAAAGGTTAAAGGAGGTGATCCGCCAGTCCCGGTCGACGGTGAAGACCCCATCGGCCACCGAGTCGAGAATCAGGGTATTCTGCAGTCGGTTGGTATTGTTGCGAAAGGACTGGACCCCCCCCAGGACCATACCGTTATGACCGAGAAGTGGGGCGGCGCTGACACTGACCGGGATGGAATAGCCGTCCTTGCCGATGATGAACAGTTCCTGGTCGATGATGCTCCTTTTTTCCGCCATGCATACCGCCAGGGGACAGCTCTGCTGGCTGGAACTGGCGAGCAGCACCTCGGAGCAGATGCGGCCAAGCACTTCCGCCTCGCTGAAGCCGGTGATCTTCTCGGCGGCCCGGTTGAAAGAGGTGATACGTGCCTCGGGGTCGACGGTGAAGACCCCGTCGGCCACGGCGCCCAGAATCAGCTCGTACTGCAGGGTGGAGGTGATATCAATAAAGGTCTCAACCCCGCCGATCACCCGGCCGTGCATGTCGAGGAGGGGGGCGGCATTGAGCTTGATCGGGATCGACTGGCCGCTCTTGCTTTCGATGTGGGCGAGGCGCTCGGAGACCGCCGTGCCGTTGTGGATACATTCGGAGAGGGCACAGTCGTGCCGGCAGATATCGGCCTTGAACACCTCCTTGCAGGTGCGGCCGAGAACATCTTCCTCCTTCCAGCCGGTGATCTTTTCTGCCGTGGCGTTAAAGCTGGTGATCTGCCAGTTGTGGTCGACGGTAAAGACCCCTTCGACAATGCTGTTCAGGGCCAGGCGGCTGGCAGCCAGCGGTTGCGAGAGGTCGGTAAAGCCGATCACCGCCCCGACGAGGGTGCCGCTCTTTCCCGGGATGGTCACCACCTGGAGGCGGACCGCGTTCGTCCCGTCCTTCTCCTGGTTGCCGGAGGTCAATTCAAGATGGCGGCTTCCTTTTTGCCTGCTCAACGGGGCAATGTGGCTGCAGAGGGACTTGAACCGCTCGTCCCGGTCGAATACTTCTCGGCAGTGGCGACCGATGATCTCCCCGCGCTCCATGCTGAGAATGTGGGTGGCCTTCTCGTTGCAGCCGGTAACCTGCCAGTTTTCATCGACGGTGACGAAGCCGCTGACCAGGCTCTCCGCTTCCATTACCGGATTCTCTTTCAACGGCCCCTCCCTGTGTTTGTCGCCCGAGTGATGTGTCGGTATCGTGCCCGGAGCCTCGCAATTCACCGACACATTCACTATAGCCGGAAGGGCCTGGAACAACAAGTGCAACCGGTCGGAAGTGGCGGTTTGCCCCAGGTCCCTCTTCTTTGTTTTCGGGGTCTGTCGGGCCCTGTTGTCGGCTACGGCGCTTCGGCCTCTTTACCCTGCCGGGCCTGTCCTTTTTCCAGCCAATGCCTCCGGCAGCAGCGTCCAAGCCCCCCCGGCCCATCTCACGGCAGAAACAATTAAGATATCGTTAGGGGTCGGTTTGAGGCTTGCGGTGGAATGAAAAATGAGAGAGGATAGGTTGTTACAAAACCGTCCATTTCCCCCACTTTAATCGTCGGTTTCGCTCCGGCCTCAGCCGGGCAGCCGTGGCAGAGAGATGACAATGTTCCGTTCCATCAGACTTGTTTGGCAGATCGTTCCGGTGACCATCCTGACCATTGTGGTGGCAATTCTGGCCGTCAGCTGGTATGGCTCCACCTCCCTCACCGAGTTCTCTCTGCAGGAGACCGAAAAGGACCTGGAGGCCCGCGCCCGGCTGATGCTGCCCGGAGTGAACGAACTCCTCCACCAGGGACGCCTGGAGGAGCTGCGGCAACATGTGGTTCGAGGGGGCCGTGGGGCGGCAATGCGCATCACCGTCGTTCTCGCCGACGGGCGGGTGGTCGCCGATTCCAGTGAAAACCCGGCGGCCATGGACAACCACGCCGGCCGGCCGGAAATTGCCGTCGCCCTGGCCGGTGGGGTCGGCAAGGCGAGGCGCTACAGCCAGACCCTGGGGGAAAACCTGGTCTACATCGCCATCCCCCTGGGTGATGACGGGCTAGTGGGGAGGCTTGCCCCGGCCGCCGAGATCGAGGGGGGGGTACTGCGGACAGCGATATCGGTGGCCGCCCTGCAGCGAACCTTCGATGCCATCAACCTCCGCCTGGCCTTCGGGACAGCGGTGGTGGTCCTGGTTGCCGCAGGGGTGACGCTGTTGCTTATCCGCAACATCAGCCGGCCGCTGGAGGAGATGACCCACAATGCCGAACAGTTCTCCCGCGGCGACTTCAGTCGACGGATGTCGGCGACCCTCAACGGTTCCGGCTCTCTCGAGGTGGCTACCCTGGCCACGGCCATGGACCGGATGGCGGAGCTTCTCGACGAGAAGATGCGGGCGATCATCACCCACCGCAATCAGTTGGAGACGGTCTTCTCAAGCATGGTGGAAGCAGTGGTGGCCATCGACCGGGACGAACGGCTGATCAGTCTCAACGCCGCCGCTGCCGATCTCTTTGCCGTCGACCGCCGCCAGGCGCCCGGTCGGCTGGTTCAGGAGATTATCCGCAACCTCCGCCTGCAGGAGCAGATCGGCCACTGCCTGAAGAGCCGGGAAGCGGTTGAGGACGAGGTGCTTCTCAATGATGAGCAGGGTGAACGCTGCCTGCACAGCAACGTGGTCAGCCTCAGTAACAGTTTCGGCGAGCATGTCGGGGTGCTGGTGGTCATCAACGAGGTGACCCGCCTGCGCAGGCTGGAGACGGTCCGTCGCGACTTTGTCGCCAACGTCTCGCACGAGTTGCGCACCCCGATCACCTCCATTCTCGGCTACGTCGAGACCCTCCTTGACGGTGCCCTCGACAACCGCGCCGATGCGGTCAAATTTCTTGAAATCGTTCTCCGCCAGTCCCAGCGCCTGAACGGGATCATCGACGACCTCCTCGCCCTGTCACGGATCGAGGAGGAGTCCCGGCTGGGCGAGATCCATCTTGGCGTGGGGCCCCTGCCACCGGTGGTCGCCGCCGCCGTGCAGACCTGCCAGCACAGCGCCGACCAGGCCGGAGTTACCCTGATTGCCGAGTGTCCGGAGGGGGTGCACCTGGCGATGAGTCCGGCCCTGTTGGAGCAGGCACTGGTCAATCTGCTGGTCAACGGCATCAAGTACAGCCGCCCCGGTGGTGAGGTCCGGCTGCGGGTTGATCCGGGCACAGAAGCCGATGGCCAGGTGCGGATTACGGTTGCCGATCGCGGCTGTGGTATTGCCAGGGAGCATCTGCCCAGGCTTTTCGAGCGCTTCTACCGCAGCGATCAGGCGAGAAGCCGGGCCCTGGGGGGGACCGGTCTCGGCCTGGCCATCGTCAAGCACATTGTGCAGGCCCACCACGGGACGGTGGAGGTGGCAAGCATCGAGGGGGAGGGGACGACCTTCACCATTCAGCTGCCACTCCACCACCAGCGGGGCTGATTGGCCCCTGGCCACAGCGTCGCAAAACACCCGGCCAGGCCATGGAAAAGTTTTTGACAAAGCGATAGCGGAGTCGTATAGTGCGCCGGTCGGAGGGCGGGATTAACTCAGTGGTAGAGTGTCAGCTTCCCAAGCTGAAGGTCGCGCGTTCGAATCGCGTATCCCGCTCCAGAAAATTCAGGCACTTGGCGAGAAATTGCCAGGTGCCTTTTTCTTTTTTCCAACCCTATTTCCAACCTTCCGCTCAACTATGGTTGCCACCAGGGAGATCTGCCTTGCCTGGGATGGGTGAGTTTGTCGGAAATGCCGTTCTGAGCTGGTAAAACAAACTGACCTTCTCTACTCAGTTGCCTTTTGACCGGCGCTTTAGCAATGCTGGTCAAGGAGCAGTAGCAAGATAATCTGACAACACTTCTAAAATATTCAGAAAAATAAAAATCTTTTATTGCGAGAAGCAACAGCTATCGGCTTGCCAGCCGAGCCAGAAACTGTTCGGCTTGCTCGGTGATCTGTTGCCGCTGCTCGTCAGCCATACGAGCCAGAGACCGGTAGGGAAGGGCCATTCGTGGGTTGGGCTTGAGTCGTGCCTCGTTCACAATTAAGAAATACCAATAGAGGTAGTTGAATGGGCAAGCCTTCACACCGAGCTTGATCTTTGGATCATAGGCGCAGCCAGCACAATAGTCCGACATGCGGTCAATGTAGGCGCCGGAAGCCGCATAGGGCTTCGAACCTATCAAGCCTCCATCGGCGTGCAACGCCATACCGTGCGTGTTTGGCAATTCGACCCATTCGAAGGCATCGGCATAGACGCTGAGGTACCACTCTTCCACTTGAGCGGGCGCAACGCCGGTAAGCAGGGCGAAATTGCCGGTAATCATCAGCCGCTGGATGTGGTGTGCGTAGGCGTTGCGGCGGGTTGCCTCGATGACCTCCCGCAGGCACCTTATATTGGTCTCCCCTGTCCAGTAGAAGTCCGGTAGGGGGCGCTTTGCGTTCAGGAAGTTGGTCTGCGCGTAGTCGGGCATCTTCATCCAGTAGACGCCCCGCATGAACTCGCGCCATCCCAGAATCTGCCGAACAAACCCCTCGACTGCTGGTAGTGGCGCCGAGCCTTGGTGGTATGCAGTCAGTGTGGCCTCGCATACCTCTCGGGGACTCAGCAGCCCAATGTTGATATATGGCGACAGGAGCGAATGGAACAGGAAATCTTGCCCTGCTTTCATCGCATCCTGGTAATTCCCAAACTGAGGCAGAAAGTTCGTGATGAAATGTTGCAGGACTTCCAGCGCATCTTCTCGCGTCACGGCCCAGCCGAAGGACTCCAAATCACCGAAATGACCAACAAAGCGCTTTCGAACCAGCGCCATCACATCGCGTGTTGTGGCGTCCGGAACGAAGCGACGGTTTGGCGGTATTGGAAAGTCCCGAGGCAGTTTCTTGCGATTCTCCGCGTCATAGTTCCAGCTACCGCCCTGAGGCTTATCACCAATCATGAGCCAGCCGGTCTTGCGCCGCATGTGACGGTAGAAGTACTCCAACCGAAAGTTCTTGCCTCCCTTCGCCCAGTCTGCGAATCCAGTTCGGGAACAAAGAAACCGATCATCTTCGCGAAATTCAACCGGCCTGTCGAATATCTCGCCCCAATTCTGCATCATATCCCACACACGCCACTCTCCTGGCTGCGTGACAACGATACGGCCCACGTGATGACGTGAGAGCGCCCGGCCTAGTTCGCCGGTGAACGAGCCAGAATTGCCTTTGTCATCAAGTTGGATGTAGTCCACGCACATGCCCTCGGCACGAAGGGATTCGGCAAAATGACGCATCGCCGAAAGCACCAAGACAAGCTTTTGCTTGTGATGCCGCACATACGCGGTTTCATCGTGCACCTCGGCAATGAACACAACATCGCGGCTGTGATCCATGTTGCGCAGTGCACTGATTGTCCGGCAAAGTTGATCGCCCAAAACTAGCCTTAGTGTTTTCACATGGAGTTCCCTCAGCCCTAAGTTCGGAGTGTTGAGCGACCGCCGTCGACACCGAAGATCTGGCCTGTGATCCAGTCAGCCTCCGCAGGGTCCAGGAAGGCGGTGATCGCCCCAATATCTTCGGGGGTGCCCAGCCGCTACAGCGCATGCATTTCGGCGACGGAAGCCACCATCTGCACGTTCAACAGGAGTTCCTTGGCTGGTTGCGTGCACGTAAGTACAGGTGATGCCGTTAACGTTTGGATCAGCCGCGAGTGTAAAGAGCAGGCAGCATCCGTTAATTGGGCTGGACGAACGTCTAAAGGACATTTTTTTTCAAATCTTCGATGCCGATGCGGTCGACAAAGGCGCCGGTACGTTCACGGGGTTTGGCATTGGCGGCATAATACTCGATGCATTTTCTGGCCAAGGCGATGGTCTGCTTCTCGTCCATGTCCTCGGCCAAAACGTCAGCCTGACGCACCCTGCGCCCTGAGTTGCCGCCGAAAACCAGAGTCCAGCCGCTCTTCTTGCCGATCAGTCCGAGATCCCGCACCAGGCTTTCCGCGCAGAGAAATGGACAGCCGGAAACTCCTACCTTGAATTTTGCCGGCATTTCAATACTGGAAAAGATTTCTTCGAGGCGGATGCCAAAGCCGAGCGAGTCCTGGACGCCGAATTTGCAGACTTCGGTACCAGGGCAGGCCTGGACATAATGGAGGCAGAGTTCGACCGCCTTGCCTTCGTTCATGCCGAGATCTTCGTAGATCGGCAGGATCTGCTCTTCTGGCATGCCGACCAAAGCGATCCGATTGCCGGAAGTAATCTTGATGATAGGAATAGCATATTTTTCTGCCACCTCGGCGAGTGCCTTGAGGTGTTCGCGGCTTATCAAACCGGCAGGGATCCGTGGCACGATGGCATAGGTTTTCTTGTCGCGCTGGAGTATGGCTCCTTTGGGTCCGTCTGCTTTTGTCATGACTGTTCTCCTTGATACCTGGTTCGATGTATTTAACTGCAGATATGGCTGCGGATCAAATTGCTGATAAGTCGTCCAATGCTGCCGAGGGTAAAGGTTCCGACGCTATGGATAAGTCCATCCCAGGGCGCGGATAAATTCTCAGTTGCCTGGGAGAAGAGCGTTGCTTCGCAGGCATCTCCGACAGTGAAGCCAGCATCCAGTTTAGCAGCCAACGGAGCAAGCTTTTTTTCTTTCCTGATCATCTTGGCTTTGAGAAGAGCCAAGCATCACCCCAAAAATGGAGCATTTTGAACCTCTACACACTCAACAGTATTCAATCATCATTGCCGGTTTCGGTTCGAAGTTATCATATGTCCGACCTTCACGATTAGAAGCAGTGCTGGGCTTGCATGCATTAACAGATCAAAGATATCCAGTGGTCTCACTTGAGTTTACGGTCTGTAAGGCAACAAAACCGTGCAAACCCTTACTACCATTGGGGTTGCACGGGGTGGCCATTTTTGTCGTGTGTCTACAGATCGTGGTCTGTTCGACCAGTTCAACGACCTGTCTTGATATGGGTATTTTCAATGATTTTAAAATCTTTACTGTCTGCGGAGCCACCTCGTTGCACATGAGCACACGATATTTTAAATCAAAAAGTTCTGTGATCTGGAGTCCAGAAAGCGCCCTCTTGATCTGATGCCAGGACATGTCGCAAGAGAGTTCGGCTACCCGCTCAATCTGCAGGGCCAGCACGCAGATTTTGACATGCGTTTCTATCCGCCGTGTGGCCCAGTGGTACATAGGAGTCATCTTGATCTGTGTCCGCTTCAGCGAGCGGAAGCAGCGTTCGATCACCATCAGACTCTTGTAGCCGCAAGCGACATCTTCCAGGCCGATGCTGCGCCTGCCACTCGGCCTCGGCGGGGTTGTAACAGAGGATGTAGCGACGTCTGCTCTCCCCATCGCCGACGATAACCTCCTTGGCCTGGAGGTTGCCCTGGAAGGTGGTGAATCTGCCACGCTTGCTGAGCACATCGCGCTTGATTTCGGCAACATTGGCCATGCGGCAGGCGAACAGGTACTTGCCACAGGCCCTGGCCAGTTCGCTCCGGTTGTCTGCGGTGAGAAGTGGTAGTGCTCGACGAGCAGCCCGATACACCGCGTTCTATCCGGCCAGGTCACACTCTTTGCGGTCATATCGGTGAAGAACTGTTGGGTATCAGTCTATCTTTATTTGCCTGAGTGATCGACGCTGCCTGACGATCCTGACTAGTTCATTCAGGATCATGGCTCCTATCGCCAACGCGCCACCCTGCAGGGTACGCAGAGATGGCTGTTCGCCAGCCCACAGCCAGGCCCAGCTTACGCCGAAAATCACCTCGAGCAGGGAGAGCAGGGTGATCTCCGGTGCCGTGAGTTCACTGGTCAGTCGTACTACCAGCAGACACGGTACAGCCAGTTGAAAAACTCCAAGCATTGCCAGCAACCCCAGGTCGTGGACCGTAGCCTGTAGCGGCAAGGCCAATGGCAAAGTTACAACGGCGGAGAGAACGGCGCCGATCAACACCGCCGGCAGCATATCCTGCATTTCACCGGTGCTGCCGCCGGCTGTTTTACGGTCGAGCCCCACCTTCTGCAACGTAATGAAATTAATAGACATAGCCAGTGGCACTACCAGGGCCACCAGCGAGCCGAGAAGATAACCGCCGCTATTATTTTTCTCAAGGAACATCCAGACAATCCCAACTCCCGCACTGACAATAGCCAGCCAGGTTGCCGTTGCTAGATGATGGCGGAGGAACAAATGGGCAAAGAGCGCAGTTATCAATGGACCTACTGCCATCATCACCAGGACATTGGCCACCGTGGTGATGGTCAAGGCCATCATAAAGGCGGTGAACATGCACCCCCAGCAGATGCCCGATATCCACAAAGCAGCCGGGGCAGTGAAGATCTGCCGCCAAAGACGTGGACCGCGCATCACCGTAAGAGCCATGGCCAGGGCCAGGGCGTTGAAACTGCTGCGCCAAAAGTTGATTTCAAACCCTGCCGCCACCTCAAAATGCCGGCTCACTACTCCGGCCGTACTCCAGAGCAGAGTGACCAGCACCATCAGCAAAACTGCATATCCATGAGGCATACACACCACACTATGTAAAATATAGCCTGAGATCTGAAAGAATCAGCACCATAAGCAGCAGAACTTGAAAGTGAGGCAATGGCAAGTTCCAGTTCTCTTGCCCTCAGCCAAACAAAACACATTGCCCCGACACAGATACCGACAGTGTTCTGCCAGAAACTGGTTAGTTGGGACATAAGTAGCTCCTTTTTACGCTGGCCTTAAAAAATTGGCTCTCTGTCTGTAACCGCTCCAATTTTGACTTCCAGCGTAGCTGTTTCACATCAATCTTGCAAGATTTGTCCTGGCAAGCCTCTGTCTGTGCACATACCTCACGGTTCAGACTATTCCTGAGAGGGTAGAGTCGGCTAATAGCAGAGAATTGTTCAGAAATGAGCAACTGCAAAGAAGAGCTTACCAAAGAGAATCTACAGAGGAGGTGAAAGATAATATTCAATTTACTGCAAGTCTATTTAAAAACTGACACGCAAGCCAATCGCACCGCCATAATTGTTTACTTCATCGGAGCCAAAACCACTGGAGAATGAACCCCAGAGCGATGTCCGTTCATCAAACTTGTAAGATGCGCCGAGTGTCGCAACACCCCAATCAGAAGCAACCGGGGTAGCCACGCTGATGAATGATGGCGCCGACACAGACGTCAGCGATGTCCGTAATGTGCGGTCGTCATCGTTCCATTCGTGGTTCCAGGCGACCTCAACAAACGGTTTCCAAACACCAAACTCAATCGAACCTTTCCATCCAAGTTGCATTATCTGTGATCCACGTGTCTGGCTGTCGAATGATAATGAGGTCGCACCGGTTATGCCGTACTCAGTAAACCCATCAATGCGTCCTTCTTGGAAAATAACGCCGATGACCGGGCCGGTTGTGAACTGACCAATCGAGAAATCGGATCCGCCTCGTAGCGCCAAAGCCACTGAATAACCGCCTGCGTCTCCTTGATTATGATCCGTGAATCGTCCAAGTTGGACATCGCGGTTGACGTCATTCTGAATCCAACCGTATGAGGCGACAGCATTGCCCCAAAAGTGGTCATTTTGATAGGCGGCATACGCACTGATTGCCTGCGAATTTTGTGTGTATTCTCCACCTGTTGAGAAATCTTGTGAAGTAGTACTGATAGACAGTGCTCCACCAACAATCAGGTTTGATTGGGCTCGATAGTCGGCACCAATGGTTCCTTGGAGTGGATTCCCTGAAGCATCTGAGAAGTTAGAATTTGCATCTGTGCTTAAATAATTGGCATCCATGGCAACCCAGCCATTGATGCTGTTCGGGCCAGGTTTTTTTTCGAAAAGTTCTATTTGTCTCTGAATTATTGAGGTTCGTGAGAGTGTTGTTTGTATTGTGCTCTCTGCGAGAAAGGATATTTCTCCAGGAGCGGTCAGTAAGCTATATTCGTAATCAGCTACGATCGTCTGACCTGCGGTAGTCAGATGCTTGCCATCAATAAAAAGATAGGTTTGCTGTTGTTCCTCAGTCAGAACGGAAAGAATCGCCGGGGCAGAAGAGGGCGTACTCGTTGCCAGCGCAGTAAATTGGGTGAAGCCAAATTGTGTTGGGTTTCTTGCAACATACTTAAAGACACTGTCAAGGTCTGCTGGAATGTAACGTACTCCGGCTGCAGTCAGATCGTTCCAGCGTTGTGTATTGTAGGCGACAAGTCGATTGTATTCAGCAGCGTTGGCGCTCTCTGTGATTTCTCCACCGAGACTGACAAGATTTGCGTACCGAAATGAGTTCATAGCTAACAGATACCGGGCTCCGGCATCTTGCAGACTTCGAACAGAGGTCGCCAAAGCCAAAGATTCGAGAGTCAGTTGCGCGTCCGACAAACGAGCTAAGTCATTGTTTCCAGAGCTTATGATATACAACGCATTTGGATTTGCAAGGTTATTGACGGACGCGAGATAATTTGTAATTTGTACCGTAAGCGGAACGTTTCCTTTTGACGGAGTCGAAGTTAATGAACCGCCGTTCGCATAATTGGTTCCTCCTCCGTCAACAGGAAGAGCATTTAGGCCAAATTTCCCAGCCAAGATGGTTGTGGCCATGATACCGTTTCCGGCAAATCCGCCATTAGCGCCTCTGGCTATCGCCGAGACAATGAGTGCATCAAGCTGTGGAATACTCGTTGAATGGTATCGAAAGTAGCCACTGTCGAGAGTGCTGTCTCCGAGGCCAACAAATTGATTGAATCCAGAGGCATTGGCAGCGTTGAGTGAACCGAGCCATATAGCAGCTGACAGTAGTGTTACCCGAAATCCTTTTTTAAAGGTCGTTTTCATGCTTATCCCAATCTATTTTTTTATCTGATTACCACTAATCCTCACCCTATCACCGAACGGACTACAGACGCTATCAAAACTCCAAAGGTCAACGTCTTTAAAACAGATCACTAACGTTGAGAAGGATAATCAACATTGAAAATCTTATGTTGACCAGAATGCTAAAGTCAAGGCTCGATTCATTCTTGTCCAAAATAGGAATTAAACAAGAAACCCTCTCGGTGAATCATGGTGTAAGATTTTTGCGCCAACAAAATTCCCACCAAAATTTCCTTAGAGGGTGCGCTCATGATAAAGGTAACGAGTTTGTTTAGTCAACTGCTTCATCACTTTCCTCGGGTCGAATTTCATTGCAGACGATTATCTTGCTTCGCATGAATGAAAGATCTCCGGCATTGGTGCATTTGCCTTCACTGGTTAGACTGTCCAGTCTCCCATCAGATAGAGATTTGCCCCGGCAATCCTTGATTTGCAAAATCCTCTCTGGGTTGACCTTATTCATGAGTATACGCCTTTCCTGCACAGTAGTAAGGTACTGATTCAGTGATAAAAGAAATTAGAGATGTTTGAGTTGGCAATATCTCCTCTTCGTATGATCAATTGTTGATTTATCACGTCAGCCGTCCAGGGCCTCGCGCAGCTCCCCTCCCAAGTCTTTCATCGAGAACGGTTTCTGGA
>JAABSV010000029.1 GCA_011390165.1 Desulfobulbaceae bacterium
CGCCCTGAGATAGTCTCCAACTCCAAAGGGCGTAAGGGTGCGCAGCCCAACCATGCCCTCGTTCCAGCTCTGAAGGAGAAATTCGTTGGTGAGTTTTTCATCCCCCCCTTTGATGTTGAAAGGGATATTCATACGGCTTCTCAATCCCTTATCCTGCACAGGAGTGCCATAAAAACCACCGGAATTGTCAATGACCTCGTAAAGGATACGGCTTTTTGCAATGGAACGGCGTTCATTCTCTGCCACACCGCCTTCGCGCTCGAGCCAGTCCATGAGGAAACCGATGACTTCGATGTTGAAGGTCGCGGGGGTATTCCAGAGATTTTCAGCTTCCACATTCGTTGTGTAATTAAAAACCCCAGGGCAGAGGGGGGATGCCTTGTCCTTGCCGAGAAGATCCCTGCGCACGACCGTCAGAGTGACCCCCGGGTGGCCGATATTCTTCGAGGCGCATGCAAAGAGCACCCCAACGCCGTCGCCGCGCCAGTCGATCGGCTTGGTCGTGAAGTCGGAACTCGCATCGATGACCAGAGGAATGTGCCGACGTGACTCCGGAAGTTTGGGGAGTCGGTGATTTTCGATGCCATTTACGGTCTCATTGGAACAGAGAAAGACAAATTTGCTTGTATAATCGATCTTCTCTTCGCTCAGTTCGGGGAAGGTGGTGTACCCTCCCTGGGGGTCCCTGCCATCAATGGTGTGGACGCTGCAGTACCTCAAGGCTTCGTCGCGGGCCCGTTCCGTCCAGGTGCCGTTGACTACATATGTCGCTACGTCCGACCTGTCGTGGCAGAGGTTCAACGGTACAGCGGCAAACTGTCCATGGCCGCCGCCATGCGTGAAAAGCACCTCGAAGTCGTCTGGTATGGCCATGACCCGGCGAACAGAAGCGGCAGTGTGTTTGAGTATATTGACGAATTCCGGCGAGCGGTGCGATAAGGCCAGGGACGTAAGACCGGGCTTTTTGAAGCTGGCAGCTATTTCGTCCTCGACGGCCTTTGGCAACGAAGTGGGCCCGGGACTGAAGTTGATGAGCTTTACGGATGGGTTGGCAGGACTCAGTGATCCAACTAGGGCAGGGTGGGTATTTGCATTCATTTTTTTGTTCCCCGGGTTGTCTTTTTCGGTGAAATGAGACTACATTCCGAATGGTTAAACTGGGGTATTAACCGGTTGTTTTGTTGCTGGTGATTTGGTGTATGTCATTTTCACCCTCGGTTCTCATGCACAGAACTTTTTGGCGATTGCGTCTTAGGAGTAGTAGGTAAAATGTCGCATGTCAATATTTTATAAAATATTTTATAAAATTTCTGAATATGATACAGTGCGGTCATTGGCTACACTTGGCGAGGGGGGAAGCAGGTGGTGGCTCCAGGCAAACTATTAACTGGATTGTGAAACGATGAAAATTACAGATCGATTATTTGGCATTGAAGGTCGGGTCGCACTGGTTACCGGAGGCAGCTCAGGAATTGGCAGAGCAATTGCGTTCTGTTTTGCCGAAGCAGGTGCCGCTGTTATCCACGTGGCGAGACAAGAAGAGGCATTAAAGGATGCGGTGAAGGATGTTGAAAAGATTAACGGAACGGCAGCCTATGTGATCTGTGATGTGTCCGATGTCGATGCTCTTGGCGAAACAGTGGCAAAGGCATCTTCATTTTTTGGGGCACCGGATATTCTCGTTAATGCCGCCGGCGTTAACCTGCGCCAACCTTGGGAAGAGATAAGCTCTGAAAGCTGGGACAAGCAAATTGCCATTAATTTAAAAGTACCGTTCTTTCTTGCCCGACACCTTGTTCCAGCCATGCAGGAAAAGGGCTGGGGAAAGATTATCAATATTGCCTCACTCCAATCAGAACGAGCATTTCCCAACAGTGTACCCTATGGCGCATCCAAGGGTGGGGTAATGCAATTGACCCGGGCCATGGCTGAAGCATGGTCCGCTGAGCAAAGCGGGATCACCTGTAATGCCATTGCCCCAGGTTTTTTTAAAACAGCTTTAACTTCGCCTCTTTATAATCAGGAACAAGTTGTTGATGCCCTTGCCCGCAAGACCATTATTGGCCGAAACGGAGAGCTTGATGACCTCAAAGGCATTGCCATATTTCTCGCCTCACCTGCTTCTGACTATATTACCGGCCAGACAATTTATCTTGACGGGGGCTGGACGGCTAAATAGAAATCTCGGCCCCTTTTGTTTTCGGAACGATTTCGGTTTTCAGCCGGCCGGCTGTCCCCGCTTCTGCAGCACTTCGGCCGGATCGACCGGCCGGCAGAGCTCGCACTCGTCGCAATAGGCAGCAACCACCACCCACTCCTCGGAAAGTACCTCCACCTGATGCTCGAGACCCGGCGGCAGGCGCACGGCGGTACCTTCGCACAACCGGTACTCCTCGCCGCCGGCCCGCAGCAGCGCTTCCCCTTTCAGGGTGAGGGTGACCTCATCCCGGGGGTGGCTGTGGGGGAGGCTGCGCGCTCCCTTTTTACCGGTGGTCACCGCCAGGCGGAGAAAGCCTTCGCCCCGTTCAGCCGGCGAGAAGAGGAGCTGCTGTTTGAAGTCGAACAAATCCACAGGAATGACCGAGGCGAGCTGTTTGATTTCCGGACGGCACCTAAACATTATATCACCTTTTTACCTGTAAATTGTTGCTGTTCAGGGTATTCCGGCCTTGGCCGGTCCCAGGTAAAATATATTTGACAATATATTTTGAAAATATTATTTCAGCAAGAAGTGGTATCGAACAACGCCCTCCTCCCAACCGCCAAACTACCCGGGAGTACCCCTCCGATGGAAAAAAAAGACGGACGAATTCGGTTGAGCGACAAGGCCTACGAGCGTATCCGGGCGATGATCGTCAACCTGCAGTTGCGCCCTGGCAAGCAGGTGGAGGAGGGCGCGCTCGAGCAGCAGCTCTCCATCGGCCGGACGCCGATCCGGGAAGCGCTGCAGAGGCTGGCCATGGAGGGCCTGCTGGAGCACTCCCCCGGCCGTGGTCTGCTCGTGCGGCCGATCAGTATCGAGGATGTGAAGAATCTCTTCGAGGCGATGACCGCCCTCGAGCAGATTGTGGTGCAACTGGCAACCCAGAGGATCCGTCCGGAGGAGATCAACGCCCTGGCCGAGATCAGTAAAAAGCATCAGCAGGCGATGGGCAAGGAGGATTTCCTGCAGGTAACCATGCTGAACAAGGCCTTTCATCGGGGCTACTGCAGCGCCACCGGCAACCTCTTCCTGCTTGGGGCCATGGACGGTCTGAACCACCAGTCGGAACGGCTCGCCTATCTCACCCATATCCGCGAGGCGCAGCAGGTGGTGGCGAAGGATTACAACGGCCTGGCCATTCAGGACCATGAACAGCTGCTCGACTGTTTTGCCCGGGGCGATGCGGAGCGGAGCGTGGAGATTATCGTCGCCCACTGTCAGCGTTTTTTTGTCCGGGTCTGCCACTATATGGAACCACGTCTCTCCCTGTTGAAGCCGAAACCGGCGGTCGCCCGGCCGGAGTTGGCGGCGCCGCAGAATTGATTGCCATGGCACATTGTCACTCTTTCCCCGTACCGTTTTAGAATCTCTTCATTACCGTCAACCGATCTTGGTTGGCGCCGGGAAGGAGGGCAGCGACAAGGGTGGCGGACAGCTATCAACCATAATGAGACCATACCGAGGAATACAAATGAACAGCCAAAACTTTCTGCTGCTGAAAAACGGCCATCTGGTTGATGGCACTGCGGCGGAAAAGAATGAACCGATGGATATCCTCGTCGCCGATGGGCGGGTCGTCGAGTGGGGACGAGAGCTTCGTGCCGGAACGGCGGAGAGCATCGACCTCCAGGGCCGGACGATCATGCCCGGCCTGATCGACTGCCATGTCCATGTGGTCGCCGCCCTGGCCGATCTGGGCGCCAACGCCCGTCTGCCCGACTCCCTGGTCACCGCGCGCTCCCTGGTGCTGATGCGCAACATGCTCATGCGCGGCTTTACCACCGTTCGCGATGTCGGTGGTGCCGACCCGGGGTTGATCCAGGTTACCAGAGAGGGGGTCTTCCCGACCCCGAGGGTGCTCACTTCCGGCAATGCCCTCAGCCAGACCGGGGGGCACTGTGATTTCCGCGGCCGTTTCAACAACGACCCGCCGGCATCCGGGCGAATCCCCCTCGGCGCCATCGGCCGGATCTGTGATGGTGAGCGGGAGATCAGGCTGGCCGCCCGGGAAGAGTTGAAGGGGGGGGCCGACTTCGTCAAGATCATGGCCAATGGCGGCTGCGCCTCGCCCACCGACCCCATACGTTTTCTCGGCTTCTCGCGCCAGGAACTGCTGGCGGTGGTGGAGGAGGCGGCCAACGCCGGGACCTATGTCGCCGCCCACCTCTATACCGACGAGGCCATCCGCCGCTGCGTCGAGTGCGGCGTACACTCCCTGGAACATTGTAACCTCATCGAGGCGGAGACCGCCGCCCTGGCCGCCGCCCAGGGGGCCTTTGCCGTGCCGACCCTGGTCACCTACGACCGGCTGCTGGCGGAAGGGGCGGCCCTGGGCTTCCCCGCCGATTCGATTAAGAAGGTTGGCATGGTGATGCAGGCCGGCCTTGAGTCGCTGATCGTCATGCGCCAGGCCGGCCTGCCCATGGCCTATGGCTCCGATCTGCTTGGCGATATGCAACGCCATCAGTCGGAGGAGTTTATTATCCGTGGCCGCTACCTGCCCGCTCAGGAGGTTATCGCCTCGGCCACCCATGTTGCCGCCAGGCTGCTGCGGCTGGAGGGCGAGATCGGCACTCTTGCCCCCGGTGCCCGGGCCGACCTGATCGTGGTCGATGGGAATCCACTGGAGGATCTTTCCCTGCTCAGCCATCAGGGGCGCCATATGCCGCTGATCATCAAGGATGGGCAGTTTGTCAAACGCCAGCAGCTCGAATAATCGAGCCGGAAAATCTCAATCAAGGAGGAAAGCGAAGTGAAAACGAATCGTTTGCTACCCCAAAAGGCCCTCTGCGTCGGTCTCAGCCTGCTCTGCCTCTCCTCGGCGCAGCTGGCACTGGCCGAGCCAATCAAGTTCAATGCCAATGTCTTCTACGAGGTCGCCGTGCCGATGTCCGGGGCCGGCTACGGCGAATGGGCGAAGGTTCTGGCAAAGGAGAGCAACGGCAGTCTCGAGGCCAAGATATTCTACGGCGGAGTGCTCGCCCCACCCAACGCCAGCCTCACTGCGGTCAGTGACGGTCTGGCCGAGATCGGGCACATTCCGGCGATGTACACCCCCTCCGATCTGCCCGTCTCCAACCTCCTGCACGAGTTGTCAGCCAACTTCACCGACAGCATGGCGATGATGGCGGCGATCACCGAATACAACTTCACCAACAAGGAGTTGCAGGAGCAGTACAAAAAATGGGACATCATCTACGGCGGGGCCTACTCCACCCCGGAATACCGGATCTTCTGCAAGGAGCAGGTGACCAGTCCCGAAGAGATGAAGGGGAAGAAGGTTCGTACCCTCGGGGCCGGCAGTGCCCTGCTGATCGAACAGCTGGGCGGTGTGCCGGTCAACGTCCCCTCCAGCGAAATGTACAGTGGCCTGGAGAAGGGCATTCTCGACTGTGCCGCCAACGCCCTGAGTGATCTGAAGGCGCGCAGCCTGTGGGATGTTTCCAAGCACACCACCATGATTTCCTTAGGGATTTTTTATGTCGGACCGCAGTGGGGAGTGCGCACCAGCTTCTGGGAACAGCTGGACACCGCCCAGCGAAAGGCGCTGCTCAAGTCCTTTGCCATGGGCATGCCGCTGATCTACCAGCAGTATATGCAGGACAATGTCAACGTGATGAACGAGGCCGGTGGCAAGGGGGTCACCTTCCACGAGCCCAATGCGGAGATGTCCAGAATTATCAAGGAGTTTGATAACAACAATATCGAGCGGGCGATTGCCGTCGGCAAAGAGAAGAAGATGGTCGCCGACCCGGAGAAGTTCGTCAAGGACTTCATTGCGGTGTACGACAAGTGGGTTGCCTTGCTGGCCGATGTCGACCGCAGCAATAACCAGGCCATTGCCGACCTGATCATGGCCAACATCTACGACAAGGTCGATGTGGCCACCTATCCCAATTGACGCAATTGTCCCAATTACGTCAATTGATCGGCTGATCCAGCACCCGCCGTCACCCCGGGGGAATACCGGGGCGACGGCGGGGCCGGCGACGACGGTCCGGTATCCTCAAACTGCAAGTGAGTGAGGGCAAAATGGCAGAGAGCAGATTGATCGTCCGCAGGCTGATCAAGGGGGTCACCGGCACCTCGATGTTTCTCGCCCTGATCTCCCTATTCGCCATGATGCTGCTCATTACCGCCGATGTTCTGCTCAACAAGCTGATCGGTCGGCCGATTCCCGGGACACTGGAGATAACCTCTTACTACTTCATGGTTCTCGTGGTCTTCCTGGTGATGCCCTTTATCGAAAAGAACCAATCCCATATCTCCGCCGATTTCATCGTCGTCAGGTTCAGTGCCCGGATGCAGAATTACGTGGCTATCCTCGGCAAGGTGCTGACGATCGTTTTCTATTCGCTCCTGCTGTATGCCGCCTGGGTCCAGGCAATCAAGTCGACCAGGCGGCTGGAAACGGTGATGTCCAACTTCACCTTCTACATCTGGCCGGCCCGCTGGGGGGTGGTCCTCGGTATCTTTTCCGCCATTGTCGTTGCCGGGCTGGTGATCGTCCAGCGACTGCGAAAACCGTAACTGGAAGTCACATTTCATGAAATGATCTGCCATGGCCAATGAATATATCGGCTTAGCCTATCTCTGTGTCGGGCTGCTGCTGATCGCCATCAACATCCCCATCGGCATCTCCCTCGGTCTGGTCGCCTTTGCCGGTATCGTCCACATGCTCTCCGAGCAGGCCGCTTTCAGTCTGCTGGTTTCCGCCCCGTTCAACCTGATCGGCAACTGGAATTTCAGCGCGGTACCGATGTTTCTTCTCATGGGTTTCGTCTGTACCGACGCCAGGCTCACCGAGGGTTTGTTCCGCTTTCTGCGTATTATTCTCTGCAAGTTGCCGGGAAACCTGGCTATCTCCTCGGTCGGGGCCTGTGCCCTGTTCGCCGCCGCCTCCGGCTCGAGTGTTGCCACCTCATCGGCCATGGCCAAAATCGCCACCCCGGAGATGCTCAAATACCGCTACGACCAGGGGCTGGCCACCGGGGTCATTGCCGCCTCCGGTACCCTCGGCTCGCTCATTCCGCCCAGTATCCTGATGATCATCATCGGGGTCACCGCCAACATCCCCATCGGTGCCCTGTTTATTGCCGGGATCATCCCCGGTATCCTTTCCGGGCTGATGTACACGGCGATGATCATCACCCGAACGGTGCTCAACCCCCAACTCGCCCCGGCCTCGGAGGACAGCTTCAGTCTTGCCGCCTTCACCGGCTCGCTGAAGGAAATCTGGCCACTGCCCACCCTGATCCTGATCGTCATCGGCGGGATCTTTTTCGGTATCTTTTCCCCCACCGCCGCCGGCAGCGTCGGTGCCTTCTTTTCCATCGTCATCGCCTTCATGAAGGGGAGCTACAGCCTCTCCCTGCTGAAAAGTTCGGCGATCAAGACCCTGGACGGCACGGCCACCATCTTCGTCATCATGATCGGCACCGACCTGCTCACCCGGATGCTGGCGATCAGCGGTCTGCCCGACCTGCTCACCGAGTCGATCATCAGCCATGATCTGTCGGTTATCGCCTTCATTTTCGCGGTGGGGGTGGTTTACGTCATCCTCGGCATGTTCATCGACTCCATCGGCATCCTCCTCCTCACCCTGCCGCTGATTGTGCCGATCATGGTGACCATGGAGATCAACATGATCTGGGCCGGAATCCTCCTGATCAAGATGCTCGAGATCGGTATGATGACCCCGCCAGTCGGTCTGAATGTCTATGTGATCAAGGCCTCAGTGGGAGACGAGGTCAGCCTGCACACCATCTTCAAGGGGGTGGCGTGGTTTATCCTCACCGACCTGGTGACCCTCACCATCCTCGTCGCCTTCCCGATCATCGCCCTCTATCTGCCCGGCCTGGCCCAGTAAGCCGTTCTCTTGTCGGCTGAGCCAGGCTGAGCGGGCGGAGTTGATCAAGGCAGTGCGGCAGCAGTTCTATCTACCGGCGAAGGTGACCAATACTTGAGAGGAGAGCCGTGCCGCTTGCAGCTCAGCAAATGACAGGGGAGATCAATCGCCGGCGTCTGCTTGCGGCGCTTGACCAGCTGGGCCGGATAGGCCGGCTGGCCGAATCGGCCGGTGGGGGCATCCACCGTCGCCCCTTTTCTCCTGCCGAACGGGCGGCGCGTCAGTTTTTCGCCCACCACGCCGGCCAAGCCGGGGCGGCTGGTGCCGGCGGCCTGCACCTTGCCACCGATGGTGCCGGCAACCTCTCCGCCCGCCTGCCAGCCGCCTCGCCAGCCGCCCCGACCCTGCTCCTCGGCAGCCATCTTGATACCGTCCCCAACGGGGGCAGTCTGGACGGTGCTCTGGGGGTGGTGGCCGCCCTGGAGGTGCTGCTGGTGGCGGCCGAACAGCGATGGCGCCTCCCCTTTGCCCTGGAGGCGATCGCCTTTACCGACGAGGAGGGCCATTTCGAGGATTTTTTTGGCAGCCGGGCGGTCGCCGGGGCCCATACTCCCGCCTCCATGGCCTCCTTCCTGACCGGGCTTGCCGCCCACCCGGCCGACCGCGCCCTACCGCCGGCAGCGACCCTCTCTGCCGAATCGGTGCGCCTGGCCCGGCGGGACCCGGCCGGTCTGGTCGGCTATCTGGAGCTCCATATCGAACAGGGGCCCTCCCTGGATGCCGCCGGCATCCCCATCGGGGTGGTCACCGCCATCGCCGGCCGGACCTCCTTCCTCCTGGTTTGCCGAGGGCGGCGGGGCCACGCCGGCACCACGCCGATGACAGAGCGGGCCGACGCCCTGGTGGCGGCGAGCCGCTTCATCACCGCCGCCACCGAGCTGGCCCACCGCCATCCCGGCGCGGTCCTTACCTGCGGAATTCTTGAGCTGTCCTCGCCGGCCTGCAACGTGGTCCCCGGCCTGGTGCGTCTGCACGGGGAACTGCGCAGCGCCGATGCCGGGCAGCTGGATCGTCTCTGGGCCGGGCTGCTAGCTCTGGTCGACGCCCTCGGACAAGGCTGGCAGGGCAGTTGTCGGCTGGTCGGCACCAGCCATCAGCCGCCGGTGCCGATGGACCCCGGACTGCAGGACCATTTTCGTCAGGCGGCAGAGGGGCTCGGCTACCGGAGCATGCCCCTATCGTCCGGGGCCGGCCACGATGCCCAGGTGTTGGCGGCGATCACCAGGGCCGGGCTGCTCTTTGTCCCCTCCCGAGGTGGGCTGAGCCACTGCCCGGCGGAAGAGACCGCCGCCAGTGACCTCCTTGCCGGGGCGGAGGTGCTGCTCGCCACCGTACTTCGCCTCGCCGCTGCCGACTAATTTCTTGACTTGTTTGTCAGCTTTCGCCTACCTTTTAGGTTGATGGCAGGTACCACGGCTGGCCTGATCAGCACGTTTCCGGAAGAGGAGGCAGGGCGATGCGAAAGAGAGAGTCATTGGCGAGACTGCGGCTTGCAGGCCCGGTACGGCGGCCATGGCCGGGCGCTTTTCTCTTTGTCTGGCTGGCAACCGCCGCCCTGGTTTTGCTCGGTGTGCCGGCCTTTGCCGCTGGCGACGGCCAGTTGCTCCGGATCGGTACCGGCGGGCAGACCGGCGTCTACTACCCCATCGGCAGGTTGATCGCCCAGGGGCTCACCGCCGCCTTTGCCGAAGCGGCCGGTACCAACTCGGCCGGGCGGCCGACGATCAGTGTCGCCCAGATCACTGCCGGCTCGGTGGCCAATGTCCAGGCCTTGGCCGCCGGCGAGATTGAGGCCGGCCTGGTGCAGGCCGATGTCGCCTACCGGGCTGTCGCCGGGATCGGCGAGTTCGCCGGTAATCCGGCGGCGCAGCGAATCCGGGCGGTGGCCAGTCTCTACCCGGAAAAACTGCAGCTCGTCACCCGCCGGGACGCCGCCATCGCCACCCTGGCCGATCTGCCTGGCAAGCGATTTGCCATTGACGAAATCGGTTCCGGCACCCTGGCGGTGATGCGGATAGTCCTTGCCGCCCATAATCTCTCGGAAAAGGATTTTGCCGCAGTCTACCTCAAACCGGTATATACCGCCGAAAAGATGGGCGATGGCAGCCTGCAGGGCTTTGCCATGGTGGCCGGAACCCCGATGGAGGCGGTCACCCGTCTCACCCCGATCGGCCTGCACCTGGTTCCCATTGCCGAGCGGCAGGCCGGCGAGATCGCCGCCCGCTATCCCTATCTCGTGCCTGGTACCATTGCCGCCGGCGTCTATCCAGGCATCCCGGAAACCCCTACCCTGCAGGTGCATGCCCTGCTGCTGGTGGCCGAGTCGCTCGACGAGGAACTGGTCCACCACTTGACCAGCGGCCTGTGGGGCGGGCAGACAGCGGAATTGCTCGCCCTTGGCCACCCCCTCGGCGGGGAAATCACTCTCGCCACCGCCCTTGATGGTCTTTCCATCCCCCTCCACCCGGGGGCGGAGCGCTTTTATCGCCAACAGGGAATGCTCCAGGGAGGGGGGCCGTGAAACCGGGCCGGCATGTCGCCTTCTTTCTCCCTTGGTTGGTGCTGGCGGTGGTGGTCAGTGCCGTCGCCGGTACCATCTGGTTCACCAACAGCACCCTGCGCTCGGTGGAAAAGAATCTGCCCAGCCGCCTGCTCAGTGAACTGGCCGATCTCACCGTGGTAGCCGAAGATCTCGCCGAGGTGGCGATGGCGGCGGAGGCCTGCCGCGCCCTGCCGGATACCGCCAATCTGCAGCGGCTCCGCCAGCAGGTCGACGTCCTCCACGCCAGCCTGCTGCGGCTGCGCGAGTCCTACGTCTTTGACAACATGGTTCAGGCCTCCAATTTTCACGCCGTGGTCGCCCCGGCGACCACCGATCTGCAGATCTGGCTGAGTGAGGGAATCTCCGGCTACCCGCCCGACAGCGAGCCGGCCATGGCTATCATCTACGCCCGAATCAGTGAGGCTGCCGCCAAGGCAAGGGATCTGAGCCATGCCTCGCGGGCGGCCGCCGGCACCATTCTCGAAGAGCAGCGCAGCCGGCTGGACCGTTTTCTCTATGGGGTGAACACCCTCTTTGTCGCCACCCTGCTGGTCACGCTGGCCATGCTCTTACTGATGGTGCGGGAGTTCCGTTCCCGTCGTCGGGAATGGGCGCACCTGACCGCCCTCTCCCTGGCCCAGAATTCGCTGCGCGAGAGCGAGGAACTCTACCGCCGCCTCCTTGCCAGCATACCGGACGCGGTGGTCCGTACCGATCTGGAGGGGACGATCCTCTTTGCCAACGAGAAGGTGATGGAGCTCTCCGGCTACCGGCGGGAAGAGGTTGTCGGGCGGAACATGTTCCATTTCGTCGCCCCGGAGGACCGGCAGCTGGCCATCGACAACACCGCCAGGATGGTAGCGGGGCCGCTGGGGCCGAAAGAGTACCGTCTGCTCATGCCCGACGGCAGCAGCAAGTACTTCGAGGTCAACGGCGATCTGCTCCGCACCGCCGAAGGGACCCCCTACGGTATTGTCCATGTCTGCCGGGATATCACCGAACGGCAGCGGCTGGTCAGCGAGCGCCGGCGGCTGGAGGAGAGGCTGCACCGGGCCGAGAAGATGGAGGCGATGGGAACCATGGCCGGCGGCATCGCCCACGATCTGAACAATGTGCTGGGGGTGCTGGTGGGCTATTCGGAACTGCTCCTGCTGGAGATGGCCGCGGACAGTCCGCAACGGCAAAAGGTCGCCGCCATCCTCAAGGCCGGGCAGAGGGCGGCGGCAATCATTCAGGACCTGCTCACCCTGGCCCGCCGGGGAGTGGCGGTGAACGAGGTGGTGAACCTCAACCGGGTGGTCGAGGAGACCATGGCCTCCCTGGAGTTCCAGAAACTGGCCGCCAGCCGCCCAGGCATCACCTTCTCCTGCCGCCTGGACGAGCGCCTCCTGAACGTCAAAGGATCACCGGTCCACCTCGGCAAGAGCCTCATCAACCTCCTCTACAATGCGGTAGAGGCCATTGCCGGCAGCGGCCACATTGCCATCGTCACCGAAAACCGCCACCTCGACACCCCCTTGGCCGGTTACGACCGGGTGGTCCCCGGCGACTATGTCCTCGTCTCGGTGGAAGACAGCGGCCACGGTATCCCGGAGAAGGATCTGCGGCAGATTTTTGAGCCTTTCTACACCAAAAAAGTGATGGGAAGAAGTGGTACCGGCCTTGGCCTGGCGGTGGTCTGGGCCACCGCCAGGGACCACGGCGGCTATATCGACGTGGTCAGCGAGGAGGGAAAAGGGAGCCGGTTCCGTCTCTATCTGCCGGCAACCCGTGAGGCATTGCCGACAGTTGACCGGCATACCCGGCCGGAGCAAAACCTTGGCAGGGGGGAGAGGGTGCTGGTAATCGATGATGTCGTCGAGCAACGGGAACTGGCGGCAAGCATCCTCACCAGGCTCGGCTATCGGGTCGAGGCGGTGGCCAGCGGTGAGGCGGCGGTGGCCACCATTGCGGCCGGGGAAGAGTATGACCTGCTGGTGCTCGACATGATCATGGAGCCGGGAATTGACGGCCGGGAGACCTACCAGCGAATCCTTGCCTGCCGCCCCGGCCAGCGGGCGATCATAGTCAGCGGTTTTTCCGAAACCGACAACGTCCGCCGGGTCCAGGCCCTCGGGGCAACCACCTATCTGCGCAAACCCTACCTCCTGGAGACCCTTGCCGAGGCGGTGCGCACCGAGATTGACCGGCCACGGTCACCTTCTGTCGCAGCATGACCCATCTTGACTGAGCCGGTTTTCGGGATTACAGAAGCCATAAGCCAGAGGACAGAAGCCAGAAGCCAGAGGACAGAGGACAGAGGACAGAGGACAGAGGACAGAAGACAGAAGGTAGAAGACAGAGGACAGAAGAGAGAAGGCAGAAGGCAGAAGAAAGAAGCCTGAAGACAGAAAGCAGGCGAGAGAAACCTTAAGGTAGTGTTTACGGTAGTGTTTACGGTAGTGTTTACAACTCTCCAGCAAATTTTTTAGAGAGGTAATGTTATGCCGTGTACACAAGTGTGCATGGTTTTCCTGGCAATTTGCGGCCATTTCGCGCCCATTTTGCGGGCATGGCCTGATCCTGACAGCCAGGAATGGTTGCTATGAATTGGGCCATGCAGGTAATGTACAAACGGACAATGACAGCACTGTAGGAGCGGGCCATGCCCGCGAAATGTCAACGGATAGTAAAAACGGGCCATGACAGCATTGTAGGAGCGGGCCATGCCCGCGAAATGGCACCGGATAGCCTAAGCAGTTACCAACAGAGAGGGAAAAGATGACCAGAGTATTGATAGTCCAGTACAGCCTCTATGGCCATATTTACAAGATGGCCGAGGCGGTGGCGGCAGGGGTGCGCGAGGTGAGCGATTGTGAGGCGGTGATCATGCGGGTGCCGGAGACGCTGCCCGCAGAGGTTGTCGCCAAGATGGGGGCCAGCGAGGCCCAGAAGGGGATGGCGGCGCTACCGGTGGCCAGTGTTGACGATCTGGTCGCCGCCGACGCCATCATCTTTGGCACCCCCACCCGTTTTGGCAACATGTGCGGGCAGATGCGCCAGTTCCTCGATGCCACCGGCGGCCTCTGGGCCAACGGGGCACTGATCGGCAAGGTCGGCAGTGTCTTTACCAGTTCGGCCACCCAGCATGGCGGGCAGGAGTCGACCATCCTCAGTTTCCATACCACCCTGCTCCACCACGGCATGGTGGTGGTCGGCCTTCCCTACTCCTTCGCCGGCCAGATGGGGGTGGTCGAGATCACCGGCTGCTCGCCCTATGGCGCCTCCACCATCGTCGGTGGCCAGGGAGAGCGGCAGCCCAGTGACAACGAACTGGCCGGGGCCCGTTTCCAGGGTGCCCATGTCGCCGGTATTGCCGCCAAGTTGAAGGGCTAGTCGCAGGGTTGGTTTCTGCTCTGCCGGTGGTTGCGGTGCTGGTCTCTACCACCGCAGCCATTCCGGCGGCTCAGGTCCCCTGCGCTGGGCGGTGCCGGCCTGTCGGCAGGACTCGCAGGGCTGTTTCTACTCGCCTGCGGTGTCGGTAAGAATAGCCTTGATCTTGCCAAGCAGCTCCCTCTGGCTGAACGGTTTCTGGATAAAGTTCACCCCCGCGGCAAGCAGGCCGTGGCGTACGGTGACATTGGCGGTGTAGCCTGACATGAACAGGCAGGCCATTTCCGGGTAGCTGGCGGTAAGGGTCTTGGCCAGCTCGCCGCCATTCATCCCCGGCATGATCACATCGGTGAGCAGCAGGGCGGGTACCTCTGCAGCGCTTGCCGCCAGGTCGATAGCCTCCTGTGGTCCGGCCGCTGCCAGGACCTGGTAGCCCACCTCCTCCAGCAGTTCCTTGATGGTACTGAGGATGGTCGCCTCGTCATCCACCAGAAGAATGGTCGTCTTTGCCCCCCTTCGCTCCGTCAGGGCGGTGCTGCCGGCCGCCGGCAGTTGGTCCGGGTCGTGGCCGACCCGGGGGAGGTGGACGGTAAAACTGCTGCCGTGGCCAGGTTCGCTGTAGACGTTGACGAAGCCGTTGTTTTGCTTGACTATGCCGTAGACCGTGGCCAGGCCGAGACCAGTTCCCTTGCCGGGCTCCTTGGTGGAGAAAAAGGGTTCAAAGAGGCGGGAGACGGTTTTCGCGTCCATGCCGCTGCCGTTGTCGCTCACCGACAGCCTTACGTAGTCACCGCTCACCGCGTAGGGATAGCTGGCCCGGTACCTTTCATCCACCCTGACGTTGCTGGTTTCGATGATGATCCGCCCGCCCCCGCTCAGGCTGTCGCGGGCGTTGACCGTCAGGGTCACCAGCAGCTGTTGGAACTGCGCAGGGTCGATCTTCACCTCTCCCAGCCCCAGCCCCGGTCGCCACTGCAGGTCGACCCCCTCGCCGCTGAACTGCCGGAGCAGGTCGAGCATCTCCGCCAGGGTCTGGTTCAGGTCTATCACCTTTGGCGCGACCGTCTGTCTCCTGGCAAAGGCAAGTAGTTGTCTGGTCAGGTCGGCCGAGCGTTCGGCAGCTTCCTGGATTCCCCGCAGGGCGGCATGGATCGGCTGCTTTTCGTCGACCTCTTGCAGGACCAGTTCCATATAGCCGAGGATCACCGCAAGCATGTTGTTGAAGTTATGGGCGATACCTCCGGCCAGTTGCCCCACCGATTCCAGTTTTTGGATCTTTGCCAGTTGTTCCTGCAGCTTTTCCTGTTCACTCTCGTTTTTTTTGCGGGCATTGATGTCGCTCCGGGTGCCGAGCATCAGCAGGGGCTGGCCGGCCGCATCCCTGCTGACCACCCGGCCGCGGACAAGGAGCCAGTGCCAGTGGCCAACCTTGTGGCGCATCCGGTATTCGTTGTGATAATAGGCTATTTCACCGGCAAAGTGGCGTGCCAGCAGTTCTGTGTTTGCCGCCAGGTCGTCTGGATGAAGCAGCCCATTCCAGGTGTTGCAGTCCATCTGGCCGGTGGGCGCCAACTCGGCCAGGTTGTAGCCGAGCATTTCCGCCCAGCGGTCGTTGACGATAATTATCCCGCTTGGTAGATCCCACTCCCAGGTGCCGACCTGGGTTGCCTCGATAATGTTTTCCAACCGGCGGTGCTGCTCTTTCAGGGCCCTCTCCCGACGTTTTCGTTCGATGCTCAGCGCCACCAGGTCGGCCACGGAGAGCATCACCTCGAGGTCGGCATGGCTGTAGCAGTTGGGGTCGAGATAGCTCTGTACCGCCATGACCCCGACCAGGCTCTCCTGGGTGAGCAGAGGAACCCCCAGCCAGATCTCCGCCGGGGTACACTTTGGCACCCTGAGGCTGCCGGTCGCCCGCCGGCTGAGTATTTCCTCTTTGGTGACCAGCAGGGCCTTTCTTTCCCGGATCACCTCGGCGGTGAGGGAGGCGGTCCGGCTCACCTCGATTACCGGGGGGTAGTTGATATCGACGCTGTCGACGATATAGGGAAATGTGAGGCTGTCGTCGGTGGCTTCGTAGAGGGCGATATAAAAATTGGTGCTGTCGAGGATGGTGCCGAGGGCATGGTGGATGGTCTGGAACAGCTCGTCGAGGTTATCGGTGGTGTTGACGGCCTTGGCAATGGTGAGCAGGATCCTGTTGATCGTCTTAAAGCGCCTCTGTCCGGCGAGTTCCTCCTCCAGCTCGCGTAGTTGCCGGGTCAGTGTCTCAATGGTTGGAGCCATGTTTTCCTTTTGCTGATTGGAGTGCAGAGATGGCCGGTGGGCTAGAACCAGCCACCTTCCATTCTCCCGGTATTACGTTGTGGTCAAATTCCCTGTCAGGTTATCTGGTTCTTGCCACGCCGGCAAGTATTTTCGTCGCCAGCGCCGCTGGCGGCCGACCGTAACCGGTTCCGCCGGGCAGATCGCTCTTTCGGCTTGTGTCTGGGTAAGTGAGGTTACGGTTCCCTTGCTTCGTTCCATTTGGTATAAGGGGGAGTTGTTTGCAGTGGAGAGGTCGGCGGGTGCCGGTTCCCATCCGGTACCCTCAACTGAGAGCCTGGCACAAGGAGAGATGCAATGAAAAAACGAATGGTTGCCCTGATGCTGGGGTTGGGAGTTCTCTGGTCGCTGGCCCCGGTTGCCGCCATGGCCGAGGTAACCCTCACCTACAGCACCTTTTTCCCCCCCACCCATATCCAGGCGATTACCTCGGAAAACTGGTGCCGGGAGGTGGAGAAACGTACCGACGGACGGGTGGTGGTGCAGTTCTTCCCCGGCCAGACCCTGACCAAGGCACCGCAGACCTACGGGGCGGTCACCGACGGTATCGCCGACATCGGCACCGCTGCCCTCGCCTACACCCAGGGGCGCTTTCCGGTGATGGCGGCGATGGATCTCCCCTTCGGCTACAAATCAGGGCAGGCGGCCACCGCCGTCGCCAACCGGCTCTACGCGAAAATGAACCCGAAGGAGTTCGCCGACACCAAGGTGATGTACTTTCACGCCCATGGCCCCGGTTTCCTCCACACCCGGAAAAAAGGGGTGGAAAAGCTGGAAGATCTGAAGGGCCAGCGCATCCGCTCCACCGGGATGAGCGCCAGCATTGTCACCGCCCTTGGCGGCACCCCGGTGAGCATGGCCATGCCGGACACCTACCAGTCGTTGCAGAAGGGGGTGGTCGACGGCAGTATCCACCCGGTGGAGACCAACAAGGGCTGGAATATGGGTGAGGTGGTCGACTATCTCACCATCGCCTACCCTTCCGCCTACACCACCACCTTCTTCGTGGTGATGAACCGGGATAAATGGCAGGCCATCGACCCGGCCGACCAGCAGATCATCGAAGAACTCAATCGTGAGTGGGCCGGGCAGCATGGTGCCGCCTGGGACAGCAGTGACCAGGCCGGGATGGCCTTTTTCCAGGAAAAAGGGGGGAAGGTGATCGAGTTGAGCGAGGCGGAAAACAAACGTTGGGCCGAGGTGGTGGCGCCGGTGGTAGAGCAGTACACCGCCCGTCTCGATGAGATGAACGTCGATGGCCGGGGGGTTGTCGAGTTCATCCGCGCCTCTCTCACGGAACTGCAGTAGCCGCCTTCCCCGCCCGGGAAGGTTCGTCCCGTCTGGCCACCTGACCTGACCTGACGGACCGGCCCGGTCAGGGGAGAGAAAAGAAGGCAGGCAGGGGTGGCCACCGGGGCAGGACCCCGCCCGGTGGCGGAGCCGTAAGCAAGGGGTCGGTTATCCTCGACGTTGAAGCTGTTTACCTGGATTTCGAGAAAAATGATGGTGGCCGGCGGGGTGCTGCTGGTCATCATGATGGCCCTGACCTGTGTCGATATCGTCGGTCGGATGCTGGGGTATCCGGTGTTCGGCGCTTACGAGCTGATCAGTTTCATGGCCGCCCTGGCGGTTGCCCTTTCCCTGCCTGATACCCATGCCCACAAGCGGCATATCGGCGTGGAGATTCTCACCACCCGCCTGGCCCCCGCGACCCGGTTGCGCCTGGCGCTGATCACCGATCTGGTCGCCCTGCTCCTCTTTGCCGTGGTCAGCTGGCGGATGTTTGTCTACGCCGGCCAGCTCCGCCGCTCCGGGGAGGTGTCGATGAACCTCGGCATGCCCGAGTATACCATCACCTTCGCGGTGGCCGTCGGCTTCCTCTTTTTCTCCATCGCCATTGTCAAGACCTGGCTGGAGACGCTCAAGAAGCTGAAGGAAGGGAGCTGATGGGCGCGACAACCTTTGGCATAACCGGCATCCTGCTCATGGTGCTGCTCTTCCTCACCCGGATGCCGGTGGCCTATGTGATGACCCTGGTCGGTTTCCTCGGCTTCAGCGCCATGGTTTCCCTGCAGGGTGGGCTGAACCTGGTGGCCAAGGAGATGTATGCCACCTTTGCCAACTACGACCTCACCACCATTCCGCTCTTTATCCTGATGGGGCAGCTGGTTTTCGGCAGCGGCATCAGTACCCGCCTCTACAGCGCCGCCCATGTCTGGCTGGGCGGGGTACGGGGTGGCATGGCCATGGCCACGGTCACCTCCTGTACCGCCTTCGGGGCGGTCTGCGGCTCCAGCCCGGCCACCGCCGCCACCATGGCGACCGTCGGCATGCCGGAGATGCGGCGCTTCGGCTACCGCGATGAACTGGCCGCCGGCGCCGTCGCCTCCGGCGGCGGGCTGGGGATGATCATGCCACCCAGTGTGGTGATGATCGTCTACGGTATCCTCACCGAGCAGTCCATCGGCAAGCTGTTCATGGCCGGCATTATCCCCGCCCTGGTGGTCACCCTTCTTTTCATCCTCACCATCATGGTCTGGTGCGCCTTCTCCCCGGAGCAGGGACCGGCCGGACCCTCCTTCTCCTGGAGAGAGCGTTTCCGGGCCCTTTTTGGCCTCGGCGAGGTGGTCTTCGTCTTCGGGCTGGTGATGGGCGGGCTGTTTGCCGGCTGGTTCACCCCCACCGAGTCGGCCGGGGTAGGGGTGTTCGGGGTGCTGGTCACCTCCCTGGTTCGCCGGCAGCTGAGCTGGGTGAAGTTCTGGGCGGCACTGTACGAGACCCTCCGCTCTTCCTGCATGGTCATGCTGCTGGTGGCTGGGGCAACGGTGTTCGGCAAGTTCATGGCGGTGACCCGAATCCCTTTCGAGATCGCCTCCTGGATCGGCGCCTTCGACCTGCCGGCGGTGGTGATCCTCACCCTGATCGTTCTCGTCTATTTTCTCGGCGGCTGCGTGATGGACGCCCTCGCCCTGGTGATGCTCACCATCCCCATCTTTTATCCGGTGATTCTGGTGCTCGGCTATGACCCGATCTGGTTCGGGATCATCATCGTGCTCATCTCCCAGATGGGGGTGATTACCCCACCGGTGGGGATCAACGTCTATGTGGTTTACGGTGTTTCCCGTGGGTTACCGGGGGGTGGGGTCAGTCTCGAGTCGATCTTTCTCGGGGTGATGCCCTTCCTTGTTGCCATTATCGTGGCAATCGTCATCATGACCATCTTCCCGCAGATCATCACCTTTCTGCCGGCCTACCTTCTGTGAAGAACCCTCTCCTCCCTCTCCTCCCTCTCCTCATAGCCTCGGCTGGAAGCAGCTGAGGCTATTTCGGTTCAGTTGGTCTCACCACCACCACCAGCCGTTGGCAGCATAAGGTTTTGATAGGCTTCATAGGCGATCAGCACTGTCGCCATTTGCACCTCATGGGCGGCAACAAAGGGGGCGCCGTGACAGGTTTCGTCGGGATATTCGCTGGTGAGAATCAGGGGGGGGGCCTCTTCCTCGCCAGCTGTGATCATGCAGGGGAAACCATTAATGATGTGAAAACCGGTGCCGCCGGAATGAATGCGATAGAGGTTCATCTGCTCGGCGTTGAAGGCCAGCAGGCCGGGAACCGTAGCCAGTCTTTTGGTCACCAGGGAAAGAAAGGTCTTTGCCCGTTCCGCCCAGGTTTTATGATGGTTCATGATGAGGAAAAATCCCTTGGGCAGGGTCCACATGGCAAAACCGTGTGGAATATAGCCGGAGAGCGGTCGGGTCCACTCATGGGATGGATAGCCATGCAGATTGATATGCAAATCTGCTCGGCTCAGTTGCAAGGCCTTGGTACGGATTTCTCCTTCGTAGAGATTGCTGCGGCGGTGCCCAAGGTCATCGCCCAGGGCGGTGTAGCGGGCTGCATGGTGCATGTGATTCGGGTTGTCGGCAATCAATCTCTGGTGCAGGGCATAGCCGTCCGGGTTTTCCAAAGGGGAAATGGTAAAATGGGCACCTTTTTTTGCGGCGAGGACCCTGGCCGCCCGCAGGGCGCCAACGACACCGCTGGTCTCGTTGGCATGCTGACCGCCACTGATCATTACCGGCAAGTCGCTGCCGGGGTGGTAACGGGCTTCGATTTTTCGCCCGGCTCGGGAGGTGGCGGTAAAGGGTGTGCCACTGATTTCCCAGAGTTCTCGCTGTATTTGCGCGGTGGTGAGCGGGCTGCCGGCGCTAGCCAGTTGACGGTGCGGGCCGCTTCGTTCACTTGCCTCAAGTGGGCGGATTTCGATCCGCAGCGCCGTCTCGCCCTTGCCATGGAGGATCTCCGGAACAATCTGTCCGGGTCGCAGGCTGCGGTCGCCATGCGGACGTTTGGCCCGCTGTTGGAAGAATTCCAGTATGGAAAAATACAGATCCTCATGCAGAGCCTCTTGCAGGCTGAGAACTTCCTGGCCGTAATCGAGGGGTTGTTCCCTCGCTGGCAGGTTGACGGCTATATGTAACTCTTCGAAGTACGGTTCTTTATCGCCCCATGGGTAGGCGGAGATCGTTTGCATGATCTGAGCGTAGAGGGCCTCGAACTCGGTTTCCAGGCGCTCATCAAGAAGCGTATGCCCACTGGCATCACGCACCCGCAACCAACCGGTCGGCGACAAATGACTCGTACCGCTGCTGTCGACATGGCTCCGGTTTGGGGCAAAGACCTGATGTCTGCTTTCCTCGCCTTGGGCACTCACGAGGATGAGGGTATACACAGGCTGCTCCCGCCGATCGGGGAGAAAGGTGAGGTGTACATCGCCGAGAAGGGCGGCGAGCGGATAGGTCTCTAGAAGAAAGCGATTCTCAGCTGCCCCCGCACATACGGGATACTGCAGCTTGACCTCGGCAGGCAAATCGTCCTGCCGGTGCAGGTCTTCGAGAAAATAATGGAGCAACGGCTTGTAGGCACTTCTCAGGCGGGCCTCGACGCCGCAGGCGGCAAGTTCGGCCTCCGCCCGACGGCGTTCATGTCGGTCATCGAACAGCCATGCCTCGATGCGCATTCCCCGGTTCGCCTCATCGGCAAAGCGCTGCACCAGGGTGTCGAGTGTTCTCGGAAAGGTTGTCTGCAGAAGTATGTTCATTTGGATGTCCTACCGGTTGGGTCGAGACTGTCGCGCAGCCAGTCGCCAAGAAGATTGAGGCCGAGCACAGTCAACAAAATGGCCAGGCCTGGGAAAAAACTGACCCACCAGGCATTTTGCAGATAGGTGCGGCCATCGGCGAGCATGCCACCCCAGCTGGGGGTAAGTGGATCGACGCCCAGGCCGAGAAAGGTCAGGCTGCTCTCCAGGAGAATGTTATTGGCAACATTGAGGGTCATCAGGACGATGACCGGACCGATGAGGTTGGGCAGAAGATGGCGGAAGAGGATATTCAGGTCGCCAACCCCGATGGCCTGTGCCGACTGGATAAACTCTCGATCGCGAAGGGCAAGCACCGAGCCGCGGACGAGGCGGGCATACTGCACCCACTGGGAGATGATAAGGAGCAAGATCATATTGCGCAGACCGCCGCCGACAATGGCGATGAAGGTAATGGCCAGAAGGATGAAGGGCAGGGCGAGCTGGACATCGGCAAAGCGCATAACGATCATATCCCAGAATCCTCGATAGTATCCTGAAATAAGACCCATGATCACCCCGATCACCACAGCTCCGGCAACCGACAACAGGCCGACCATAAGCGAGATTTTGCCGCCGGCAACAACCCTGGCAAGGACATCGCGACCGAGGGGGTCGGTGCCAAAGGGGTGGCTCATGGTGATAAAGGGTGGCAGCAGTCGGGCGGAAAGGTCGATTTTCCCGGCCCCTGGAAAAAGGAGGTCGGAGAAGAGGACCAAAAGGCAGATGGTACCGGTGAGGCCGGTGCCGAGCAGGAACTCAATGCTCGTGTAACGGCGGTAGGTGAGTTGTTTTGTTGCGCTTGCCATAGACTAGTCCCTGCCTTCCATGCGGATGCGTGGATCGATAAGGCCGTAGGCGATATCGACGAGCAGATTGACGCCGACTATGAGCATCGACAGCACGGTGATGACCCCCTGCAACACCGGATAATCGCGGCCGGCGACAGCATCGAGGGCCAGGGTGCCCAGGCCGGGCCAGTTGAAGACCCGCTCGATGACGACGATGCCGCCAAGCAGCCCACCGAACTGCAGGCCGAAATAGGTAATGAGGGGAATGGCGCAATTGCGCAGGGCATGTTTGTAGAGGACGACATTTTCGCTGAGTCCCTTCGCCCGGGCCACCATGATGTACTGAAACTGCATGGTTTCAAGCATCGAGGCGCGGACCAGGCGGACGTTGTAGGCGGTAAGGATCACGCCGATGGTTGTCGCCGGCATGATAAAGCTGGTAAAGCCTTCCATGCCACTTGGTGGCAGCCAGCGTAGAAAAATGGAAAAGAGCAGGACCAGCATGATGGCCAGCCAGAAGTTGGGAAAAGACAATCCGACCAATGAGAGAATGCGAATGGTCTGATCCGGCCATTTTCCACGAGAGATGGCGGCCTTGATGCCGAGAGGAATGGAGATGGCGATGGAGACGAGCATTGAGGCAAAGGCCAGCATGAGCGTTGCCGGCAAGGCTTTGCCGATCAGCATGGCAACCGGGGTGCCGCCTAAAAAGCTCCGGCCGAAATCAAGATGCAGGATACCGAGGAGAAAATTGCCATACTGCACGAAAAAAGGCTGGTTGAGGCCAAGGGCTTCCCGGATGCGGGCGAGATCCTCTTCGGTGACGCTGCCGGCCCCTTGAGTGAGCATCAGGGCTGGGTCACCGGTCAGACGGATGGCAAAAGCGACCACCAGAGTCACCACCAACACGACGAAAATCGCCTGGAAAAGGCGGCGAAGAAGAAATCCTGCCATACGATATCTCTTTGTTGTTTGCCTTGCCCTGGAGCCGCTCGACCATGGCCGAGCGGCTCCAGGATAGTGTTACTCTACCGTTACCTCGGTCAGCCGCAGCCGGCTGTCCGGTACCGGGGTGAAATTTTTCACCCGCTTGTTGACACCGAAGATGGCATTGAGATTGTAAAGAGGCATCTCCAGCGCCCGTTCGGCAGCATATCGGGCAATGGACTGGAGGATTTTTTCCCGCTCGGCCCGATCGGTGATGCTGCGTTGGGACTCGAGCATGGCATCAAGTTCCTTGTCGCTGTCGTAGGGGTTCCATTTTTCCCCGGTATGGTACATGAGGTAGGCGGTATTGTCGAAATCAAGGGTCCAGCCGCCCCAGGATTGCTGGAACATCTCGCCGGTTTTTCCTGCCGGAATGATATCGTTCAGCAGCACGTTGGTCTCATAGGGTTTGATGGTGGCATTGAGGCCGATGGCCTGGAGGTAACTGGCGACTGCCTGGACGACTTCGTTAAAGGTTGCATCGTTGCCGCGAATATCGATTTGCACCGTGGCCCCGGGGGCGACGCCGGCTTCTTTCAAGAGGGCCTTGGCCTTTTCTGGGTCGTAGGGCAGGGGCTGCATCTGCGGATCGTTACCAAAGGAAAGTTTGCCCTGGAAACTGGCAATGGGCGCGGCCTGGCCGCCAAGAACCGAGTCGATGATTGCCTGGCGGTCTACGCCCAGAATCATTGCCGTCCGTACTTCTTGCTTGGCGGTAATGCCGTTGCCGGTGTTGAAGCGCAAGGCGTACACGGTTGGGCTGGCGGTGGTGACGATGTCAAGGCGAGGGTCGCTTTTAATCGTTGAAATCATGGCGATGGGGATGGTCGGCGGGATGACCAGATCGACCCGACCGGCCTGCAACTCGGCGACTGCCGTTGATGGCTCGCTGATAAAGCGGTATTCCAGCTTGTCCAGTTTCGGTGCCCCACCCCAATGCTCCGGGAAGGCCTCAAGCTTGATCCCGACCTTCGGTTCGTAGGAGACGAACTTGAAGGGGCCGGTGCCGACTGGGTTGGCGTTAAAGTGGGCATCGCCCTTTTCCTGAATATACTTTGGCGGGACAATCATCGCCCCGTAACCGGCAAGCTTGGTCAAGAGAACCGGGTCGGGTTTGTTGAGCTGAAAATCAACGGTCTTGGCATCAATGATATCGACTGCCTTGATGGCGGTGTAGTTCGACCGTTGCGGACCCTTATTGCCCTCCTCACCGAGCAGTCGATTGAAGGTGAATTGTACTGCTTCGGCGTTACATGGCTCGCCATTATGGAAGACGACCCCTTCGCGCAGGTGAAAGCGGATGCGCAGGCCGCCGTCCAATTCTTCCCAGGAGGTGGCGAGACCTGGTACCAGTTTGGCATCAGGTCCGCGATAGGTGAGGCCATCGTAGATATTGGTTGCCACCGAGGCCCAGTTGACCAGAAAGGTGTCGATTGGATCCCAGCTGCCTGGATCCTGGGGGGAGGAAACCGTCATGGTACCTGCGGCCCCCGCCGGAGTGGTTGCCAGCGGGCCGGCAACAAGGGCAGCCAGCATGAGTGCTGCCCATACCCTCTTTCGTAAAAACATTTTTCTCTCCTTTGGTTGATTACTGGGGCATTCCCCCTTTCAGACCCCCTCGGCCACAAAATGGCCGGTGGCGATCTCCTTGTACGATGCACTGGCCGGTTCATCGCCGACGCGACGGATTGGGCTTGGTATTTCACCATCAAGAAGCTTTTTGTTGCGCATACGGGTCGGATCGGCGACCGGTACGGCACTGAGCAACCGCCTGGTATAGGGATGGCCCGGGGTCTCGAAGACCTGTTGGCGGCTGCCGAGTTCGGCCAATTGCCCAAGATAGAGGACAGCTACCCGGTGGCTGATCTTCTCGACCACCGCCATATCGTGGCTGATAAAGAGGTAGGCGAGCCCAAACTCTTCCTGCAGTTCCATGAACAGATTGATGATCTGTGCCTGGATGGATACATCGAGGGCGGAAAGGGCTTCGTCGGCAATGATCAGTTTCGGCCCGGAAGCAAGGGCCCGGGCAATACAGATGCGCTGCCGTTGCCCGCCGGAAAATTCGTGGGGGTAACGAGTAGCGTGGGAGGCTGGCAGTCCGACTCGCTCCAGCAGTTCATGGACGCGATTGCCAATTTGTTTTTTCCCTGCCAGCAGACGGTGGGTAAGGATCGGTTCGGCAATGGAGTAGCCGATCTTCTGCCGTGGGTCGAGGGAGGCGAAGGGGTCCTGGAAGATATACTGTATCTCCTGGCGCAGGCGTTTTTCCCCGGCGGCTGTACGGCTTCCATACGGCTGATCGGAGAAAGTGAGGGAGCCGCTGGTAGCTGCCTGCAGTTGCTGGATGGCGCGACCGATGGTCGATTTGCCCGAGCCCGACTCGCCGACCAGGGCCAGTGTCTCGCCGCGATACATGTCAAAACTGACACCCTCCACGGCATGCACCCGGTGGGTGACCTTGCCGAAGATTGACCTTTTGATATTGAATCTGACCACCAGGTCACGGACGGAGAGGAGCGGCTCTTCGTTATAGCGGGCGGTGTCCTGAACTCGCTCGTCGCCGATCAGGCGGGGGTGGCCATCCTCCATCACGGTGATCGGCAGACGTCGGGGAAATTTTTCGCCGCTTTGGCTGCCAAGTTTCGGCACGGCGGCAAGAAGGGTTTGCGTATAGGGGTGCAGAGGTTGGAAAAAGATCGGCTCAACCTGGCCCTCCTCGACCTTTTTCCCCTGCCACATGACGACGACATTGTCGGCGATCTCGGCAACCACGCCCATATCGTGGGTGATGAACAGCACGGCCATACCCAATTCTTTCTGCAGTTCGCCGATGATGGTCAGAATCTGCGCCTGGATGGTTACATCGAGGGCGGTGGTCGGTTCATCGGCGATCAGAATTTTCGGGCGACAGGCCAGGGCCATGGCGATCATCACCCGCTGGCGCATGCCTCCGGATAATTGGTGCGGGTAGCGCCCAAGCATATCTTTGGCATCAGCCAGACGAACCATGTCGAGCAGCCGCCGGCTTTCCACGAGAGCCTGGGCCTTATCCATCCCTTCATGCAAAATAAGGGACTCGGAGATCTGGTCACCGATGGAAAAGACCGGGTTCAAGGAGGTCATCGGTTCCTGAAAGATCATGGCGATCTCTTTGCCGCGGATTGCTCGCATCTCCTGTTGTGATGCGGCAAGAAGATCGATGTCGTCGCCATCTCGGTGGAGGATAACAGCGCCGGAGGGGTAGGTGGCCCCCATGATATCGGCAAGACGGATGATGGAAAGGGCGGTCACCGATTTGCCCGACCCGGATTCACCGACAATGGCCAGTGTCCGGCCGGGATTGACCGAAAAGCTGAGTGCCTCGACAACCGGTGCGGTGCCGAAGGAGACCGTCAAGTCCTGGATGGATAATATTGGCGAAGATTCAGCAGTAAGCATACACACGCCTTGTCAATCAACGGTACATTCAGCGTCTGCTATCGGTTGTCAGCGGACGGGACAGTAAAGATATCCCATTCACCAGGGCGTATGAGGCATTCCCCATGCTTTAAAATATTTCCAAATGATATTCACCATATATTTGTAAATTTTGAGAACATTTTTTCATCCCGGCAAAAAAGTGGTTCATCCGGCAAACGAATATCCGGGGAAAAAATATTACCCTGTGCACCCACGGTAACGGGTGTAGGGGCGACCGGCGGGTCGCCCACCTATGGTCGGCCTCATATGGTCGGCCTCATCTGGTCGGCCTGGCAAAATGGGTGTTGCGGCCTGCATTGCGCATCTGGGGCGACCGGCCGGTCGCCCCTACGGTGCATCGACGTTGTCTGCTTGTACATGGTGTTGTATCCGGCGGGTCGCCCAGATAAAAATACCATGGGCAACCGCGGTGAAAATACCATGGGCAACCGCGATGAAAATACCATGGGCAACCGCGATGACGGATGTAGGGGCGACCGGCGGGTCGCCCATACGGTGTAATTAGGTGTCCCACCGGTCGCCCACGTTGAACGTGGCAAGACGGATTGCAATTTTCTGCTATTCCATCTACAGTTCACTGTGGTTGTTACCAATCCCCTTTCTTCAATTACAAGGTGAGCCATGAGCCTGGATCTGCGTTACACCCCACCGGATTTCACCCATGCCGCTCTGCAGCAGAGCCCCGCCGCCACCCTCGTCGCGGCACCGGCGGACGGCATCGCCCCCACTGACTACCATGCCACCTCCAACCACCCGGAGTATATCAAACTGGCCGACGGGCGCTGGCAGCTTGCCCCGGAAAGCAGGATGGACGCGGTGCTGGTGGTGAAGGACCTGGAACTCATGGCGGTCGAGGCGAGAAATCTGCACAAGGGCGACCTGGTGGTCACCGGCAGGCGCGAAAACGGCGAGCAGGGTATCCTGGTGCACAACACCGGTTTTGCGCAAAGCTCCGGCAACGCCGACAAGTTTGCCTTCCGCTCCCGGGGGACCCGGGAGACCCCCTTTTCTCACTCCTATGACAGCCTCTACGAGATTCTCAAACACGACCGGGAACATGGCTATATCGTCTGGGTGCTCGGTCCGGCGGTGGCCTTCGACAAGGACTCCCGCGCCTCGATGCAGGGGCTGATCGAAAACGGTTTCTGCCACGCCCTGATGGCTGGCAACGCCCTGGCCACACACGACATCGAGGCGGCCATTTACGATACCGGCCTGGGCCAAAACATCTATACCCAGCAGCTCCAGCCGATGGGCCACTACAACCACCTCGATATTCTCAACGAGGTGCGCAAGGCGGGATCAATCGCCGCGGCAATCAACAGCCTGGGGATCAAGGACGGCATCATGTACGCCTGCGAGAAGAAGGGCATCCCCTACGTCCTTGCCGGCTCGATCCGCGATGACGGTCCCCTGCCGGAGACGGTCGGCAACGTCTACCTCTCCCAGGATCTGATGCGCAACCACGCCCGCCGTGCCACCACGGTGATCACCATGGCCACCCAGCTCCACTCCATAGCCTTCGGCAATATGACCCCCGGTTACAAGGTGCTGGCCGACGGTGCGGTCCGGCCGGTCTATTTTTACGTGGTGGATATGTCCGAATTCAGCGCCGACAAACTCGCCAACCGCGGCTCGGCCCAGGCCCAGGCGATCCTCACCAACGTTCAGGATTTTATCGTCAACCTCTGGAACAACCTCTCCAGGGAGTAGGCCAATGGCCCGGTCGGTGCGGATCATCGGTATACCCATGGATCTCGGCCAGAACCACCGCGGCGTGGACATGGGACCAAGCGCTGTCCGCTACGCCAATCTGGCGGCAAGACTGCGCGACCTCGGCCACCATACCGCCGACAGCGGTGATATCGTCATCCCCGGCCACTACGCCCTGCGCGACACCAGCCTCAGCGAGCGCCTGCCGTTGATCGAAAAGGCCTGCCGCACCGCCTACGATCTCGGCAGAGAGGCGATTGCCGCCGGTGAGGTGCCGGTCTTTATCGGCGGCGACCACTCGGCGGCAATCGGCACGGTGGGGGGCGTCACGCACCGGCAGCGGGTCGGGGTGATCTGGATCGATGCCCATGGTGACTGTAACACCCCGGAGACCTCCCCCTCCCAGAACGTCCATGGCATGGCACTGGCAGTGCTCCTCGGGCTTGGCCCGGCGGAACTGACGGCGGTGGGCAGGCCGGGGGCAAAGCTGCCGGCAACAGACGTGGTACTCATCGGTGTCCGGGACCTTGATGAGCGGGAAAAACAGATCCTGAAGGCCACCGGCTGCACAATATTTACCATGCGCGACATCGACGAGTTCGGCGTTCGTACGGTGCTCGGCAAAACCCTCGCCACCCTTGCCCATCTCGACAAGATCCATGTCAGTCTCGACCTCGACGTCATGGATCCCCTTGATGCGCCCGGGGTCGGCACCCCCTCCCAGGGCGGCCTGACCTACCGGGAGGGACAGCTGGTGATGGAGATTCTCGCCGACACCAACAAGCTGCACAGCGTCGATATCATGGAGATCAACCCGATTCTCGACATGCAGAACCGCACCGCCCAGATGGCGGTCAATCTGGTCGCCTCGCTGTTCGGCAAAAAGATCCTCTGACCCATAGCACTTAGGTACTGCTCGGTCCCTTCGTCCCTATCGGTTTCGCCCCGAAAAACGGTGGCAAGGGCGGCACCACCCCATTGCCCCCCAGCTTTGGCCGCGCGAGTGGGCAAGGCAGGAGAAGAGGGTAGGGGAGAAGAGGGAGTTGAACTGAGAAAAAAGAGCACTGCAACTGTTGTTGGGGGTAAAGAGCATTCGGGTGGTTGCCGCCGGTTCCGAGATGCTGGCCGAGATGGAAAAGGCCGCCGGGCAACCTGGAGCACTGGCTGAACGGGACCAGATCCGGGTTCTGCAGCCCTTTGTTGGATAGCGGTGAACGATTACCTGCCGTCGATGGTGTACCGCCGTGGGCCGATTTGCCGGGGCCCGGCGCGATTTTTTTGATCCCAGCCAGTAAACTTTAATCGGTCCTGATCAGACCTGGTCGGTATAAGGGGTAAGAAGATGTCTCGTCCGAGCGGTAGTCAGAGAGAGGAGGCCAGAGAAAAGATTCCGGGAATTATCGGCGGCATGGGACCGGAGGCGACGGTGGATCTGTTGCAGCGGATTCTCGCCAACACCCCCGCCCTGGACGACATAGACCATATCCGCTGTATCGTCGACAACAACCCGAAGATACCGTCCCGGATCAAGGCGATTCTCGGCGAGGATGGTGTCAACCCGGGCCCGACCATGGCGGAGATGGCGAGGAGGCTCGAAGGGTGGGGTGCCGATTTTCTGGCCATCCCTTGCAACACCGCCCACCATTATTACGATTGGGTCGCCAATGCGGTCTCCATCCCGGTGATCCATCTGATTGATCTGGTAGTGGAAAAAATTATGACAGAGAATCCTGGACTTCGCGAAGTCGGTGTCCTCGGTTCCACCACCATCGTCAAGACCGGGCTCTACGCCTCGCGTTTCGCCAAACGGGGGGTGGCGGTCGTCTATCCCGAGGCGGTGGACCAGGAGCAGCTCTTTGCCCTGATCAGGGCTGTGAAAAAAGGGGACACCGGGCAGGCGGTTGCCGCCGGTTTTGTCGAAGTCTGTACCGGCCTGGCCAAACGGGGTGTCGCTGTCTGCATTCTCGGTTGTACCGAGCTCGGGGTCATTCGCGCCGACCTTCCCATCAGCAGTGTCGATGCCGCAGAGGTTCTCGCCCGGGAGATTGTCGCCGTGGTCAAACAGGGGAAAGAGCCCTGCACCGCCAGGGAGTAAGAGCAGGCTGCACTGATCCCGGCGGCGACATTCCTTGAAGTGGAGCGGCGGCAATCTTGCTCTGCGATGAAATCGTGCGTACTCTCTCGCCTTTAATGCAGTGGATCATCATGAGGAGGGGGGATGCCCCTGCCATGAAAAGCGACAACGTGTAATAATTTTTTAAAAAAGCAGTATGATACAGGTAGAAGTTGTTGCGCTTCAGCGGTGGTGTATTTGTATCATGTGGGTATGTAATGGTAGACAAGGATAGCGCTTATCACACACTCAGAAGGAGAATGGAGCAATGAAAAAAGTCAGTAACTCAGCCAGTGCACTCAGGGATCTTATCAAACATGCCATGGAAGATTGTGAGGTGACTCCAGACGAGTACAAGCAGATCATGGACTGCGCCCATGCCGACGGCCATATCGACAAGGAAGAGAAGGCCCTGCTGGCGGAATTTCAGGCACTGCTCAGCAATGGCACCATCAAGCGGGTCAAAGGCTGCTGAGCGGCTCGTAAAAAAAAACGCCCCCGCTTTTCGATCGCGCTAGGAGCGCGGTCGTCTAAACGGGGGCGTTGTCCGATTGAGCCTCTGGAAAGGAGGCTCAATCGACGAGAGGACTATGCTTTCTTGAATGCCGCAAACTCGGTCACATCAAGTTTTTCGTCTTTGTTGACATCCAGCTCAACAAATTTTGCGGCCAGCGCCTCGTCGACCTTGGCCTCTTCCATCGTTACCATCCCATCCTTGTCGACATCAAGGGCCTCAAAGGCTGCGACGTGCCCATCTGCATAAGCAGAACTTACACAAAAAGCCAACGCTACAGCAACGACACTCAACATCTTCTTCATTTTTGACTCTCCCAAAATAATTTCACCGAGCCGTTTTTCCCTGGCAGATTAGGTTCTAACCGAGGATGCGACGCGCACCCTCACCCTTCCCAGAAGTGACTCGACGGGAGAGTATATAACTGAAATTAAATAGATTATCAATAGATATTTTGTGTGCCGCAATAAATTGTTCTTCTGGCTGGGTGTAAACCGACCCGGTCTCTTCGCCAGCCTTCCAGCCTTCCAGCCTTCCAGCCTTCAATAGGCGGACTCCTTTTTAGATCGGAATTGCCTATCCTCGGAATTGGAATTATAGAAATTCACTTCTTGACCACCGTCCTTTCGCTTGCTACCCTGCCGCAAAATCTTTCTCTTCTCCAGGATATATCCGCCCTGCCAAACGGAGCATGCCGGTAATGATCGTCCACGCCCTGCGTCTCACCCCCCATCAGGATCTCCTCCTCGAGTTGGAGGAATTTGCCCGCCGCCACCAGTTGAGTGCTGCCTGCATCCTTACCTGTGTCGGCAGCCTGCGCCGGGCAAGCTTGCGCTTTGCCGACCGGTCGGAGGCAAACACATTGGACGGCAGGTTTGAAATCATCTCGCTGACCGGGACATTCGCCGAGGATGGTGGTCACTACCACATCGGCCTGGCCGACGGCGAAGGCATGGCCATGGGCGGCCATCTTCTTCCCGGCTGCCTGATCTACACCACCGCGGAAATTGTCCTCGTCGAACTGCCCGAACTGCGCTTTCTGCGCCAGCCGGATCCGGCGACCGGTTACGATGAGCTGGCCATAATCCCCAACCACAAAGGAGTGCTGTGATGCGCTTTGCCGAGCAGTTGAAAAACGACTTCAGTACAGTCACCATGACTCTGATCCCGGTCGCCATTGTTCTCAACATGGTGATCGGCCAGCTTGCCTCGACGGTGAAGCTGCCGGTCTTTCTCGACTCGATCGGCACCATCCTCGTCGGGATATTGGCCGGGCCATGGGCGGGCCTGCTCACCGGGGTGATGACCAATCTGATCTGGGGGCTGATTTCCAGCCCGGTGGCAGCCGCCTTTGCCCCGGTGGCCGGGGTGATCGGCCTGGTTGCCGGACTCTGTGCCCGGGCTGGTCTATTCAACTCCTGGTGGCAGGCGATCATCGCCGGGGTGCTGATCGGAGTGGCCGCCTCGTTTACTGCGGTGCCGATCCGGGTCTATATGTTTGGTGGCATCACTGGCAGTGGCGCGGATTTCATTACCGCCTACCTGCTGAAAACCGGCAGCGACCTGTTCGGTGCGGTGATCATCACCGTGATGTCGGCCAACGTCCCGGATAAAATTGCCTCGGCCCTGTTGGCCTGGGGGATTGTCCGGGCCCTGCCGGAGCGTTTTCGCTTCCGGTTTCCCCGGGCCGAAAAGATTGCCATCGTCAGTCGCTGAACGAGCATTTCCCCCGACCGGGTCACCCCGCGACAAGGTGGGTGACCCGATTCCTCTCCCCGATCAGCCATGGCCGACCATCCCAGTTTAGTCATTGCCGGAGAGGGTATTGCCTACCGACTCAATCCGGTAACGAAACTGACTCTGGCCGGCTGCGCCCTGTTCCTCGCTTTCCTCATTCCCGGCTGGTGGCCACCCTGGGTTTTGTTTACCGCCCTGTTGGTCTTTGCCCGGGCCAACAGCCTGTTGATCCCTTTGGGGATAAGGTTGCTGAAAATTATTCTCCCCCTGGCCTTTTTCCTCTTTTTTATCCATGGCCTGTTTTACCATCAAACGACAACAACGATCCCCCTTGGCGGAATCGATTTCTCCGGCGAGGGCCTGCTGTTTGCCCTGCAGATGACCGGCAGAATCACCGCAGCTCTCGCGGCATCGCTCATTTTTGTCATGACCACCCCGACCGCAGATCTGATGCTTGCCCTTTCTCAGCGCGGTACTCCAGCGGCAATTACCTATATCATCGGCGCCACCCTGCAGCTCATTCCGCAACTGCAGGCCAGGGCGGCGGCGATCGGCGATGCCCAACGGGCCCGGGGGATGGAGACCGACGGATCGCTGTACCGCCGCATCCGGGCGCTGCTGCCGCTGGTTATTCCCCTGGTGCTCGGTTCCCTGGTCGATGTCGAGGAGCGGGCCATTGCCCTCGAAGCCCGGGCCTTTCGGGTCAAGGGACCGAAGAGTTCCCTGCATGAGCTGGCCGATCCCAAAAGTGAACGGCTGCTCTGCCGGCTCGCCCTGATAGTGACTCTTGCGGTACTAGTTATTGCTCGGTGGGGTTGATGATATCACCGGCGACCTCACGGCAAAACACCCTGCACCATCCGGCAATCGAGGTTGTCGATCTCCATTTTGCCTATCCGCAGTCAGCCAGGGCGGTCCTTGCCGGTATCTCGCTGACCGTGGCGAGGGGGAGCTTTGTCGCCGTGATCGGGGCCAACAGCAGCGGAAAATCGACCCTCTGCCATGCCTTGAGCGGCTTTATTCCCCACTTTTACCGGGGTGATTTGCGTGGAGCGGTGCGAATCGCCGGGCTGGATACCGCCGCAACACCGCTTACTGAACTGGTGCAGGTAGCCAGCCTGGTCTTTCAGAATCCAGCCAATCAGATTTCCGGGGCAAAATTTTCGGTTCGTGACGAGATTGCCTTTGCTCTGGAAAACCTTGGTGTACCGAAGGCAGAGATGATCCGGCGCATCACCGAGGTGATGGATCTGGTCGGGATAGCCGACCTGGCCGATCGCTCCCCCTTTGCCCTCTCCGGTGGACAGCAGCAACTGCTCGCCCTGGCGGCGATGCTGGTCATGAGGCCGCAAATCTTCGTCCTCGACGAGGCCACCTCCGCCCTCGATTCGGCCGGCAGTCGCCGGGTCTTTTCCCTCCTTCAGCAACTCTGTCGGGCAGGGATGACGGTGGTTCTGGCCGAGCGCAAGCTCGAGGAGATTGCCGTTCATTGCGACCGGGTCCTGGCCCTTGACCAGGGCAAGATCATTCTCGATGGTCCCCCGCAGCAGATCCTGGCTTCCCCCCGTTTGGAGCAGTGCCACGTCGGACGGAGCCGTTACAGTCGGGTGGCGGAACGGGCGCTGGCCTTCGGTGGCTGGCCGCAGGACCGGCCACTGCCAGTGCAGTGCAAAGAGGCGGAAGCCGGTTTTCGCCAGACGCAGACGGTGAAATGATGGTCGATATCGAAATCACCGGGCTCAGTTTTTCCTACCCTGCCGGGCCAGCGGTACTCCAGGGTGCCAATCTCCAGGTTGCCCCAGGAGAGCGGCTGGCACTGATCGGTGGCAACGGCTGCGGCAAAACCACCCTGGTCCGGCACCTCAATGGGCTGCTCCGTCCCAGCCAGGGCCGGGTGCGAATCGGCGACTGGACCACTGATCGCTGTACGGTCGCCCGCCTGGCACAGCGGGTTGGCTTTGTTTTTCAAAATCCCGATGAACAGCTCTGCCGACATCGGGTCGGTGACGAGGTGGCCTTTGGCGCAATTAACCTCGGCTACCCGGCCGACCAGATCGCCCGGCTTACTGCCGAGGCCCTGGCCTGGTGGGATTTGACCGGCAGTGTCGCAACCAATCCCCATGACCTGCCCTACGCCTGGCGCCGCCGTCTGGCCATCGCCTCGGTAATGGCGATGGATACGCCGGTGATCGTCCTCGATGAACCGACGGTCAACCAGGATCTCTGGTTCCACACCCGGCTGGTCGAACTCTTTGCCGCCTGGCAGCTGGCCGGCAAGATCGTCATCGTCATCTGTCACGATCTCGACTTTGTCGCCGAACAGTTTGCCCGGGTGGTCCTCCTCAGCCAGGGGCAGATTGTGGCGGACGGTCCCCCTTCCCAGGTTTTCCAGGATGAGCTGGCGCTGGAAGAGGCGGGCCTCGAACCACCGCAACTCTTTCGGCTTGGCCGCGAACTCGGCTGGCCGGAGGGAATCTGTACCCCGGAAACATTTCTCGAAGCGCTCAAAAAGTATCACCGACTATGAACCAGCGCAGCGTTTCCGCTTGAAACGTCGACTGCAGCAGATCATGGCCCTTGCCGGTAAGTGAACCACTGACTCGTTCCATGTTGACTATGAGGACGACCATCCCAAACTCTCCCCGGCGTACGTTCGGGCCATGCCCAGGAAGATGCTCCTCAGGTGGCAGTCGCCTTGGCCGACACCTGTGATGGCATAGCGGTGCGGAGTTTGATTTTACTACATCCGGTAAAAATGGTTGAAAGAAGATTGGCTTCATGAGAAGAGGCAGAGTGGGCAGTGGCTGTGGACAAGAATTGACCCAGTCGCAAGAGAGATGCTCTTGCCTGTTGAGGGAGTGCTTCCATAAACCAGACCGCCGTAATTCTGCCCCCTGCGGTAAAAATTACCCCTACTCATGAGGACAACAACATGAAAACGATGTGGCGGCTGCTCCCTTCTCTGGCAGTTCTTTGCTTGAGCCTGATGTCGCTGTTGTATTCCCCCGCGGCCTCGGCCGAATCATTATCCGATATCGACAGAGAGATTCAGGCCCAATCAAGCCTTACGACCGACAGAGGAGGCCTGGACGGCTACAATATCTATGAAGGGGTTACCGCCTCCCGGCTCAATCGGAAAATTACCATCCTTCAGGCTGCGGGTGTCAATCGCAGGTTTTACGAAACCTTTGACGGCCGCAGGGAGTATACCAACTTCTATTCGTTTACCAGCACCGCCGGAGTGACCGACACCGGTTTCACTCTCACGACCACCGATGACAATCTCCGCCTGTATCGGCGAGGAAGCAGCGGCTACAAGGAAGCATCGGGGTACCTGGGCAGCTGGTGGGGCGACCGGTATCGCGGTGTCGAGGCAAGCCGCAACGAGCAGGCGATTCTTGCCGCCTGGGGCAGTGATCTGCAGAGAATCTACGTCATCGATGTGCCGGCAGGGTACACGCTGATCGGCGGCCTGGCCGCACCGATGGAAAGAAACGGCGAATACCGGGCAGGTGGCGCCTATCAGTACTACTACCGAGGGGCATTAACCGACTGGCTGGTCTATGCCCTGTATGCGCCTGATTATTTGAAGAGCTATTCCGGAGCGGTTACCGGTGCTCAGCAGACCGGTCGCAGCATTGCAGTCGACCTGAGTGATCATCTCCGCCGTACGCGATACACAATGCCCGACATCAACACTGAAGGTGATGGCCAGGCGACAGCCTCGGGGGGAGAGTTCTGGGCGCGTGGCTATGGCAGCGATGTCGACTACGACGAAACAGACGGAAGTTCGGTATCATCCCGGACGGCGGGGATGAGTGTCGGCTGGCAGCGGCTGGTCAACGCAGAAAGCTCTGCAGAGCAGGCAAAGTTGTACCTGGGACTCATGATCGGTCTGGGCGATACCTTGCAGAGCTATGCAACCAGTGGCGTCGAGAATGATTCCGAGGCCATGGTTGGCGGCCTCTATGCCCTCTATGTTCACGATCCCCTGGCGGATCGCTCCTGGCACGGGGGTTGCTCACTGCTCCACGGCAGAGTCAATTTTGCCAATATGGTCCCCGGTGAGCGTGGATATGGACTGGACCAGGAATATGACGGAACAGTATCGGTCCTGACGGTTGACGGTGGTATCACTTTTCGTCAGGAAAATGGCTGGTCGGTTGAACCTCAGCTGCAGTTCAACTACGCCATGGTCGATTACGATGCCTTCACTGACAGTCTGGGTGCGCGCGTCTCCCTGCAGGAGGGGGACTCCCTCCGGGGGCGACTTGGCCTGGAGGTGCGGAAAAATCTTCATGATACCTTCGAACAGATAACCAGTCTCTGGACAAGGTTCAGTTATCTTCGAGATTTTTCTGATGGCAATGAGGTCAATGTGGCCGGTGATACGGCGGTCAGTGAAGTGGAGCCGAACAGGTATCTGCTGGCCGTCGGCAGTGATGTGCAACTCGGTAGAAGGTGGAGTCTGCAGGGACAGATTGAAAAGGTCTTCGGCGACGAAGAAGGGATCATGGGGAATCTGGCCTTGAAATTCGTCTGGTGACGGGGGGCGAGGCCAGTGTTGATCCTGCCGTCAAGGACGGGCACCTTGCCTGGGCGATCTCCCCCCTCCCGAGGGGGGGGAGGGGAGGCCTCTGCTCAAGCGTTCAGCCTGGGACGTCTGTCAACGATGCGAGCCTGGTTCTTGGCTGTTTCCGCATGTTGAGAAGCCTGCTGCCGCCTGGTGTTCCATAGGGAATCAGGTCCGACGAGATCCGCGCAATGGAAGAAGACATACCAGTCATCTCGCCCGCTATGCATCGGTGGCGTTGGCTTCTGTCGACCCGCCCTCTTGTTCCACCATGATTGCATACGGACACCCGCCTTTGTCGCTATCTCCATCAGACAGATGGCCAAAACGCCCAGGGCAAATAATTCGCTTGATTCCATAGTGCACACCTCCATGCATGTTCGGAAAGCGTCAACCTGGCACCGTTTCCACCTGTTTGACGACAAGCGTTGGCAGCGTTGAAAGGGCAGCTACCCGCTCAACGACGCTGCCAATGAGAAAACGGTGGAGGGCGGCTCTCCCGTAAGAGCCCAGCACGATCAGGTCGATCTTTTTCTCTTCACTGTATTTGACAATATTTTCATATGGGGACCCTTCCCGCAACTCAGTGATCAGAGGGACTTCCAGTTTTTCTCCCTGCCCTGCTAGAACCTGCAGGGCAGTGAAGTTCTTGTGCCGGGCTTCGTCAAGCACCCCATAAAGAAGGCTGCGGTCCACCGGCACATCAAGAACTGCCAGACCATGTACTTCACCACCGTAGCTCGCTGCCAGTTCAAGGGCCCGTTGACCCGCTGCCATGCTGTAGGGCGAACCGTCCACCCCCACCAGGATGCGGGTAAAATTGATCTCGGCATTCTCCGGGACCATCAGTACATCGCAGGGACAAAGTCCAATGATCTTGGCGGTAGTCCGGCCAAGCAGCATCCGCTCGACATAAGATCGCTGCGGATAGCCCAACAGCAAGAGCTCGGTCCCTTCTTCCTCCGCCAGGTTGACAATCTCTTCCGCCGGCTCGCCACGGCGGTGTACCGCAGTGACTGCCTTGCCGAGAGAAGTGGTGTAGAGTTCCACCTCCCTGAGACAATTTTTGAAAGGCTGATCAAACTCTTCCGGGTCATCAATCTTCCAGCGGTGCATATTCCCTTCATAGCGGGGGGTAACGGAAACCGCGATCAATTTGGCCTGCATCGAAGAGGCGAGCCGCAGGGCCTGGCGAAAGGCCATCTGGCCTACCGGTCCGGGATCGATGGCGACCATGATGTTCTTAATCGGGTTCAACATGGTCAGCTTCCCGCCAGTACGGCCCGCTCAACACTTCTGGCCTTGAACAGGCTGAAAAGGATGATGGAGGCCCCGGTCAGCAGGGCGAAGCACATGACAGCGAAGCTGATCTGGGTCATTATGGATACGCTGGCCTCGTTAAACGAGGTGACATGCAACTGGTTGAGATATTTGGGGATGGCGAAGAATCGACTGACCGCGACGATCAGCATGATGACGGCCATCACATATTTGATCATGTAGTCCTTGACATAGGTCGTACCGATGGCGCCGAGTTGGACGCCGAACAGTGAACCGGCGAGGATAATCATGACCAGGCGGATATCCACCGAGCCGTAGTAGGCCCAGATAAGCGTGCCACCAAGCCCCATAACGAAGGCGATGACCAGCTCGGAGGCGCTGGCGACGATGCTGGTCGCACCGATGACATACATCAGTCCGGGAACCCCGATAAAGCCGCCGACGGCAATGGTGGCGGCCAACATACCGGTGGCCAGGGCAACCGGTACCAGAAACCACATGCTGATGCGCAGGTTGGCGGTTTTGAAGGTGATCATTGGCCAGAGTTCAATCTGCTGAAGCCTCTTCGCCAACGTGGTGCCTCCCTTCGCCGGACCGGAAGATTTTTTTATCTTCATGGCATCCCGCATGACGAAAGAGCCGACAATGACCAGCACCATGACGAAGATGAAGCTGACATAGAGGTTGGATCCCGCCTCACCGAAACTCTCTAGAATCCGGCGCTGGACCATGATTCCCATCTGGACGCCGATTTCGGCGAAAACACCCATGATCAGGCCGAGCTTGAGATCAACCTGGCCGTATTTGAAACGCTTGATGGCACCGACCAGAGCCTTCGGGAATTTGTGACACATGTTGCTGGCCACTGCCACCGTGCCTGGAACGCCGAGGCTCATCATACCCGGGGTAAGGACAAAGGCTCCGCCGGAGCCGATGAAGCCACTGACCAACCCGCCGATGAAGCCAACGAGAAAGAGGAAGATAATCGAATAGGCATTCAGATCGATGAACTGGATCACCTCTGTGACTGGACCGTGCATTGCTGTCTCCTCTATGTGGTAATTGTCGAACGTCTGTTGGTGCCGTATTTACCGACTGTTCATGCCTGCAATTCTGCGCGTGGCCTGGTGTCCTTCCTTACCGGGGCCTTTACCGGCCTCTCTTCGCGGATCTCGGCGGTTTTGCCTGCCGTGGCCTTGGAGCTTTCAATGCCCAGTGCCGACCAGAATGAGCTGGTGAAATTGCCGTGGAAATAGGAGACCGCAAAGACCAGGCCAACCGGCAATGCCGCGAAGAGCCCCCCCTTGGTAAAGTAGGTCATTACCACCTCCTGATTGGTGAATACTGCGGCATACAGCGCGGCTGTAAGTCCGCCGAAGACGATGGTGTTTTGCAGGTGTCGTTTCTTGGTTGCAGTTGGCATGCGTTGCACTCCTTTTGGGAACAGATGAGAAGTTGAGGTCTTGGCTTGAAGACCGGCCTTGTTCTGCGGATATTTGACAGTGAAGACGGGAACCGGTGATTGTGCGGCCACCTCTTCGAGTTTGATTCCCTGGTCGATGACGACAAATTCGATGCGCCTGCCAGCAGAATGGCAGAGGCGATTGACAGCTTTGCCGATCTTTCCCGAATCGCCGATGTGTTCGACGGCGACCTCCTTGGCCGCGGCTTTGTGCGCAAAATGCGCGGCGCTTTCCTGCATGGCCGTGGTGAAAAGATTGCTGCGTTTGCCGCCGTCCCGGTAGAAAGGGAGTGTGTTTATATGGGCGGCAAGGATTGAGCAATGCATCCGTTTGGCAACGCTGACGGCATACTCCATCACTGGTTCCGACATATGGCCGTTTCTGGTCACAACCAGAATGCACGGCCTCTTTGTGCCGGTTGAATCGGGAAGTTTTTCAGTCTGCATGCTGGTCTTGACCGCCTTTTCGCCTGAACCTGAGATCTGCATCACCGATGTGTCGGTTTGCTCTGCCTGGTGGGTTGGTTTGCTGATCTGACGAAATCAAAAAGCGTGCCATCAGCCAGATTTTTATCTCACTGATTTTGCAATAAAAAAATTTGAGCTGTGTTGAGGCTCTTCCAGTTTTGTGTTGCAAAAAGCATCATGAGTCGCCGTGGCCGGTACTGTCTTCGGAAAAATGCGTTGCAGAATGCAGCACGGTTGTGCATCCTGCAACAGAAGGAAGGATCCTCTTTGCAACTGTGACGGCAGAGACTCTGCACGGCGTTTGGCAGTGCACTGCAGATAAAAATGTCCTGGTACTCTCCGCCTTCGTTGGTTGACAGGAAAACGACAGAGTGATAACGGTTTAAAGAGATTATCGCGTCAGCCTACAGCCGGCAGGCGGGATATGCCGAATGGAATTGATTTTGCAAACCTTCACTGGTGATTGAGGCAATGCTGGGAGAGAGGCGTGTCATCGTGAGCAGCGGTCGTTGAGTAGCGATCGGGAAAAATAGGCAGAAGTCTTTTGTGCTGTTGGCAGTTGCTGGAACGGTTGCCAATTCAATACACAATGGGGCGGTGCACATGTTTTTTCGAAAAAAAAGTCAAAAGATCGAGGAGATATCCTCTCCTGCTGCAAAGGAAATATCCCCGCTGGACAAACTTCGCTCCAGCATTGAAGAGGCACAGCTCCCGCAGGATGTTAGCGATGCCGCCCTGCGGGAGATTGAGAAACTGGAAAAAACCGATCCGGCAGTCGCCGAATATTCAGTTGGTCATAACTACATCGATTTCATTCTGTCTCTGCCTTGGAATATCTCAACCCAGTACAAACTCGAACTTTCCCGTGCCCAGTCTATTCTTGATGCCCGGCATTTTGGCCTGTCGCAGGTGAAACAGCGCATTCTCGAATTTCTGGCGGCTAAAACTTTGTGCGGAAAGGCCAAACAGAACATTCTGGTCGTTGATGATGAGGAGATAGCGCGCTCGAACATGGAGCACGTTCTCAAGAAAGACGGATACAACTGCCGGACAGCTGTCAATGGTCTGGATGCGATACGGGTCCTTGCCGAAGATGATATTGATCTGGTGCTCACCGATCTGAAGATGGATCAGATGGACGGTTTGGAGTTGATGCAGCAGATCAACCGCGTTTCCCCGGAGATCCCGGTGATCATGATCACCGGTTTCGCCACAGTCAGTTCAGCTGTGGAGGCATTGCGCAAAGGCGCGGCCCATTATCTGGGCAAACCGATCAATCTCGATGAACTGCGGAATACGGTCAGGGAGGTTTTGCAGAAGAAACTGTTTGTGGAGATGGGCAGAGGGCCGATTCTTTGTTTTACCGGACCGCCAGGGACCGGTAAGACCTCGGTTGGTCGGGCAATTGCCGAGGCCCTGCAGCGCCAGTTCGTCAGAGTATCGTTGGCCGGTCTGCGAGATGAAGCTGAACTGCGTGGGCATCGGCGGACCTATGTCGGTGCACTGCCTGGTCGGATAATTTCCGAGATGAAACGGGTTGGGGTCAACAATCCGGTTTTCATGCTCGACGAGATCGACAAGATCGGTCAGGATTTTCGTGGCGACCCGGCTTCTGTTCTGCTCGAAGTCCTCGATCCAGAGCAAAATGTTCGCTTCACCGATCACTATCTGGAAATTCCCTTCGATCTGTCGCGGGTTATGTTCATCGCCACAGCCAACGATCTTTCAAGAATTCCCGGCCCGTTGCTTGATCGTATGGAGAGGATAGAGTTCTCGGGGTATACTGACAGGGAAAAACAGCAGATTGCCAAACAGTTCATCGTGCCGCGGCAGTTGAAGGCGGCAGGGCTTTCGCGGTCAATGATCCATTTCTCAGATGAGGCGATCGCACGGGTCATTTCCGAGTATACCAGGGAGTCGGGGCTCCGCAATCTGGAGCGAGAAATTGCCGATATCTGCCGTAAGATCGCTCTGCTCTGCCTGGAATCCAAGTGCCCCGAGGAATCGGTGGAAATCGATACGGAGACCGTTACCAATCTGCTCGGTCCGCGCAAGTTTTATCGGGATGTAGCTGAGGGCGGCCCTCAGACAGGAATTGCCACAGGCTTGGTGTGGGCGGAGACAGGTGGCGAGATTATCAGTGTCGAAACGGCAATGATGCCGGGGGCCGGCAAATTGATCCTCACCGGTTCCCTCGGTGAAGTTCTGCAGGAATCGGCTCAGGCTGTGCTGAGCTTTATCCGCAGCCGAACAGGTGAATTCAAGGTGCTCGACACCTTTTTTCAGGAGTCGGATATTCATATCCATTTTCCTTCCGGCGGTATTCCCAAGGACGGGCCGTCGGCAGGGATCGCCATCTTTGCCGCCCTGCTGTCGCTGCTGACCGGACGGCCTGCCCGCCGCAACGTGGCGCTGAGCGGCGAAATGACCCTGAGCGGCCGCATCCTGCCTGTTTCAGGTATCAGGGAAAAAGTGCTGGCAGCCAAGCGGGCGGGGGTGATCAGGGTGCTGCTGCCCATGGCCAACCGGGAAGAGGTCGAGGCGCTGGCTTCTGATGTGACCGAGGGGATAGAGATAAGCCTGATCGGCATGGCACCGGAAGTGGTCGATCTGGTTCTGGTGGGCAAGTCATACATACTCCCCCTGTAAGGGAGGAGAACAGCTCAGGTGTCAGGGTGTTCCAGCCTGTAGCGCTTGATTTTACGCCACAGCGAGACCCGGTCGATACCGAGGATTTTGGCGGCGGCTGATTTGTTCCCCTCGACCTCGTCGAGGACCTCAAGGATATAGAGCTTTTCCCGTTCATCAAGAGACGGCCAGTATTCCCTCCTTCCGCGGGTCGCCACCGGTTCCGCGTCCAGCAGGTCGCCGTCCAGATGTGCTGGTTCGACCATTTCACCGTCGCAGTGAAAGAGGATACGCTGAACGATGTTTTCCAGTTCCCGGATATTGCCGGGATACTCGTATTGCACCAGCCTGTCGGCTGCTTCTCGTGACAGCCGGGGGGTAATCTGGCCTGGTCGGACATGCTTGGCAAGGAAATGGCTGGCCAGCAGGGGAATATCCTCCCGCCGCTCGGAGAGGGGCGGGACGTGGATGGCGATTACATCCAGCCGATAGAAGAGGTCTTTACGGAAAGCACCTGCTTCCGCTTCCTTTTTCAGGTCTTTGTTGGTAGCAGCCAAGACTCTGATGTCGATTGGGATTTCATCCGTGCCCCCGACTCGCATCAGCGTTCTCTCCTGCAGTATCCGGAGCAATTTCACCTGCATCGGCTGCGATAGTTCACCCACCTCGTCAAAGAAGACGGTGCCGCCCTCGGCGATCTCGAGCAGTCCCTTTTTTCCCTTTCCTGCTCCGGTGAAGGCACCCTGCTCGTGGCCGAAAAGCTCACTGGAGATCAGTTCTTCGGTGAAGGCGCCGCAGTTGAAGGCGACGAATCGTTTGCCGGCTCTGGGGCTGAGATCATGGATGGTTCTTGCCACCAGTTCCTTGCCGGTGCCGGTCTCACCCTGAATCAGTACGTTGCAGTCAAGTCGGGCCACCTGCTGGATGGTTTCACGCAGCACTTGAATCTTTGGGCTCTGGCCGATAATCCGTGAGGTTCCGGTGCGGGCGGCAACCTGTTCGCGCAGGTGAAAAATCTCCCGATGCAGGGAGGTCTTCTCAAGCGCCTTGGCGATTATCGCCCGGAGTTCACTGATTTTGAAGGGTTTGGCGATGTAGTGGTAGGCACCGTGGTGCATCGCCTCGACTGCCGTGTCGACACTGGCGTAGCCGGTAATGATAACGACCTCGGTTGACGGCCAGAGTCTCTTCGATTCGTTCAGCACCGCCATGCCATCCTTGCCTTTCATCCTCAGGTCGGTGAGGACCAGGTCCACCTCATGCTCCTTGAGCAGGTTGATCGCCTGCTCGCCATCTGCGGCCAGGATCGTCGCATAACCGTCTTTTTTCAAGATATGATCGAGATTGTCACGGGCGATTGGTTCGTCATCAACGACCAGGATTGTTGTCGCTTTCATCCTCTCACCTCAGGATACCGGTGGGGAAAGCGGGAGTTGGATGAAAAAAGAGGCTCCTGCTCCGGGTTCGCTCTTTACGGAAATATCACCGTGATGCTTCTGGACGATCCCGTAAACCACCGAAAGGCCGAGGCCCGTTCCCTGCCCTTCTTCTTTGGTGGTATAGAAGGGGTCGAACAGCCGTCCCTGGTTCTCCAGCGGAATTCCAGGGCCCGTGTCGTGAACTTCGATGGTAATTTCCTTGCTTTGCTCGTCTTTGCTGGCGCTGACGGTGATTGCTCCCTTGTTGCCAATCGATTGAACGGCGTTGATGATGAGATTGAGAAAAACTTCCTGCATGCGCTGGCTGTCCATGGGTAAGAGTAAATCATCCGGAACGTCGATCACCATGCTGATGTCGGCAGGCACCTGGCTCTGGACCAGCCGTACTGCTCGACGGACTGTTTCGGCAAGCGGGGCAGACCGCAGGGAGAATTCCTGTTCCCTGGAGAATTCAAGGAGTCCTTTGACGACGTCGCGTGCCCGGAGGGTTTCCTGGTCGATATTTCGCAGCATGCGTTGCAGCAGAGCGATGTCACCGGTATTCAATTCGTCGCTTGCAATCTGGCAGGAGGTGGAAATGTTGTTGAGAGGGTTGTTCAACTGGTGGGCGACTCCGGCTGTCAGGGTACCGATTGAGGAGAGTTTTTTCGACTGTACCAGCTGGTCCTGGCGCCGTTCCAACTCGTGCACCATGGTATTGAAGGCCTCAATGACCTGTTGCATCTCGTCTCGGGTATTGATCACCTCTATCCGATTGAATCTGCCGTGGGCGATGTCTTCTGTCGCCTTCTTGATGATTGATAAGGGCTGGAAAATACCAAAGATCATCAGCAGCGGTATGACTATGCCGAGGGCCATGGCAAGAATCGACCAGGCAATCAACTGTTTCTTCAGCATTTTCAAGATCGAATGGATTTGGCTGCGCTCGAAAGTAACCAGTTCCTCGCTCTTTTCGGTCATTTCCTTGCCCCGGTCGCGGAGTTTTTCGACGACAGTAAGGTATTCCGGGGAGGTATTGTTATCCTGTCGGGACAGCTGCTCCATTGCCGACTGATAGGTAAGAATCTTGCTGTCAAGGTCCTTCAGGATCGGCTCGATCTTGAGCTTGCCGCCCCGGACGAGGATTGCCTCTCCAATGTCGCGGGCTTGGTCGAGGAAGCGTTTATTTTCCTGAAACGCTTCCACTTCATTGTAGAGGAGATAGTTTTTTTCATACCGACGGGCCTCAAGGATGATGTTGTTGAGGCTGTAGGCCAATTCGAGGATTTCGATCTTATCTTCGGTTGTTTCCAGGTCATCATAGGAAATCAGACTCATGACTGCGATTCCCAGGATGTAAAAACCGAGGATAATCATCATCTTGAATCTGAGATTGATGTTGATTTGGTGCATTGTGGTATCCTTCCGGACAACTGATGAGCTGGATATTGAACGTCATTGCAGGCAACTGCTAATATCTACAAAGAAATACCGGGAAAGTAAATTGTATCGAGGTCGTGATCATGTCATCGGCAAACGAAGAAATACTCGGCAAGGTATCCTACATTTTGAATTTATTGACCAGCGTGTTAAGATTCTCGGCTAACAGCAACAAATCGTCGGCACAGACCTTGACAAGCGAACCGCCGGAACGAAGTTCGTCTGTGGTTGCTATGACCTCAGCAATCTCACTGGCCATATGGTGTGAAACGTGTACGGTTTGGCTGACCTGATCGTTAGCTTTCTGCACCCCAATCGATACCAAATTGATATTGCCGCTTAATTCCTTTGTCGCCAGTGTCTGCTGCTCGATGTCTTGGGTGATGTTGTTCACAAGATCACCTGCCTGCTGGATAACCTCACTGATTTGAACGACATTACTGACTGCACTGGCCGTTGACTGTTGGATGCCGGATATCCGGTTCTGTATGTCGTCTGTTGCCGATGCCGTCTGCCGAGCGAGTTCTTTGATTTCTGATGCGACCACCGCGAAACCCTTGCCCGCTTCGCCAGCTCTTGCCGCCTCTATGGTGGCGTTAAGGGCCAACAGGTTAGTCTGGTTGGAAATTTTCGAGATGGCCTCAGTTATTTTATTGATTTCCTGCGCTGCCAGTCCCAGTTCGTTCATGGTTTTAGTAACGTCTTGGGTCTGCGTGACGGCCTGATCGCTGATTTCCCTTGTCTTTCTGGCATTCGCTGCCACATGAATTATTGTCGTGTTCATTTCTTCCGTGGCATGTGCAACAGCTCTCAGGCTATTGCTTGATTGACTCATTTCTTCTGCCGCTGAATCGGTATTTACGCTGGTTTTTTCCGCAGCAGCAGCTACCGTTGCCGTTCTATCCGAAACACTTTGCGTGTTTTGCAGCGTGAGTGCACTCGTTGACGAAAGTTTGTTTGCAGCGTTGTTGAGATCGCCGATGAGTTCCTTGATAGGTAATATAATTTGCGTAATCTTCTCCATCAATTGATTGAGTAGGTGGCTGATGTGGCCCAGTTCACTGTCATTGATTGGTAATCTTTTCGAAAGATCTCCTTCGCCAGTAACAATCTCTCCCAGGCGTTCTTGAAGCCTTCTCGTCGGTATTACAAGTTCTTTTCTGACAAACAAAAGTGTAATTATAAGCAAAACGGCGAAGGCTACGCCGGCAAGAAGCGCATACTTGATCTTACTCTTTTCTAATTCGATAATTTTCGAATAATCTGCAGTTATCTTAAAATATGCAGCCATTTGGCCAATTTTCCCTTCATGGTTTATCGCCTGGATACCATCATGGCAACGGACGCAGGAAGATACGATTGGGACGCCTACATAATTTTCGACAAATTCTCCTTTCTGCACTCTGTAACTTTCAACCTTCTCACGCGACAAACGAGCTATCAACTCCGCATCTGGCGCATGCCCCTTTTGTGTACCGCTTGAGTAATGAATAACACCATCTTCAGAATTGACGAGTTCGACCAGTTGAATGAATTTACTGGTCGACAGCCCAAGTTGTTCGAAGAAAAGATCCATGTTTCCCGTTGTTAACGGGATTCCGAGGTTGCGAACAGTTGTCTCGGTTTTTTCTTGTATCATGGTTTCAAAGGTTGGCAGGATGAGGGTACGGGTTGAGTACTCCCAGCCAATGAAACTCGGCAAAGCGGCGATAACCAATGCGACAATAACAAATGCGGTCATGCGAAAGCTGGTTTTGTGGAAAACCCCCTTCATAGTGCAACCTCCTTGCTAGTGAGCTTTCTCCAGTCCAAATAGTCGAGAGAACCGTGCGAAATGAACATTGAATCGTCTTTTTTAGCGAAAAAATTCGGGTGAGCACAACCTTTGCAGCCAAACCGAGCTTCAACACACCAGTTGGCGCCATCGTTCCATTTACGAGTCGGGCAAATAAATCGATTCGTTATTGTTCCTTTGCAGCCAATTTCAAAAAGACAACCTTGGTCACCGGGAAAGCTGGCAAATATTCGCTTCTCATATAACCCGCGCAATGGGCAGTGATCGTGAATGAGAGGCCCATAAAAGCGGAGCGGTGACAAATAGTTATTTCGTTCAGGAAGTTTGCCGGTCAGCACGAGATCAAGAATGGTCCCGACGAGTTCAATCGGGTGTACAGGACAGCCTGGGAGCGTGATGACTTTTTCTTCCAATCGTGTATCAGTCCACGCACAATGCTCTTTTAAAAAACGAGGGATAGAAAGTGCTCCAGTTGCGTTCCCGGCAGCAGCGGATATACCTCCGAATGAGGCGCATGTGCCAACGCACAGGATCAGCCCTGCAGAATTAAAAGCTTCTTTTCCGAATTCAACTGCAGTCATCCCTAAAGAATGACAGGCATGTAATTCTTTTACTGGAATTGACCCTTCTGCAACGATGATGTGTCCACCCTTTTCGATAACATCATGCCAGATAGAGGCATATGCATGCCCGGAAGCAAAAGAAAGATTAGGATGGGCAACAACATTGACAATTTCGGTAATGATCTGCAGCAGTTCATTGGAATTTAAAAAACTGGTGCTGCATCCGGTGCAGTCTTGGTTCTGTAACCAGGCAACCTTTGGCTTTTCACTGGTTGGTAGATCTATAAAGGCTTCTACTTTCTCAACCGGAATGGTTAGTCCTGCGAGCAGTGTGCTGACGGTTTTCAGGAATTCCCTTCTGTTAAGCATAATCGATTTCTCCTCGGTCAGTGTATAGCGCATGCCATGCAGGGATCGAAACTGTGGGTTGTTCGAATGATTTCAAGATTGGAATCCATACCTTCATATGTCACTGGGAGTCCTTTCATCGCTGTCTCGGCGGGACCATTTTCCGGTGAAAAATTCCAGGTAGAAGGGACAATAAGATTTGCCAACTGAATGACGCCGTTTTCAAGTCGGTAATAATGCATCAAAGCTCCTCGCGCGGCAATGCCATACCCCCAGCCTTCACCTGTATAATTGCCGTTTGGGTCCCATTTCTTGATGAACGGCAAGTGGATATTTTGGGCAAGATACTGGATTACTTCTTCGCAGTATTCGAGGAAATTGAGGCATTCAACGCCACGGGCCAGGAGCCTGCACATGTTCGATGAGCCTACTTCTCCACCCAAACTGGAAATTATCTCTTTAAATCGTTTATCCTTGCTGACAACTAGTCGGGCAAGCGGTCCTACTTCCATTGGATTACCGTCATATCTCGGCGCTTTGACAAAGGTGTACGCCCCGCTTTTATTGGCATCATATTCTCCTGCTTGATTGTAATATGAATGGTCGATTCTTTCTTTGACGTGCCTTTGTTCAAAGTTTTGATGTTTTCCATTGATTATGACACCGCCTTGAAAGAGGCTGCTGCCATCTGGTTTCCAACAGGATGAGTTTGCGAGAAATGTTCCTCCGCCATTGCCGAATTCAAAATGTTCAGGAAAGTATTTGGCAATCGCCAAAGCATCGGGAAGGAGTTTTTCTTCTATGAAGGTGCGAACTTCAGACAATGTGGATGACAAATGAGCCAGTTTCTCAGTTGTTATCTCGGTCGTCACTCCGGCAGGCGTGATCGAATGGGGATGTGGATTTTTACTGCCGCAGAGGGCAATGGCTGAGTGCGTTTTTTGGATAACTGCCAAGGCTTCGAGATAATGAGACAGAATAGCTTGACAAACGGACGTGTCCTCAATGTACTTTCCCTGCGGATAGCTGTTGATCAGACCAAAGGTGCTGCTGCGTACTGCCCGTAAGATAGAATGCATTTTTTGATTACTTCCTTGGTAGTCAGCGGCCTTGATCACATCAAACCAATCAGGTCCTGTCAAAAAATATGTGTGCAGGATATGGTCTGCCAGCATATGCGTTGCTACCGTCAAGTCTCTCATCAGGCGACCGTTGGCGGTTGGGGTTATCCCTGTCGCTTTCTCAAGCGCTTTGTTGGCCGCTTCGGCGTGTACGTGCCAGCACACCCCGCAGACTCTTGATACGGCAACTGGGGCGTCCATCCAGCGGCGACCGACCAGAAAACCTTCAAACCCTCGTGCCATTGTCCCACGGACCTTCGCTGAAGCAACTCTGCCGTTTTCCACGGTTGTCGTAATTTCTTGGTGACCTTCTATGCGGGTGACGGGATCAATGGTCATTTTCTTCATTACTCGCTCTCCAGGTGTGGGAAATAATAGTCGGGATCGGGCAAGAGTCAGATATGATTCATATTTTGCAGTAGTACTGCGTTTTTCTTAGGTGTCTTTTCTGGCCGAGAAAATTTCGAAATCCTTTTCCTGTGCTTTGTAACTCAAGGAAAATTCGATTTTTTCAAGGTGTCTGTAACCTGTTTCTGATGGGAAATGTCCCGGCCTCGCCGGGGGGCGGCAACCTCTGAAAGGACGGGAAAAAGTTGAGAAGCCAAGTATCCCGTAAACCGTTCAGAGTCACTTGGAGGAGGCTTCAGGTGCAACACTCGAAGTTTATGTTACCCCAAATGGGAACACAAGAAATATGACGGTTGGCTGCAGAAATTTTGCGCAACCTTATATGTGAGCGATTGCACAAAATTTTGACGAGTTTCTGGGCAATGGTCACACGAGGTTTTATCTACTTGAGGAGGAAGAGATATGGTGATGAAGATGTTGGGAAAAAGGCGTCGTTGCGGATTTTTTCAGAGCGGATAAAGCGGGGATATAAAAAAGCAACGGGGGCGTAGAGTATGAATGTCTCTACTAAAGTTTCTTGCCATAAACAGAAATGGTTGTTAATATGACTATAAAAATGACCATAAGGAGAGGTTGTTATGCAAATGATTGAAACATATGTACCGATAACTCAGGCCAAAGCAAAACTCCTTGATATGGTGAGGCAGATAGGCGATACGAACGACACGATTGCTATCACAAAAAACGGTGTACCAGAAGCCGTACTGTTATCTATGAAAAAATTTCAAGGGATTCTTGAGACCATAGACATCCTTTCTGACTCTGAAATGATGGGACAGATTCACGCCTCGGCAGTTGATCTCAAGGAAGGGAAACTGGTTGATCTTGACGAGGTCTTGTAATGTCCTACCAGGTCAAGCTCACTGTTCATGCG
>JAABSV010000003.1 GCA_011390165.1 Desulfobulbaceae bacterium
GGTGCCGCCGGAGGCGCTTATGAGCAGGCCGGCGAAGCGGTAGCGGAAAGCTGTTCGTTTGGTCGGCCTTTCACTCATGTTCAGGCCCCCCTGGCAGACGATGAAGCGAGGCTCTCCGCCTGCCGGCGGAGAGCCTCCAGTTCCGTCGCTGAAAAGCGGTATTGCTGACGACAGAACTCGCAGTGGGCCTCCGCTCCCCCCTGACTGGCGAGGAGGTCGGCCAGTTCTTCGGCCCCCAGGGTGAGCAGGGCCGTCTCCATCTTTGCCTGGCTGCAGCTGCAGCCGTAGTGGAGCGGGCGGACACCGGTGGGGTGGTGGGGAACGTCGGCAAAGAGCTGGGCGAGAATTTCCGCCGGGGCGGTTCCGGCCCGGAGCAGGGTTGAAAGGGGGGGCATATGGCCAATTGCCTGCTCTAGCCGTCCGAGCAGGGTCTCGTCGGCGGGGGGCAGGGACTGGACGAGAAAGCCGCCGGCGGCGGCGACCCGGCCATCTTTTTCCAGGTGAACGGCGAGGGCGATGGTGGCCGGGGTTTGCTCCGAGTGGGCAAGATAATAGGCGATGTCCGCACCGATTTCGCTCGTCACCAGCTGGATGGTGCCGGGGTAGCGCTGGTTCTCGGCAATGGTCTTTGTGACGGTGAGAAAACCGGCCCGGCCAAGACCGGCGGCGACATCGATCTGCCCGTTGTCGAGCGGCACCTCGGCATGGGGGTTGGCTATCGCACCGCGAACCCAGCCATCGTAGCCCGCTTCCCCCACCACCTTGCGAAGTGGTCCGTTCCCTTCGAAACGGAGCAGTACGCTCTGGCCGTCTTTGAGCAGAGCGGCGAGCAGGGCCGCGCCGGTGAGTACCCGGCCAAGGGCTGCTGCCGCAGTGGGGCCGGCATCGTGCCGCCGGCAGGCTTCGGCCACCAGCCCGGTGGTGGTGCAGGCCACCCCGAAGAAGCGGCCGGAGGTGGCAATAACCCTTTCTACGGTGTCAGCCATCGGCGCTTCTCACCGCCCTTCGCCCAGGGCCTCGGCGAGGAGTTCCATGGTGTGGCGGCAGCGGATCCCCTCGTCCGCCTTGCCGATCGCCCCTTTCAGCATGATCATGCAGCCGGGGCAGTCGGTGGCCACGGTTGCCGCCCCGGTTGCCTGGATGGTCGCCACCTTGTCGGCGGTGATCTGCCGGGAAATCTGCGGGTGGCTGAGGAAGGAGTAGGTGCCGCCAAAGCCGCAGCAGCGGTCGGAGTTCTTCATCTCTTCGATCCGATAGCCGGCCTTGCCGAGCAGGGCCCGGGGTTCCCTCCAGACATTGGCGCCACGCTTGAGGTGGCAGGAGTCGTGGTAGGTGACCGTCTGCCCGGCAAGGGTGCCGGCGACCAGGGCGGGCAACCTGGCGGAGGCGCCGAGAACATTTTCCAGAAAGGCCGAGGCATCCATGGTCTTTGCGGAGAGGGCGACCGCCTTGGCCGACCATTGCGGCTGGTCGGCGAGGCGGTCGACGAAGTCCCGTTTCACCGCCATGGTGCAGGTCGGGCAGATGGCCAGAATGTAGTCGACATTGGCCTCGGTGAAGGCCTCGACGCTCTGCTGGGCCAGGTATACCCCGGTCTCGGTATCCCCCGAGTAGAGAGCGGGGATGCCGCAGCAGCTCTGCTTTTCCGGGAAGACCACGGTGACCCCGAGGTGGTTGAGCACCTTGATCAGGCTGATTCCCACCTCGGGGTAGACGAAGTCGGCCCCGCAGCCGACAAAGAAGCCGACCCGGTAAAGAGGGTCGGCCACCTGCTGGTCGACGGTGCGGAAAAGATCGCGAAACGAGCGCGGGGCGATGGCCGGCAGATCGCGCCACTCGGTGAGGTCTCTGGCCATGAAATGGAGGGGCAGGTGGCGGATCACCTGCCGCCCCTCCCCGGGTTGCTTGCGGGTGACCGGGGCCTGCAGTTTCGAGGCGGCCCGGATCATGTTGTGGAAGAGGCCGCGGTTTTTCATTACCGCCTTGAAGGCGACATTCTTCACCACCCCCATGCCGAATTCCCGGGTCACCTCGTTGCGCAGGTGGAGGATGATCTCCTCCAGGTCGATCTTCGCCGGGCAGACGGCGACACAGGAGCGGCAGCCGATGCAGGCCCGGGTAATCTCCTTGGCCTGTTCCAGCCCTTCGTAGAAGGCGGTGAGGATGATGCCGATCGCCGAGATGTAGATCGAGCCGAAGACGTGGCCGCCGACGGTCTGGTAGACCGGGCAGACGTTGGCGCAGGCGCCGCACTGGATGCAGCGCAGGGCGTCTCGGCAGGCGGTGGACTCGTACAGGGCCTCGCGGCCGCCGTCGATGAGAACGATGTGCTGTTCCTTGGCCACCCCGTTGCTGGGGACAGCCCCCCGGATCCAGGTTACGTAGGAGGTGAGCAGCTGGCCGGTGGCATTGCGCGGCAGCAGCCGGGTGATCTTGATCGCCTCTTCAATGCCGGGGACCAGTTTGTGGATGCCGGCGAAGACGACGTGGATCTTCGGCAGGGTGGCGCACAGACGGGCGTTGCCTTCGTTGGTGATCAGGCCGATGCCGCCGGTTTCGGCGATCAGGAAGTTGGCCCCGGTGAGACCGATATCGGCATCGAAGTATTCGCGGCGCAGCCGCTGCCGGGCATGGTCGACCAGGGACTTGATCTCCGGGGAGATGGTTTTGCCGGCCTCCCGGCTGAACAACTCGGCAACCTCCTCCTTGAACATGTGGATCGCCGGCATCACCATATGGCTCGGGCGCTGCCCGGCCAATTGGATGATCCACTCCCCCAGGTCGGTCTCGGCAGCCCGGATCCCTTCCTCGGCCAAGGCGCGGTTGAGGTGGGCCTCCTCGGAGACCATCGATTTCGACTTGGCGATCAGCTTTGCCCCCCGCTCCTTAGCGAGGCGGATCACATAGTCGTTGGCTTCCCTGGTGTCTTTGGCGACGAAGACCGTCGAGCCGGCTGCCTCGGCATTTTTGATGAACTGGGCAAGCAGCTCCTTGCGGCGGATGCGGACATCTTCCTTGATTGCCGCCAGTTCGCTGCGCATCGCCTCGAAGTCGAGGCCGCGGAAGGCGTTTTCCCGGGCGATCAGGTAGGCGTCGCCGAAAAGGTGGAGGGCCTGGCTGAGTTTGGGGCTGGCAATGGCCGCCGCCACCTTCTTCTTGAAATCGCTGTCCGTTGCCATCTCGCCACCTCCTTGTCAGTTTTCCAGCAGATTATTGGAGAGAAAGGCAACCAGGAGGATGTGCAGCTCCCGTGGGCCATGGCAGCCGATGGTGAGAACCCGTTCAATGTCGGCGGTACGGCTTGGCCCGGTGATATAGGCGACGAAGCAGCCCCGGCCGCCCTGGTGCAGGTCGCGCAGGGGGGCGGCGGCGGCAAGATTGTCGGCCAGGATGGTGGCCGGGTCGACCAGGACGAAATGCTTTTCCGGCAGGGTGGTGGCCAGGCGGATATCCTCGGCGGTGCTCTCCAGAACCACCGTGCCGCTGTCGGCCAGGCAGAAGTTGGCGAAGGTCACGCCGGCGGCGACCATCTGTCCGGCCTGGCGGAAGGGGCCGGTGTAGACCGCTACTCCGGCCTCGGCCAGCCGCCGGTGCAGACTGTGCCGGTCGCTCAACGGCGTCGACGGCACCAGGGTGGTCCCGGTTGCCTGCGCCCCGATATAGTTGAGGGCCTCGTCCAGGTCGCCCATCCGGTGGACCTGGGCGCCGACCCGGGTGGCGGAGTCGATAAACTGGGCGAGCAATCTTTCGGGCATGGCAGGTCTCCTCGGCAAAGGGCTGGTGGGTCGGCTGTTCCGGGCAGCTGTCCGGGTACGCACGACGCCGCCTGAGTATACACCGCCGCCGGGGGAAGGGCAATCGTTGTATGGTCTGGAAAAGGTCTGGCAAAACGGGAGAAAAGGGGCTATCAGGGGCGTATGGATTTTTTTGCCTCGACACTGCCCTTTCTTAAGGTTTTTGCCGCCTTTGCCATCATATTGGCAGGGATCAAGAACCGGCTCGGCCTGGCCCGCTCCATTTTCCTCGGCGGCTGGTTTCTCGGTCTGATCTTCGGTCTGTCGCTCCTCGACTGCCTGGTCACCAGCGGCAGGGCCCTTCTGGAGAGCCGTTTTCATCTGCTGCTGGCCGTCGTCAGCTCGATCCTCCTCCTCTCCGATGCCCTGGAAAAATCCGGCCAGTCGACCCGGCTGATGGCCGCCCTTTCCGGCTATCTGGTCGGTTCGCGGTTGCGTCTGGTCTTTTTTCCAGCCCTGATCGGTCTCTTGCCGATGCCCGGTGGCGCAGTCTTTTCCGCCCCGATGGTCAAGGCGGTGAGCAGTCGGATGAAGCTGGGCCAGGAGGAGCGGGTGGTGATCAACTACTGGTACCGCCACGTCTGGGAGGTCGGCTGGCCCCTCTATCCGGGGATTATCCTCACCGTTGCCCTGGCTGGAATTCCGGTCACCGCCTTTTTGGCCAAGTCGTGGCCGGGAGTGGTGGTGATGTTTGCCATCGGTTGGTTTTTCTTTCTTCGTCCCGGGGTGTTCGACCCCGGAGAAGAGGGCGGGCCGAAGCCGGGCGGCAGCGACCGGGATGGGCGACGGGTGGTTCGGGAGGGTCTGCCGCTCTTCATTGCCATCGCCGGGGCGATAGCCATGGAGACGCTGATCAGCCACCTCGCCCCGTCGATCCCCTTCGAGTTCGGGGTAATCGCCGCTCTGCTGGCGGCTATCGTCTGCATCGTCGCCCAGAACCGCCTTGGCTGGGCCTATTTTCGCGAGGTGTTGCGGAAAAAGAGCATGTGGGGGATGCTGCTGGTTATTGCCGCCATCTTTGTGTTCAAGGATCTGATGCAGGCGGCCGAGGTGGTTACGGCGATATCAGCTGCCGCCGGCAGCGGCATCGCCCTCTTTGCAGCGGCTGTCTTTCTTCCCTTCCTGGTAGGCGCGGTTGCCGGGGTCAATGTCGCCTTCGTCGGCGCCACCTTTCCCCTGCTCATCGGTCTGCTCCAGTCCCTGGAGATGGAGGCGCAGATTCTCCCCTATCTGGTACTGGGCTACTTCTCCGGCACCACCGGGGTGCTGGTTTCACCAATCCATATCTGTTTTGTTCTCACCTGCGACTACTTTGGCACCGATCTCTTCCGCACCTGGCGGCGTATCGTAATTCCCTGCCTCTGCTTCGGCGCCTTCGGCGGGGCGCTGTTCTGGCTCCACCTCCAGTGAGGCAGCCCGGTCAGCAGCCTTTAGAGTTCCGCGACGCCGGTGGGAATCACACAGATAAAGACAAAATCCTCACCGCCGCCGTTCATCAGTTGGTGCTCTTCACCGCCGGGGACAAATATCGCCGTGCCGCTTGCCACCTGCTGCCATTCCCCCTTGACGTAGACCTTGCCGATACCTGAGTGGATAAAAATCTCATGTTCCCAGGCGTGCTGGTGGCGCGGGGTGAAGCCGCCGGGGGCCAGGGTAAAGACCCGCATGCAGAAATTTTCCGCCTGATCCGCTTTGCCGATCACCACTCTGCCGGTCACCCCTTTGGCTGTTTCGGTCTCGAATCTGGTGGCTGGACAATCCTGATAGCTGGTTATTTTCATGGTCTGCTTCCTTGTTGTGAAGATGGTTTGTGGTCGCCCGGTCAGGCCACCTGAGAGAGCAAGCCCTGGCTCGGCCTCCTGACTGAAAGAACCTGGAGCACTGGCTGAACGGGTACAGTCCGGGTTCTGCGACCTTTTGCTGCATACCGGTAAACGATTCCATTTGTGGGCAACTTCCCTTCAGCCCCGCAGGACAGTTCCCGGGAAAAGGGGAGGGCCTGCATCAAGCCAGTTTGCACAATAGCGCCACCAGCCGAAAATGCAAGTTGGCAACTCAGCGTCGGGGTCGGTTGCCGGTGGTGCCGAGGTAGATTGCCACCAGGGTCAGGCAGACCCCGGCCCAGTTACTCAGGTCGGTTGGTCGATCAAAGAAGAGGACGTCCCAGAGAAAGGAGAGGGCTGGTTGCAGGAGAAGGATCAGCCCGACCAGGGAGGCACGGATGCGGTGGATGGCGCCGGCGATACTCACCCAGCCGATGCACTGGCTGAACAGACCAAGGGCGAGCAGGGCGAAGAATGCCCGTAGATCGGGGAGAAGAAACGACTCGCCGTCGGCGACGAGTGTGCCACCGAGGAGGATGGCGCTGCCGAGGCTGACCAGCATCAGGGTGGCAAAGATGGTCTGCTGCCCGTCACTCCTCGCCTGGCGCAGGCCGAGGAGAAAGGCACCGTAGCAGAGGGCGGTGAGCAGCCCGTAGACGACGCCGGCCCGGTCGTCGGCGGCCATCGCCCCCCAGCCGGCGCCGACAATCAGAAAGAGCCCGGCAAAGGCGAGGGGAACGGCGACCAGAAAGCGGGGGCGGATCTTCTCGCCAAAGATGAGCACACCACTGGCGGCCAGGATGAAGACCTGGAAGTTGCTTATTATGGTTGCCAGGCCAGGGCCGATAAAGAGGATACTCCGGTGCCAGAAGAAGAGATCAAGGGCGAAGGTGACGATGCAGAAGAGTACCAGCATGGTCTGCCGCCTGGTCAGCCGGTGCAGTTCCCGCCTCTGCAGGGTGGCCAGGAGCAGGAAGAAGAAGCCAAAAAAAACCCGGTAAAAGGCCGAAACGGTGGGGGGAACCTCGGCCAGCTTGACGAATACTGCGGAAAAACTGATCATCACCGCGCCGGCAAGGACCAGGACGATCGGTGGCAGAGGCAGGGGGCCTGGCAGCATGATGAGAGGGTGGAGGGAGGGCGGCAGAAGGGGGGGCTGGATCGGGGTCGCTGCCGGCAGGCGGCACCCGACAGCGTGGCAGTGGATGCCACCTGTTGCACAGTACGTCCAGACAAGGCTGTGACGAGGACTCTATATAAATGAAATCCACCTGCTTGCGCAAGGTAAAATTATAAATACTGAAAACAAACAATTAGCTTGAGTTATTCATCAGTTGAACAGAATCCTGTTGATTTTCCGGCAATTCCCTGGTTGATACAATTTCTGGTTTTTTATTCATTTAGAAGGTTCTTTGTTTTTTGTTGAGCAAATTGTGCATGGACATGTGCGAAGCTGTAGGATAGGTGTCCCGGTGTGACGTGCACGCAAGCTGTCTCGGGAGTCCCCCCGAGTACCCGGAGAAGGCAACAGGCGCTATGAAAGATCTCACCACGAAATACCTCGGCTTGAAACTGAACACCCCATTGATCGTCGGCAGTTGCGGATTCACCAGTTCCGTTGACAAAATCCGTGAACTGGCTGAACAGGGGGCCGGTGCGGTGGTGCTGAAATCGTTGTTCGAGGAGCAGATTCAGGCGGAACTGGCCAGCAACCTGGAGAGCTATACCGCCGACTACCCCGGGGCCACCGACTACATCCGCGAGTACACTCGCGGCAACGAGGTTGACGCCTACCTCAAGTTGATCGCCGGGGCCAAAGAGGCGGTGTCGATTCCGGTGATCGCCAGCATCAACTGCGTCTCGGCCAGCGAATGGGTCTCCTTTGCCAAATCGGTGCAGCAGCATGGCGCCGATGCCCTGGAGTTGAATATCTCCCTTCTTCCCTCCAACCCCAGGGTGAGTGGCGAGCAGAGCGAGAAAATGTATCTCGAGATCATCGCCACGGTCGGCGAAATGGTCTCCATCCCCATCGTCCTGAAGATGAGCCAGTATTCGGCCGGGCTCGCCAACCTCATCCAGCGGCTCAGCTGGCACCAGCAGGTGGCCGGCTTCGTCCTCTTCAATCGCTATTACACCCCGGACATCGACATCCACAAGCAGGTGGTCAAGTCCGCCGATCTCCTCAGCACCCCGGCGGAGGGCTGTGGTACGTTGCGCTGGATCGCTCTCCTCTCCGGTCTGATTGAAAAGGATCTGGTTGCCTCAACCGGCGTGCACGACAGCGAGGGGGTGATCAAGCAGCTCCTCGCCGGTGCCACCGCCGTGCAGCTGGTATCGACCATCTACCGCAACGGTATCGGCCAGCTTGGCACCATTCTCCGGGGCGTGGAGGAGTGGATGGAGAGCAATTCCTACGGTTCTCTGGCCGAGTTCCGTGGCCGGCTGAGCTACGAAAAGGCTAAAGACCCGGCCATTTTCGAACGAACCCAGTTCATGAAGTACTATGGCGGTCTCTCCTGATACGGAGCGGTAAGGCCGAGGCGGCCTGCCGCGACCCTGCCCTGGTAAGGCCTATTTACGGTTGTCCATTCTATTCCCGAAAGTGTGTGTATGAATTCCTTGCTGACGTTTCCCAAAGGCGGTGTCCACCCGCCGGAGAGTAAAGAGCAGACTCAGGGTCTCGCCATAGAGGTGATGCCCCTGCCGGACGAACTGGAGCTGATCCTCAGCCAGCATATCGGTGCCCCTTGTACACCGACGGTGGCCAAGCGTGATGTGGTTGCCGAAGGGGCGGTGATCGGCACGGTGAGCAAGGGACTGGGCGTTCCTCTTCATGCCCCGGCCGCCGGTAAGATCAAGGATATCGGCATGTCGGCGCACCCGGTGCGGGTGAGTGCCCCCTCCATCACCCTGACGGTGGACCGGGAGGCCACCCCTGCCGCCTATCCCGCCCGCGACTGGCAGAATCTGCCCACCGACGAGCTGCTGGCCAGGGTGGCTGCCGCCGGTATCGTCGGCATCGGCGGCGCCGGTTTCCCGACCCATGTCAAGCTCCGGCCACCGGCCGATTCGCCGGTCGATACCCTGGTTCTAAACGGCGCCGAGTGCGAGCCGTATATCACCGCCGACCACCGGCAGATGCTGGAAAGCCCTGCCGAGATCCTTACCGGGGCGAGAATCATCCTCAAGATACTGGGGATAGACAGCTGCCACATCGGCATCGAGAGGAACAAGCCGGACGCGATCACCGAGATGTCCCGGGTGGTGGCCGAGGCCGACCAGGCAGGGATCGTTGTCCGGCCGCTGCAGGTGAAATACCCGCAGGGTTCGGAAAAACAGCTTATCCAGGCAATCACCGGCCGCAAGGTACCGGCCATGGCCCTGCCCTCGTCGGTGGGGGTGGTGGTGCACAATGTCGGGACTGCCAAGGCGGTGTACGATGCCGTGGCCCTGGGCAAGCCACTCTACGAGAAGGTGGTGACCATCGCCGGCCAGGGTATTGCCAGGCCGGCCAACCTGCTGGTCAAGGTGGGAACCAGGGTCGGCGATATCGTCAACTATCTTGGCGGGCTCCGACCGGGGCTGGCCAAGGTGGTGATGGGCGGGCCGATGATGGGCTTTGCCGTCTCCACCCTCGACGTGCCGATCACCAAGACCACCTCCGCCGTGCTCTTTCTCGGTGAAGAGGAGATCGACAGCAACCCCCATTCCCAGTGCATCCGCTGCGGCTGGTGTCTGGATGCCTGCCCGATGGGGCTGGAACCAAAGGAGATCGGCCTCTACGTCGAGGCCAACCGGCCGGCAGAGACCGCCCAGTTCGGGGTCTTCGACTGTTTCGAATGTGGCTCCTGCGCCTATGTCTGTCCGGCCAAGCGGCCGCTGGTGCAGTTCGTCCGGCTGGCCAAGATGAAGGCCAAACGCTAGGGTGGCGCGGCGCAGATGCTGAGACAAAGGGTTTGCCCCGGCCTGGTCGCGGGGCAAGAGTGACAAACAGGAAGTTTTGAGGAGCGTCGTGAGCAAAGAGCAAGTGTCAGGTGAGCAGATCACTGCCCCGGCGGCATTGTGGAAGGTTTCCGTCTCGCCGCATCTGAAGAGCAGGGAATCGGTCGAAAGAATCATGTGGACGGTGGTGGCCTGCCTGGTGCCGCCATTGATCCTGTCGGTGTTTATCTTCGGCATCCAGACTCTCCTGATCACCGCAGTTTCGGTGCTCAGTTGCGTGCTGGTGGAGGCGGCGAGCCAGAAGGCGCTGGGCCGGCCGGTAACTGTCCGGGACGGCAGTGCCGTGCTCACCGGCATGCTGCTCGCCTTTGTCATTCCACCCGGGGTATCGCCATTGCTGCCGATTCTGGCGGCCGTCTTCGCCATCTACATCGGCAAACATCTGCTCGGCGGTATCGGCTACAACTTTTTCAACCCCGCCCTGCTCGGCCGGGCCTTCCTACTTGCCTCCTTCCCGGTGGCGATGACCTCCGCCTGGTTGCCGCCGGTGGAAGGGTTCGGCATCTTCGCCTACTTCGGTGCCTCGGTTGATGCGGTCAGCACTGCCACACCACTGGCGGTACTCAAGGAGCAGGGGCTGGCCGCGTTCACCGAGGCCTTCGGCAGCGGCGCCAGTCTGTACGGTAGCTTCTTCCTTGGCTGGCGGCCGGGCTGCATCGGTGAAACCTCCGGTTTTTTGCTCGTGCTCGGTGGCTTGTATCTGCTCTATCGCGGCTATATCACCTGGCATATCCCGGTCTCGGTTGTGGCCACGGTGGCCCTTCTTACCTGGATATTCGGCGGCGAGGGCTACTTTGCCGGTGATCCGCTGCTGGCCGTCCTTTCCGGTGGGGTGCTGCTCGGCGCGATCTTCATGGCCACTGATTACGTGACTAGCCCGACCACCAGAACCGCCCAACTTGTCTATGGCTTTGGCATCGGCGCCCTCACCGTCCTCATTCGCCTGAAGGGCGGCTATCCGGAAGGAATCTGTTACGCCATACTGCTTATGAACCCACTGAGCACCGTTCTTGATGGCTGGTTCAAGCCACACCGTTTTGCGCCGCCGGCAGGAGGTGGACGATGAGAGATATGATCACCATTGTCGTCCGACTGACCATCTCCTGCCTGCTGGCCGCCAGCGTCATGGGGCTCTGCTTCATCTTCACCAGTAATGCCAAGAAGCACAACGAGCACGTCAAGGAACAGCAGGTGATGTACGAGCTGCTCGGCTATTCCGGAGCCGCCGAGAGACCGGCCAGCCTGGCAATGCACGAGTTGTACCGCTATGTGGTGAGCAGCGGCGGCCGGCAGTCGATCGGCTATCTGTTGCCCGGCGCCGAGGGGGAGGAGGCCGGCTTCCTCTTTGTCAATATCGATCTTGACGGCCGTCTCATCGCCAGTACGCCGGTAGCCCTTTCCGCCGGCGACGCCCTGGAAGCGGAGCCGCGCAACCGGGCGATACAGGCGGCGGCCGGGCCTGGGGCCAGTGTCACCTTTGCCGACCAGACCATAGTGGTGACCGATGGTGGCGAGCGGATCGCCTACCTGATGGGGGGGAAGTTTCAGGGCTTCAAAACCTTCATCCACCTGATGCTGGCGGTTGACCCGGACTTTGCGCTGATCGGTTTCGAGGTTCTCGAGCACGAGGAGGACCCCGGACTTGGCGCCGAGATTGTCGAGGGCTATTTCAAAAATCAGTTCAAGGGGAAACCCTTTACCGCAATCAAGACCATTGATGTGGTGAAGGCGCCGATTCCCGACGACTACTATAAGGCCTTGACCGGCAAGGTTGGCGAAGAGGAGATCCTTCGTTTCCGCGAGCAGTACAAGGAGAAGGATATCTATGCCCTGACCGGGGCGACCATCTCCGCCAAGGCGGTGGCCATGGGGGTGAAGGGGATTGTCACCAAGTTTGCCTACCGGATCGATGTGTTGGACAGGGTCCTGCAGGAACAGCAGCTCGCCACCTCGTTTTAACTTTTTTCCCTGAGGATATCGCCGTGACCAACGATAAATCCCCTCTGCAACTGATCAGCAGGGGTATTCTGAGCGAAAACCCGATCTTCAAGCTGGCCCTTTCCATGTGCCCCGCCGTCGGTATCTCGACAACGGTGATGAACGGCATTCTGCTTGGTACTGCGGTTCTATTCGTCCAAGTCTTCTCCAGCGTGACCATTTCGGTCTTCAAGAACTATATCCACCCCCGGATCCGCATCCCCACCTACACCCTCACCATCGCCACCTGGGTGACGGTGATCGATTTGGTCCTGGCCGCCTACATGCCTGAGGCCTACGCCAAGATGGGGATCTTCGTCAAGCTGATCGTCGCCTTTGCCATCATCACCATGCGTCTGGAGATGTTTGCCTGCAAGGAGTCGGTCAACGACTCCTTCTGGGACGGCCTTGGCATGGGCCTCGGCTTCATGGTCGGCATGGTGGCCATCGGGCTGGTCCGCGAGCTTCTCGGCTCCGGCGCCATTCTCGGTTACGATGTACTTGGTTTCAAACCGCTGCTCTTCTTCATCCTGCCCAGTGCCGGGTTCTTCGTGGTCGGCTTGATGATGGCCTTTTTCAACTGGATAGAGATCTACTATAAACGCCGAAGAGGGGTGCAGTGATGATTCTTGATATGAGCAAACGGCTGATCCTGGCCGCCCTTTTTGTCTGGCTGGCCCCCTCCTTTGCCCTGGCGGAGGGGATCATCGCCGACCAGACCTTCAAGGCGGCCAACGAAATAGTTGTCACCTTCGCGGCACCGGTTGACCGGGCAGTGGTTGAGGAGGTGAACAACTACACCGTATTTGAAGAACCGGATCCCGACATCCGCCTTGTTCTGCAGCAGGTGGCGCTGGCTGGAGATGGCCGCACCGCCTCGCTTTTCTTCACCGAGCCGCTCAACACCGCGACCACCCATGTCGTGCGGATTCGCGGCCTGGTCGGCGGAGAGACTACCTTCAAGGTGAGCAAGTCCTATTTTGGCTACCTGTTCGGGATCCTCATTTCCGCCCTTTTGATCAACAACTTCGTCTTCACCAAGTACCTGGGCCTGTGCGTCTTTTTCGGAACCTCGAAGAAGAAGACTACCGCCAAGGGGATGGGGGTGGTCTTTACCATTGTTGCCGTGGTATCGGCATCGATGAGCTGGTTTCTCTATAACTTTGTCCTCATCCCCTTCGATCTCAACTTCCTGCAGATTGTCGTCTTTATCGGCCTCACCTCCTTGACCGTGCAGGCGGTGGACACGATTCTCCGTAAGGTCAACCCGGTCCTGTTCAACTCCTTTGGGGTGTTCCTGGTCCTGGTGATCGCCAACTGCGTCATCATCGCCATCCCGCTGATCATGGCGGGGAACGGGTATAACTTTTTTGAAACCTTCATGCTGGCCATCGGCGCCGGTGGTGGCTTTCTGCTCGCCCTTTACCTGATGAGTTCGGTGAGTGAGAGGTTGCAGCTGGCAAAGATTCCCCCGACCTATAAAGGACTGCCCATCGCCTTTATCGTCGCCGGCCAGTTTGCCATGGCCTTTCTAGGCTTTTCCGGGTTGCAACTTTTTTAGAATTCCCGGTGCTGCAGCCTTTTGCTGCCTACCGGTGAACGATTACCAATTTTTCAAGACAAAAATCAGCGCAGACAAGAGAGTGGACAAAGATGGATTTGACCTTAGTACAATTGGCTCTGGGTGGCCTGGTTCTGCTGGGCTGTATCGGCCTCTTCTTCGGTATTGGCCTGGCCATCGCCGCCCATAAGTTTCAGGTGGAGGTCAACCCGCTGATCGAGGAGGTGGTGGAGTCCCTGCCCCTTGCCCAGTGCGGCGGCTGCGGCTATCCCGGCTGTGAGGGTTATGCCATTGCCGTGGTCAGCGACCCGACAGTGCCGCCCAACCTCTGTTTCCCCGGCAAGGAGAAGGTGGCGAAAAGGGTGGCGGAGCTGACCGGCAAAAAGATGACCGTGGTCGAGGACCAGATCGCCCTGGTTCGCTGCTCGCGGGTGGAGGGCCGGGTCAGCCATAAGCACGAGTACTATGGTTTTGCCTCCTGCACCGCCGCCAATCTGAGCTTTGGCGGGCCATCCGCCTGCCAGTACGCCTGCATTGGCCTCGGCGAATGCGCCGAGGCCTGCCCCTTTGATGCCATCACCATGGTCGAGAATTTCCCCCTGGTGGATCCCGATAAGTGCGTCAGCTGCGGGGTGTGCGTGAAGACCTGCCCGAAGAATATCATCGAACTGCAGACCCTCAAGGCGCGGGTCTACGTTCCCTGCTCGACCAAAGATCTCGGCAAAAATGTCAAGGCGGTCTGCGAGGTGGGCTGTATCGGCTGCAAGATGTGCGTCAAGGCCTGCCCGGCCGGGGCGGTCAGCTACGAGGGGTCGCTGGTGAAAATCGACCACAAGGCCTGCATCGCCTACGGCCCGAGCTGTGAGACGGCCTGTGTGAGCAAATGTCCTCGGGGCATATTCAGGCCGTACCAGGGCCGACAGGTCGTGAAGAAAGCCGGCACCGACGGCCTGAAAATGGCAGGTTGAGATTTTTTGCCGGAGTCGGTACAATCGAGTTTTTATAATCCTTTCCATGGACGCTATCATGAAGACGACACCAGAGACCGCCCCAAAGACCAACGCACCAGAGACCAATTGTGATTTGCAAAGAAGATCCTTTCTGAAACTCTCCGGCCTGTTGGGGCTGGGCGCTGCCTCGGCCGCCCTCCTGCCGGCGGAAAGGGCCGAGGCCTTCCTCTTCGGCAAGAAAGAGTTCAAGGTAACGAAAACCCGGCTGGCCATGGGGACCTTTGTGGCGATGACCGCCATCCACCCCTCCCGTGACCAGGCCGAAGAGGCAATCGGCCGGGCCTTTGTCGAGATTGATCGGCTGAGTGCGATGCTGACCCACTACGAAGAGGGATCAGCTGTCGGCAGGCTGAACGCCACCGGCAGTCTCGCCGAGGTTCCGGTGGAGGTGCAGGAGCTGGTCGGCCGCTCCCTCTACTACCATCGGGCAACCGGAGGTGCCTTCGATATCACCGTCAAGCCCTTGATCGATCTCTACAAAATGAGCTTCGCCGACAACCGGCAGCCCAGTGAGTCAGCCATCGCCGCTGCCTTGAAACTGGTCGGCACTGAGAATCTCCGCAGCCAGGGCAGTGGGCTGGTCTTCACCGGCAGTGGCATGGGGATTACCCTCGACGGCATTGCCAAGGGATATATCGTCGACCGGGCCTCGGCGGTGCTGCTTGCCGGTGGGGTCACCAACCACCTGATCAACGCCGGTGGCGATATCCGCACCAGCGGCACGGCTGCCCGGGGCAAGGCCTGGACCGTGGCGGTGCAGGACCCGCAGAAGGGGCGGGAGTACCCCGATATCATCACCATGCAGGACGGGGCGATAGCCACCTCCGGCAACTACGAGATTTTTTACGACCGGGAAAAGTTGTTCCACCACATCATCAACAGCCGTACCGGCCATTCGCCGCAACTGGCCAGCAGTGTCACCGTCCAGGCGGCAACAGTGATGGATGCCGATGCTCTGGCGACCAGCGTCTTTGTCATGGAGCCGGTGGCCGGGGTCAACTTCATCAATGGCCAGCCCGACTGCGAGTGTTTAGTCATCGGCAGAGAGGGTGAAGTGAGCCGCTCACGCGGCTGGCAGGCTTGATGGCGCTCTAGGCGGCGAATGAGGGCCGGTTGCAGTTCCTTGCCCCACTGCTGGTAGATGTGGTGGGGCAAGTCGGTTTTGAAGGGGCGTGTACCTGTTCCCAGGGTACGCGCCCTTGCTGCGTCAGGGCAATGCAGGTAATGTAGAACATGGCGGCAATGCAGGTAAACCTTAAGCAATGCGTCAAGGCACGGCTGGCGGGCGCACTGTTGGCAGTGGAAAGGGCTTGCACCGGGGCAGGGAAGGGGCTACGCTTTTCCCTTCCGCCTGCCGGCAGGGCAAAAGGGGTGCAACTGGCTCAGTATCAACGGAGTACGGGGAAAGATGATTCGTTATCTGCGTAGCTGGTTTGAGAGGCATTTTTCCGATCCCCAGGTGGTGATTCTGGCCCTGGTCCTGCTGATCGGCCTGGCAGTTCTGGTGGTCGCCGGCCACCTGCTCGCCCCCTTACTGGCCAGTATCGTCATTGCCTACCTCCTGGAAGAGGGGGTCATTCGACTCCAGGCCCGCAAGGCACCGAGGCTGCTGGCAGTGCTCCTCGTCTACACGCTCTTCCTCTCCTTTTTCATCAGTATGCTGCTGCTCCTCGTTCCCCTGCTTGCCAGCCAGCTCAGCCAGCTCGCCCGGGAATTGCCGGATATCGTCGGCAAGACCCAGGCGCTTCTCCTGCAGCTGCCGGAAAATTATCCGCAGATTTTTTCCGAAGAGCAGATCACCGAACTGCTCAGCTCAATCCGCCAGAACCTCACCGCCCTTGGCCAGCAGCTGGTGGTCCTCTCCATCTCCTCGGCTGTTCAGTTGGTTACCCTGCTTGTTTATCTGGTGCTGGTGCCCCTCCTGGTCTTCTTCATGCTGAAGGATAAAAATGATATCCTGGCCTGGTTCCTCTCCTTTCTTCCCCGGGAGAGGAGCCTGGTCAACAGTGTCTGGCGCGATGTCGACGCCGGCATCGGCAACTATGTACGGGGGAAATTTATCGAAATTCTCATCGTCTGGGTCGTCAGTTATGCGGTTTTTACCCTGCTCTCCCTGCCCTACGCTCTCCTTCTGTCCCTCGTCACCGGACTGTCGGTGATTGTCCCCTATGTCGGCGCTGCCATCGTCACCATCCCGGTGGCGGCGGTGGCCTCGTTCCAATTCGGCTTTGCGCCCAACTTCTGGTACATCCTCGCCGCCTACGGCATCATCCAGTTCCTCGACGGCAACCTGCTGGCGCCGCTCCTCTTTTCCGAGGTGGTCAACCTGCACCCGGTGGCGGTGATCTCCGCTATCCTGATCTTTGGCGGAGTCTGGGGCTTGTGGGGGGTGTTCTTTGCCATCCCCCTGGCCACCCTTACCGCTGCCGTGCTCAAGGCCTGGCCCAATAAGGAATAGGAAAGAGTATCGCCCTCCCTTAAGCCTGGTTGGCCGGGAGATGCAGGTGGTGGCGGAAGAAGGGGCGGTGCTCGTCCTGGCGATGGCTGACGAAGATGATGGTGGTCAGCTCCTCCCGGGCGGCCTTTTCCAGCAGGGTGAGCAGGGCGGCCCGGTTGCTGCCGTCCAGCCCCTGGGTCGGTTCGTCGAGGATGAGCAGTTTCGGTCCTTTGATCAGGGCTCGGGCGATGAGCAGCAGGCGCTGTTCGGCAAAGCTGAGACGCCGGAATGAGGTCCTGGCCAGGTCGGCCAGCCCGAGCCAGTCCAGCCAGGTGGTGGCCGTCCGGACCTCGGCCGGGGAAGGCTGGCGGTACAGGCCGATACTGTCATAAAGTCCGGAGAGAATGACCGACAGGGCGCTGCCAGCGACCCGGTAGTCGCGGTGCAGGGCCGGTGAGACGATGCCCAACTGGCGTTTCACCTCCCAGATCGATTCGCCGCTGCCTCGTTGGCGGCCAAAGAGGCGGAGGGTATTGCGGTAGCAGTTGTGGTTGTCGCCGGTGAGCATGGCCAAGAGGGTCGACTTACCGCAGCCGTTGGGGCCGGTGATCAGGGTGTGGTCACCGGTGCGGATGGTGAGGTTGATGCCGCGAAAAATGGTTCGCTCTCCATAGGCGGCCCAGCCATCGCTGAGAAAGACGAGTTCCTCCACCTCCTTCTCCCCGGCTTGCCAGGCCAGGGGCTGGTCGAAGTGGTGCTGTGTGGCCGGCGCCGGTTCGCTGTGCAGATCGGCAAGTACCGCTGCCCGGGGGCCGGCGGCGACCAGCCGCCCCTGCCGGCATAGGGCCAGGTGGCTGCACCATGCCGGGATATCCTGGCGATCGGTGACGGTCAGCAGCACTTCGATACCACTTGCCACCACCTGCTGGAGAACCCGGTCGAGTTCCCGGCAACTGGCGCTATCGAGTCCGTCGTAGGGGTTTTGCAGCAGCAAGCCGGTGACGCCGTTGCTCAGTTCGCGCAGAAGAAGGAGCTTACGGGTCTGGCCGGAGCTGAGTTGGCGGTAGCCGAGGTGGAGGCACTCCTCCATGGCAAAGTTTCGCAGTAGCTGGCGGTGGCGCTCCGGCTCGTTGATCAACTCCCTGGCCAGGGTACCGGGGTCGGGGTGGTCGAGAAAGTCACTGTCATCGTTACGCAGTTCCTCCTCGAAGCGCTCCTGCTCCTGGCGAAAAGAGAGGACCCCGAGACGTTCCGGCAGTTGGAGCAGGTGGGCGGAGCAGTCGCTCAACCGGCCGGAGAGGATCTCAATGAGGTCGTCAAGGCCGGAGCGGTTGTCGCCGTAGAGGCACCAGGTCTGGCCGGGGGTGGTGGTAAGTGCGTCGACGCTGATTTTCGGGTGGTGCAGTTTTTCAATGCGCATCGCGCCTCTCTACCATAAATCTCGGCGAATGCAACCGCTTTGCCGCCGCGCACCTGCCCGGGAAAATGGTACCGCACCGCTCCGACACCGCCATGGCTGGCCTAGGCCGGCAGCCAGGGGAGGCGGTAGCGGATTGCGCCGCGGTGGTCGTCAGGTGGTTGGACAAATTGTGGATTTTTGCCGTGGTTTGTATTATTTTGCCGCTAATCTGCTGCTGGTGACCTGCTTCCAGGAGGTACCCGTTCACCAGCACCCCATTTTCGCCCGGGTCAGGCCACCACATAGGGCAAATTCATAGAGCCAACTCTATCTCTGCGGCCTGTCTGAACCAATTTCAAGCACTGGATGAACGGGTACCGTCTGGATGTTGCTGCGTTTTGCTGCATACCGGTGAACGATTACGCCAGAGAAAAACTGTCCGTGCCGGGGTAAAAAAGGAGGCTGCTCTGGCGGCACGAGGTTCCCGTCCAGGTGATAACGACACTGCAAAAAGCGGTTTTGTAAAAGGAAAATATGCGATGAGCCGGACAGCCTGCCCGGCCGTTGCAAAAAATAAGGGGATGCCGGTGGACAACGGAGCCGAAAAAAAATCTACCCGCCCAAGCCATTACGTCGGCATTGGCGCCTCGGCCGGGGGACTTGAAGCGCTGGAGGCCTTTTTTGTCAATATGCCGGTGCGGAGCAACCTCGCCTTTATCGTGGTCCAGCATCTTTCCCCGGACTACAAGAGCCTGATGGTGGAACTGCTCTCGAAGAAGACGGCGATGCCGGTTCACCGCGCCGAGGATGGCATGGAGGTCCTCGCCGACCGGGTGTACCTCATTCCGCCTAAGAAGAATCTGACCATTTTTCACGGCCGCCTCCTCCTCAATGACAAGGAGAGCCATCAGGGAATCAACCTGCCCATCGATATCTTTTTCCGCTCCCTGGCCGAAGACCAGGGGGAAAAAACGGTTGCCATAGTCCTTTCCGGTACCGGCAGTGACGGTACCCGCGGGGTCCGGGCCATCAAGGAGATGGGCGGGATGGTGATGGTCCAGGACGAGCAGAGTGCCAAGTTCGATGGGATGCCGCGGGCAGCGATCTCCACCGGTGTCGCCGACTTCATCCTGCCGCCGGAGAAAATGCCCGGTCAGCTGCTGGCCTATATTGCCCATCCTTACGTCTCCGGCGAGAAGCACTCCGACCTGCTCCTCCGCGATCCCGATGCCCTCACCCGGCTCTTTGCCGAACTCCGTGACAAGACCAAGGTCGATTTCACCTACTACAAGCCGAGCACCATTACCCGCCGGATCGAACGACGGATGTCGGTCAACCAGATCGGTGACTTTGAGGAGTACGTCCGCTACCTGCAGAACTATCCCGGTGAGGTGATGGCCCTCTACCGCGATCTGCTGATCGGGGTGACCAACTTTTTCCGCGACCCCGAGGTGATGCAGGAGTTGGAAGAGAACTGGCTCCCGGATCTGCTGCAACGCTTGAAAAATCGGGAGATCCGCTGCTGGGTGGCCGGCTGCTCCACCGGCGAGGAGGCCTACACCCTGGCCATCCTGCTCAAGGAGGCGATGGAAAAGGCCGGCATCGTCCGGGACGTGAAGATCTTTGCCACCGACATCGACCGGGAGGCGATCATCACCGCCAGCAGCGGTATCTACCCGGAGAGTATCGCCGGCGACCTGCCGCCGAAGATCATGGCCAAGTACTTCTACCACAAGGAGGAAAAGCTGCAGATCGCCAGGCATCTGCGCGAGATGGTGGTCTTTGCCCAGCACAACCTGATCAAGGACCCACCCTTCACCAATATCGATCTGATCTCCTGCCGCAACCTGCTGATCTACCTCCAGCCGGTACTCCAGCAGAAGGCCTTTTCGATGTTCAACTTCTCCCTCAACTCCGGCGGCCTCCTGTTTCTCGGCAGCAGTGAGAGTATCGGTGAGATGGGCGATTGTTTCGAGACCATGCACCAGAGGGGAAAAATCTACCGTTCCCTGGGCAAGTCGCAACCGCTCCACCGCGACATCATTGCCCGGGGGCGCGACGAACGGGGCCTGCCCGGACAGCCCTTTACCGTCCGCAACCGGGAACCGCGGCTGACCGACACCGAGAACAACCGGGTTATCCGCCAGTATCTGGAGGTGGCTGCGGAGACGTATCTCCCCCTGTCGGTGGTGGTCAACGAACGGCTGCAGATCGTCCATATCGTCGGAAACAGCGAGGGCTACTTCAAAATCCCCTCGGGACCGGCGGAATACGACCTGAGCAAGATGGCCGCCCGTAATCTGGCCATTCCGCTGGCCACCGGGGTGCAGAAGGTGTTCCGCAGTGGCGAGGAACTCTCCTACACCAATATCTCCCTGCAGTTGCGCGGCGAGAACCGCAATATCCGTATCCGCATCGTGCCGATGCCGGAAAACAAGGGGCACGAGCTGCTGGTGGCGGTCTTCTTCGAGGAGATCGAGGCCCGGCCGGTGACCGGCGAGTCGTTCACCGTCTACGATGCCAGCGCCGAGACGCAGCAGCGGATAAACGATCTGGAGCAGGAGCTGCAGTTTGCCCGGGAAAACCTCCAGGCCACCATCGAGGAGTTGGAAACCTCAAATGAGGAGCTGCAGGCAACCAACGAAGAGCTGCTGGCCAGCAACGAGGAACTGCAGAGCACCAACGAGGAACTGCAGAGTACCAACGAAGAGCTCTACACGGTCAACGCCGAACACCAGAACAAGATCATTGAGCTGACCGAACTGAATAACGATGTCGACAACCTCCTCACCAGTTCGCGAATCGGTACCCTGCTGCTCGACGAGGACCTGGAGATCCGCAAATTCTCCCCAGAGATCGCCAATATCTTCCATATCATGGAAAAAGATATCGGCCGGCCGATAAGCCATATCACCCACCGTCTCCAGGGCTTTGAGCCGCTGGCGGTGATTGCTGCCGTCCAGAAGAGCAATGTCCCGGCGGAGCAGGAGGTGCAGGCCGACGGGGGGCGCTGGTACCTGGTCCGAGTCATCCCTTATGCCATCGGCCCCAACGCCTTCTCCGGGGTGGTCTTCAGTTTCATCGATATCACCGCCGCCCGGGCCACCAGCAGCCATCTGGAGAGCAGCCGCCAGACCACCGATGATATCACCCGCTACATCCCGGCCGGGCTGTTCATCTACCGGCAAAACGAGAAGGGAGAGTTTTTCCTGGAGAGCAGCAACCCCGAGGCGGAAAGGATGACCGGGGTCAGTACCGCCCACTGGGCTGGAAAGACCTTCGAGGAGATTTGGCCGGCGGCCGGCCGCCTCGGCTTGACCGCCCAACTTGCCGAGGTGATGGACAGTGGTAAAACCTGTTTCCTGGAAAATTTCCGCTACGAGGACGAACAGTTCAGCGGCGTCTACCGGATCCGCGCCTTCCGCCTGGTCGAGGACCGGTTGGCGGTCAGCTTCGAGGATGTCACCGAGGTGGACAGGATGGCCAGGGACATTGAGGCAAACGAACGGAAATTCCGCAACCTCTTTGAGACCATGGCGCAAGGGGTGGTCTATCAGGATGGCCAGGGGGGAATCACCGACGCCAACCCGGCAGCCCAGCGGATCCTCGGCCTCACCCTCGAGCAGATGCGCGGCCTCACCTCTCTTGACCCCCGCTGGCAGGCCCTGCGTGAAGACGGCAGCCCACTCCCCGGCGAGGAGCATCCCGCCATGGTTGCCCTGCGCACCGGCCAGCCGGTGTTCGGCTTCGTGATGGGGGTGAGCAGTCCCGGCTTCAACGGCACCCGCTGGATTCTGGTCAGTTCCACCCCGCAGTACACTCAGGGCAAAGAGGAGCCTGATGAGGTGGTCACCACCTTCGAGGATATCACCGAGCGGCAGGAGCGTGTTCTGGCCGGGACAAACTGCGGCCGCGCTCCCCGCGAAGAGGATGCGGCATAACCAGAGAGGATAGAGCTAAACCCTGGCGCAGCGCTGAGCAGCCTTTAGGCGATTGTCGCGGGGCAGAGCAATTTCTAACCAGGCAGAGGTGGCAGGTCAGAGCGATGGACGAAAAGACCCCGGGAAAAATTGTCGGCCTGCGGGCCAGGGCGGAGGCAGCGCTGCAGGCAGCCCCTGACACCCCCGATTCACTTTCCTCCGCCGATATGCGGCAACTGCTGCACGAGCTGCAGGTCCACCAGATTGAACTGGAACTGCAGAACGAGGAGCTGCGCCACTCTCAAGATGCCCTGGAGGAGAGCCGGAAACGCTACATGCAGCTCTACCATCGGGCCCCGGTGGGCTATATCGTCCTCAACCGGGTGGGGATCATCAAACAGGCCAACGCCACCTTCGCGGTCATGACCGGGATGGCCGATGCTGTCAACAACGTCTCCGGCCGGCCGTTTGCCGACTTTCTGGTCCCCGATGACCGGAGAATTTTCCTGGCCCGGTTAAAATCATTTTTCAAGCACCCCGGCGAAAAGCAGATGCAGGTGCGCTTTGGCGACAGCCGGCAAACCCGCCTGATTGTCAGTCTGGAGGCTGCCCCCCTGACGGAGATACCTGCAGCGCAGGACTACGCTGATGGGGAGTTTTTTGTCGTTGTCAGTGACATTACCGAGCGGGCTCAGGCCCAGGCCGCCCTGCAGGAGAGCGAAGAGCGCTGGCGGGACTATGTCCTCTACGCACCAATTGGCGTCATCGTCGCCGATGGCGAGGGGCTTGTCCAGGAGGTCAATCCGGCCTTGAGCCGTCTTGCCGGCCTCGATTCGGCGGCGCTGCTTGGCAAAAAGGTCATCGATCTCTACCCCGACCAGGAACGGGGGGCGGTGATGGCCATCTACCAGCTGCTCAAGCTGGAGGGGGAGGCCCATGGCCAACTGAGCTACCGCCATCCCCGCGGCGAAGAGCGCCGATGGGCCATTGCCGCCGCCAGGATATCGGAGGAGAGCAGCATCAGCTTTGTCGAGGATATCACTGAGCGGTTGCAGCTCGAGGCACAGCGGCAGACCCTGCAGAAGCAGGTCAATCAACTGGCCAAGGCCGACAGTCTGGGGCGGATGGCCGCGGCGATCGCCCACAATTTCAACAATATGCTGACCGTGGTTGTCGGCAACCTGGAGATCGGCATCGATCAGCTGGCTGGTGGCCCCGGGACCAACACTCTCCGCAATTCGCTGCAGGCGGCCTGGAAGGCCTCGGAACTGAGCCGGGCGATGCTCACCTACCTCGGCCAGTCAAGTGAAAACAGAGAGGAATTCGCCCTTGGCCGCTTCTGTGCCGCCCAGTTGCTCCGTCTGGCCCGGGCCAAGCCGGTGGCGGTGCGGATGGTGGAGGAGATTGCCACCGAGGGACCGATCGTCCTGGCCAGTATCCGGGAGATGGAGCAGGTCGTGTCGCACCTGCTCGCCAATGCCTGGGAGGCCTGCGCCGATCGTCCTGGGAAGGTGACGGTGCGGGTCGGTTCGGTGGAACCTGGCGGCATCATCGGCAGCCACCGCCAGCCGCTCAACTGGCAACCGGGGGCCTCTCTTTATGCCTTTCTTGAGGTCGGCGACAGCGGTGGTGGCATTGCCCCGGCAGACCAGGAACGGCTCTTTGATCCCTTTTTCTCCACCAAGTTCACCGGTCGGGGAATGGGTCTGCCGGTGGTGCTGGGGATAGTCCGTGCCCACGGTGGGGTGATAACCGTTACCAGCCGGCTCGGGGTGGGAACGACCATCCGGGTCTACCTGCCGGCAGAGCGCCGCTGAGCCGCCATTCCTCTCCGCCGGGTGCCCACCCCTCCCCCTCCATCTCCCGTCGGCACAGCCGGTGCCGCCTGCTTACCTGCCGTTTTCCCTTGCAGTTTCTGTCTGTCAGAGATTGTGCTTGTGGATTTTCTTGTACAGCAGGGTGCGATGGATGCCAAGCATCCGGGCGGCCTTGGCCTTGTTCTGGCCGCTTTCCTGCAGGGCGAGGACAATGGCCTCCTTTTCCGCCTGCTCCTGAATCTGCCGGATGGGGGCGGTGGTGCCGCCCTTGCCGCCGCCCTCCTTGGGGTGGAGGTAGAAGGGGAGATCCTGGACTCTCACCCAGTTCCCCTCCAGGGAAGAGAGGGTCCGTTCCACCACGTTGGCCAGTTCCCTGACATTGCCGGGCCAGTCGTAGCCCTCCAGGGCAGAGGCGGCAGCCTGGCTGAAGTCAACTTCGCTCAGGTGGGCCTCACTGCGCAACTGCTGCAGGAGGTGGCGACCGATGGGGAGGATGTCCTCGGGGCGTTCACGCAAGGGGGGAATGGTCATCGAGAAGACGTTCAGGCGGTAAAAGAGGTCCTTGCGGAAGCGGTTTCCGGCCAGGAGCCGTTCTAAATTCTGGTTGGTGGCGGCGATCAGGCGAAAGTCGGAGCGGATCAGCTGGGTTCCCCCCACCCGTTCGAACTCCTTTTCCTCGAGGACCCGGAGGAGCTTCGGCTGCATCTCCAGGGGCAGGTCACCGATCTCATCGAGAAAGATGGTGCCCCGGTGGGCCAGCTCAAATTTTCCCGGTTTGCCCTGCGGGGCGGCGCCGCTGAAGGCCCCCCGTTCGTAGCCGAACAGCTCTGATTCGAACAGATCCCTGGGAATGGCGGCGCAGTTGATCCGGACGAAGGGGTGCAGCTTCCGTTCGCTGGCATGGTGGATCGCCTGCACGAAGAGCTCCTTGCCGGTGCCGCTCTCGCCGCAGATCAATACCGGAAAATTGCTGGCGGCCGCCCGCAGGGCCTCGTTTTTCAAGGTGGCGAGGGTCTGGCTCACCCCGACAATGCTGTCGATGGTGTAGCGGATCGAGCGGAGGGCCAGCAGTTCCGCCTCGTACACCTCCAGTTTTGACTCGAGCAGGGAGAGCTGCTTGGCCAGGCGGCCGAGGTCGCGAACATCCTTGAAGAGTACCAGCCCGAACACCGCAATCACCGTACCCCCCTTTTTGATCGGGATGCGGTGGACCACCATGTTCTGTCCCATGATCCGCTGGCTGTGGCTGAATTCGGGGATTCCAGTACGGGCGACGATGTGCATCCGGCTGTTTTCGATCACCTCGGTACAGTGTCTGCCGATTTGTGCGGCCGGGTCGAGGCCGAGAAAGCGGCCGTAGGGTTGGTTGAAATGGGTGATGTAGCCGTCACGATCGGTGACGAGAGCACCGTAATGGATGTGCTCGAAGATGAGGGTGTAGATCTCGAGCTCTTCCCGGAGGCGGTCCTGTTCTTCCAGCCTTTCGGGTGAGTCCGGTAATGGTCCAGGCAGGGTATCCATGAATGACCTGTAGTAGAAATTCTACATGTATACCATGTGCTGCACTTTTTCGTCAACACCCTCTTCCCTGACGGCGGCAAGGGACCGGCTTCAGGTGGCTGGAAGGCCACGCGGCAGCGGCTTTCGGCGCGGAGCGCCTCCAGCCGGTTGAAAGTGGCACTGTCCTGGTCCGGATTTTGCTGATTCTTCGTTGATCAACCCACTGTCGTCGCCGGCCGTCGCCGGTCGTAGCATCGACCGGCAGCAACTGCCATAAAAATTTGCCCGGGAAAAAGGTATGCAGAGCACAGCAGCATCCGCCCCCCCCTCAGAGTGCAGACGGCCGGTCGCAGCCGGCAAGGTTGTCAGCGCCGCCACTGCCGCAGCGGCAATTGCTGATGGCAGCACCATTGCCACCGGCGGTTTTGTCGGCACCGGTTTTCCCGAGGAGATTGCCATTGCCCTGGAAAAACATTTTCTTGCCCACCAGCGGCCACGAAACCTGACCATGGTCTATGCCGCCGGGCAGGGTGACGGCAAGGAGCGTGGGCTCAACCACTTCGGCCATGACGGCATGGTCCGGCGGGTGATCGGCGGCCACTGGGGGCTGGTGCCGAAACTGCAGCAACTGGCAATTGACAACCGGATCGAGGCCTACAACCTCCCCCAGGGGGTGATCTCCCACCTCTACCGCGATATTGCCGCCAAAAAACCGCGCACCATCACCTCGGTGGGGCTGGGAACCTTTGTCGACCCGCGCCTGGGCGGGGGGCGGATCAACAGTGCCACCACAGAGAATATTGTCGAACTGATCAACTTCGACGGTGTCGAGTACCTTGCCTATCGAACCTTTCCCATCCATGTCGCCATCCTGCGGGGAACCACCGCCGACGAAAGCGGCAATGTCACCATGGAAAAGGAGGCCCTGACCCTCGATTCCCTGGCCATGGCGATGGCGGCAAAAAATTCCGGTGGCATGGTTATCGTCCAGGTGGAGCGGATCGCCGACCGCGGTACTCTCCATGCCAGACAGGTTAAGATTCCAGGTATTCTGGTCGATTACGTGGTTGTCTCGGAACCTGCCAACCACTGGCAGACCTTCGGCGACTGCTACCACCCGGCTCGCAGTTGTGAGATTCGTATCCCTCTCCAGTCGTTGCCGATCATGGCGATGAGCGCCAGGAAAATCATCGCCCGGCGGGCGGCCTTCGAACTACGGGCCGGCAGTATCGTCAATCTCGGTATAGGCATGCCGGAGGGGGTAGCCAATGTTGCCAACGAGGAGGGGGTTCTCGACCAGCTCACCCTCACCACGGAACCGGGAGTGATCGGCGGTCTCCCCGAAGGGGGGCTCAATTTCGGTTCGGCCATCAATACCGAGGTGCTCATCGACCAGAACGCCCAGTTTGATTTTTATGACGGTGGCGGCCTGGACCTCGCCTTTCTCGGGCTGGCCCAGGCCGATCGCCAGGGCAATCTCAACGTCAGCAAGTTCGGCCCCCGTCTGGCCGGTGCCGGTGGTTTTATCAATATCAGCCAGAACGCCCGCAAGGTGGTGTTTGTCGGCACCTTCACCGCCGGCAGGCTGGAGGTGGTGACTGCCGAAGGGAAGCTGCAGATCATCAGTGATGGCGACAGCGTAAAGTTCGTCGACCAGGTGGAACATGTCACCTTCAGCGGCCTCTATGCGATGCGCAAGGGGCAGCAGGTGCTCTATATCACCGAGCGCTGTCTCTTTCAGCTGACCCCGGCCGGCATGGAACTGATCGAAATTGCCCCGGGAGTCGACCTGCAGCGGGACATCCTCGCCAAAATGGCCTTCACCCCGCTGATCCGGGAACCGCTACTAGAGATGGATGGGCGAATTTTCAGGCAGGAGCCGATGGGTCTGCGGAAGGGTGAATCGTTCACCGGTATGCAAAGGCTGTCGAAGCCGGATCTGTAACGTTCTTCCTGGTCGACTAGCAAGGGCGGCGATAATCGATAGATGGAGCAGAGTTGTTGCAATAACAGGTAGGACCAATTATATTTCTGCGCTTGGTCCTACCGTGATTGGTCCTACCGCGATTGGTCCTACCTCTATTAGTACGACCAATAAGAGAATTCCGACAATACAGTGCGGATACGTGATGCGGCCGGGTGTGCCGGCCGCGTTGCCGAATGCCACAACCAAGGAGGAAAGAGATGGGAAAAGGAAAAATGATCGCAGGTCTGGCCTTGAGTCTCACCATGGCGTTGTCGTCGGCAGCCGTTGCCGCCGAAAAGCGGGAAAAATTTGGTGCCGACAAGAGGAGTGAACAGATCAAGAAGGAGTTGCGGACCATCAAGCCATCCACCGAGACCTTTCGCTGGAAGATGGTCATGCCCTGGTCGAAGGGTCTGCTCTTCTTCGATATGGCGCAGCATTTCGCCGACTCGGTGAAGCTGGCCTCCGGCGGGCGGCTGGATATCAAACTCTTTTCCGCCGGCGAACTGGTCGGCGCCATGGAGTCCTTTGACGCGGTGAGCAAGGGGTCCGCCGAAATCGGTCACGACTGGCCCGGCTACTGGATGGGCAAGAACGACAACTTCAACTCCTTTGCCTCCGTTCCCTTCGGTTTGGATGCCGAGGGCTACAACATCTGGCTCTATGAGCGCGGTGGTCTCGAGCAGATGCAGGAACTGTACGGCCGGTACAACCTCTACGCCCTGCCCGGCGGCAACGGTGGTCAGGAGATGGGCTTCTTCTCCAACAAGCGTGCCACCACCATGGCCGACTACAAGGGAATGCGGCTGCGCACCCCTGGCTGGTACATGGATATCATGAACCGTCTGGGCGCCTCGGTCACTCCGCTGCCCGGCGGTGAGATCTACCTGGCCCTGGAGCGCGGGGTTATCGACGGCGCCGAGTTCAGTACCCCGGCGATCAACTATCCCATGGGGTTTGACGAGATCACCAAGTACGTGCTCACCCCCGGTGTGCACCAGCCCTCGGTGCAGTGCGCCTTCTTCATCAACATGGATGCCTGGAACAAGCTGCCGGCCGACCTGAAGTGGATCGTCGATATCGCCGCCAAGGAGACCCAGCTCTGGTCCAACGCCTGGCAGGAGAACCTCAACATCGAGGCGATCAAGCTGTTCAAGGAGAAGGTTGAATTTGTGAAGATGGACGACGAGGCAATCACCGAGTTCGCCAAGGTGACCAAGGAGTACCTGGAAGAGGTGAAGGCGAAGAACCCCGATGCCAAGAAGACCCTCGATTCCCAGGAGCAGTTCAAGCGTGACTTCGCCGACTGGCGGGAGATCCGCAGCGGCATCACCCCCTGGCCCATTGATGACTTCATCAATGGGAAGAGAATGCAGTAGTCTCTCCCGGGTCCTGCCGGCAGGGGCGGGGGCGGCAGTCGCCCCCGCCCTCTTCTTCTTTCTTTTTTCGGTTTCCCAGTCAGGTGAGGCGCTCATGCAGTCGATCATTCGTGCAATAGACACCCTTACCGAGTTCATCGGCCACTATTCCGCCTATCTGGTCCTCCCCCTGATCGGGGTGGTCAGCTATGAGGTGATGATGCGCTACGGTTTCAACGCCCCGACCGTCTGGGCCTTCGAAATGACGGTCTTCCTCTATGGGGTCCATTACATGCTGGCCCTCGGCTATGCCCACAAACACGACAGCCATGTCGCCATTGATGTCTTCGAGTCGAGACTGCCGCGCAGGATACGGACCATTCTGCGGATCATCGTCAACCTGGTGCTCTTTGTCCCGACCATCGGCCTGCTCACCGTCTGGTCCTTTATCTACGCCAACACCTCATGGGGCTTCACTGAAAGGGCTTCTTCCTCGTGGGGGCCGCTGATCTATCCCTACAAGTTTATCATGGCGGTCGGTTTTCTCCTCTTTTTCCTGCAGGGGGTGGTGAAACTCCTTGAGGATTTCCGCTCGCTGCGTTCCGCTGCAGAGTCTCCCAAAGAGTCATAGACTGTACCGAAGAGGATGATATGACCCCTGAAATCATGACAGTTCTGATGTTCACCACCCTGGTGGCGGCGATAGTCGTCGGCCACCCGCTGGCGGTGACCCTGGCCGCGGTCGCCACCCTGTTCGGTCTGATCGACAACGGTTTCAATGTTCCCGGTCTGCTCGACCTGTTCGTCAACAACGCCTGGGGGATCTTCCTCAACTACACCCTGGTCGCCATTCCACTGTTTATCTTCATGGCGCAGATCCTCGACCGCTCCAAGGTCTCGGAAGGGTTGTTCGACGCCCTCTATATCGTTCTTGGCGGTTTGCGCGGCGGCCTCGGCCTGGCGGTAATCGTGGTGTCGACGGTTTTTGCCGCCACCACCGGCATCATCGGCGCCTCGGTGGTGGCCATGGGGCTGATGGCCAGTCCGGCCCTGCTCCGCCGCGGCTATGACCGTTCCCTTTCCGCAGGGATCATCTGTTCCTCCGGCACCCTGGGGATTCTCATCCCCCCCAGCATCATGCTGGTGGTGTACGGTGGCCTCACCGGCCTCAAGGAGACCTCGGTGGGCAACCTCTTCGCGGCGGCGATTCTTCCCGGCCTGGTGCTCTCCGGCCTCTATCTGGCCTATGTCTTTCTCCGCTGCAGCATCAACCCGAAGCTGGGCCCGCCGATTCCAAGGGAGGAGCGTACCGCCACCCCCGGCCAGAAGTTGATGATGGTGGTCAAAAATTTCGTCCCCCCCTTCGGCCTGATTCTGGTGGTGATGGGGACCATTCTCGCCGGCATGGCGACCCCCACCGAGGCGGCGGCCCTTGGGGCGGTCGGTGCGGTTCTTCTGGCCCTGGTCTCCGGCAAGCTCTCCCGGGAGGTGATCACTCAGGCGTCGATCTCCACCGCCCGCACCACCGCCATGATCATGGCTCTCTTCATCGGCGGCAAGCTGTTCAGTGTGGTCTTTCTCAGCATGGGCGGCGGGGATGTCGTTGCCGATGCCCTGCTGGGCATGGATGTCAGCCCGTATGTGGTGCTGGTGATCATGATGGCGGTGGTCTTCTTTCTCGGCATGTTCATCGACTGGGCCGCCATCCTCCTGGTGGTGGTGCCGATCTTCACCCCCATCGCCATGGATCTCGGCTTCAACCCGCTGTGGTTCGCCATGCTGATCTGTATCAACCTGCAGACCTCCTTCCTCACCCCCCCCTTCGGTTATGCCCTCTTCTATTTCAAGGGGGTGGCGCCGCCGGAGTTCACCATGGGCGACGTCTATCGGGGAATTCTCCCCTTCGTGGCGATCCAGTTGGTCGGCCTGGCCCTGATGGTGATCTATCCGCAGATCATCACCTGGCTGCCCGATCTGGTTTTCGGCCGCTGAGGCGGAGCCGGGTCTCCGTTTACCGGCGCTTTGTACCGGCCGCTGCCGCCCGGTTCGCAAAAAGAGTGCGCTCCTCTCTCCGGAAGGGTATATTCACCCCGTCCGGAGACGGGAGCGGTGGCCTTTCCCCCCTTCTCTTCTCTCCAAGACCATCCATCCGGTAAACCGTTCCCGGTTGCCGGTGCTGGCGACGGTGCCTTCCGGTACCAGCCCTTTCTCACCATCACAGAGGAGACCAACCGATGCGCGTCCGAACCACGATTTTTGCTTTCGCCACTTTTTTCCTGCTCTTCTGCCCCTCCCTGCAGGCCAAAACTACGGTCAATATTGCCGCCGTAACCAACCCCGCCCTGGTACACGTCATGGCGGCGAACTGGTTCAAGGAGGAGGTGGAAAAGGCCCTGCCGGACAGCTATGAGGTGGTGGTGCACCATTCCGGCGCCCTCGGCAGCGAGACCCAGGTCCTCCAGCAGATCCAGCTGGGCACCACCCAGATGTCGGTCTGCACCACCGGCCCCATCGAGGCCTTTGTGCCCGAGGTCAAGGCGCTGGAAATGCCCTTTATCTTCCCCTCCTATGCCGCCGCCGACAGTGTTCTTGACGGCCCCATCGGCCAGGAACTGGCGGAACGGTTTGCGGCCCAGGGCTTTGTCGCCCTCCATTTTCTTGATAACGGCTTCCGCAACGTCACCAACGCCAAGCGGCCGGTGAAGAGCCCCGCCGACCTGGCCGGGCTGAAGATTCGTACCATGGAGGCACCCACCCATCTGGCCATCTGGCGAGCCATCGGTGCCAACCCGACACCGATGGCCTGGCCGATCTTCACTGCCCTGCAGCAGGGGGTTATCGATGGTCAGGAAAACCCGGTGGCGGTGATCCATGCGGCAAAACTGATCGAGGCCGGCCAGAAGTATCTTACCCTCTCCCGCCACGTCTACTCCGCGCTGGTGATCGTTGCCAATAAAACCTTTATCGATACCCTGCCGGAGGCGGATCGTGAGGTGTTCTACCAGGCCGCCCGCACCGCCTCGCTTAAAGGGCGGGAGTTTATCCGCGGCAATGAGGAACAGCAACTGGCCGAACTGGCCGCCGCCGGCATGGAGATCGAAACCGCCCCGGACACCGAGGCCTTTCGGGCGGCCACCGCCTCGGTGCTGGCCGGGTTGAGCGGCGACACCAAAAAACTTGTCGAAAAGATCAACCAGGCGGTGAAGTGAAGCAAAAGGAGTCGCAGAAAGGGCAGGGCGGACTTGCCGCCCTGCTGGAACGGGCCAGCCTGGCCACCAACGCGGTGGTCGAGAAGCTGCTGATCCTGATCGGCTCGGCCATCTGCCTGATCCTCTTTGCCCAGGTGCTCATGCGCTATGCCGGCTCCTCGCTGGGCTGGTCGGAGGAGGTGAGCCGCCATCTTCTGGTGGCCATCACCTTCCTGGGCAGTACCGCTGCCTACCGACGGAGCGGATTCATCGGGCTGCGCGGTGTCGGCCAGTGGTTCGGCCCCCGGATGGAGCGGCTGATTCTGCTCCTCCTGCAGCTGCTCACCCTGGCCTGCTTTGCACTGATCAGCTGGTTCGGGGTCGTCTACACCGGTAAGGCCTGGGGGCACACCTCCACCTCCCTGCAGATTCCCATGGCCTTTCCCTTTGCGGTGATTCCCGCCGCCGCCCTGATCCTGATGCTGCATGTGGGCAGTGATATGGCCAGAACCGTGCAGAGGGAAACACCGTGACCGTCCTTCTCCTCTTTGCCCTGCTCTTTCTCCTTATTGCCCTGGGGATGCCGATTGCCCTGGCCATCGGTGTCCCGGCCATTGGCCTGATCCTCACCCCAGGGGTCTTCCCTCCCGGGGTATCTCTGGCCGGACTTGGCCAGACCATCGTCCAGCTGCTTTTTGCCGGGGTCGATTCCTTCGATCTGCTGGCCGTTCCCCTCTTCATGCTGGCCGGGACGATCATGGAGCGGGGCGGGATCTCCCGCCAGATCATCGATTTTTCCGACAACCTGGTGGGCTGGCTGCCGGGTGGTCTGGCCTGTGCCTGCATCGTCGCCTCAATGTTTTTTGCCGGTATCTCCGGTTCGGCGGCGGCGGACACGGCTGCCATCGGTGCCGTGGCCATTCCGGCGATGGTCCGCCAGGGGTACCCGCCGGCCTTTGCCGCCGCGGTGGTGGCGGCCGGCGGCGCCATCGGGGTGATTATTCCGCCGTCAATCCCGATGGTGATCTTCGGCTTTCTGACCAACGTCTCCATTGCCCAACTGTTTGCCGGCGGCATGCTGGTGGGGGGGCTGTTCGGCCTGGTGCTGATGCTGGTCACCGTCGCCATCTCCTGGTACTATGGCTATGGCAGTCGTCGTCCCTTCTCGGGGCGGCGTCTGGTGCAGGCCTTTGGCGAGGCCGGCTGGGCCCTGGGGGCGCCGGTGATCGTTCTCGGCGGCATTCTCAGCGGTCTGGTTACTGTCACCGAAGCGGCTGCTTTGGCGGTCTTCTACGCCCTCTTCGTCAGCATGGCGATCAATCGCGAACTGAGCTGGCGGGATATGCCCGACCAGCTGGTCCGCTCGCAGCTCACCGCCGCCAGCGTCCTGCTGATTATCGCCATGGCCAAGGTATTCACCTGGCTGGTGGCGATGCAGCAGACCAGCCAGTATCTGGGGACAATGATGAGCGGCCTTGCCCTGCCCCCCTGGGGCTTACTGCTGCTGCTGATGGCTGGGCTGCTGGTGGTGGGCTGTGTGATGGAGACCACTGCCGCGTTGATTCTGCTGGTGCCTGTTCTGGTAGTCCTTACCCCGCAGATGGGAGTCGACCCGATCCAGTTCGGGGTGCTGGTGGTGCTCAATCTGGCTGTTGGGATGCTTACCCCGCCGGTGGGCATCTGTCTCTTTGTCAGCTGCGGTATCTCCGGGGTTCCCCTGGCCAAAGTCTCACGGGCCGCCCTGCCGCTGGTGGGAGCCGCCCTGGCCGTTCTTCTTCTCGCCAGCTTCTGGCCACCCCTTACCCTCTGGCTGCCCGCCCTGCTCTACCCCTGATCTTCCTGATCCAGCCGGCGCTGTGCTTTCCTCAACGCTGATTGCCCGGGCAACCTGGCTGCTGCCGTTTTATCCCCATGACCGGTGTTGCGGTTCGGCAGCGTCTGCCAAGGGTGGTGCCAGGAGCAGAACCGCTGCGGCCCCTTCAGGGTGGTCAGCGGCGGGGAAGGACCTTTGCCGCGTTCAAGCCATTTTTCCCCCCACTGCCCGGCCGTACTCCTGACAGGCCTTCAACCCGTCAGTGCTGCCGACCTGGGCCTCGGTGAGATTGAGTGCCCCGAGGTCGGTCATGTCCATTTTGAAGACGTGGAGCATGGTGTCGTAGATCATCGGTGCGCTCTCACCACTGTGGGTGTGGGAACCGAAGGCACCGCCGATCTTGCCGACCAAATTGGCCAGTTCCGCCTTGAAGAGGAACTGTTTCATTCCGGCGGTCATGTCCTTGTGGTAGGTCGGACAGCCGAACAGATAGCCGTCGTAGCCGACGATGTCCTCCTCGTTGTCGATTTCGGAGATTTTTTTCACCGTCACCTCGCAGGCGGCAAAGCGCAGGCCCTCGGCGAGGTAGTTGGCCATGGTCTCGGTTTTTCCGGTTCGGCTGGAATAGACAATCAGTACCTTTTTCATGCAACCTCCTTGAAGTGGTGAAGAAAGTTTATCTGCCAGGGTGGCTGTGGAGCTTGCCGCGGTGGTGGAGAGGGCTGTTGGTAAGTGTTGCTGTCGCTCCGCGTCAGGGATCCTGTCGACCAGTCCTGACAACAATAGAATGGATCAGATGGTCGGTCAAGGATTCCTTTCCAGCAGCGGAGTGGCCGGATGGGCAGGTGGCCGAAAGGAGACGGCCCGGGGGGCTGGTTGCCACTGGAAATGGTCGTGGTGGTCGGTTGCGGCACCGGCCGATGACAAAAATATTTGCGGCAGAAGGCGGGGTGAGCTAGGGTAGGGGCTAGGAGTCCACCGACAAGAATCTAGCAAAGAGAAGGGACCATGGATAAGCAGGGTATCTATATCATGAGTATCAGTCTGCACGGGCTGATTCGAACCAATTCCCCCGAGCTTGGGCGTGACGCCGATACCGGCGGCCAGGTGAAATATGTTCTCGAGATGGCCAAAGTTCTCGGCGAGCTGCCGGAGGTGGCCAAGGTTGATCTGTTGACCAGGTACATCGACGACGAAACGGTCGGCAGCGATTACGCCCGCAACCTTGAAACCATCTCCGCCAGGGCCCGCCTGGTCAGACTCCGCTGTGGCGGCCGGAAGTATCTGCGCAAGGAGCTGCTCTGGCCCCATCTCGAGGAGTATATCGACCAGGTGATGCGCTTTATCAAACAGCAGGGTCGTACCCCCGACCTGGTCCACGGCCACTACGCCGATGCCGGCTATGTGGCTCGGGAACTGGCAGCCGCTTTCGATGTCCCCTTTGTCTTCACCGGGCATTCCATGGGGCGCAACAAACGGAAAAAACTGCTCGCCGATGGCCTTGCTCCCAGCAAAATGGAGCAGCAGTACAAGATGAAGACCAGAATCGCCACCGAGGAGGAGATTATCGGCAGCGCCGATCTGATCGTCACCTCCACCAGCCAGGAGATTGAGCGTCAGTACGGCCTCTACAGCAGCCAACCGGCTGGTGTCTTCCGGGTGATCCCACCGGGTCTTGATCTGGAGACCTTTTACCCCTATTACGATGTGCAGCTTGATCCGGAACTGCTGAACGAGGAGGTCAAACAGACCAGGGTCGCCCTCCTTAAAGAGTTGCACAGGTTCTGGACGGTGCCGGAAAAGCCCTTTATCCTAGCACTCTGTCGACCCGACCAGCGCAAGAATATCAGCGGCCTGATCCAGGCATACGGCAACAGTCGGGAACTGCAGGCCGCCGCCAACCTGGCGGTCTTTGCCGGCATCCGTTCGGATATCGCCGCCATGGAGGAGAACGAGCGGGCGGTGCTCACCGACATGCTCCTCGATATGGACCGCTATGACCTCTACGGTCGCCTGGCCATCCCCAAGAAGCACAACTTCTCCATCGAAGTGCCGGAACTCTATCGGCTCTGCGCGGAAAGCGGCGGCGTCTTCGTCAATCCCGCCCTGGTTGAGCCCTTTGGCCTGACCCTGATCGAGGCCGCCGCCTGCGGCCTGCCCATCGTCGCCACCGACGATGGCGGTCCGGTGGAGATCGTCGGCAAATGCCAAAATGGGCTGCTGGTGGATGTGGCCGACCCGAAGGCCATTGCCCTGGCCATCGGCCGGATCATCTACGACCACGAACAGTGGCAGAACTACTCCAATAGCGGTATCAACGGGGTGCGCAGCCACTATTCCTGGCAGGCCCACGGCAAGAGCTATCTGCAGGCGGTACAGGAGCTGCTGCCGGCCGGGCCCCACCCTTCCGCCCCAGCCGAAACTCCTGCCGAACGGCAGCGGCCCTCATTCGGTCGCCGTCTCCTGCAGGTTGGCCGGCTGCTGCTCACCGATATCGACAACACCCTGGTTGGTGCCCAGGGACCCATGCGCCAGCTCTTTGAACTGCTCACCGAAAAGAGAGAGGATCTGGCCTGGGGGGTGGCCACCGGTCGAAGCCTGGAGCTGACCATCGAGGTGATGACCGAACACGACTTCCCGATGCCGGACATCCTGGTCTGCTCGGTGGGGACGGAAATCTATTACGGTCCCGACCTGCGCATCGACAAGGGGTGGCAGAAGCACATCTCCTACCACTGGAAGCCGGAGGCGATCAAGGACCTGCTGGACCGAGTGTCCTGCCTTCGTTCCCAGGAGGCGGAGGGACAGCGCAGCCACAAGATCAGTTACTATCTGGAGGAGGCCGGGCAGCTCGATACGGTCCGTGACCTGCTGCGTCGGGAAAAACTGGGCTGCCAGGTGATCTATTCCCACGGCCAGTTTCTTGACATCCTGCCGCTGCGGGCTTCGAAAGGGCGGGCTGCCGAGTATCTGCGCTACAAATACCAGTTTTCACCGCGTCAACTGCTGGTCGCCGGTGACTCCGGCAACGATGAGGACATGCTCAACACCGCCGCCAGGGCGGTGGTGGTCGGCAACCACAGCGACGAACTGCTGTGGCTGAAGAACCGCCCCAATGTCTACTTCAGCCCGCACAACTGTGCCGCCGGAATCCTGGACGGGTTGCGCCATTACGGCTTTGTCTGAGCGTACCCGTTCACCAGCAGCCCATTTTCGCCCGGTCAGGCCCTCGCATTGAGCAAACTGATAGAGCCAACTCCAGTCCGGCGCCTGCCTGAACGAACCTGGAGCGCTGGCCGAACGGCTACAGTCTCAGGGGTCTGCGGCCTTTTGCTGCTTACCGGTGAACAAGTAGGTCTGCGCCACCGCTTACCGTTGCGGCACCAGGGCCGCCCGCTGTTTGAACTGGAGATGGTAGAACATCTCCAGGTAGCGGCTGGTTTCCTGCCGTTCGAGGTTGGTGGCAAATTTCCAGAAGCCGTAGAGACAGGTGAGGCTGAGAAGACGTTTGGCGTACCTGCTCCAGGTGTAGCGGGCCTGGATACGGGCCACGGCGCCGGTTGAGAGCTGCTGCCAGAGGTCCGGGTCTTCATGGCAGCGGTGGAAGAAGTCGGCGATCCGGTCGGCGGCGACTATCCCCTGGTTGGGGTTGATGTGAAAGCCGGAGACCCCATCTTCAATAATCTCCAAGGGGCCACCGTAACAGGTAGCGAAGGTCGGCAGACCGCTGGCCATCGCCTCGACCACGGTGAGACCGAAGGCCTCGAAAAAGGCGGGCTGGACGAAGGCCCCCCGGCTGTCGGCAATGGCCCGGTACAGTTCGCCGCTCAACCGTTTATCCAGCCGCCGGCCGATCCAGCGGACCTCTCCGTCCAGCTGATACTGGTCAAAGAGATGGTGGATCAGCTCGATCTGCGCCCGTTCCTCGCTGTCGGCGGAGTCGTGGGGGTGGATGGTGCCGCCGATGATCAGCAGATTGGCCAGCTTGCGCAGTTCCGGGTGCTCCCCGTACCAGCGGATCAGGCCGCTGAGGTTCTTGATATGGTCGAGACGGGCCATGGAAAAGAGGAGAGGCCGTTCCGGTTCAGTGTAGCTTCCCCGGCTGGTACCGCCCAGGTCACCGTAAAAAAGCTCCTCAATCGTCCCGGCCAGGTCGCCGAAGCGGCGTTTCTCTTCGCTGTAGGGAAAGTAGATATCGGCGTCGGCACCGGGGGAGACGATATTGAACTTTGGATCAAAGACGTCGATACCGTGGAGCACCCGCTGCAGGCCGGGCATGGTAAAGGTGTGGTAGCTTTCGTACTGGCCGATCACGTCCGCCGAGCCGGCGATCTCCTGAAAGGTGGAGGAGATGATGAAGTCGGAGGAGTTCATGGCGATCAGGTCGGCGGTGAACTGACAGGAAAAGTGGTACTGCTCCTCCATATCCTGCCAGTAGAGACTGGAGTAGAGGTATTTGGTCTTCTCCAGGGCGTGGGCGATGGTGCACTGGGTCACCCCGAGGCTCTGGGCGATCAGGTAGGCGGCGAGATTGCCGTCGGAATAGTTGCCGATCACCAGGTCCGGGCGGCGGCCAAGGCGGGCGACAATTGCCTCTTCCGCCTCACGGCTGAACCCTTCCAGGTAGGGCCAGACTTCGAAGCGGGAGATCCATTGGTCGATCACCGTGCCATCGGCACGGCGGAAGGGGATTCTGACGATGGTCACATTGTCGGTACCGGCCACCGCCTCCTCCGGCTGGTCGCAGCTGGTCCCGCCGGCCTCCGGGATCAGCCGGGTGAGGATGATGATTCTCGGGGTGATGGCCAGGCCCTGACGGTGCAGCCGCTGCTGCATTTCCCTCTCCAGGGCCCGCACCTGGTCGAGGATGTAGACTACCTGGCCACCGGTATCGGGCAAACCGAGGACCCCCTCCTGGCCGAAATAGCCGTGTGGCGAGAGAATGGCGATGTTGAAGATCATCGGCACCCGCTCGAGGAACTCCTCCAGGGTGCTGTGGTCGGGGGCCTCGAGGAGGTTGGCGAGCAGGCTCATGGTGCTGCGGATATCGGTGGTGGTCCGTCCCCACCCCGGTGCAAAGCCGAGAGACTGCAGGTGGCCGGCAAGGTCCGGCCACTCCAGTTTCGGCCCCTGCCGGGCGAGCCACTCCATCCCCTGGAGCAGGGCCTGGCGCAAACGCTCCACCGAGTTGATCTGCGGATTGATCATGAAGGTCTCGGCGCCGTAGCCGTGCAGGCTCAGAAAGGAGAGGAGCAGTTCACCGGCGCGGTCGTGGGCGAGACGGCTGGAGAAGTGGCGGTTGAGGAATTCGACGCCGCTGCCGATGCTTCGGCTCTGGCTCATCTTGGGAAAGGACCGCTCGAAGGGGCCGAAATCAATTTCCAGTTGCCGTCGGCCCGGATCGTGGTTGATGATGCTCTCCTTGTGGGCGAGAAAGGTGCTGGCGTTGATCTGCCGCAGTTTCTGGCTGGGAAAGTCGTAGTGGTAGTAGAGCCACTGCGCCACCCGTGGGCGGACGACCAGGAAGAGGCCGGCCTCGGTTATCGCCGCTTCCTGGCACTTTTGGATTGCCTCGGTCAGAGGCTGAGTGCCAAGTTCGTGGCGGGTAGCAAACTCCTGCCAGGTGTCCCATAGCTCGCTGCCGAGGAAGAGGGACTTGCCGGTGTCACGGAAATGGCAGAAGAGGCGGTCGAGCAGATCCTGGTCCGTTGTCCGGAAAAATTCGTTGGTTGCAGGCATGATATTCTCCAAGTTTGGTGAAAATGTTTCCGGCCAGTATACTTGTTCTTGGCTCTTCTGGCAAATCGATGGGATTTTCCTTCTCTCTCCCCTTTTCCCGAGGGGGATGTAATGCGCCCTCCCGGCTCGGGGCAAAAGGGGCGATAAAAGGTAGCCTAAAAGATAGCCTATGACCTCAACTGTGCAGTTTTTCCTGCTCGCTCTTCTTCTCTATCTCTTGCTGCTCCTGGTGCTCTACTGGCGGCAGGAATCTCTGCTCTTTTTTCCGCCGGCGGCCCGGCATGAGGGAGAGGGTGGCCCTGGGGTGGTAGAGTACCGGCTGGACCGCGGTGATGCGGTGTTGCGCGGCTGGTTGGTCAATCCGGCCTATGCCCGGGAGAAACTGCTGGTCTACTATGGAGGGAATGCCGAGGACATCTTTTTCAACATCGACGAGTTCAGCGACATTCAGGCGGCCTCGCTCTTTGTGCCCTACCGGGGGTATGGACCGAGCAGCGGCCGGCCCGGCGAGGCGGCACTGATTGCCGATGCGCTGGCGGTTCTGGACGAGGTGCGGGGGCGCTACCAACCCCGGCAGACCTTCCTCTTCGGCCGAAGCCTCGGTTCCGGGGTGGCCTGTGCGGTTGCCGCGGCCCGGGAGGTGAGCGGCGCGGTGCTGATAACCCCCTTTGATTCGGTGGAAAACCTGGCCAGGCGCAGCTACCCGTGGCTGCCGGTGCGATTGCTGCTCCGGCACCGTTTCGCCTCCATTGAACGTCTCCCCCACATCACCTGTCCACTGCTGGTGGTGTATGGCGGCCAGGACCGGGTCGTCCCCCCCCGGTACAGCGAAAACCTGCTCCGCCACATCGTCGGCGACCGGGAGGTGCTCTTTCTCCCCCGGGCCGACCATGCTACCATCGATCTCTTTCCGGAGTACTGGCAGACGGTTCTGGCCTTTATCAACCGGCAGTCCGATGCTGCCGAATCGCCCTGAACGGTTCCAGGTGGGGGATCAGCAGTGGCAGTCGCGGTTGATCTTCTTTTTTTGCCCCTCGCTGTCCACCGCCACATAGGTAAAGGCGGCGGTGGTTACCTGACATTCGCCGGAGGGCTGTCCGGAATGGTCCAGGGCCGGTTTCACCCACACCTCGAGGTTGATCCGTAGAGAGGTGGTGCCGATCCGCACCACTTCGCCGTAGCAGCAGACCACATCGCCGACATGGACCGGTTTGATGAACTTAAAAGAGTCGACGGCGACGGTCACCACCCGGCTGCAGGTACTTTCCCGGGCGAGAATACCGCCGGCGATGTCCATCTGGGACATGATCCAGCCGCCAAAAATATCACCGGTCGGGTTGGTGTCGGCCGGCATGGCCAGGGTGCGGAGAACAAGTCGGCCCCGTGGTTGCCCGCTTTCCTGCATTGTAGTCTCTCCCTTGGGTCTTCCATATTTGACCGGCAGCCCTTCCCCTCGACCTTTGTCTATACCGGCAGGGTGCACATATTTCAAATAAAAAGGTACCTGTTCACCAACACCCCATTTTCACCCGGTGAGGCCACCGCACAGAGCATACTCAAAAAGCCAACTTGAGCTCGCTGGCCAGCCTGAACGAACCTGGAGCACTGGCTGAACGGCTACAGGTCACGGGTTCCGTAATCTTTTGCTGCCTGCTGGTGAACGATTACCTTAAAGGGAGGCTCCGGAGAGTGCTTGAATTTTCATCCGATCCGGCTATAGTTGGGTTGGTCGGGCAGTGGCGGTGCGGCGGCTGGCGAGGGGTGCTGGTGGTGGTGGCGAATCTGGAGGGTGGAGATGGAGAAGAGACGGTTCAGTCGGGTGAGCTTTTCGGTGCGGGCGAAACTGCTTGTCGACGGCAAAGAGTACGCCGTCGACTGTCTGGTCAATCTCAGTGTCGGCGGTTGTCTGCTCGAGGTTGCTGCCCCTGGCATCGTTGCCGACACTGACTGCACCTTGACCCTGCTGCTTCCCTGGATGGCCCCGGGAGTGGAGATTTTCGGCCGGGTGCGGCGAGTCGGCGAGGGTGAGCTGAGCATCCAGTTTACCAGGATTGAACCGGAAAATCTCTTTCACCTGCAAAACATCGTCCGCTATAACGCGCCCGACCCGGATCAGATCGAAGAGGAGATTCAGGCCCGACGAGGCCTGCTCTGAAGGGAAGCTCCAGCCGAGGAGGATCTGTATGGCAAAAGGGGATACAAGGGGTAAGGGGAGCGCGGCCGGCCTTGTCCGCCTGCTTCCCCTGCTCGTGCCGGCAGGGCTGCTGGTCGCCACGCTTGCCGTCCCCTTTGTCTACGAAACCCAGACCCTCTGGTACAAGAGCGGCAGCGACAAAACCCTCCTCCGCCTCGGCCAGTTGGTCGGCCTGCTTGCTGTATATTTGCTCTTTCTCCAGCTTCTCCTCGGCGCCAGGGTGCCGCCTCTGGCCAGTCTTTACGGGACCGCCACGCTGCTCCGTCTGCACCAGCGCAACGGCCTTTTCCTTGCCCTTCTGGCCATCAGCCACGCCACCCTGATCCTCCTTGCCGAGGGGCTTCTCCCCCCCTTGGCGTGGAAATTCTGGCCGGAACTGGTCGGTGTCTTCCTGCTGGCAATCCTGCTGCTGACCGTTCTCCTCTCCCGCTTTCGCGAACAGCTCCGCCTGCCCTATCGTCCCTGGCGAGTTTTTCATCGCGGCGTGGGTTGGCTGGCTCTGCCGCTGGCGACGGTGCATGTGCTCTTTGTCAGCGAGTCCTTTGCCGCCGGCCTGCCCCGGTACCTTCTCCTGCTCCTGGCGGCGGGGGTGGCCGTTTGGCTGCTTGCCGCTCGCCTGACCCTCCGCAGGGGTGGCACCGCAAGCTAGCCCTGCTTGCTTTTTCCTCAGGCCGTACCCATTGTCTTCCCAGCCCCTTGCGGCGGGAGGGATCTTTCACCCGCCCTGTCCATCCATCAACCGTTGTTACCGGTTTTATTCAGGAGGCCGAAATGAAACGAACAGCAGTAACGCTGACTATCCTGCTGGTGTTGTGCTCCGCCAGCAGTGCCCTGTCTGCGGAGGTTCGCAGCTGGGAACTGGACAAGGCCCACACCAACTTCTACTTCACTATCGACCATATCTTCTCCAAGGTCCGTGGTCAGTTCAACGACTATTCCGGAGAGGTTCTCTTTGATCCGGAGAACCTGGCGGCAAGCAGATTCTCGTTTGCCATCAAGACCGCCTCGGTGGATACGGGTATCGCCAAGCGCGACAAGCACCTGCAGTCCGCCGACTTTTTTGATGCCGGTGCCTATCCCCTGATGACCTTTGTCTCCGAGAAGATCATCCCTCTCGGAGAAAACCGCTACCAGGTGGCGGGCAAATTCACCGTCAAGGGAGTCGCTTACGACCTGCAGCTGCCCATGACCCTGGTGGGGATCAAGGCCCACCCGGCGGTGCAGGGGCAGGATGTGATCGGCTTCAACGGGACACTGACCATCGACCGGCTTGCCTACAAGGTCGGTGGCGGCAAGTTTTTTGACATGGGTGTAGTCGGCCGGGAGGTGGAGATTCTGGTCAGCCTGGAGGCCCTGACGGAGAAGTAGTCCTTTCCACGCACATAATGCCGTTGAATGTCCTGGATATCTCCGAGTGTCCGGGAGGGGGCGGGAGTGCCCAGAGAAGAAGCGTCTGGAATGACCGGGAAGAGCCCGGGAAGAGCCTGGAACAGCACGGAACGGCCCGATGCGGGATGTCGGGCGGCCGGGATGGCCAGATTGGCGGCCGGCTAACAGTTGATGAGCAACACTGGACAACACTTACGGCCGGCAACGTGTAAACCAGTAATTCAGTAACCTGATAAAGGAGGTTTTGTCATGGCATATACCTGTTCAACCTGTGGGGTTGTCGCCGAAGATCCCGGACATCTCTGTAACCCGAGTCTGGAAAAAATGAGTTGTTCGCACTGCGGTGACGCGGATGTGCCGGTTCATCACGTCTGCCGGGGGATGCTCGCCGAGGCCAAATATTCCTGCGGTTCCTGCGGTCGGGTGGCCGACGATGAAGGCTCCCTTTGCCGGCCGCTGAAAATTGACTGAGGCGGCCGGCCTCTCTCCCCAAGCCACGCTCTGCCGGGAGTGGTCCACTCCCCCCGGGATCAATAATCGATCCTGGGCTGCGCTTCGATACCGCGGTGGCAGGCGTGTTTTACGTACCCCCCCCTTCATAAACTGGGCAATAGTGGTTCGCAGGCCGTGGCCGCAGCCGCTCAGGGTAATGCCGAGGGCGGCGGTGGTTTTTCCCTTGCCGTCACCGGTTATGACCACCACCAGGCCCTGACGTTTTTCCGGCAGATAGCAGGAGATGGGGATCTGCTCAGAAAAGGGCTCCGAGGGGTGGCCGGAGGCATTTTTAGCGGCCGGCTTTGCAGTGGGCGTGGGCCTGCAGAGTGTTCGATGCGGTGCTGTTCAGCGACTATGCTGTTCTACGGTTGCTGCTCCCCGCGCCGCTGGTACGTGACAACGGTGAACGGTTGCTCTCCCTCGTGGTGCACCCGGGAAACCTCGGCAAAGATCTCCGTGGAAAATTCGGGAAAGAAGACATCACCGGCCACCTCCCCATCAATAAGGGTGAGGATAATGCCGGTGGCGATTGTCATGGTCTGGGCAAAAATCTGCGCACCACCGATGATGAATACCTTGTTGCTGCCGGCGCAGAGTTGCAGCGCCTCGCTGAGGGAGTGTACCCTTTCTCCCCCCCGGGGGGTGAAGTCGGGGTTGCGGCTGAGGACGATATGTCGCCGGCCGGGCAGGAGCCCGGGCAGGGCCTCGAAGGTTCGCCGTCCCATCACCATCGGGTAGCCCATGGTGGTTTCTTTGAACAGGCGTAACTCGGCCGGGATATGCCAGGGCAGGCGGTTTTCCCGGCCAATCACCCGGTTTGCGGCCATGGCCGCGATGAGGAGTATTTCCATGGCGTCCTCCGCCCTTTTCTGTGTGGTCTCTTTTCCCTCTGGGGTCGCCTCAGATGGTATTTTCGGTTGTTTTTCGTTGAAGTTGCATTTAATACTAGGGCCTCATGGCGGCAGGTCGAGGGTATAATACGGGAGTTCGTCGCTTTCTACAAACCTTTTCCTTCCCCCCTCTCAGTTGTCCGACCCCCGCGGCGGTGGCTGCCGCGATGTGCTGCCCGCCGTCTATGGGCGGGTGTCCACCGGCCGAAAGCGGGGAGGAAGGTGTCTCTCCGGGTGAGGCAAAACCAGTTGGGAGTAGAGGATGAAAATAGCGTGTCAGCTCTGTGGGGTGGAAGGGTCGGTGGCCGACGCTTATCTTGGCCGCAGGGTTCGTTGTCCGAAGTGCGGTGGGATGTTTGTCGCCCAGCCGGTGGTCGAGTCTGTCGATGCCGGCCCTCAAGAACCGGATGAGAGCCGGCCGCTGGAAGGGGAGGGGCAAATACATACGGCGGTGGTGGATTTGCCGCCGGCAATACCGGCGGCAGCCATAGCTGACGAGGCCGGGGCGGCAGAACAACCACCGGCAGTGCCGGACCGGCCAGCCGGCGAAGGAAGGCCTGCCGGCGAGGAAGCGGCGGACCCGGCCGGTTTGGAGATTGGCCGACTCCTGGGTGAGGCGTGGCGGCGGACCAGTGGCAGCAAGGGGGCGATCTGGGCGGGCAGCGCCATCTTCTATCTGGCCGTTCTTGTCCTGATGCTTTTCGGGGCCATCCTTCTGCCCACCGAGCTGCAACTGAAAGGGACGGCCGCCTTTTTGCTCAACACCGGTTGGCAGACTGCGGTGCAGGTGGTGGTCATGGTCTTTCTCGCCGGCCTGCTGCAGATCGGAGTGCGGCGGGCAGCCGGTCTGCCGGCCAGCTGGCGGCTGGTTTTTTCCGCCCTGCCCCAGTTCTGGCGGATTGCCGTGGCCACCGTGCTGCAGACGGTGCTGATCAGCGTCGGCTTTCTTCTCCTTGTCTTGCCGGGGATTTACCTCTCGGTCGGCTACGCCCTCACCCTGCCGCTGATCGTTGACCGCGGGCTCTCACCCTGGCAAGCCATGGAGGCGTCGAGAAAGGCGATCCACCGGGTGTGGTGGCGGGTGGCCGGCCTGTTTCTTCTCGCCGGCCTCATCCTGACTCTTTCCATGCTCCCTCTCGGACTCGGCTTGATCTGGACCTGGCCAATGGTTATCCTCCTCGCTGGTGTACTCTACCACCGGCTCTTCGGCACTCGGCCATCGGCCGGGCCATCGGCCGGTGACGGAGACCCCTCCGCATCTCCCTTATCCTGAGAGAAGGGAGAAATCGATGAGGGGTATGCCAGTCTATCACACTTTCTGGAGAGAAGCAGATGGGATTTGTTCATCCGGCCCTGTACTGGCTGATTATCGGTGTCCTCCTTTTTTTTCTCGAGTTGGCACTGCCCGGTTTCATCCTCTTCTTTTTTGCCCTGGGGGCCCTGGCCACCGCCCTGGTTGCCTGGCTGACCCCGATCTCCATCGCCTGGCAGCTGGCGATCTTCATGATCGGCTCCCTGCTCTCCCTGCTTGCTCTGCGCAACCTCATCCAGCGGCGCCTCTTCTCTGCGCCGCCGGCCGGTGAAGTGGCCGATGAAGATGTTGCCACGGCGGTTGCCGGAGATCGGGGGGTGGTCTCTCAAGCCATCCACCCACCGGCCGAGGGGCGGATCAGGTACGCCGGCAGCAGTTGGCGGGCCACCGCCGGCGAGCCGATTGAAGAAGGGGAGATAATTGCTGTGGTCAGTCAGAAGGGGCTGGTGATAGAGGTGGAGAAGGTCTGAACCGAGAAAACCATTAACACCTTGCTCTATTGCCGCCGCCGACAGCAGAAAAGGCCAAAAGAGCTGACTCGAACCGCCAGGTATCGCGTGCAGGGTGCTCTCAAGCAGTCGGCGGTGCTACAAAAAGGAGTTCTGCCATGGAAGAAAATCTGATAGCCCTCGGAGTGATCCTGCTGTTGCTGGTGGTGGTGCTGGTGAAGACCGCCGTGGTTGTGCCCCAGCGATCCGAGTTCGTTGTGGAGCGGTTGGGGAAGTACCGGACCACCATCAGTGCCGGTTTCCATATCCTCATTCCCTTTCTCGACAAGGTCGCCTATCGGCGGAATCTGAAGGAAGAGCCCATCGATATTCCGGCGCAGACCTGTATCACCGCCGACAACGTCACCCTGGAGGTGGATGGCATACTCTATTTGCAGGTGGTCGATGCGAAGATGACCGCCTACGGTATCGAAGACTACCGCTACGCCGCCTCACAACTGGCCCAGACCAGTCTGCGCTCGGCAATCGGCAAGATCACCCTCGACAGCACCTTCGAGGCCCGGGAAACCTTGAACGGACAGGTGGTTTTGGCCCTTGACGAGGCGGCGACCAACTGGGGGGTGAAGGTGCTCCGCTACGAGATCAAGGATATCAAGCCACCGCGGACCGTTCTCGAGGCCATGGAAAAGCAGATGAAGGCGGAGCGGGAGAAACGGGCCGAGATCGCCCGCTCGGAGGGGGAAAAGCAGGCGACCCTCAACCGGGCGGAGGGTGATCGCGGTGAGGCGATCTTCCTCTCGGAAGGGGAGAAGATCAAACGGATCAACGAGGCGGAAGGGCGGGCGATGGAGATTCTCAAGGTTGCCGAGGCCACCGCCGAGGGGATCCGCCGGGTGGCGGAGGCGATCTCCGGCCCCGGCGGCCGCGACGCCGCCAACCTGGAGGTCGCTAAACAGTATCTCACCGAGTTTGGCAAGCTGGCCAAGACCAACAACACCATGATCATCCCCGGCAACCTCTCCGACCTGAGCAGCATGGTTGCTGCCGCGATGACCACCCTGGAACATTTCAAACAGGGTAGTGCCGGCGAGAAGGAACCGGTCGAATTCCGGGCCGTGAGTTGAAGGGCGCAGGAAAGGGGGAGTCCCGGCCGGGTGGAGCACCGCCATCCGGCGGGACCGGCCGTCCCCCCCTGATCCTGGTCCACCTGCTCATGCTCCTTGCCGCCTTCCTGGTCTCCACCTCCTTTGTGGTTGGCCGGGCCATTACCCATGATCTTGATCCGGCGGTGCTCACCCTGCTTCGCTTTCTCCTTGCCGCCGCCCTCTTTGCCCCCTGGGTCGCGCACCGGCACGGACTCGCCTGCTCTTTTTCCCTCTTCGCCCGTTGCGCGGTGATCAGCCTCTGTCTGGTGCTCTTCTTCATCGCCATGTTTCTTTCCCTGCGCTATACCACCGCCCTGCACACCAGCGTGATATTCGCCCTGGTCCCCTCCATGGCCGGGGGGTATGCCCTGCTCCTCCTTGGTGAACGTCTGGGCAGGGGTGAGTTGCTGGCCCTGTTGTGCGGTCTCTGCGGGGTGGTCTGGGTGGTGTTTCGGGGGGATATCGGCCAACTGCTGGCGATGGAGTGGAATCGGGGTGACCAGATTTTTTTTCTCGGCTGCTGCGCCATGGGGCTCTATACGCCGCTGGTCAAGCTTCTCCACCGTGGCGAGCCGATGGTCCGGATGACCTTCTGGGTGCTGGTCACCGGCGGGCTGTGGCTGCTGCTCCTTACCGGCTACCGGCTGCCGGCGGTGGCCTGGCAGGAGGTGCCGGGGCTGGTCTGGGCCGGCATCCTCTATCTGGCCATCTTCACCACCATCGTCACCTTTTTTCTCACCCAGTTCGCCGTCCCCCACCTCGGCCCCACCAGGGTGATGGCCTACTCCTACCTCTATCCGGCCCTGGTCCTCCTCCTCGACTTGGCCCTCGGCCACGGCCTGCCCCCCTTGCGGGTTCTTCCCGGAGTCGTGGTGGTACTGGCGGCGATGCTGGTGCTGATGCGCCAACCCCGTCTGCTTGCCGGACGTTGACCCCCTTTGCCGCTCAGTCGGGCGGCACCGGTGTCTGGTCGTCCAGGGCGGTGCGGATTTTGGCGGTGAGGTTGGCGATGGAAAAGGGCTTGTCGCTCAACCCTGCCGGGCCTTCGCTGCGGTGCCAAGGATGCTCACTCCACCTGCCCCTCCTTCTCCTCCCCCTTGTTGACCAGCCGGAGGTAGAGGTCGCCCCGGCCGAGGGGACCGGGTCGACCCCGGCCGCGCAGGCGGAGTTGCTGCCCCCCCCTGCTCCCGGGGGGGATCTTCACCTGCAGGGTCTCTTCACCCTCTTCGGCGTAGACGAGAATCCGCAGGCTTTTGCCCCGATCCAGCTCCTCGCTGGTCAGGGGGGTGTGGTAGGTGATATCCAGCTCCTCCGGGGGGATCGGTGGCGGCGGGGTGCTGCCGGTTCTTTGCCGGACCTGGCCGAGCAGTTTGCCCACCTGTCGCCCCAGGGAGTGGAGCAGGGGTCCCCCCTGCCTGGCGGCAATGCCGGCCCGTTTACCGGCCACCCGGGAGAGCAGGGGAGCGGCCAGGGAGCCGACCAGAAAAATGCCGCCGAGGAGGATGCCTGCCTTGCCCCGGAAAAAGCTGCTCTTGACGAACTGGGCGCTGTAGCGGAAACCGGAGCGCTGAAACTCGCGCAGTAGTCCGGAGAAGAGGGCCTGAAAGCGGGGATCCTGGAAGAGGTCGCGGAGGATCTCCTCCTGGCTGTAGGAGAAGGGGGTCTCGGGGCCGTCGCCGTAGTTGTTGCCGCGGGTCCGGCAACGTTCGTAGGCCCGCCGTTTCACCGGGTCGGTGAGCACCCCGTAGGCCTCGGCGATCTCTTTGAACCGCTCCTCTGCCGCCGGGTCATCCGGGTTGCGGTCGGGATGGTAGCGCATTGCCAGCCGGCGGTAGCTTCTGCGCAGTTCCTCCTCGTCACTGTTCGGGGTGATGCCGAGAATCTGGTAGTAGTCTTTCATCGTCTGGTCGATGCCTGGGAGGGAGTGGTCCCCATCCTCCTGGCCGGAAGGAATGGGTGGGTACCAGCCTGACCAATTGTAAATCGGTTTCGGTCAAATAACAATACAATCCGAACGGATCTCTATCCGGGCAGGCCGCTCCGTGGGTATCGCTCGTACTCGTTTACCGGTATGCGGCAAAAGGATGCCGAACCCGAATCTGTACCCCTATGTCCAGAATTCCTGGTTCGTTCAGGCAGAACACCGAGCTGGAATTGGCCTTAAAAGGTGGCTTGAGCCGGCGAAAAAGAGGGCCAGACCCGGCGAAAATAAAGGAACTGAAGAACGGCTGCCATCGCACCAGCCGGCCCGGGGAAGGGCGGAGGCTGGGGCCCTGGTCGGAGGGTGGTTGAAGTCCCCCCGGGGAGGGCGGTCAAGGGGCAGGTGGCGGGTGGCGGAGGGCGTGGAAATGACGGATGCGGCTCAACAACTGGCGGGCCCGCCGCCGCCGTTTGCGTCTCGCCAGACAGGGGATGTAGCTCGAGAAGGGGATGAACTCGTTGTTGTCGTAGCGCCCCTTGAGGTCGAGGAACACTGGTCGGTACACCCCGTCCGCCTGCCGCTGCAGGGCGATGTTTTTCAGGTTGAGGTCAAAGAGCCAGATATCTTTTTCCTCCAGGTAGCGGCAGAACTGCCCGGCGATGGCCAGGAGGAAGGAGAGATCGGGCTCTTCAGGGGAATGGATATGGTCCCAGATGGTCCGGGAAATGGTGCCGTCGACATCCCGGATACAGTCGCAGACAAGGCCCTCGCCGAGGGTGGTGGCGACCAGCCCGTGGCAGTGGCTGACCCACTCCAGGCGGCCATGCCGGCGGAGCAGGAAGCGGTACCCCTTCAGCTCCTTGTGGTTGGCCTGAAGTTGGACTTTGGCCTGGCCGGCGGCGACCTTGACGACCAGCTCGGGGCTATCAGGGTGGTGGTAGCAGGCGCGGAGTTGTCCCCGGCCGAGGAGCAGCCTCTCATCGAGGTGCAGCGGAGGGCCGCTCGGCGCTCCCTTTTTCGGCCCCATTGCGCGTCTACCCCCGGTTCATGGTTGTGCGGCCGGCGGCGGCAAAGACCCCCTGGAGAAGGGGGCTGACCTCGATGTAGCGCCGCCATTTCCGGTTGATGTCCCGTCTGGCCCAGTAGCCGAACCAGTCGGCCATCTTGATGAAACTGGAGTTGCCGATGCCGTCGATGATCACCAGCCTCGCCTTTGCCGGTTCCGGGTAGTGGACCACCAGGTTGTGCAGGGCCGGGTCGGAGACGATGATCCGGTGTCGCAGCAGATGCTGGTGCAGTTCGCTGAGCAGTTCGACGATCGCCAGCGGTTGCAGTTGCCGCCGGCAGCTGTCGGCCGGCGCGCCCGGCAGAGAACTGGCCAGGCTCCTGGAGCAGTGGCCATCATGGTCGCGAACCAGGGTAAAGAGGGCCCCGGGGCCGAGGTTGGTCGGGCACCAGCCGAAAAAACGGGTCATCCGGGTGAAGGGCTTGCCCTGGCGATGGTAGCGGCGCAGGTAACGGCACTCGCGGTTGACCGAGCGCCACCGCCGTGGGTCGTGGACGATCTTCACACAGCGCCCCGGGTCCTCGGGGTGTTGGAACACCTCCCGGACCCCGCCCCTGCCGATGCGCAGGCTGCTGTCGAGATGGAGTATCGGCTGCCGCTTGACCATATCCGCCCGCTGCTCCTTGGTTCCCCGCTGCTGCTGCCGGCATCAATGGCCGGCGGCCTTTTCACTGCATGGTATAGAGATTTCTGTATTCGCCCGCCAAGGCCATCAGGCTGTCGTGGTTGCCCTGCTCAACGATCTCACCCTCCTTGATGACGATGATTCTCGAGGCATTCTTGATGGTGGAGAGGCGGTGGGCGATCACCAGGGTGGTCCGGTCCTTCATCAGATTTTCCAGGGCCTTCTGGACCTCCCGCTCCGATTCGGTGTCGAGGGCGGAGGTGGCCTCGTCGAGGATGAGGATCGGGGCGTTCTTCAGAATGGCCCGGGCGATGGAGAGCCGCTGCTGCTGGCCGCCGGACAGTCTGGCGCCACTTTCGCCGATAACGGTATCAAAGCCCTGCGGCAGGGCCTCTATGAAGTCGTAGGCGTGGGCCGCCCGGGCCGCTTCATGTATTGCAGCCAGGGGGGCCAGTCGGTCACCGTAGGCGATGTTGTTGCGCACCGTGTCGTTGAAGAGGATGGTCTGCTGGGTGACCATGGCGATCTGGGCCCGCAGGGAGGAGACGGTGACCTCACGGATATCGGTGCCGTCGATGAGGATGCTCCCCTCGCTCAAATCGAGGAAGCGGGGAATGAGGTTGGTGAGGGTGGTCTTGCCGCCGCCACTGGGGCCGACGATGGCCAGGGCCTCGCCGCAGGCAACGGTGAGGGAGATGTTCTTCAGTACCGCTTTCTCGTTATTGTAGCGATAGCTGATGTCCCGCAATTCGATCGTCTTGCGAAACGGTGGCAGGGGCAGAGCCCCCGGTTTATCGGCGATTTCCGGTTCGATGTCGAGAATGGCGTAGATGCGGGTGGCGGCGGCGAGCCCGCGTTGGATCATCGAATTGATCCGGGTGACCCCCTTCACCGGTTCGTAGGCGGCGATCAGGGCGGTAAGGAAGGCGAAAAAGGTTCCCGGGGTGGCGGTGCCATTGATCACCTCCAGGCCGCCGAACCAGATGATCACGGCAATGGCCACACCGCCGATGAACTCCATCAGCGGGTGCTGGATGCAGCGGTAGCGGGCATCGTTCATGGTCAACCCGTACAGCCTCTCCACCTGCCGGGAGAAGCGGTTGCCCTCGTACTCCTCGTTGGTGAAGGCCTTGACGATCCGGCTGCCGGTGATCGTCTCGTGGAGGATGTTGGAGGTGTTGGCGGTCTCCTCCTGGGTCCTGGTGCTTAACTTCCGGAACAGCTGCCCGAACTTGATGATCGGGTAGGCGGCCACCGGCAGGACAACGAAGGAGATCATCGCCAGCCGCCAGTTCATATAGAAGACTACCCCGAGGAGGATGATTACCTGGAAGAAATCGCGCACCAGCCCGACCAGGGCATTGGAGACAGCTTGCTGAAGCAGCGACACATCGGAGATGATCCGGCTCATCAGGGTGCCGGTGGGCATGGTGTTGAAAAAGGAGAGGGACTGGCGGTGGATGTGGTTGAAGATGGCCAGGCGGAAATCGCGGATCACCGACTGGCCGACCTGTTCGAGGAGGATGGTATAGAGGTAGTAGGCGACCCCCTTCAGGCAGAAGATTGCTACCACCACGATGGGTAGCAGCTTGAGAAAAAAGGTGTCCTTGGCGATGAAAATCTTGTCGAGAAGGTCTTTGACCAGCCAGGCCTGAGCCCCGGTGAAGGCGGCGACCAGAATCATCGCCAGCATCGCCACCAGCAGCTTTCCCCGGTATGGTGCAACCACCTTCAGCAGGCGGCTGACAAGTTCTTTATTGTCCATAGTTGTTTGTAGGTGTCCAGAAGGGGCAAAAACCCTGATTGTTGGAAAAAAGGGAATCGTTCACCGGAATGCAGCAAAAGGTTGCGAAACCCGGATTTGTACCCGTTCATCCAGTGCTCCAGGTTCGTTCAGGCCGCCAAGCTAGAGTTGGTTCTGTTGGCTCTGTGAGGTGGCCTGAGCGGTTGAAAATGGGGTGCTGGTGAACCGGTACGAAAAAAGGTTGTCGGCCGGAGGGTGGGGTGGTCGGTGTGCCAGCCCCGGCCACGACCCAGCCAACTTCTCAAGGAGAGCATGGCACAGAGCAACCGACTACCAGTAAGGCTTTTACCCTAAGGGTTGTCCTGCTGCAAAGAGTGTTTTTTCGAAAACTTCTCGCCAGACCGGTCCCGGTATGGAATAGTCAGACCGCTGCCTGTCGAGAAACCACTCTTTTTACCGAAAATATCGCCGTGACCACAACAGTGCCGGGAAAAACAATACTCTGCTGGGGGAGGTTTGACCGCCACTACTCCCGCAACCGGATTCTCCGCCAGCTGCTCACCGAGGCCGGCTGGACCGTACAGGAGTTTCTGCCCCGGGTCTCGGAACTCGGCGGTCTGGAGGCGATGCTGCGTGGGGTGGCCCGGCCGGATGCGCTCTGGGTGCCGGCCTTTCGTCAGCGGGATTTCCCCGCCGCCCGCCGCTTCGCCAGCCGCCACCGTATTCCTCTGCTCTTCGATCCGCTGATCAGTGCCTGGGACAAGGCGGTGCATGAGCGGCAAAAATTTTCCGAAGAGAGTTTTCGGGCCGGCCGCCTGCTGCGGGCTGAGAGGCAACTTTTTTCCCGGGCCGACCTGCTTCTGGCCGATACCGCCCCCCATGCCCGCTTTTTCGTGGAAAAACTCCATGCCCCGGCAGCGAGCACCTTCGTGGTACCGGTGGGGGCGGAGGAGGGCATCTTCACCTGCCAGCCGCCCGCCGGGTCGGCCACCCGGGCCGGCGGGCGGCCGGAGATTCTCTTTTACGGCAGCTTCATCGGCCTGCAGGGGAGCAGAACCATTGCCGCCGCCGCCAGGTTGGTGCCGGAGGCCTCTTGGGTGCTGCTGGGCGACGGGCCGGAGCGTCAGGCCTGCACCGAGTTGGCGGCCGGCCACCCCCAGATCCGTTTCGAGCCGCCCATTCCCTACCGGGATCTTCCCGGGCGGATCGCCCGCGCCGATCTTCTCCTGGGGGTCTTTGGCCCTTCGGCGAAGGCCGCCCGGGTGATCCCCAACAAGGTCTATCAAGCCCTGGCCTGCGGCCGGCCGGTGCTGACCAGAGAGTCCCCCGCCTACCCGGAAGAGCTGGTGCAGGACCCGGAGAGTGGTATCGCCTTTGTCCCAGCCGCCGACCCCGAGGCCCTGGCGACGGCGGCAAGAGAGCTCATCGCCGACCCGAACCGCCTTGCCCGGGCGGCCGGCTGGGCAAGAGGAAGCTATGAGAAATGGTTCTCCACCGAGCAGCTTCGCCGGGCCCTGGCGGTGGTTCTCGCCCGCCTCGATTGTCTGGTGGTGGCCGATCATGCCTAATGTTCAGCACGGTGGCAAGCTGGTCGGCTTTGCCTTCGGCTGTATCGCCAAGGCCCGGCCGAGTGGTGAACAAGGCCCTCAGAATTACCGACATGGCTGCCGGCCTCGCCGGCTGGCCGATCAGCCCGAAGAGCAACAGTCGAAGGCAAGGCCGACCAGCCGTAACTGAGCAAGGTTCATTAAAAACAAGGAGAACGGGGCCGGAGGTGCCATTCGGGCGCCCTGGCCCCTGAAAAGACTGCGATGATCGATCTGCCATCTCTGGCGGCAACCATCCGGCGGCGCCTGCGAGCAGGCGCTGGCAGCCAGCCCCCCCCACCGGCGGGTTCCACGCCGGCGCTCAGCTATGTGGTGCCCATCTACTTCAACCAGCAACGCACCGACACCCTGCCCGCTCTGCTGGCCAGGTACGCAGCCTATGGGCCGGAACTCACCGCCGCCATCGAGTTTGTCCTGGTGGATGACGGCTCGCCGCTGCCGGTGGTGCTCCCGCCTGAACTGAACCTCAACATCTCTCTCTATCGGGTGTGCACCGATATCACCTGGAACCAGTGCGGCGCCCGCAATCTCGGGGCGACGCTGGCCAGAGGCCCACGGCTGATTCTGAGCGATCTCGACCACTACTTCCCGGAGGAGCTGCTGCGAGCCATCCTCGGCAGTCCGGTGCCGAGAGGGGTGGTCTACAAGTTCAAGCGGGCCGACCACCAGGGTCGGCCCATCAACAAGGCGATGAATATCTTCTACACCTCGAAGGGGGTGTTCTTTCAGGCCCTCGGCTACGACGAGGAGTTCTGCGGCAACTACGGCTACGAGGATCTCCACTTTCTCGCCCTGCAGCGGCGGATCGGCAACCCGATCCGCTATTTCACCAGATGGAAGCGGATCGTCGCCACCAATGTCGACCGGGGCGAGGCCTACCACTCTCTGGTTCGGGATACCTCGGTCAATTACGCCCTCTACCTGCACAAGAAGGCCCTTCTCGAAGGGGCCGACCCCTACCTCTCCCACAGCCGCAGTTTCCTCCGCTTCCCTTGGGAGGTGGTGGCAGAGCGGCGCCAGCAGCCCGGTTGAGCCGCAGGTTGCCCTCTACTCCCCAAGCTTGTCGAGACGGTAGCGCAGCGTGGCCCGGGAGAGATGGAGGAGCCGGGCCGCCCGCGAGACGTTGTTGCCGGCAGCCTCCATGGCGAAGTGGATACAGCTCTTCTCCAGTTCCTCCAGGCCGACGCGGTGGTCGCGGATCAGCAGCTTGACGATCTGGTTGAGGTCCAGCTCGCCGAGGTGTTTTCCCTGAGGCTCGTGGAGGATGATGTGGCGGGAGGTGATGGTGTCCCCCTTGGTGAGGATCATCGCCCGTTCCAGGACGTTGCGCAGTTCGCGGATATTGCCCTTCCAGGGGTGGTTGCAGAGCAGCTCCATCACCTTCTCGGACATGGTCGGTGGCCGGCGGCCGAAGGCGGTGCTGAACTCGTTGATAAAATAGCGGCAGAGCAAGGGGATGTCGGCACGTCTCTCCCGCAACGGCGGGATGCGGATCGGGAAGACGCTGATCCGGTAGTAGAGATCCTCCCGGAACCGCCCCTGCTGGACCATCTTTTCCAGATCCTTGTTGGTGGCGGCGATCACCCGGACATTGGTCGGCAGGGTGGAGGTGCCGCCCAGTCGCTCGAAGCTTTTTGACTCGAGCACCCGGAGGAATTTCGCCTGCACCTCCAGCTCCATGTCCCCCACCTCGTCGAGGAAGATGGTGCCGCTCGAGGCCAGCTCGAATTTGCCCTTTTTTCGCTGATGGGCGCCGGTAAAGGCCCCCCTCTCATGGCCGAACAGCTCCGCTTCGAGGAGGGTGGAGGGGATCGCGGCGCAGTTTACCGGCAGGAAGGGGCCCTTCGAGCGCGGGCTGTTGAGGTGGGTGGCGCGGCTGAGCAGCTCCTTGCCGGTGCCCGACTCGCCGGTGATGAGGACGGTGGTGTCGGTGTGGGAAACCTCGCCGGCCAGACGGAGAATTTCACAGATCTCGCTGGAGTTGCCGATGATGTTGTCAAAGGTGTACTTGCCCTCGATCTCCTGGCGGAGGTACTCCACCTCCGAGGTGAGCCGGCTGATCTGCAGGGCCTTTTTGACACAGGAGCGGAGCTTGTCCTCGGTAAACGGTTTGGTGACGTAGTCAAAGGCCCCCAGGCGGATCGCCTCCACGGCGTTGTCAATGGAGCCGAAGGCGGTGATGATGATCACCGGTACCTGCGGCTTGTGCTCCATGATGTGGCGGAGCAGCTCCATGCCGCTGACTTTCGGCAGTTTCAGGTCGGTGATCACCAGATGGATGGTCTCGTTGGCAAAGATCTCCCTCGCCTCGGCCCCGTCGCGGGCCTCGAAGAAGTTCAGTTGCAAATCGGAGAGCAGCATCATGATCACTTCCCGCATCCGGGTCTCGTCTTCAACCAGCAGCAGGTTGGTCATTGTCCGGCCTCCCGCAGGATACAGGGGAAAAAGAGGTAAAAGGTGGTCCCCTCTCCAGGGCGGCTGCTGATCTGGATGTGGCCGCGGTGGAGGCGGACCAGTTGAGAGACGATGGAGAGGCCAAGGCCGACGCCATCGTCGCGGAAGCTGACGAAGGGTTCCATGATCTTTCCCTGGTGTTCGGGGGCGATGCCGCAGCCATGGTCGCTGATACTGATGATCAGCCACTCCCGGGCGACGGTGAAGGGGTTGCGGATGGAAATGAAGCGCTTGTTGGCCTGGAGCATTTCCGGTTCCATCTCCGCCCGCACCCGGAGGGTGACCGTCCCCCCCTCCGGCATCGCCTTGAAGCTGTTGAGCAGAATGTTGACCACCACCTGGCGGATCTGCGACGGGTCGGCCTCGACCAGCGGCACGGAGGGAGGAAAGTCGCAAACGATCCGGTAGCCCTCCTCCAGGTAGCGTTCTTCGGTGGCGGAAAGGGTCTCTTCCAGCAGGCGGATGATATCCACCTCGCTGAACACCGGCGTAGAGGGTTTGGCGAAGGCGAGAAAGGCCTTCAACGTGGTGTCCAGACGGACCACCTCGTCCATGATGAAGCTGGCCGCCTTCTCCCGCATCTCCGGGGGGCGCTGGCGGTCGAGGACCACCTGGGTGGCGCCGAGGATGATGCCGAGGGGGTTCTTGATCTCATGGGCGATGCCGGCGGTCATCTTGCCCACCGCCGCCAGTTTCTGCTTTTCCTGCAGTTCGGCGTAGGTCCCCTTCAGGGCGACCAGGCTGTTGCGCAGGGAGAGGGCCATGCGGTTGAAGGCCCGGGCCAGGTCGCGGGCGATATCCGGGTCCTTGATCGCCACCCGGTGGGTGAGGTCGCCGCGGGCGATCCGCTCGATCCCCTGTTTGAGGCGGAGAAGCGGGCTGATAATGGTCTTGGCGAGGAGATAGCTGAGCAGGCTGGAGAGGAGGATACCGGCAATCACCAGGCTGATGGTGGTCTTCTTGATCACCTGAATCTGCTCCAGATAGTCGGAGATCGACATGGTTACCCCAACCGTCCAGTCCTGGCCGGGGTATTCGGAGTAGGCGGTGAAGTACTGCTGGTCGCCGAAGGTGGAGATGCCGAAGGTGGCGCCGCGGGCGGCAAGGTCGTTGCGGCTGGCCCGAAGAAGGGCGAGCCGGCTCCCCTCTTCCGGCAGTTCGGAGAGCCAGGGGTGGGCGATGATGTTGCCACTGCTGTTCTCAAAAATGTAGGCTACCCCCTGCCGGCCTATATCGATCCCCTGGAGAAATTTGGAGAACTCGACCAGATCGATGTCAATCCCGCACACCCCGCGGAGGGCGCCGTCCGGGCCGTGTACCGGCGCCGAGACGGTGATTCCCGGCTGCTGGGTGGAGGCGAAGAGGTAGACGGCGGTCCAGTGGCTGGCGGGGGCGGTCAGTGCCCCGCGGTACCAGGGGCGGACCCTGGGGTCGAAGACCCCCTGCAACTCCGGCCGCTGCGGCGGCACCATGATGAAGCGGCCCGACTCGTCGCCGAAATAGATATTGACGAATTCCGGCCGATCCTGCTTGAAGAGCTGGAAGGCGTGGCGCAGCTCCTGGTCGCTGGTGACGTCGATCAGTCCTTTTTCAAAGAGGGAGGCGAGCAGGACGACGTTGTGGGTATGCTGAGAAAGAAAGGAGGTAACCCGTTTGCTTATCTGGGCGGCGGTGCTGATGGTGTACTGCTCCATCTGGTTTTCCGCCACCCGCAGGGCCTGCAGATAACCGACATAGCCGGTGCCGGGGATGAAAATGACGATCACCAGGACCAGGGCGAGGAAGACCCGCAGGTGGAAGGACTGGATAAACTTCCGCAGCTTGTATTGGTGGCGCAGTTTCATGGCCGGCTCGGTGCGCGGGTTGAGGATTGGGTTGAGGGTTGTAAATCGAAGCCACCGCTCGGTATAGTCCATAGCGGGGTATTCTGCAAATGGAACCGGCCGCCGGCCCCGATAGCCCCGGGCTGTGCCCGCCGGTAAATCAAGATATCCTGGGAAAAAAGGGGATTGGCACCATTTTTACTTTGTATTGGGCGGCCAGATACAATAGTATGAATACTTATGTAAAGGGAAAATGAAGGGGCTCTCGTCGCCGATTCTGTCCGGTTCGGACATCCACCGCAACCCAGAAAAGAAGGAGAATGCGTATGAAAATGAACAAAAAACTGTCGCTGACCATGCTGTCCTGCTTTGTCCTGGCCTTGACTTCGGCACCGGGTTCTCTCCGGGCCGAGCAGACCTTTGTCACCATTGGCACCGGCGGGGTCACCGGAGTCTACTACCCCACCGGCGGGGCGATCTGCCGCCTGGTCAACAAGGACCGTAAAGAGCACGGTATCCGCTGTACGGTGGAGAGCACCGGCGGGTCCGTGTACAACGTCAATGCCATTGCCGGCGGCGAACTTGATCTCGGGGTCGTCCAGTCCGACGTCCAGTACAACGCCTACAACGGCAGCGCCAATTTTAACGAGGCGATCAAGGATCTCCGGGCGGTCTTCTCGATCCACCCGGAACCGTTCACCGTAGTGGCCAGGCAGGATTCCGGCATCACCAAGATTCAGGATTTCAAGGGGAAGCGGGTCAATATCGGCAACCCCGGCTCCGGCCAGCGGGCCACCATGGAGGTGGTGATGGAACGGTTCGGCTGGTCCACCGCCGACCTGAAACTGGCCTCCGAACTGAAGGCTGCCGAGCAGTCAGCCGCCCTCTGTGACAACAAGGTCGACGCCATCGTCTATGTGGTTGGCCACCCCAACGGGTCGATTCAAGAGGCCACCACCGCCTGTGACTCGAAGGTGATTTCGGTTGCCGGCCCGGAGATTGACGGGCTGATCGCCGATCGCGCCTATTACCGGAAGGCCACCATCCCTGGCGGCATGTATCGCGGCAGCGACCAAGATGTGTCCACCTTCGGGGTGGGCGCCACCTTTGTCTCCTCTGCCAAGGTTTCTGAAGAGGTGATCTACAATGTGGTGAAGGCGGTGTTCGAAAACTTTGACGAGTTCAAGAAACTCCACCCGGCCTTTGAAAACCTGAAGAAGGAAGAGATGGTCAAGGATGGCCTCTCCGCGCCGCTCCATGACGGTGCGATGAAGTACTACAAGGAAGCCGGGCTGCTCTAGCCCGTTGCCGGTCCACCGCCTCGCCGCCCCTTTACTCTATCTTGCGGCGACTGGGGCGGTGGACCATCTCACTCCCGCCGCCCCCTTTTTTTCTCCCCCCCCCATGACTGGAAGGTAAACTCAGCACGGCTTTCAGGCTGGCCGGCTCACTCCTGCTTGTCGGCGACGATTTGCCGGAGGGCCGGGCCAAGTCCCTTTGTCAGCTGCGTGCGGAAGGTCTGCCACTGGTGGCCGAAGCGGTAGAAGGCCATGGCCGCCAGCTTCTTGCTGAGAATCGAGTTGCGATAGGGCTGCAGGCCGGGGCTCTCGAGGGTGTCGAGAATCGACCCGAGTCCCAGTTTCTCCACCAGCACCGCCGGAACGTAGCTGGTCAGCACCCGCTCGGTCAGTTCCCGGTCGGCGAGAATCTGGTCGATCTTCTCTTCGAGTTCGGCCTGCAGGGCGAAGATCTCTTCGCTGGACTGTTCGGAGAGAGTGAACAGGGGAATTTCGGGGTTGGCCTCGTGCAGGCGGAGGAGGGTCGTGGTTTCCGCCTCGGCACACTCCTTTACCAGCTGCATGATGTCGGCGATCAGTGCCCAGCGGGTCGCCCGGTCGTTGAGCAGCTTCTCCTCGTAGCTGTCCCCGAGGAGAAAGGCGGTGAGCACCTCGGCGATGGAACTGCTGAATACCCCCCCCTTGTTGGCGGTGGTATCCTTGATCTGCTTGATCTGGCTGGTGGTGGCGATGTGCCGTCTGGCCCCGTCGTCAAAGTAGACGTTGGCCCCCTCGACGATAAAGCGCAGTTCGGCAAAGTTGGCCAGGAACTGGCGGACGTTGCCGCGGTTGATGGTATCCTTGAAGCCGCCGCAGGGTATGAAGGCGCGGATGTCGGCCTGTTCCAGACAGCGTCGGTTGTCCGGGTTGGTGAGGAAGGTGCGGTGGAACAATGCCCCATCCTCGACTATCCGGCCGTCCGGCAGGGGGATATCCCGGCCGTTGATCGGCACCATGAACCCCTCCTTGCTCAACTTCTCGACGGGATAGCCAAGGGAGTTGGGGCGGGGAGTAACATTTCGCTGGAAGGCGAGCTGGCACAGTTCCTTTTTGTCCAGACCGTGGGGGTCGAAAAGAACCGAACCGCCGTCCAGGATCAGGCAGATTTTTCCCCGGTAGCACTGGATCTGGTTGCCGCCAAGGTCACCGTCCGGGCCGCCGGAGAGCATCAGGTTGAGTTCCTCCTCCCGGGCGCCGTAATGGCCGATGAGGGTGCGAAAGGCGCTCATGATCGAGGTGGTGGTCATGCCGCTCAGGGTGATCCGGCCACCGATTTCGGCGTAGATCTCGGCCATATCCCTGGTGATGGTGCGGGAGACCCCGTCCACCTGCAGCTCGACCCCGGCCTCTTCCCGGCTGTAGAGGGCGAAGGTCTCGCCGCTGCTGAGCAGGCCGTAGGTGTCGTGGGGAATGCCAAAGCTCTTGCCGGTGGTGAGGGTGCGCCAGTGCGGGTAGCCCCGCTCTCTGGCCCGCAGGGCAATGGCGTCCATGAAGTGGGCGGTCCCCTCATCCGGGCCGAAAAAGATCATCTCCGGTCGGTCGTAGAGGTCGACGATACAGGGGTCCTGGAGCAGGATCAGGTCCATTATCCCTTCGGTGTAGTCGTAGAGCGCCTCCAGGCCGTAGCCGGCGTAGGGCGGGTGGGGGATGACCACTCCCTTCGAGCCGCTCTCGCAGATATCCTTGTGCTTGATCCGCTGGGCCTTGGGGCCGAGGGCATAGTTGAGCAGAACCGCGTTGTCCAGCTCGCTTTCGTGGTTGGCGCGGGAGACGCGGATCAGCCGCAGGCCACCCCGGGCGATATCGCCGGCACGGAGGTGGGTGCCGCAGGAGTAGTGGCCGTTGACGAAGAAGATCCCGTAGACAAACTGGCTGAACACCAGGGGGTCGAGGATACGGTTGTCGAAGCGGAAGGAGAAGGAACGTTTCTCCTCGCAGTAGAAATTAGTCTTCAGGGTGCAGGAGACGATCTTGAACATGAAGCGGAAGATGTCGCCGCCAAGGGGGAAGTCGATGAAGCGGCTGCTCACCTTCTTGTCAAAATCCTGCCAGTGTCCGGCCAGTTCCTGGTCGGAGAGGGGCGTCTGCCGCAACCCCGGCCTGAACCGGCGGGCAAAGAGCTGGTAGAGGAGGCGGAGCAGGTCGGGGTTGCGGCGGACCGTCTCGGTGATCAGGGCCGCCCCGTAGGTCGATTTGTTCGAGTCCTGAACCCGTTTGGCGAAGGCCTCCTGGTGGTCCTTGTTGACCAGATTCTGGAGGATCTCCCGGTCGGTGGCGTTCTCGCTCTCCTTGAAAATGAAGAGGTGGGTGAAATCGATGGCGTTGCCGGCAAAGAGAAACTCCTGAAAATCGATGGCGCCGTTGATGTAGAGATCCTTGATCGGGCTCAGGGCGCAGGCGAGGAAGTTGCGCAGATCACTGACCAGCGCCGCCTCGTCCCGGCGGGTCAGTTCGCCGCGGATGTAGAGGGAGCAGATGGAGGATGAGACGGTGGCCTTGGCCAGATAGGGCTCCCAGTAGGCCCGGGTGAGGATGTAGCCCCGGTCGGCGAGGATCTTGCGGAGGATCGGCAGCTGCGGCGACTCGAAGTCGGAGCCAAACATCAGCCTGGTCTCGCCGCTCTGCGGCAGATTGAACACCTCGATCAGCGGGGTGACCGCCGCCTCGCTCTGCTGGAGAAATTTTTCGTAGCGTTTCCGGGTCGGCTCCGGGGTGACCGTGAAGTCACCGGCCAGGGCGAAGAGGAAGCGGGAGCCGGAGAAGGCCTCGGCGGGGAAATCCCGGACCATCTCCGGGCGGATGATGTAGGTGTAGTAGTGGCTCTCCGGGCTGTAGTAGTATTCACGGCGGTGGCCGGAGATCAAATCCTCGAGGATGCTCTCCATGCTGTCGCGGGTCTCCTCGGTGGCGATCCGCACTCGTTGCCCCTCGCTGCCGTAGCTGAGATCAAAATCGATGTGGGCGACCCGGCCGAAGAGGTCGGCCCGGCCCTCCACCACCCGGATATTGGAGGCGATGGATTGGAGCAGTTGGACCAGGGCCGGCTTCTGGATATGGGCGAAAAAATAGGGGGGGAGACCGAGATCCTTGAGGAGAATGCCGGCGGCGAAGTTGATGCAGTTGGCGGTGAGCAGGCCGTCTCTGGAAAGGTCGATCACCGCCTCATAGAGTAGGCGTGGATCGAGGCCAACTGTCTCGGCATTGCTGATGATGTCGGCGCCGCTGGTGGTCACCGGGGAGTGTGTTGACTTTTTGTTTGGTTCGCTTGCGCAAAGGGCATCCATGGCATCACCCGTATCACCGCCTCCGTTGCCGGGGCGGCTGTGTTGTGTACTCTCTGCCGAGGGGAATGATCGGCAGAGAGGCTGTGCCCGGTCAGGCCAGGGCCAGGCAGTGCTCCCGGCCCAGATTCAGGCCAAGCTCGAAGGCGTCGCTGTTCAGACTGACAAAGTCGGCCGGCACCCGATTGCGGATCACCGCCTGCAGCGACTCCTCGCGGACCAGCGGTTTTATGCCGAGCAGGGCCCCGAGGACGGAGATGTTGAAGACGATCGGCTTGCCGATCTCGGCCATGACCGTGTCGTAGATGGGGAGTTCGATCTGCCTGGCGTCCACCTTCCTGGTGGTTTCGACGAAGCGGGAGTCGGTGAGCAGGATTCCCCCCGGTCGGATGATCGAGGCGTAGGCGGCATAGGCCTGCTGGGTGAGGCAGACGAGGATGTTGGGCTGCTGCACCTCGGGAAAGTTGATTTCGTTCTCCGAGATGATGATATCGCTGCGGGTGGCCCCGCCACGGGCGGCCGCCCCATAGCTCTGTGACTGGGTGGCGTTCAACCCTTCATGGATCACCGCCGCCTCGGCAAGGATAATTGCCGCGGTGATCACCCCCTGCCCCCCTGAGCCGGAGAAGACGATACGTACTCTGTTCATGCTGGCTTCCTGGTGGTTATGCCGCCCTGTTCCGGCTGGCTTTGGCGATGATGTTGTCGTATTCCTGGCAGTATTCCGGGCGGGCCTGATCGACGAAGATTCCCCGGGGAATGAGCGACGGGTTGTCGGCCAGGGCCTTGCTGCCCAGTTTGGCGGTGTTGTCCCTGTAGCCGGTCATCATCTGCACGGCATCACCTTCCCGGTTCTTGCGGCCGTAGTGGGTCGGGCACTGAGAGAGGATCTCGACCACCGAGAAGCCCTTGTGGCTGATCGCCTTCTTCAGCATCTCGGTGGCTTCCTTGACATGGTAGGTGGTGGAGCGGGCGACAAAGGTGGCACCCGCCGCCTTGGATACCTCGACGATATCGAATTCGGCGTCGATGGTCAGGTAGGGGGCGGTGGTCGCCTTCTTGTCGGGGCCGGAGAGGGGGGAAAACTGGCCGCCGGTCATCCCGTAGATCCGGTTGTTCATGATGATCGCGGTGATGTCGATGTTGCGCCGGCAGGCATGGATGAAGTGGTTGCCGCCGATGGCCAGGGCATCACCGTCACCCATCGGCACGAGCAGTTTGAGGTCCGGCTTGGAGAGTTTTACGCCGGTGGCAAAGGCCAGAGCCCGGCCATGCAGGGTGTGCAGGGAGTGAAAATCGACATACCCGGAGATCCGGGCGGAACAGCCGATACCGGAGGTCATGACGATGTCGTTCTTGTTCAGCTGCAACTCCTCGACGGCCCGGAGCAGGGCGTTGAGGACGGTGCCGTGGCCGCAGCCGGGGCACCACATGTGGGGGAAAAACCGTTCGCGCAGATAATCTTTAACCGCCATGTCACACTCCTCTGCCCTGAATAACCCGAAGGAGCTTTTTGATGTCCTCAGGGGTTATGAGTTTGCCGTCGATGCGATTGGCCAGGAAGACCCGGCCAGGTTCGTCAACGGCGGCCTTCACCTGGGCCATCACCTGGCCCATGTTCATCTCCACCACCAAAACCGCCTTGGCGCCGCGGCATTTTTCCCGGACCATCTCCGCTGGGAAGGGCCAGATCGACTGCAGTTCCAGGACGCCGATCTTTTCGCCGCGGTCACGGCGGCTTTTGGCCAGGTGGATGGCCGACCGTGCCGAAGAGCCGAAGGAGACGAAGATATATTCGGCATCCTCCAGATAGTGCTCCTTGTAGCGGGTGATCGCCTGAATGTTGTTGTCTATCTTGTCGATCAGGTGGCGGAGCAGATCCCGGACCACCTGGGGGTTGTTGGAGGGAAAGCCCCACATGTCGTGGAAGAGGCCGGTGACGTTGTAGCGGCGGTCGCCGCCAAAGTCAGACATCGGCAGGCGGCCGTCCTCCCGCGGCAGGTAGGGGTGGTAGTCGACCCCCTTGGGCAGGGCGGTGCGCAGCCGGTCGACGATGGCCAGTTCCCCCTCTTCCGGGATGACCAGTTTTTCGCGCAGGTGGCCGACCGCCTCATCAAGGAGGAGGATGACCGGGGTGCGGTAGGTTTCGGCCATGTTGAAGGCGTCGACGGTGATGGCGAAGATGTCCTGGTGGTTGGAGGCGGTAAGGGCAATGATGTTGTGGTCGCCGTGGGTCCCCCAGCGGGCCTGGTTGACATCCCCCTGGCTGACATGGGTGGGGTTGCCGGTGGAGGGGCCACCCCGCTGGACGTTGGCGATGACACAGGGAATCTCCGCCATGCAGGCGTAGCCGATCGCCTCCTGCTTCAGGGAAAAACCGGGTCCGCTGGTGGCGGTCATCACCTTCCGGCCGGTGAGTGATGCCCCGATAATGGCGCACATCGAGGCGATCTCGTCCTCCATCTGGATGAATTTGCCGCCCTGCTCCGGCAGGCGCTGGGAGAGATGTTCGGCGATCTCTGTGGAGGGGGTGATCGGATAGCCGGCGAAAAACTCCAGTCCAGCATAGAGAGCGCCTTCGACGCAGGCTTCGTTGCCCTGGAGAAACTTGATGGGGTTAGTCATTGTCCTCCTCCGTCAGTACCTCGATGGCCAGGTCGGGACATCGTAGTTCACAGAGTTTGCAGGAGATGCAGTCCTCGGGACGGACCACAATCGCCTTGTCCTTGCTGTCCAGTTCGAGAACCTTTTTCGGGCAGAAACTGACACATATGCCGCAGCCCTTGCACCAGTCCCGGTTAATGACCAGCTCTTTCAATTTTTTTTTGCCTCGTACCGTATGCTCCAATGTCTCCTCCACTCTTCCTGCCGGTGTCTATGCCATTGCCTGGGGGGCCTTGGGGGCCTGCCGGCCTCATGGCCATCTCTGGCTGTCGTCACGGGTCCCCAACCCAAGCCATGCCGCCCCGTGGTCGGGGAAACCGGTGGGGTAATGGCTCAGGGGGTTGATCGAATTACACAGCAAAATATGTACCCTTTTCGTTGTTACTGCCTTCCTGTTGTGACGATTTGTACCAACAAGCTGTATTTACGATTTAAAAAATCTCTTTCCGGAACCTTTGTCAGGCTGTTGGCAGCCGGTGGGCTCAACATGGTGGCCAGCTGTGGTTGACCATTTGCTCAAGAAAGGGTGATCAGAGTAATATTTGTTATGCAAATGTTATTGAATTACAGATTGATAGTTGAGGTGTTGAGCATTTGGTCAATTTTTGCTGCATGCCAGCCCAGAATTAAGTTGGGCTGCCTTTGGCAACTTTTTTCATGCCCGTATCCCTCCCCCCTTTCGTGTTGACTTGTACGTTAAGGTAAGGTATACGGGGGTGTGAGGATATTTAACGTAAACGTTATGCGGTCGAATGGGGTGGAACATTTCACGCGGAGATGAATATGGATATCCTGTCATATCGGTCGATTCCGGCGGTGCTTCGAGACAATTCCCGGAAGTACGCGAAAAAAACGGCAATCAGCTATAAGAGGCGGGGTGTTTTCCTCAGTCTCACCTACGAAGAGTTCTACGAACGGGTACTGATGCTGGCCCGGGGCTTGCGGAAGAACGGCCTGGAACCGGGTGACAAGGTGGCGATTTTTTCAGAAAACCGTCTCGGCTGGGCGATATCCGACTTTGGCGTGCAGAGTGCCGGCGGTATTACCGTGCCGATCTATGCCACCAATACCGGCAAACAGGCGGCCTATATCATCAACCATTGCGGTGCGAAGATTGTCTTCTGCTCCACTCGGGGGCAGTATGAGAAGCTCTTTTCGGTGCGGGAGGAGATCCCCGGTGTGGAACTGGTGATCTCCTACGAGCGGTTCATGGGTGCCCGTCCCTTTCCGGTCTTCAGCCAATACCAGCTCTCCGAGGTAGGGACGCCGCTCTCTCCGGAAGATACCCGGCTGATCGAGGGGCAGATCGAGGCAATCACCCCCGACGATATCCTCACCATCATCTACACCTCCGGGACCACCGGCGTGCCGAAAGGGGTGCTGCTCAGCCAGTATAACGTGATGGTCAACGCCCAGTACGGGGTCAAGCAGCTTGGACTGCCCCAGAGCGAACAGACGGTGCTCAGTTTCCTCCCCTTAAGCCACATCCTTGAGCGGACCGCCGGCTACTACGTAACCCTGCTCTGCGGCAACCACCTCGCCTTTGCCGAAAACGTTACTCAGGTGATTGAAAACATGGCCGAAATCCGGCCAACTTCGATGATCAGCGTGCCACGCCTCTTTGAAAAAATCTACTCGCGGATCCACGAGAGCGTCCACCAGCAGCCGCCGTCCCGCCGGCGGGTATTTTTTCGGGCGATCGAGATCGGCCGCGAATATGTGCGGCGCAAGTATGTCAGCCGCGAGCCGATCAGCCGACTCCTCAATTTGAAATACCAGTTCTATGACCGGATCGTCTTCAGCAGGATCCGCGAAAGGTTTGGTGGCCGGCTCCGCTATTTCATCTGCGGGGGGGCACCGCTGGACAAGACTATCAACGAATTCATGTGGATAATCGGTCTGCCGGTGTACAATGGCTACGGACTCACCGAGACCAGTCCGGCGATCACCCTGGCCAGTGCCGGGGAGGTGCGTTTTGATTCGGTGGGTAAGGTGTTCCGCGATACCGAGGTGATGCTTGCCGACGATGGCGAGCTTTTCGTCAAGGGGCCACAACTGATGCAGGGCTATTACCGCGACGAAGAGGCCACCCGGGAAAGTTTTGTCGACGGCTGGTTCAAGACCGGCGATATCGCCCGGATCGACGGGGAGGGTTTTGTCTATATCATCGACCGCAAGAAAGAGCTGATCGTTACCGCCGGAGGCAAGAATATTGCCCCGCAGCCCATTGAAAACGAGCTGAAGCTGGATAAGTACATCTCTCAGGCGATCATTTTCGGTGACTGCAAACCCTATCTGGTGGCCCTGCTTACCCCAAATCTGGAGCGGCTCATCGACCTGGCCAGGGACGAGGATATCACCTATATCGATATCCAGGAACTGGTGAGCCACAACCGGATTCTTGAACTGTACGAGGAACGGATCGCCCGTCTGAACAAAACCTACCCACCCTACAAGACGATCAAGAAATTTGTTTTGGTAGCCAACGATTTTTCCATTGAAGGGGGGGAGCTGACCCCGACCTTGAAGATGAAACGCAAGGTGATCTACGAAAAGTACAAGGGGCTGGTGGACGATCTGTACCAGAACAACGGCAATGGCTGTCAACCGACCGGGGCCCGGTGCGGATTGCCTGGAGAGAGCCCGAAAAAGTCGCTGAACACTCACAACGGAGAGAGATCATGAGGCAGATACATCGTGTAGCGGTACTCGGCGCCGGGGTCATGGGAGCGACCATTGCCGCACATCTGGCCAACGCCGGTCTGGACGTCCTCCTGTTGGATATCGTCCCGAAAGGCCTCACCCCTGAGGAAGAGGCCGCAGGCTTGACCCTGGAGAGCCCGAAGGTCCGCAACCGGATCGCGGCTCTGGGCCGGCAGGGGCTGGTGAAGATGAAACCGGCGCCACTCTACCGGCAAGAGCTGCTCGCCCGCATCGACACCGGCAACCTCGAAGACGATCTGAACAGGTTGAGCGCTTGCGACTGGGTCATTGAAGTGGTGGTCGAGCACATGCCGATCAAACTGCAGTTGCTCGGCAAGGTCGTCCCGCACCTGGCCCCCGGGGCGATCCTCAGCACCAACACCAGCGGTCTGTCGGTGAATGAGATGGCGGCGGTGCTGCCGGCGGCGGTGCGGCAAAACTTTCTTGCCACCCACTTCTTCAACCCCCCCCGCTATATGCGCCTGATGGAACTGGTCCCCTGCCGCGAAACCGACCCGGTGCTGCTCGCCGGGCTGGCCGCCTTTATCGGTCGGCGGCTCGGCAAGGGAATTGTCTTTGCCAAGGATACCACCAATTTTGTCGCCAACCGGATCGGTACCTACGCCATCTATAAAGGAATCGAACACATGCAGGCCCTGGGGATGACTGTCGAGGAGGTCGACGCCATCTCCGGTCCGGCCACCGCCCGACCGAAAAGCGCCGCCTTCCGCACCGCCGATCTGGTCGGTCTCGATACCCTGGCCCATGTCGGCAACAATTCGCACCAGCTCCTGCCGGCCGATGAGGAGAGGGAGGTCTTCGCCCTGCCGGAGTTCATGGGCAAGATGATCAAGGCCGGCCAACTCGGGAAGAAGAGCGGCGGTGGCTTCTATCGCCAGGAGAGGGTGGATGGTAAGCGGCAGATTCTCTATTACGACTACCGGAGCGGTGAATACCGGCCTCTGGCCAGGCCGAAATTTGCCTCGGTACAGGCGGCCAAGCAGGTGGATGAGCCCGGTCGACGGGTGAAGATGATGGTCGATGGGGACGACCAGGCGGCACTCTTTGCCTGGAAATCGCTCCGTGACACCCTGATCTACGCCTTGAACCGAATCCCGGAGATCGCCGACGATGTGGTCAATATCGACCGGGCGATGCGCTGGGGCTTCAACTGGGAGATCGGCCCCTTCGAGATGTTCGATGCCATCGGGGTGGCCGATTTTGTCCGGCGAGCCGAGGCTGACGGCGTGCCGGTGCCGGAGATTCTCCGCCAGGTGCCCTCCTTCTACCGCCACAACAGCGCCGGTGAACGGGAGTACTTTGACCTGGCCGGAAAAGGCTACCTGCCGGTGCCAATCAAAGAGGGACAGGTCGATCTGACCATCCTGAAAAAGGGCGGTCAGCTGTTGGAAAAAAACAGCGGTTGTTCTCTGCTCGACCTGGGCGACGGGGTCTTCTGTGTCGAGTTCCACAGTAAGATGAACTCCATCAGCGGCGACATTCTGTCGATGATCGACAAGGCGGTGAGGCGTGCCGAGGAAGAGGGGGTCGGCCTGGTGATCGGCAACCAGGGTGTCAATTTCTCGGTCGGGGCCAACCTGATGCTGGTGGCGGTGGCCCTTGCCGAAGGGGCTTACGAGGACATCGATATGATGGTGCGCGCCTTCCAGCGGGCGACCATGGCAATAAAATATGCCCGGGTGCCGGTGGTGGTGGCCCCCTTCAACATGACCCTGGGTGGTGGCGCCGAGTTCTGTCTCCATGCCGATGCGGTCACCGCCGCCGCCGAGACCTACATGGGGCTGGTGGAGATCGGCGTCGGTCTGCTTCCCGCCGGCGGCGGCACCAAGGAGATGAGCCTGCGGGCGATCCGCCTCGCCGAACAGTACCAGACCGATGTCCAACCATTTCTCGTCAAAAACTTCCGGCAGATCGCCATGGCGACGGTATCGACCAGTGCCGCCGAACTCTATCCCATGGGCTACCTTCGCCATGGTGATACCATCAGCATGGATATCGACCGTCTGCTCGGTGATGCCAAAGAGCGGGTGCTGGCCCTGGCCGCCAACTACTCTCCCCGTCGGCCGGAGGAGAATCTGCCGGCACCTGGGCGGGGGATTGCCGCCTCGATCCAGAGCCAGTTGTGGAACATGCAGCAGGGCAAATACATCAGCGAGTACGAGGCGGAGATGGGGACGATCATCGCCCGGGTGATGTGCGGCGGTGATATCAATGCCGGCACCCTGATCAGCGAGGAGTATCTGCTGGAACTCGAGCGGGAGAATTTTCTCCGTCTCTGCGGCAACCAGAAGACCGCCGCCCGTATTCAGCACATGCTGAAGAGCGGCAAACCGTTGCGCAATTAGCGCGGTCACCACTCGGCGGCGGTATCGCCGCCCTTACCAGACCAGTACCGGCCAACACCGGTGCGGGGCTGGCGACTGCTCCGGCCACTCGTCGGTGTGGGCTGGTGTTTATCGACAACAGGGAGAAGAAAAAAATGAAGAAAGCATATATCCTCGCCAGTTATCGGACCCCGGGCTGTCGGGCGAACAAGGGCAAATTCAAGGACATGCGTCCCGATGATCTCGCCGCCCTGGCCATCAGAGGGCTGGTCGAGCGCACCGCCATCGACCCGGCGACCGTCGACGACGTCTATCTCGGCTGCGCCTTTCCGGAGGCGGAACAGGGGATGAATATCGGTCGGGTGGCGGCCCTGAAGGCCGGTCTGCCCATCGAGGTGCCCGGGCAGACCATCAACCGCTTCTGCTCCTCCGGCCTGCAGAGTATTGCCATGGCCGCCGAGCGGGTGATCTGCGGTTTTGCCGATTGTATTGTGGCCGGCGGGGTCGAGTCGATGTCCTGTGTCCCTCTGGGTGGTCTGAAGTATAGCGCCAACCCGGCATTGATGGCCGACTGGCCGGAGACCTTTGCCTCGATGGGGGTCACCGCCGAGCTGGTGGCCGAACGGTACGGCATCGACCGCCTGGCCATGGATACCTTTGCCGTGGCCAGCAATGCCAAGGCGGCGGCAGCGATTGCCGCCGGCCGTTTCAGCGACGAGATCATCCCGGTGGAGGTGGAGCATACCCAGCTGGTGCAGGGCAAGATCAAACGGGTGAAAGAACTGGTTTCCGTCGACGACGGGGTCCGGCCCGGGACCACCGTCGAGACCCTGGCCAAACTGCGGCCGGCCTTCAAGGTGGACGGCCCGGTGACCGCCGGCAACTCTTCCCAGATCACCGACGGTGCCGCCGTTGCCCTGGTGGTTTCCGAGGAGTATCTCGCCCGGCTCGGCCAATCGCCCATGGCCCGCTTTATCGCCTTTTCGGTCAAGGGGGTGGCGCCGGAGGTGATGGGGATCGGGCCGATCGCCGCCATCCCGGCAGTCCTGAAGATGGCCGGCCTGAGCCTGGCCGAGATCGAGCTGATCGAACTGAACGAGGCCTTCGCCGCCCAGGCCCTGGCGGTGATCAGGACCCTCGGGCTGCGCGAGGAGATCGTCAACGTCAACGGTGGTGCCATCGCCCTCGGCCACCCCCTTGGCTGTACCGGGGCGAAACTGACCACCACCCTGCTCCACGAGATGGGGCGCCGCCACCTCCGCTATGGGCTGGTGTCGATGTGTATCGGCGGCGGGATGGGGGCTGCCGGGGTGTTTGAGCGGCTGTAAGGGGCCTGAAGGGCCCGGTCGCCGGGCTCGGCCTGGGGCCTTGTGGGTCTTTGTTGGTTTTCATTGTCCGTTGTCGTACCCAGTTGTGGGGGCCATGGCGGTTTTCTTTGCAGAGCAGAAAAGGAGAAGGTGATGGACAAAAAAATTCGCAGAGGTGGAGAGTTTCTGATTGCCGAGAGCGACTGTGCCGATGTCTTTACCCCGGAGGATTTCAGTGACGAACAGCGGCAGATCGGCGAGACCACTGCGCAGTTTATCGCCACCGAGATCGCTCCTCATATTGAAGAGATAGACCGACAGAACTTTTCCCTGGTGGTTGACGGGATGAAAAAGTGCGGCGAACTGGGACTGCTGATGATGGATGCCCCGGAGGAGTTGGGCGGGCTCGATCTCGACAAGGTCTCGTCGATGCTGGTCGGGGAAAAGATCGCCTGGGGGGGATCGTTCTCGGTGGCCTTCGCCGCCCATACCGGCATCGGCACTCTTCCCCTCATCTACTACGGGACCGCCGAGCAGAAAAAGAGATATCTCGACAAACTGATTTCCGGTGAGTGGTGCGCCGCCTACTGCCTCACCGAACCCGGTTCCGGCAGTGACGCCATGGGCGCCCAGGCCACCGCCACCCTTGCCGCAGACGGCAGCCATTACCTTCTCAACGGCACCAAGCAGTTCATCACCAACGGCGGTTTTGCCGAACTGTTCACGGTGTTTGCCAAAATTGACAAGGAGCATTTCACCGCCTTTCTGGTGGAACGCAGCTTCCCCGGTCTCATTGTCGGCCCGGAGGAGAAGAAGATGGGTATCAAGGGCTCCTCCACCACCCAGGTCATTCTCGACAATTGCCGGGTGCCGGTGGACAACCTCCTCGGCGAAAAGGGGCGGGGCCACAAAATCGCCTTCAACGTCCTCAATATCGGCCGGTTCAAGCTCGGAGCCGGTGTCTGCGGCGCCTCGAAGATGGCCCTCGGCGAAGGGATCCGCTACGCCACCGAGCGCCGGCAGTTCAACACCCCGATCTGCCGCTTCGGGGCGATCTCGGAAAAGATAGCCGACCTCACCGCGGCGATCTTTGCCTCGGAATCGCTGGTCTACCGGCTGGCCGGCCTCCTTGACGACAAACTGGCCACCATCCCCAAGGGGACGGAAGACTACTACGAGCGCTATCTGCGGGGAATCGAGGAGTATGCCCCGGAGTGCGCCATCTCGAAGGTCTTCTGCAGCGAGGTCCTCGCCCGGACCGTTGACGAGGTGGTGCAGATCCACGGCGGCTACGGCTTTGTCAGCGACTATCCGGCAGAGCGCTATTACCGCGACGAGCGGATCAACCGCATCTACGAGGGGACCAATGAGATCAACCGGCTGCTGATCCCCGGCATGATCCTGCGCAAGGCGATGAAGGGGGAACTGCCGCTGCAGGCGGAGGCGACGCAGGCCTTCGAGTCGCTGATGACCCCCAGCTTCAGCGAACTGGACAAGTCGCTTCCCTTTGCCGCCGAGAAGAGCCTGGTGAAAAGCCTGAAGACCCTTTTCCTGCTCCTGGCCGGAGTCGGGGTACGCAAGTTTCAGGAAAAACTGGCCAACGAACAGGAGATTCTGCTCACCGCCGCCGATCTGGCCATTCAGATCTTCGCCCTGGAAAGCGCGGTGCTGCGGGCGGAGAAGATTACCCCGAAGGTGAGTGAAAACAAGGGGGAACTGCTCGCCGCAGCGGTGCGGATCTTCGCCTTCTCGGCCGCCGAAACCGCCGGCACGGCGGCCCGCAAGGGGGCCTTCTATGTCGAGGAGGGGGATACCCTGACCATGCTCCTTTCCGGGATCCGGCGGTTCAGCAGGTACGATGCCAGCGGCCTGCTCGCCGCCAAGCGACGTCTGGCAGCGGCTGCTTGCGAAGAGGAGAAATATCTGTTCTAATCTCCCTTTTCTCTCGATTGGCCGGCAGCGGTTGCCGGCCGGTCGGCAGGAGTCCCCTCTTTGTCCCAGCGTGATGTCCGTACCGGTCCAGCATAGCATCAACACCCCCTACATGGTCGGGCCGGTGCACTGTTACACCGCCACTCTCGACGGTGAGCTGGTTCTTTTCGACGCCGGGCCACCCACCGCCGAAGCGGTGCGCTTTTTTCAGCAAGAACTGGACCTTGACCGGCTGCGGCACGTAGTCGTCACCCACTGCCATATCGACCACTATGGGCAGGCTGCCTGGCTGGAAGAGCACAGTGCCGCCACCATCTACCTCCCGTACCGGGACTGCCTGAAAATTGCCCAGCACCAGCAGCGGATGGCCGGGATGTACCAGCTCCTGGCCAGCTATGGCTTTGATCGGAGCTATCTTGGCGAACTCAGCCGGGTCTTCGCCAGTGACACCATGTTTCCCCCCTTTCCCAAACGCTTCCGGGTGGTGGAGGAGGATCTGCCGGCCCGGCTGGGGGTAGAGGCCATCCCCTGTCCCGGCCACTCCCAGTCCGATCTGGTCTATGTCGGTCGGAACTGGGCGATCACCGGTGACATCCTGTTACGGGGGATCTTTCAATCGCCACTGCTGGATATCGATCTCGAGAATGGCGGCCGTTTCCTCAACTACCGGGCCTATTGCGCCAGTATCGTCCTGCTGGCCGGCCTTGAGGAGAAGATGATTCTTCCCGGCCACCGGCAGAACGTCAGCACGGTGCGCGCGACCCTGCAGTTTTATGTCAGCAAGCTGCTCCAGCGGGTTCTGCACCTCAGACCCTACCGGGGCGAAGGGAATCTGCCCCGACTGATTGACCGGCTGGTCCGTGGCCGGCTGGAAGATGTTTTCCATATCTATCTGAAGGCCTCGGAGATTATCTTCATGATGGATTTCCTCGAGCAGCCGGAACTGCTCCGGCGCTCCCTGGAGGAGATCGGTTTGTACCCCGATGTCGCCGAGGCCTTCCAGATGGCGGTGCGGTAAGGGCAAAGCGACTCTCCGGAAAAAGGCATGGGATGTGGTGCCAATCTGGTGCCGCTGTGATAGTGCCTGGTGCCGCTCTGCTGCCCTGGCGCCGGAGACATGGGCCGGGCGAGCTTGGGCGGCCGGTTGGCGGCAGCCCTCGCCGGGCAGGCTCAGAAGTGAGGATCAGGAAGGAGGATCAGCAGGGGCAATGGGACACCATCTACAGGAAAAGAGCAGCATCGTGCCGCTCATCGACCGCCTCAACCGCTATCCCATCGGTCTGCCCGACAGCGACAAGCTGCGGCAGATTCTGGCCATCCTCTTTTCCGAGGAGGAGGCCTTCATCGCCTCCCGTTTCCCCCTCGAGGAGTCCACCCTGGCAGAACTGGTCCGGGCCACCGGCTGGCGGCAGGAACCGCTGCGGGCGAGGCTGGAGACCATGGCCGAAAAGGGGCTGGTGCTGGACAGCAGCTATGGCGGCAAGACGTACTATCTGCTCCTCCCCGGGCTGATCGGTTTTTTCGAGCTGAGCTTCATGAAACGACGTCAGGACCTGCCGGCGGCGGAACTGGCCCAGCTGATGCACGAGTATCTCGCCGGTGACTCGGAACAGCGGATGGGTCGGGAATTCTTTGGCGGCAAGACCCCCCTCACCCGTGCCCTTGCCTACGAGGAGCATATTCCGGTCACCTCGCAGGTGGCCACCTATGAGAGCGCCAGGGAACTGGTGCGGCTGGCCGGCTACGGGGCAGTGGGGATGTGCTACTGTCGGCATAAGAAGGAACACCTGCAGGGGCAGTGCGACAAAAATGCCCCCACCGAAGAGATCTGTATCTCCCTGGGCAACGCCGCCCGCTTCATGGTCAGACGGGGGTTTGCTGAGTACCGCAGCTGTGACGAGCTGCTGGCGATCCTGGCCAGGGCCCGGGAGCTGCGGCTCACCCACATCACCGACAACATCCGCGACAACCCCTCGTTTATCTGCAACTGCTGCTCATGCTGCTGCGAACTGCTTGGCGGGGTGCAGAACGGCTTTCCCGCCGGGGTGGCCAAGGCCGGCTTTACCCTGCTGGTTGCCGCCGACAGCTGTCTGGGCTGTGGCCTCTGTGTCAAGGCCTGCAATGCCGCCGCCCTGAGGCTGATGGCGACCTCCGGTAACGGCAGGAAGGTGGTGGCGGTGGCAGCGGAACAGTGCCTGGGCTGCGGTGCCTGTGTCGGTGCCTGCCCCTCCGGCTCCCTCTCTCTCATCCCGGTGGCCCGGCCGGTGCCGCCGGCCCGAAAGGGAGAGCTGTTCCGGCGCATCCTCCGCGAGAAGGGGCGGCTCACCCCCTTTGTGTTGAGCAGGGTAAAAAAGAGAATCAGAGGCCTTCTTAAGGGGCGTTAGGTGCCGGCGGCAGGGCTTCAGGCCGGTTTGGTGGCCCGGTCGCCGTAGCCCGCCGGGTGCTTGCTGTGCCAGGCCCAGGCGGTGCCGAGGATCGACTCCAGACCCGGGAAGCGGGGTTGCCAGCCAAGTTCGGCGCTGATCCGTGCCGCTGATCCGACCAGGGCGGCCGGGTCCCCCGGCCGTCGGGCGGCAAACCGGTAGGCCGGCGTGGTGCCGGTCAGTTCAGCCACCGCCTGGATCACCTGAAGAATCGAGTAGCCACTGCCGTTGCCGAGGTTGTAGCGGCGGCTCTCTCCACCGGCGAGGAGATGGCACAGGGCCAGATGGTGGGCCTGGGCGAGATCGTCGACGTGGATATAGTCGCGGACACAGGTGCCGTCCGGAGTGGGGTAGTCGTTGCCGAAGATGGTCAGTTCCGGGTGCCGCCCCAAGGCGGTGGCCAGCGCCAGCGGCAGGAGGTGGCTTTCCGGGTTGTGGTCTTCACCCAGTTCGCCCTCCGGGTCGGCGCCGGCGGCGTTGAAGTAGCGCAGCGAGACGCTCTTCAGGCCGGTGGCGCGGTCGAGGTCGGCGAGGATCTCTTCCAGCATCAGTTTCGACCGGCCATACGGGTTGATCGGCCGCTGCGGCTGCTCCTCGACGATGGGCAGGGTGGCGGGCTCCCCGTAGGTGGCGCAGGAGGAAGAGAAGATCAGCCGCTTCACCCCATGCCGGCCCATGGCGGCAAGCAGGCCGAGGCTGGCGGCAATGTTGTTGCGGTAGTAGCGGAGCGGCTGCTGCATCGACTCGCCGACGTAGCAAAGGGCGGCAAAGTGCATCACCGCCTGGATGGAGTGGCGGGAGAAGAGCCGATCAAGCAGGGCCTGGTCGTCCATCTCCCCGACATAGAGGGCCCCCCAGCGTACCGCCGCCCGGTGGCCGAGGCTGAGATTGTCGACCACCACCGGCCGCATTCCCTGGCGGTGGAGATACTTGCACATATGCGAGCCGATATACCCGGCCCCGCCGACCACAAGAATTTCGCTTCCGTTCACCGAATTTGCCTGTGCCGGGAATTTTTTGGTTTTCGCCGCTCGCTGGCGACGATGGAGACTACTGCGATTATGGCGACTATTGCTACTATTGCAACTATAGGCCACCTTCAAAAATGGTATTTCCGCCCAATCTCTACGTTGATCGAAAATAATTTGTCCTCGGAATATCAACTCTATGTCTGCGGCAAATTGTTTTCTTTCGCCTTGATTTTGAACGGAAATTCGAATTTTTCAAGGCAGCCTATATACGACTATTTGCCAAGCAACTGTCTGAAGTAGCTGATGGTCTTCACCAGCCCCTCTTCGAGGGGGACGGTTGGTGTCCAGCCGAGTTTCTCCCGGGCCAGGGTGATATCGGGCCGGCGTTGTTTCGGGTCGTCCTGGGGCAGTTCGACAAAGACCAGCTGCGATGAGGAACCGGTCAGTTCGAGGATTTTTTCCGCCAACTCGCGGATGGTGAATTCCCCCGGATTGCCCATGTTCATCGGGCCGGTGAAGCTGTCCTCGGCGGCCATGAAGCGGACCATCAGTTCGATGAGGTCATCGACGTAGCAGAAGGAACGGGTCTGGTCTCCCCGGCCATAGATGGTGATCGGTTGGCCCTGGAGGGCCTGAACGATGAAGTTGGAGACCACCCGGCCATCGTTGGGGTGCATCTGCGGGCCGTAGGTGTTGAAGAGCCGGCCCACCCGGACATTGACCCGATGCTGCCGGTGGTAGTCGAAGAAGAGGGTTTCGGCGCAGCGTTTCCCCTCGTCGTAGCAGGAGCGGATACCCACCGGGTTGACGTTGCCCCAGTACGATTCCGGCTGCGGGTGCAGGGCCGGGTCGCCGTACACCTCGCTGGTGGAGGCCTGAAAGATCTTTGCGTTCACCCTTTTCGCCAGCCCGAGCATGTTGATTGCCCCGTGCACACTGGTCTTCACCGTCTGCACCGGGTCATGCTGGTAATGGATTGGCGAGGCCGGGCAGGCGAGGTTGTAGATCTCGTCGACTTCGACGTAAAGGGGAAAGGTGACGTCGTGGCGAAGCAGTTCGAGGTAGGGGTTGCCGAGGAGGTCGAGGATATTCTCCTTGGTGCCGGTGAAGTAGTTGTCCAGGCAGAGAACCTCGCAGGACTCGCTGAGCAGTCTCCGGCAGAGATGCGAGCCGAGAAAACCGGCGCCGCCGGTGACCAGGACTCGTTTTTTTTCTGTTTTCATCGTCCCTCCCGAGATGGAAGTGCTGGGCAACACTGTTGCCGGGTTTTTGCTGTATGGAGAGCCACTGGGACAGCCTCCGCATGCGGACAGCTACTGCGCCACTCCTGTATGGACAACCACTTGGACAGCCACTGCTGAAAGCTGTCTTGAAAAATTTCAATTTCCGTTCAAAATCAAGGCGAAAGAAAACAATTTGCCGCAAACATAGAGTTGATATTCCAAGGGCGAAATTGTATTCGTGCAAAGCAGCGATTGGGCGGAAATACCATTTTTCAAGATGGCCTGAACGGGCTGGGAGCAGGATGGCGCCAGGATGAGACCGGTCTGTGGACGCTCCCCGCACCGGCCACACTTTTACCATAACGCCCCAACCCTTGCAAGAGCTGCCGCTCGGCCGGGGATGCTACGGCTGCTGGTTGGCTGGCAGCGAGGAATGGGTGCAGGTTGTAGTGGTGGCTGGTTGCTGGGAGGCAGCTCTTTGCCGGTCGCTTTTGCGGATCGGAGTGGCTAGGCTTGCCTGCCCTGGCTGGCCAGATAATCGGTGATCCGCACCCGGTAGTCGACGATCTCACGGCGCAGGGAAGAGAGGCTGGCCATTTTTTCGTCCACCCGGGTGATATGGTTGTCGAGGATCTCGATCAGTTTCGGGGTGATCTTGGTGAAGTCCTTCTCGTTGATATCGAAGATGTCGGAGAGTTCCTGGATCTCTTTCAGGGAGATGCCAAGATTCTTCAACTTGAGGATGAACTTCAGGCGGAGGATATCGTCGGGGCTGTAGGAGCGGGTACTGCCACCGGGGCGGTTGTTTTTCCCCATCAGGCCGATTTCTTCGTAGTAACGGATGGTGCGGGTGGTGATGGCCAGTCTTTTGGCCAGTTCGCCGATCTGCATGGGTTTTTTGTCGCTGTTGGGCATCGTTTATTTCCTGGGGCACCGGGTGCCACTGCTGGGCCGAGAGGCGTGCACCCCGGTCTTTTTTCTTGGGGGAAGCCCATTAATTAACCTTAACGTAATGTGTCGTCGAGAAAATAGCACTCTTTTGGTTAGCCGTCAAATGAAAATAAATCTGTTCAGTGCTGAATTTTCAGGGGTTAGTCGACCATCAAGTTGCGGCAGAAAAAACATTGACCTTAACGTAAACATAATTTATAACCTGGCAACACGGAGCTGCCGGTGCAAACCCACAAAACTGTTCCACCATGCAGTGCCCACTGGTGTTGTCGGTGGGGGTGCTTCTTGGGAGACGGTGGAAGGTGGCCGGTACGAGACGACTATCAGAGGCGTCAATTGCCTCCCTGTACGTCGCCATGGTCCGGCAGTTCTGGCGGGCAGGACGACCTAGTGGAGAAAAGGACGGGGAGAAAAGGATGGAGTTTACCCGGGAAATTTATTGGAATGTCGGCCGCAGTTGGTGGACTCTGCTGCCGATGTACCTGCTTGCCGCCGCCGCCATCGGCCTGCTCATTTATGGGATGCGGCAGCGACTGAAAATCTACCGGCAGGGCCTCCCCCTGGTTCGAACCGACCAGTGGCGGTGGCGGTTGGGTAATTTTCTCGCCGCCTTGCTTTTGCAGAAAAAGGTTGTCAGACCGGCCTGGCCCGGACTGCTGCATGGTTTCTTCTTCTGGGGATTTGTCCTGCTCTTCATCGGCACGACGCTGATCGTCATCCAGGCGGACTTTACCGAACCCCTCTTTGACCTGATCTTTCTGCGCGGAACCTTCTACAAGATTTTCTCCCTCACCCTCGATCTGGCCGGACTGCTCTGTCTTGTCATGCTCGGTGTTCTCCTGGTCCGGCGCTATTTTTTCCCGCCGGCCGGACTGCAGAGCACCCCTGAACATGGGCTGATGTTTGCCCTCCTCTTCGCCATCCTGGTCAGCGGCTTCGTCATTGAGGGGGCGCGGATGGCGGTAACCGAACTCGGTACCCCCCTTGCCCCCTGGTCGCCGGTCGGCCTTCTCACCGCCCGGCTGTTGCTGTGGATGGGAGAGGGGGGGCTGCTTGCCCTGCACAAGGTGACCTGGTGGTTCCACCTTCTCCTGGTGGTCGTTTTCCTCACCCTCATCCCTCGTACCAGATTCCGTCACCTTTTCACCACCAGCAGTAACGCCTTTTTCGCCGACCTTGGCCCCAAGGGGAAACTGGTCAGCCTGGATATGGACAATGAGGAGGCGGAGAGCTACGGGACCAGCCGGATCGACCAGATGACCTGGAAGGATATTTTTGATACCGATGCCTGCACCCTCTGTCAGCGCTGTCAGGACCGCTGCCCCGCCTTTGCCACCGGCAAACCACTGTCACCGATGCAGGTGATCAGCCAGCTGGGGGAGGCGGCCGTCAGCCGTCCCGGTGATGACTTGCCCGCCACCGTTGGCCGGGAGGCGCTGTGGGCCTGTACCACCTGCCGGGCCTGTGAGGAGATCTGTCCGGCGACCATCGAACATGTTGCCAAGATAGTCGGCATGCGCCGGTCGCTGGTGCTGATGGAGGGCGAGTTTCCCGGTGATGAGGTGATGGCGGCCATGGAGGCCACAGAGGTCAACGGCAACCCCCTGGGCAGCGCCTTCGCTGGCCGCGGCGACTGGGCAGCGGCGCTGGGGGTGAAGCCGCTGGCCGAGGATGCCGATGTCGACATCCTCTATTTTGTCGGCTGCTACGCCTCCTTTGACCAGCGCAACATTGCCGTTGCCCGCAGTTTTGTCGAGCTTTGCCGGGCCGCCGGCATCAAGCCGGGGATTCTCGGCAAGGAGGAGAGGTGTTGTGGCGAGCCGATGCGCAAGATGGGTAACGAGTACCTCTATCAGACCCTGGCCGGGGAAAATATAGCCGCCATCAACCGCTACCCGGTGAAACGGATCGTCACCAGCTGCCCCCACTGTTACAACACCCTGGCCAAGGATTACCGGGATCTTGGCCTGATCGCCGAGGTGGTGCCGCATACCCTCTTTCTCGCCGAACTGCTGGCAAGCGGCCGGCTGCGTCTGGCGGCCGCCGATTTTACCTGCACCTACCACGACTCCTGTTATCTTGGCCGCCATAATGACATCTACGAGCCTCCCCGCCAGCTTATTCGCGCCGCCGGCGGCACCCTGGTGGAAATGGCGAAAAACCGCGCCGACGCCTTCTGTTGTGGCGCTGGCGGTGGCCGGATTCTCGCCGAAGAGAAAAGCGGGACGCGGATCAGCCACCAGCGGCTGGAGATGGCTGCGGCCACCGGGGCAGGGGAACTGCTCAGCAACTGCCCCTTCTGTCTGACCATGTTTGTTGACGGGGTAAAGGGGGCCGATCTCGAGGGTCACCTGCGGCCTCGGGACATCGCCGAGGTTCTCGCTGAGCGGCTAGAGCACGGCAGCGATGTCGCGCCAATGGATACCACAAGTGGAGGAAAACAATGAAGATTCTGGTGTGCATCAAACAGGTGCCGGATATGGAGGCAAAATTCAAGATCGATGGTGCCGGCACCTGGTACGCCCGGACCGATCTGGCCTGGCGGATGAACGAATATGACGAATACGCGGTGGAGCAGGCGATCCAACTGAAGGAGCAGGAACAGGAGGCCGATATTACCGTCCTCTGCATCGGCGGCGAGCAGGTGAAAGAGACGATCAAGAAGGCCCTGGCAATGGGCTGTGACCGGGCCGTCCATGTCGCCATGGAGGCGGTCAGCAGCCTTGAGCCCTTGCAGATCGCCGGAATAATCGCCGAGTTTGCCCGAGACCAGGGCTTTGCCCTGATTTTTACCGGCATGCAGTCCCAGGACCGGGGTTCCGGCCAGGTGGGTCTACTGGTGGCCGAGTTCCTTACTCTGCCGGCGGTGAGCACGGTGGTGGAGTTTGCCTACGAGGCCGGCATGGCGACGGTGCGGCGGGAACTGGAAGGAGGGACAAGGGCCTGTGTCAAGGTGGCGACGCCGGCGGTTATCACCTGCCAGCTCGGCCTGAACAGCCCGCGCTACCCGACCCTGCCCAATATCATGAAGGCAAAGAAGAAAGAGCTGCGCACCATCCCGGCCGGGGAACTGCTCAAGGTGGCCCCCCGACAGGAGACGGCGAAACTTTTCTTTCCGGAAAAAAGGGGTGGCGGCGAGGTGCTGGAGGGGGAGATCGGCGAACTGGCCGATCGGGTGATCCAGATACTGAAAGAGAAAACCACAGTCCTTTCCTGAGGAGAAACCGTATGAAGAGCTTATTGATTGCCGAGAGTCGGCAAGGGAAGGTGCTGGGCGGAAGTTACGAACTAATGGCCTTCGCCGGAGAACTGGCCAGCGACACCGTGATGTTTCTGGTCGGCAGCAAAGAGGCCCTGCCGGCCTACGGCGGCCGACTCTATCTGGCGGATGCCGCAGAGGTCGGTGACTACAACCCCGAGGCCCACCGCGAGTTGATTCTTCAGGTCATAGCCGAGGAGAATCCGGAGATGGTCCTCTTCTGCCACTCCTCCTACGGTTGGGACCTCGCGCCGAGGGTGGCCTCTGCCCTGGGGGCGGCCCAGGTCTCGGAAGTGGTGGCGCTGCGCGACGGGATGCCGGTGGTGCCGGTCTGTAACGGCAAACTGCGCCGCCAGGTGCAGGTGGCCACCACCAGAAGGGTCTTTACCCTCCAGGCGGGCGCCTTTTCGCCGTCGGCGGAGCCCTCCGGGACCCCGGAGGTGATCAAAATGGCCGCCCCTGCCCCCGGCCGGGTGGAGTTCTGCGGCTACGAGCAGGCCGCCGTCGGTGGGGTCGATCTCGGCAAGGCCTCGGTGGTCGTCAGTGCCGGCCGCGGTATCGGCAAACCGGAAAATGTCAAGATGGTCGCTGAACTGGCCAGGGCCCTGGGTGGCGAGTACGGGGCCAGTCGCCCGGTGGTGGATGCCGAGTGGGTCGAACACAACCGCCAGGTTGGAACCACCGGCCAGAGTGTCGCCCCGAAACTCTATGTGGCCTGCGGTATCTCCGGCGCCATCCAGCATCTGGCCGGGATGAAGAAGTCGGAGTTCATCGTCGCCATCAATACCGACCGTGACGCCCCCATCGGCGAGATCGCCGACCTCTTGGTGGTGGCCGACCTGAAGCAGTTCGTCCCTCTGCTCACCGCGAAACTGCAGGCCCGTTGAAGGGGAGAAGGCCATGGCCGAAGAAGCGATTGCCTTCCACCCGGTCCGCTCCCCGGCCGGGCTTGTCGTGTTATTGTGCGCACCGAGTCTGTCCAGGAGGGTGAAAAAATGACCGCGGCAAAGGAGATACGTACCGAAATCAAGGTGCGGGGGTACCACGCCGATTTTTACGGCCATGTCAACAACGCCCGCTACCTCGAGTTTTTGGAAGAGGATCGCTGGGCAAACCTGGAGGCAAATATCGACCTTGCCGAATGGGCCCGGACCGGTCTGGTTTTTCTGGTGGTCAACATCAACATCAACTACCGCCGGGCGGTGGCGGTGGGGGAGACCCTGCTGGTTACCACCCGGCTGGAGAAGATCGGCAGTCGCAGCGCCGTCCTCAAACAGGATATCCTGGTCAAGGAGGGGCTGCAGACGGCGGCAGACGCCTTGGTGACCTTTGTCATTGCCGATGGCAGTGGTCGGGCGGTGGCCATGGAAGGGGCCGTTCGGGAGAGAATCGAAAGACTGCGTTGACCCAGCCAGCTGGCGTTTTTCCGCTTACGTATCGATTTCACCAGGATTGTTTGCAGTTGACAGATCTTGCGGCGGTAGATTAGTAAAAGGCCTGACGGTTCGCTTACCTGTACGTAAAAGGAGGCATAGGAAAATTGCCGGCTCTGCCCACCACCAATGATGTGCTGCCGGGCAGGTGGCCGTGGGGCGGCAAGGGTGTATCTGTCGGTGTTTTGACAGGTTTTGAGGGCTTCCATGGAGTTCAATTGAGAGGGGAGGAGAGTATGAGAAAAAAGATTTCGGTACTGGCGGTTGCATCGGTAGCAGCAGTCTCAGCACTCGTGCTTACGGCGGGTTCGGCAATGGCCTCCGGGTATCGCATTCCGGAGCAGTCGGTGGACTCAACTGCCAAGGCCGGTGCCAATGTGGCCTCATCCAGTCGGGCTGATACGGCCTATTTCAATCCGGCCAATATGAGTTGGCTGGCCAATACCTGGCTTGCGGAGGTCGATGCCACTTACATCTACCTCTCCCCCATCGAGTACGAAGATGCCCGTAATCCGGCCTTTAACGGCGAGTCGGAAGAGGAACATTTCCTGCTCCCCACTGGTTTTGTGGTCTCCCCCTCCTACGGCGGGGCCCGTTTCGGCCTCTCCGTCACCGCCCCCTACGGTCTGGCCAAACGGTGGGAGGACCGCTACCAGAAGGCGGTTGCCGAGGAGTTTTCCCTCACCGTGATCGAAGTCAACCCGACCGTCTCCTATGCCCTGGGCGAGATGTTCTCCATCGCCGCCGGCCCCCGGATGCTCTATGCCAAGGCGCAGGTGAAGAGTGATGCCAGCGGCCTTGGTGTTCCTCTCTCCAGAGATATGGAAGGAGATACCGTCGAGTGGGGATGGAATGCGGCCGTCTCCTTCAAGCCCATGCAGAAGTTGAATGTATCGGCCACCTACCGCTCCCACGTCGATCTTGATTTCGAGGATGACGCCAAACTGAACCTGATGGGCAACCGGATGGTGCTCGATGCCGAGGTTTCGGTACCGGCCCCGGCGGTGTTCGCCCTGTCGGTGGCCTACGATATCCTCGACAACCTCAACGTCGAATTGACCTGGGACCGGACCTTCTGGTCGGAGTACGACGAGCTCGACTTCAACTTCACCCCCCAGATTCCGGGCAACCCCTTCGAGGCCCCCGTCCGCAAGGACTGGGATGACTCCGACGCCTTCCGGATCGGGGTTACCTATGGTCTGAACGAAATAATCACCCTGATGGCCGGCTTCGGCTACGACAAAAACCCACAGCCCACCGAGCGGGTCACCTTTGACCTGCCCGACTCCGATGCCTTCCTCTACTCCCTCGGCATGCAGTACAAGGTCAGTGAGAAGATGGATATCGGGGTAGCGGCACTCTACGATTACAAAGAGTCCCGGACCGTCCAGGTCACCCCCACCGACCGGATATACGGTGAGTTTACCAACGCCTCGGCCGTGCTGTTTACGGTGGGGTTGAACTACCGCTTCTGATATCGGTCAGGCCCCCCTGCTGCCGGAATGGTGGCTGGGGGGCTGCCTTAAGGCTGCCTTGAAAAATTCGAATTTCCGTTCAAAATCAAGGCGAAAGAAAACAATTTGCCGCAGGCATGGTTGATATTCCGAGGACAAATTATTTTCTTTTAACGCAGAGATTGGGCGGAAATACCATTTTTCAAGGTGGCCTTAAAAGAGAGCCGAGAGCTCGCGGCAGAGTCTTGGCTTTCTTCCAGGCCCTTTAAAGTCCCTTTAGAGCCCCTTTCGAGTCTCTTTAGATACCTTGTCGGGGTGTTGGGGAGGACATAGAAAAGTACAGTTAAGGTCCGGTATAGACCCAGTAGCCCCCTCGGCCGCCATTGCTCCTAGAGGCCGCGGAGAAACTCCGGTTTCAAGGCAACGCCCCCCTCCAGGGCCTCGGCAATGCGGGCGAGGGCGGCGGCCTTGCCGGCCGGCAGTCTGGCCTTGATCGGCAGGTAGTTGGAGGCGTGGTTGGCATGGAAACTGCCACGGCTCAACTCGGTTTCGGCAAGCATCAGCCCCAGTTCCGCCAGCATTTCCCGAGCGTCGAGAAGGTGGAACTCCCCCCGCTGGGCGGCGGCCGCCAGCGGTGTGCCGGGGACCAGCATCAGGGTCAGGGCACCGACAAACTCCGGGTCGATGGCGGTGAGGGCCCGGCCGGTTTCCCTGGCGTGGACCGCCGAGCGCTCCCGGCCGGCGATGCCCAAAAGGACGGTGACCGACAACTTGATCCCGGCCGTGCGCAGCTTTCGGCCCATGGCAATGAGTTCAGCGCAGTCCGCCCCCTTGTCGATGTTCTGCAGGGTCAGGTCATCCCCCGATTCCAGCCCGAGGTAGGCGAGACGGAGGCCCAGTTGCGCCAGTTCGGCGAGTTCCTCCGGGCTCTTGCCGCGAATATTACGGGCGTTGGCGTAGGTGCTCACCCTGGTTACCCAGGGGAGTTTCTCTTTGATGGTGCTGAGGATGGTCCGCAACCTGGCTTGGGGCAGGACCAGAGCGTCGCCGTCGCAGAAAAAGAGCCGCGTCTGGCGGCGGCAGTGGCGGGCGGCAAAATCGATGTCGGCCAGCACGGTCGTCTCCTCCTTGACGGTAAACCGAGCCTGTCGATACATCCCGCAGAAGGTGCAGCGGTTGTGGGAACAGCCGGTGGTCACCTGAAGCAGAATGGAGTTGGCCTCACTGGGGGGGCGGAAGATATTTCCCTGATAGTCCATGCGCTCTTTCTCCCCTTCTCCACTTATCTATTGGTCTCTTTTTACCCCTCCGGACGGAGACCAACAACTGTTGCCTCTTAGGAGGCGACACCGGCCCGTCGGCACTCTCTTACCGAGCGGGGTGGGTAATGGTCTCATTTTCTCCCTTCCGGACGGCGACCGGGACCCGTTGCCTCTTTGTGGGTGGCATCGGCCCACCGGCACCATTTTACGGAGCGGGGCGGGTAAAGTACAGGTGAAAATGATCGCCGGCTCAAAACCGGGCGGATAGGTACAATGCGGCACAGCCGGGAACAGCCCGGCAAGGAGGCAGTGATGGACCATGATGGCGGCCGGCAACGCTACCCCCACCTCTTCCAACCCCTCGACCTCGGTTTTGTCACCCTGAAAAACCGGGTACTGATGGGCTCGATGCACACCGGTCTGGAAGAGGAGAGGGGTGGCTTTGCCCGCATGGCCGAGTACTTTGCCGCCCGGGCAGCCGGTGGGGTCGGCTTGATTGTCACCGGCGGAGTGGCCCCCAACCGGGCAGGCTGGGTGGCCCCCTTTTCCATCCGTCTGGCCAGTCGCCGTCAGGTGGCCAAACACCGGCTGGTTACCGACGCCGTCCATGCCGCCGGAGGCAGGATCTGTCTGCAGATTCTCCATACCGGCCGCTACGGTTTCCATCCCTTCTGTGTCGCCCCGTCACCGATCAAGGCGCCGATTAACCGCTTCCGTCCCCGGCAGCTTAGCCGGGCCGGAATCAGGGCGACCATCGCCGCCTTTGTCAAGACCGCCCTGCTAGCCAGGGAAGCGGGCTATGACGGGGTGGAGATCATGGGCTCGGAAGGGTATCTGATCAACCAGTTTCTTGCCGCCAAGACCAACCAGCGGCAAGACGAGTGGGGGGGCAGTTTCGCCAACCGGAGCCGCTTTCCTCTGGAGATCGTCCGCGGCATCCGCCAGGCGGTGGGCAGTGATTGGATTCTCATCTACCGCCTCTCCATGCTCGACCTCGTTCCCGGTGGTTCCACCTGGGAGGAGGTGGTGGAACTGGCCCGGGCGGTGGAAGATGCCGGGGCAACCATCATCAACACCGGTATCGGCTGGCATGAGGCACGGGTGCCGACCATCGCCGGCCTGGTTCCGCGGGCCGGTTTTGCCTGGGTGACCCAAAGGCTGATGGGACAGGTCAAAATCCCCCTGGTGGCGACGAACCGGATCAATCTGCCGGCGGTGGCCGAGCAGGTGCTGGCGGGGGGGGCGGCCGACATGGTGAGCATGGCCCGTCCCTTTCTCGCCGACCCCGAGTGGGTGAAAAAAGCAGAACAGGGGCGGGAAGAGGAGATCAACCCCTGCATCGGCTGCAACCAGGCCTGTCTTGATCAGATTTTTAGCGGTCGGACCGCCAGTTGCCTGGTCAATCCGCGGGCTTGCCGCGAAACTCTGCAGCCACTGCGTCCGGCCATATCCGCCAAGGCGGTGGCGGTGGTTGGTGCCGGCCCGGCCGGGCTGGCCTGTGCGGTGACCGCCGCCGCCCGCGGCCACCGGGTGACCCTCTTTGAGGCCGACACCGCCATCGGTGGCCAGTTCCGACTGGCCCGGGAGGTGCCGGGCAAGGAGGAGTTTGCCGAGACCCTCAGCTATTTCCGCCGACAGCTGGACCTGCTCGGGGTCGACCTGCAGCTCGGCCATCGGCCGACGGTGGCCGAATTGCGGCGGTATGCGGCGGTGGTTCTCGGCACAGGTGTGGTGCCGAGACGCATCTCCCTGCCGGGGGCGGAAACCCCCGGTTCCCCCCGGGTGAGCCTCTACAGTGAGGTGTTGCGCGGCGAGCGGCGACTGGCGGCCAGGGTGGCGATCATCGGTGCCGGCGGTATCGGCTTCGACCTTGCCGCCTATCTGCTCAAAGAGGGGGAGGCAGCAGTTGGGATCGAAACCTTCCTGGCCCAGTGGGGGGTTGACATTGCCTACCAGTCGGCCGGTGGTCTAGGCGAGAGCCGGGCGGTGCAGCCGGCTCGGCAGATCTACCTCCTGCAGCGAAAGAGCAGCCGTCCGGGAAGTGGTCTGGGCAAGACCACCGGCTGGATCCACCGTTCCCTGCTCAAAAGAGGCGGCGTGCAGACCCTTTGCGGCGTCGAGTATCTCGGTCTTACTCCGGAGGGTCTCCGTATCCGTCAGGGGGGAAGGGAACAGACCCTGGCGGTGGAGGAGGTGGTGCTCTGTGCCGGCCAGCTTGCCGAGCGAAGCCTGGCCGCCGAACTGGACGCCGGTGGAGTGCCCTATCAGTTGATCGGTGGCGCCCGTCAGGCGGCGGAGCTGGATGCCCAACGGGCAATTGCCGAAGGAGTGGCGGTGGCCGATCGGCTGTGATCACCCGTCCGGAACTCCGCTTTCCCCTTACCTGAGCAGACCGACCAGTGGGTAGGTCTCTTTCTCCTCATGTTTTGCCCCCTTGGCGGTGAGCCGGCTTTGGTAGAGGGAGAACTGATTCACCGGGAAGGGTTCGCTGTCGAGAAAGGCGTGGCCGGCAAGAAACTGCTGGAGGTGCCGCTGGGGGGTCCCTTTCAGGCGGGCGATGGTGATATGGGGGACGAAGCGGCTCTTCTCCCGGGCGATGCCGATGGCGGCAAGCTCTTTGTCGATGGCGGCGCGCAGGGAAAGAAGAGGCTCCCAGGGGGTGATTCCGACCCAGGCCACCCGTGGCTCTCCCCGGGGCGGGAAGCAGCCGACCCCCTGCAACTGGAGAGAAAAGGGGGAGTGGCGGATATCGGCGAGGCAGCCGGTAATGGCCAACTGCCGTCCGCCTTCCACCTCGCCGATGAAGCGCAGGGTAAGATGGAGCTGCTCCGCCGCCACCGGGGTGCTCCTGGGCAGGCCGCGCCCCAGGCCGGCAAGTCCCTGTTGGAGAAGGCAGGGGAGGGAGATGGCGATGAACAGTCGATTCATCGCCGGCCGCCGCTTCCCGTCGCCGGGGCCGGCAGCCACTGCCAGTGCGGCTCCGAGAGACCAAGGATAGCGTGGTTGGCGATGATCATGCCGAAGATGGCGGTAACGGTCGGCAGACTGCCAAGTACGTTGCGTTGCCGACCCCGGTCGGCACAGGGGCTGACACCCTCATCTGGCAGCAGAGAGTTGCCCTCGACCTCCTCGGTGGAGTAGACCGAGAGAATCCCTCCGTCGACCCCCCGTCGCCGTAGCCGTTTCCGCACCTGTCTGGCCAGCGGGCAGTTTTGGCTGGTGAACAGGTCGCCGGAACGGATCAGGCCGGGATCGGTACGCAGGGCGGCGCCCATCGAGCTGATGCAGGGGATGCCACGGAGCCAGGTGGCATGGAGCAGCTGGCATTTCGGGTTGAGGGAGTCGATGGCATCAACCAGCAGGTCTGGGGCCGGGCTGAGGATCTGGTCAAGGGTGTCGTCGGCGGCAAAAAGCTGCAGGGCCTCTACCTGACAGGCCGGGTTGATGGCCAGTACCCGCTCCCGGGCGAGGAGTGCCTTGGCTTGGCCGATGGTGGACTCGAGGGCGAGAATCTGCCGGTTCAGATTGCTGCGCTGGATGAAATCAAAGTCGACCAGCCGCAGGCGGTTGAAACCTGCTCGGGCCAGTCCTTCGACCACATAGCCGCCAACTGCGCCTAACCCCACCACCGTCACCGAACGGCCTTGCAGCCGGCAAAAGCGCTCCTCGCCCAGCAGGGCCTTGGTGCGGCTGAAACGCTCCATGCCCTCTCCCTGTCGGTGCCTCTAGAGTTTGGTGTAGCCGATCGGGTTGGGCGCCACCCGGGCGTAGCCCTTACCCTGGGTGACGATATCCAGGGGCAGGCTGGCGAGGTCGGCCAGATCGACGCTCATTTCCCGCAGGACGGAATGCTCCATGACCTTCACATAGGTCTTGCAGCCATCGCAGGTAACCACCCGAAAGCCAGGTTCGTCATCGGAGAGGATAGTGGTCAGCAGGCTGCTGTCACTGTTCTCGCAGTTCGGGCAGCCGATAAAGCGATACTGGCCGGCGGTTCCGCAGTATGAACAGTGCAGGTGCCGTTTCGGTCCTTCGACCACCGCAGCCAGCGAGGCCTTGGCAGAACAGAGTGGGCAACGGCCGTTCTCCCAGGTGCTGCCGTCGAGGGGAAAGGATTGGCGCAGGTCGAGCAGGTAGGGGCGGCTGAACAGAAACAGCACTCTGGCCAGGTCCTCCTCGCTGCATGCCAGTTCGGCAAACTCCGGGGTCTCCCCCAGCGGCAGGCGCAGAAAATCGACAGCCCCCAGGGCCAGCGCCTGGGAGAGGGGGGCAAATTCTCCGGCCGGCAGGGTGAAGGTAGCCAGAAAGCGGGCAAAGATCGTTTCGGCGACGTCCCGGGGGTAGGCCCTGGAGTCCTCGGTGGCGACCGACGAGCGCATCTTCGGGAGGAGTTCGGCCGCTTGTTGCTGAAAGAGCTGCCACCTGGCATAGAGTTCAAGAGGCTCCTTGAGGTGCGGGCGCTGGTCGATCAGGGGCTGGATAGCGGTGGTCATACTGTTCCTTGGTACCTCTTTTATGGGATCTTCGGAAAGCGGAACTCTTCCGGTTCCCCGGTCAAGCCCTCTTCGAGAAAGGTGAGCAGCTGTTTTTTTTCCGTGTCGGTGAGGTTGAGGGGGGTGAGAACGGCATTTCCCGGGCCGCCACCGCCGGCAAAAAAATCAAGTACCTCCGCCAGAGTGGCGTAGATGCCGTTGTGCATGTAGGGGGCGGTGCGGGCAATCTCGCGGAGGGTCGGGGTCTTAAAGGCCTTCCAGTCCTTTTCGTCGCCGGTGATTAGATAGCGGCCGGGGTCTGCCGCCAGGGTGCGGTAGTCGGCATAGTTGTTGAGTTTAGCGACAAAGCGGCGGGTGGCGGCAATCTGCGGATCGTTCAGGTGCTCCGGATTCTCCTCGACCTGCAGGGCATGAAACTTGTGGTCAACGAGGATGGGCCCGAAATGGCAGCTGACGCACTTCCCCTTGCCGGTGAAGATGGCGTAGCCCTCTTTCGCCTCTGGGGAAAGGGCCTGCTCATTACCGGCGAGAAAGGCATCGAGGGGGGCGTTACGGGAGACCAGGGTTCGCTCGAAGGCGGCGATGGCCATGGCGATCCGGTACTGGTTGATGTCGCCATCGCCGAAAACTTCGGCAAAGGCCGCCACGTATTCCGGGACGGCACGGATCTCCTCCGCCACGAAATCGAGGTTCTGGTTCATTTCGAAGGCCGACATCAACGGGAAGAGGGCCTGCTCTTCAAGGCTTGCCGCCCGTCCGTCGGAGAAGAGATGCTTCTGGAAGGCGACCCCGAACAGGGTGGGAGAATTGCGCCAGTTCCGGGTGGTGGGGTAGCTGAGCGAGATGTCCATCCCGTCGCTGAAGCCATCGTTGGGGTCGTGGCAGGTCGAGCAGCTCATCGTTCCGTCGCCGGAAAGCCTCCGGTCGAAGAAAAGTTTTTTGCCAAGTTCGATTTTTGCTTCGCTCTGCGGGTTCCCCTCGGGTGTTGGGATGTCGCCGATCGGTTCGAGCCGGCTGGCTGGTGCTCCTGGCGGCAGGATCAGCAACGCCAGCAGCACCAGCAACAACACCAGGGGGAGCAGCAGCACTGGCGGTTCCGGGGACACTCCAGGTAGCCACAATCTCAGTTTCATCACCGTTTCAGCCTCCGGTCTGGTGGAGGATTTGGTCGATAATCTTTTTGAAGTAGGCAAAGGGTCGTTCACCGATCACTTGCCGGTCGTTGATATAGAAGGTGGGGGTGTTGTAGAGATCAACCGATTCGGCCAGCTTGATGTCCCGGTCAATCTCGGCGGCATGTCTGCCGCTGTCGATGGCCTCGGTAAAGTCCTTCACATTGAGGCCAAGCTCCTCAGCATAGGCGATCAGGCTGGCCCGGTCAAGCTTGGGTGAGCGGCTAAGGAGGATATCGTGCATCTCCCAGTATTTTCCCTGCTCCCGAGCCGCCAGTGAGGCCTCGGCGGCAATCCTGGCGAAATCACGGTACTTGTAGGGATAGTTTTTGATCACTATCCTGATCTTGCCGGGGTAGGTTGCCAGCAGCTGTTTGACGGTCGGACCGGCCGCCACACAGTGGGGTCACTGGAAGTCGATGAATTCGATGATGGTAATCGGTGCATCCTCGGGTCCCAGAGTGGGGGAGTCACCGATCGGTATCGAGGTACTCGTCTCCGCCGCCTGGGCGGTGGCGAAGAGGAGGAGCAGAGCAGTCAACAGGATAATTTTCCGTATCATGGTAAACAAAAAGGGGGATACCGTGGTACCCCCCCTCTCCTCAGACTAGAGTAACAGTGCGCAGGGGGTTACATTTTCCCAACTGCCTTTATCCATTTCGGGTGCTTCTTTTTCGCCTCGTTGAGCGGCATCATACCGGTGAGCATGATCTGCAGGGTCCCCGGGTTGGCCAGGGTACCGAGGTAGATATGGACCGGCACGGCGATGACGAAGATGATGAAGGCCACATTATGGACGATGTGGGAGAGAAGCAACATGCTGGCATCTTCCTTCAAGAACCACATTCCGAAGCCGGAGAGGGCGATGGCGATCCCGGCGACTACAATGGCCAGATAGTAGAGTTTCTGTCCGGGGTTGTACTTGCCCATGGGCGGGACCTTCACCTTGTGCGACAGATAGCCGCCAGCGACCTTGAACCATTGCCAGTCATCGGCGTCGTACTCGAAGGCGTCTTTCAGATAGTGGCGCATGGAGTAGAGCAGGGAGAGGCAGAAGACCACCCCGCCCCAGTTGTGCACCTCTTTCATCGTGTTCACTCCGCCAAAGAGCGAACTGACCCATTCAAGGTGGAACAGGAAGGCGAATCCGGTGATACCCAGCAGGATGCAACTTCCGGCGAGTATCCAGTGGTTCACCACCTCATCAACGCTGGATTTTCTTACCATCTCTGCCATATCACACCTCCTCTTCCTTTTCCTTGTGGGGGCCAATGGCCAGATAGTGGACAGCAGCCGCGGCAACCACACCGCCCAGCCCGATGAGCGAGAGTGGCTTCAGGTAGTTGTGCCAGAAGACCACACTGCTCGGGATAGCCGGGTTTTCCTTCATCCCGTAGAGCTTCGGTTCCTCCTTGAAGGCGTAGACCGAACCCAGGCCATGGAGATCGTTTTCACCGTACAAGGTGGTGTAGCCCTCCTTCTTCGCGGTGTCGATCAGTTCCGCCCGGTCGCCATATTTCAGGGCGCCGGTGGGGCAGGTCTTGACGCAGGCCGGGTCCATGCCGTTGGCAATCCGGTCGAAGCAGAGGTGGCACTTGGTCACCTTGCCCTCGCCGTCGTAGCGCGGTACGTCGAAGGGGCAGGCGGTGACACAGAGCTTGCAGCCGATGCACTTGTCCCGGTCAAAGGCCACTGCCCCCTCGGCCGTCTTATAGAGGGCACCGGAGGGACAGATGGTGACACAGCCGGCATCTTCACAGTGCATGCAGCGCCGGCTGAGGAAGAGCCAGCGGACCAGGTTCTCCTTGAAGGGGACTTCACTGTACTGGATGATGTTGTAGGCGGCACTGGCCAGATCAGGCGGGTTCTGGTAGGTGCCGTTGTTAGTGGTTTTGATGGCTGGCAGCTGGTTCCAGGACTTGCAGGCAACCTGACAGGCCCTGCAGCCGATACAAGCCTCCGGGGTGACGAGAATCGCTTTGCGGTTTTTTGATGTATCGTTTGCCATATCGTGCCCCCTATGCCTTCCGGACGTTGACCATGAAGGCCTTCGACTCGGGTATCATTGTGTTCGCATCACCCACGTTTGGCGTCAGCAGGTTGGCGCTGTCGTAGCCGCTGCCATCCTCGGGAAACTGCCAGCCAAAGTGCCAGGGAAGGCCGACCTGATGGACTGTCGAGTTCTCGATGCGGAAAGGCTTGAACCGCTCGGAGACCATCGCCACCGCCTTTACTTCGCCACGACCGGAGGAGACGACCACCGTATCGCCATTGTTCAAACCAAGCTCCTTGGCCAGTTCGAAGCTCAGTTCGACGAAGTTCTGGGGCTGCATTTCCAGCAACCAGGAGCAGTGTCTGGTCATACAGCCGGTCTGCCAGTGCTCGGAGACCCGGTACGTGGTGCAGACGAAGGGATAGCGCAGGTCACAGGAGAAAAAGGCATCCATCTCGTCGCCGAAGATCAAGATGGTCGGGTTGATCCGCTGTTTCGACATCGAGTTGACCTCGAGCGGACACTCGAGCGCCTCGTAATGCTCGGGGAAGGGTCCTTCTGCCAGACCGGGGCCGAAGATCGAGGCGATCCCATCCGGTTTCATGATGAAGGGGAGCCCGCCGGAAATCCCCATCGGCGGTGCGCCGCCATCGGGAACATCACCCAGCCACTTTTTCGACTCCGCATCCCATTTAAGCAGCGGCCGTTTCGGATCCCAGGGCTGCCCCTGCAGATCCACCGAGGCCCGGTTGTAGATGATCCGGCGGTTCACCGGCCAGGTCCAGGCCCAGCCGGAGAAGAGGCCCAGTCCGGTGGGGTCATCCTTGCCACGCCGGGCCATCATGTTGACCGGCTTACCTTCCTTCGTTACATAGGAGTTGCAGTAGAGCCAGTTGCCGCTGGAGGTGCTGCCATCGTCGCGGAGGAGGGCAAAACTGCCCACCAGATCGCCTTTCTTGCCCACCAGTTTTGGTGGGGTGGCCTTGTTGTCATAGACATCTTCCAGGTAGTAGCCGTTGATCTCCTTGGCCACCGCATGGATGTCGATGTGCTTCACCTTGCCGGCGGCATCCTTGTCGCCGTACTCCCAGCTGAGGTTGACGATGGGGTCGGGGTTGGCCCCACCCTCCTGGCGGTAGAGTTCCCGTACCTTGAAGTAGAGATCGTTGATGATCTCTCCATCCGGCATCGACTGGCCGATCGGGTCGACCGCCTTGTAGCGCCACTGTCCCATCCGGCCGGAGTTGGTTATACTGCCCTCTTTTTCCAGGAAGGAGCAGCAGGGAAGCATGAACACCTCGGTCTGGATATCTTTCGGGTTCATGCCGGGACCGCGCCAGAAGGAGGCCGTCTCGTTGTCAAAGAGGTTGACGTTGACCAGCCATTTCAGCTTGGTCATGGCGACCCGGGTCTTGTTGGAGTTGGCCCCGGAACAGGCCGGGTTCTGCCCCCAGGCGAAGAAACCGTCAAAGTCGCCTTTGAGCATCTTGTCAAAGATCATCAGCCAGGAGGCGTTCACCCCGACATCCAGCTTCGGCAGCCACGGGTAGCCGAAATCGTTCTCCTTGGTCGCCGCCTCGCCGTAAACCGCCTTGAGGTAGCTGGTGATGTACTTGCCGCGGTTGGACCACCAGTTCAGACTCCCCTTTTCCTTGGTTTTCGGGGTGGTCTTGTCGATATAGGTGGCCAGATCGACCAGCGAGGCGTTGGGGGTCGGCAGGTATCCGGGGAGAATATGAAAGAGGATGCCGTAATCGGTGGAGCCCTGGACGTTGGACTCGCCACGGAGGGCATTCACCCCGCCGCCGGGCATGCCGACGTTGCCGAGGAGCAGCTGGATGATCGCCATGGCACGGATGTTCTGGGTGCCGACGGTGTGCTGGGTCCAGCCCATGGCGTAGCATTCGGTACCGACTCGGTCCGGGGTGCCGGTGGAACCGTAGACCTTGTATACCTCAAGGAGCTTATCCAGCGGTGTCCCGGTGATGTTCGACACCTTTTCCGGGAGATAGCGGTCGTACTGTTTTCGCAGCAACTGGAAGACGCAGTTCGGGTCTTCCAGGCTGGGATCCTTGAGGACTATCCCTTCTTCGTCCTTCTGGAAGCTCCAGGAGGACTTGTCGTACTTGCGTTTCTCCTCGTTGTAGCCGGAGTAGAGGCCATCCAGGTCAGCCGGCCCTTTGAAGTCCGGGTTTACCAGGAAGGAGGCGTTGGTGTAGTTGACGATGTACTCTTTAAAGTAGAGATTGTTCTCCAGAATGTAGCGGATCATGCCGCCAAGGAAGGCGATATCGGTCCCGGAACGAAGCGGGGCGTAGAGGTCGGCCTTCGCCGCCGTCTGGGAAAAACGGGGATCAACGCAGATCAGTTTCGCCCCCTTCTCCTGGGCCCGCATGATCCACTTCATTGAAATCGGATGGTTGGAAGCCGGATTGCCCCCCATTGCCAGAATGACATCGGCATTCTTGAGATCGATCCAGTGGTTGGTCATTGCACCGCGTCCGAACGACTCTGCCAGAGCCGCAACAGTAGCGGAGTGTCAGATACGTGCCTGGTGTTCGACGTACACCAGGCCCCAGGACCGGACAAGTTTTTGCAGGAGGTAGCACTCCTCGTTATCGAGAGCGGCACTGCCGACATGGGCGATGGACTCCAGGCGGTTGACCGGAACCTCTTTCTCAACCTCGATGACGCTGCCGTCCGGCTGGGTTTCCTTGACCTTGACGGTGGAGAAGGGCTTGAAGTTTTTGTCACGGCTCTCTTTGACCAGTTTGGCGATCCGGTCCAGGGCCCAGTCCCACTCGACCTCCTTCCAGGCGGTTGCGCCCGGTTCCCGGTAGAGTGGTTTTTTTACCCGGGTCTCGTTGTTGGGAAGCTGGTAGACGGATGCCCCCTTGGAACAGAGCGTCCCCTCGCTGATCGGGTGATCCGGGTCACCTTCGGTGTTGATCACCTTGCCGTTTTCGGCGTACACCATGATACCGCACCCGACGGAGCAGTATGGACAGATCGTCGTCGTCTGCTTGGCGTTCTTGATCCGCAGGTCCCTGGCATAGGCCTTGGCGGGATCGAGATTGACGCCGAGCGATGCGAGCAGAACGGAGCTGCCTGTCAGCTTCATAAAACCGCGCCTTGATACTCCCATTGAAACCTCCTTGTTGTGATCAGGATCTTCTAACCGCCACCTTGTCCCGCAAGTCGGCAGGAAACTGATGTACATCCTATTTTTACCACACGTCAGTATACGGGATGCAGGCTGAGAATAAAATCGGTCTATTGCCTTTTCTCGCCCTGAAGAAACCGTACCGTGATGTACTCTTTTGGTAAAATTAAAGCTAAGTTTCCAGTAGTTTTTGCTGTGCGGAATTAGCTTATTTCCCGGTAAGCGTTTTACTTACAAGTAGCACTTTGCTGCCAGGCACGAGCATCCCCCAGCCGCGGCCTGCATCCCTCTGGCCAGTGGTCCGTGGCTGAGGCCATGGGGGAGAGAAAGTGCTTGTCGGGCGGGCTGTGTCCGGATAGGATGGCAACCATTGTCGGCCACCCCGATCTGCCTCCCCTCGGGATGGCAGGTACCGGTGCGGAAACCAGAGAGTATGGAGCGAAAGAAAACGATGCACGCCAAAAAAAGCCAGGCACCCCCCGCCGTCGCCAGCGGCATTCTGGAGGCAACCCTCTTTGTCTGCGGGGCGGTGGTGATGGTCTACGAGATCACCGGGGCCCGCCTGCTGGCACCACATATCGGCACCTCCACCTATATTTGGACCAGCCTGATCGGCGTCATCCTTGCCGCCCTCAGCCTCGGCTACTGGTTGGGTGGCCAGGCCGCCGACCGCGGGGCAAAGCTGAGTTATCTCGCCGGGGTGCTTTTCCTGGCAGGTGGCGCGGTGGCGGTAACCATCTTTGCCGGCGACCTTCTCCTCACGGTGATCGCCGCTTCCACCCTGCTCCTGCAGATTCAGGCGGTGCTGGCGGCGCTCCTTCTCTTTGCACCGGCGGCGGTGCTCCTCGGCTTCGTCACCCCCTATGCGGTTCGCCTGAAGATCTCCTCCCTTGCCGACTCCGGCCGGGTGGTCGGCAGACTCTACGCCATCTCCACCCTGGGCAGCATCTTCGGCACCTTTCTGGCCGGCTTCTACCTTCTCCCCTTTATCGGCACCACCCGGACCCTCTATCTGGTCGCCGGCTCCCTGTTCCTCCTTGCCGCCCTTCTTGTCCCCTTTGCCCTGAATTGGTTCCGGGTGACGGTGCTGCTCATCTTTCTTGGCGGAATCGCCGCCCAGGAAATGCGGGGCCGGTATCTGGCCTCGGCCCACGACCTCCACCGCACCGACACCGAGTACAGCGCCGTGCAGATCTTCACCACCACCGAAGCACAAAGCGGCCGCAAGGTCCGCAACCTGCTCATTGACCCGCACTATACCCAGTCGCGGATGTACCTCGACTCCGACGATCTGGTCTCCGTCTACACCCGCTATTACCACCTGATCCGCCATTTTCGGCCGGGATTTGAACGGGCCCTGATGATCGGTGGGGCCGGCTATTCCTTTCCCAAGGCCTACCTGCAGCGCTACCCGGAGGCACTGCTGGAAGTGGTGGAGATCGATCCGGGGATGACCGCCCTGGCCAGGCGTTTTTTCCGCCTGGAGGAAAACCCCCGGTTGGAGATCCACCACCAGGATGGCCGGGTCTTTCTCAACCGGGCCGAGAGCGGCCGCTACGATGCGCTGCTGCTCGACGCCTTTGGCTCACTCTTCTCGGTCCCCTTCCAGCTGACCACCATCGAGGCGGTGCGGCAGATTTACCGGGTGTTGCGCGAAGACGGGGTGGTGATCTTCAACATCGGTGGGGCCATGGAAGGGCCGGCGAGTGGATTTTTTCAGGCTGAACTGGCCACCTACCGGGAGGTCTTCCCCCAGGTCCACCTCTTCAAGGTCTCGCCCCATCGCCGGGCCGACCAGGTGCAGAACTTGATCCTGGTCGCCAGCCGGCGGCAGGCAACCTTCCCCCTGCACAGTGCCGACCCGGAAATCAGCGCCATGCTCGCCCTCCGCCAGCCCTTGCCGGAGATTGCCCGGAGACCGGTGCTCACCGATGACCGGGCGCCGGTGGAACACTACAACTCCTTCGCCCAGAACCATCCCTGATCATCTTCCTCGTTTCGCTGCCCCCCATCCGGGCCGGCCCCTTCGCCGCACCGCCGCTTCAGGCGGCCAGTTTTCTCCTTTTCGGCAAAATATAGAAGCGGAAATAGCCCACCAGGTTGGAACTGATGAACAGGGCCTCCATCAGTACCGCCAGCGGGGAACCGGCAAGGATATTGTGGCAGAGCCAGAGGCAGGTGCCGACCAGCATCAGCTGGCGGAGCGTTTTGTCCTCCCGGCAGAAGGAGGCCATGGTTCCGAAGAGACCGCCGGCGGCGCCGAGCAGGGTGAGGATGCCGCTGTAGGTGAAAAAGGCCACCAGCAGGGTGGCCAGGAGAAAGAAGAACATCAGCAGCCTGGAGGTGGAAAAGAGGCTGGTGAGAAAGCGGCTGGCGGCCAGTAGGCCCAGCCAGGCGGCGGTCCAGTGGTCAAGAAGCATGAAATGGACGGAGATGAGCAGGCAGGAGGTGAAAAGGCAGGCGACGATGTGGCGCCGCTGTTTGAACTGGAAGGAGATGAGGTCGGTGGCGATGGCGATGCCGACGAGAATCTGCGAGAGCAGAAAGGGAGTCATTAAGGGCGTTCTCGGGGTGGAACCAGGAAGGGGGAGCCGTCAAGCAGACAGAGGCAGTCGGCGATGGTGCCGAGGGCTTTTTTGCCACTGGCCACCGCAGCCACCTCCTGCCAGGCCTCGGGAGAAAAAAAGGGCTGCAGTGGTTGGTCGACCTTGAGGAGGCGGGTGAAGGCCGCGGCCAGCAGCCGGTCCCACTTGCCACTGTGGCGGCGGAGGTCGTCGGGGTGGACGGTATCCCGGCCGCTCCCCTCCTCCTCTACCGGGAATGGGGCGATGATGTTGAGGGTGCCGTAGTCGTTGGTCAGTTCTTCACCGCAGGCGATATCACGGATGGCAATCTCGAAGTTGTAGGGGGTGAGGCAGCAGTTGGCGTGGAAGCTGTGGTTCATGTAGCGTTCGTTGTCCCAGCAGAAGACCAGACGGCCATGGCGGTTGCGGTAGGAGTAGGTGAGGATTGTCTCCCTGATGGCCGGGGGAAGCTGCCAGAATTGCTCCGGGGTGAACTCCCGGTCCAACTGGTCAAAGACCCAGGTGATGGTCCCCTTGCGGATGGGAGCGGTGGCGACAACACCGCGCCCCTTGCTCTCACTGATGGGGACGACCTGTGTACAGGGGATGATCATGGCCCGTCTCCGTTGTCAGGTTCTTGTGAAGAAGGAGGGCATGGCCGCCATCCTGGTAGTATCCGTAGCGAAAGCCATGCTGGTGGAAACCGCACTTGCGGTAGAGGGCAAGGGCGGCCAGGTTGCTGTCGGCCACCTCCAGAGTGAGCGAGGTAGAGCCGGCGCGCCGGGCGATCGCCTCGATTTCCGCCACCAGCATGCTGCCCAGGCCGGCCTGCCGCTCGGCAGGAAGGACGGCCAGGGAGTACACCCGCATCTTCCGGCTGTTCCGGCGGCTGAGCAGGATGGCATAGCCGGCGATCGTTTTCTCGCCCTGACGCCTGGCCAGCAGCACCGCCCCACGGCGGATCAGGTAGCGGAAGCTCCGCCGCGAGCAACGGTCGGTGTGGAAGAGCTGCCGTTCCAGCCGGTCCAGTTCGTTGATATCGGTCGGTTCGGCAGTGGTGAAGTGGAAGGTGGCGCCGCTCAAAGCCGCTGGCCGGTGTTCAGCCGGTTGACGATCTCCCGGAGGATGATCCGGTACAGCTCGTTGCCCATGATCTTGTCCTCCACCCCGTGCTCGATGGAGGGGTTGTCGTTGATCTCGATGATTATCGGCTGGTCGTTGACCACCTTGATATCGACCCCGTAGAGTCCCTTGCCGATGAGCGCGGTGGCCTTCAGGGCCAGCCGCCGGACCCGTGACGGGACACTGCCCAGCGGTACGGTCTCCCAGTTGCCGCCCCGGGCATTGCCGGTTTTGCGATGCTGGATGATCTGCCAGTGCCCTTTGGCCATGAAGTATTTGCAGCTGTAGATGCATTCACCGCCAAGCACGCCGATCCGCCAGTCAAACTCGGTGGGGACGTACTCCTGCACCAGCAGGATCGAGGAGCGCTGGAAGAGATCGCTGGTGACCTGACCGTACTCCTCCTCAGAAGTGACCTTGGCCACCCCCACCGAGAAGGAGCCATCAGGAATCTTCACCACCATGGTGCTGCCGAAACACTCACTCAGCTGCCGGTACGGGGCGGGGTTCTTCTTGAAGATCAGCTTGGAGCGGGGGCAAGGTATCTGTTCCCGGTCGAGCAGCTCTTTCAGATAGACCTTGTTGGTGCAGCGGATAATTGAGGCCGGGTCATCGATTACCACCATGTCGGCCAGGTGGGCCTTGCGGGCCAACTGGTAGGTGATATGGTGGACGGCAGTGGTCTGGCGGATGAACAGGGCGTCGAACTCCATCAACCGGGCTGAGTCGTCGGCGGTGATCAGTTCGGCGTTGATGTTCATTTTTTTCGCCTCGGAGACGAAGAGGTTGAGTGCCGAGGTGTTGCTGGGGCCGAGTTTCTCCTCCGGGTCGTAGAGAATCGCCAGATCGTAGCGGCTCGGTTTCTTGCTGCGCGGGTAGCGCCAGATCTTCCTGCTGAAACGGTCGATGGCGTTGGCAAAGAGGGTCTGCTGGTTCTCGTTCAATTCCCCCAGGCTGATGGTCCGGAAGTGGTCGACCTGGGTGAGGGCGGCGTCGCGGAAGGTGACCTTCAGCATCGGGAAAGGAAACTGGTCGAAGATGAACTTGGCCAGTCGGCGCAGCCCCTGGTTCTGGCAATCACCGAAAAAGATGTCCAGTTCGTAGGGCGGGTTGTCCATCATCGGGTTGATGCTCAAATTCTGGCAGCTCTTTTTGACCAGTCCCTGCAGCTTCAGGGTCCGGTCGCAGTCGAGGGCATTGATCGCCTCCACCGAGGGGATGATCTTGTGTTTTCGGGCCTGAGCCAGGAGGGAGCAGTAGTACCCTTCCGAGTTGTAGCTCAGGTCGCCGCAGAGGTTGATAACCAGCAGCTTGCTGCTGCTCAGCGCCTGGTTGTAGAGGTAGGCATCGGCGGTGATGATGCTGTCGGTGTCGTAGTAGGGTTTCCAGTCGGAAAGGGTGTCGAGAACGATCAGAGTGGTGTTCATGGTGATCCCGGAGGGGGTGCCGAGGAGAAAGGGTTAAAGGTGGCCGGCTGCCCGGCGGCGGGCGGCCTCGGCAGTCTTTTCCAGGGGTCAGCCCCGGGAACGCTCCCTGATCGGGATGTAAGCATACGATGCCGGCCCGATGTACTCGGCACGGGGGCGGATCAGCCGGTTTTTGCTCCACTGTTCGAGGATATGCGAGGTCCAGCCGACGGTTCTGCTGATCGCGAAGACCGGGGTGAAAAGTTCCTTCGGCAGACCGATGGCAGTATACAGGGAAGCGGTGTAGAGATCAACATTTGCGAAGACCTTGGTCTGTTCGACAACGATTTTGTCAATCTCGCAGGTAATGTCGAAATACCTGCTGTCGCCATGCAGCGCAGAAAGCTCCCGGGCATAGGCGCGCAGGGGATCCACCCGTGGATCCTCACAGCGGTAGACCCGGTGGCCGAAGCCGGGGATCTTCTCGCCGGCGGCCAGTTTTTTCTCGATCACCGCCCTGGCCCGGGCCGGTTCGCCGATCTCCTCCAGCAGCAGCATCACCTCGGTATTGGCGCCGCCGTGCAGGGGCCCCTTGAGGGTGCCGATGGCGGAGGTGACCGCCGAGTAGATATCGGCCATGGTCGAGGCGGTGACCCGGGCGGAGAAGGTGGAGGCGTTCAGTTCGTGGTCGGCGTGGAGGACAAGGGCGGCATCAAAGGCCCGTTCCACCAGTGGTTCCGGTTCCCGGCCGAAAAGGGTGTAGAGGAAGTTGAAGGCGATACTGCGGCCGGGGATCGGCCTGATCGGCTCCTCACCCTCGCGCAGCCGCTGGTGTGCCGAGATGAGCAGGGGGATCCGTTCGGTGAGACGCTGGGCCTTGCGCAGGCTGGCGTCCAGGCCGGTGTTGCCGCTGTCCGGGTCCCAGTGGCCGAGCGAGGAGACGGCGGTGCGGATCACCTCCATGGGGGTGGCGGCCTTGGGGAACATCCGCAGGATCATGGTCGTCTCCATGGGCAGGGCCATGGAGCCGGTGAAGCCGGCGAGAAAGGCCTTGAACTCGGTGGGCCGGGGCAGGGCGCCGTACCAGAGGAGGTAGGCCACCTCTTCAAAGGTCGACTGGCGGGCCAGCTCGATGGCGTCATAGCCACGATAAAGCAGACGACCCTCTTTACCGTCGATGCAGCAGATCTCCGATTCGCAGATGGTGATATCGGCCAGGCCGAGGCCCAGGTTGTGGCCTTGGCCCTGAGCCGAGCCGATTTGGCCTGGCGGGTTGTCCGGTGGCGCGCTCATAGTAGTCTCTCCTCGGAAAGGGTGGGGGAAAAGGATTGCCCTGCCCGGTTCAGCGGCGGGGTGTTCCCGTCTGGCCGGGGCCGGTCTCTGTCAGCTGCACCAGCTCGCACAGGTGGTCGCGGGTCTCCAGCAGCAGCAGGCGTTGGTGCAGGGCCGCCGGCCGGCAAAGGAGAAGGCTGACCACCTCGGCGCATTCCACTGCCGCCAGCTGCCAGGCGGTGAAGGGCAGGGTACCGAAGGATGCCTCGCTGCCCCTGGTTGGTGCCGCTTCCGGGGCGCCATAGATCCGGCGCAGGCCATCGTCGCCCGGCAGCACCACCGTCGCCTGGCCGCTGGTGCCGCCGATCGCCGCCGAGACCAGGGGGATTTTCCGGCGGCCACAGGCCTCTTCAAGGGTGAAGCGTCCAGGAATGTTGTCGAGGCAGTCGACGGCCAGGCTGCAGCCGTCGAGAATCTCCTCGCCGTTGTCGGCGGTGAGGAACTGCGGGACGATCCGGCAGACCACTGCCGGGTTGATCTCCGCCACCCGCTGTCCGGCAATCTCCGCCTTGGCCAGGCCGAGTACCGCCGGGCTGCTGAGCAGCTGTCGGTTCAGGTTGCTCTCATCAAAGCAGTCGCCATCAACCAGGGTGAGCCGGCCGACCCCGATCCTGGCGAGAATTTCCATCACTGTCCCCCCCAACCCACCTAGACCGATCACCGCCACCCGGGCCTGAAGGAGACGGAGCTGGTCGGCGTTGCCCAGGGTCTTCTGGTTGCGGCTGTACCGCTCGGGGATGATCTCCTCGCCGAGGGCGGCACGCTCCACCTCGCCCAGTGCCACAGCGGAGAGCCTGGCGATCCGGGTGGCGTCCTCCAGGAGCAGGGCGCGGTAGGCCGTCCCGTCGGGGCGCTGGCGCTCCCTGGCGGCGGCATGCAGTTGCTCGGCCAAGCTGCTCATTGGCGGCTGCCGGCGGCAGAGTGGAGCAGCTGTTGCAGCAGTTCCAGATGGCGGCGTTCCTCGGCGATGATCTCCCGCAGGCGGGAGATGGCATCCTCCTCCTCCAGCAGGGCGAGGAGAAACTCATAGAAGAGAATGGTCTCCTGTTCAAATCTGCCGGCGCTGGTCAGGACGGCATCAATGTCCGGGGCCGTCTCCAGAGCCTCGCGGTCATGGAGGAAGTCGCTGCCGGATTTGAGGATATCCCTGAGCAGCGAGCGGCCCATATCCTCCACCTCCCGGTCGGCGGCGGAGAGTGTCCGCCGGGTTTTCGGCAGGCCGGCAAACCACTGCCGGTGGCGCTCCTCTTCTTCGGCCATCCAGCGCAGCAGGGAGGCCGTTTCCGGATCAGCCACCACCTCGCTGGCTTTGCTATAGGTGGCGGCACCATTCTGTTCAATCTGGATGGCGATATCGTGGAGATCGTCGATGGTAAACATCCCTTCTCTCTTTTTCGAGTTTTTTGGGCCCGGCACCTTCCCTGTCCGGTTATATCCCTCTATTTTTCATATTCCGTCGTCCTCTTATGGCACTGCCGGAGAACTCCAACTGCCTGCCTTGAATGGCTGGCAGATGGTTGCATTTGTCTGGCATTTGTCTGGCATTTGACCGGCAGCTGGCTGGCAAACGCATGGCTGAAGGATGGCAAACGCATGACGGGCCGCTGGTCCCCTACCCCGCTGGTGCACTACCCACTACCCTCTGGAAGCCGGGGTCACAGGAAGAAGCGGGTGAAACTCTCCACCTCCTCGCGCGGGGTCCGGTAGGCGTTAACCGGCGCCGCAGGATCCTCGTAGCCGAGGGCCATGCCGCAGAGCAGGACGGTTGACTCGTCGTAGCCGAGTTGCCCCTTTATCACCTCCGGAAACTGCCCCAGTGCCGCCTGGGCGCAGGTGGCCAGCCCTTCGGCGTGGGCGGCAAGCATCAGCGACTGGAGAAACATCCCGCAGTCGAGGAAGGAACCCTTCTCCATCCGAGCATCCATAAAGAAGAAAAGCACCACCGGCGCATCGAAGGCACGGTAGTTGGCGACCCACTGTGCCTCCCTCGCTACCTGGTCGTGCCGGGCGATGCCCAGCGCCTCGTAGAGTTGGATGCCGCAGCTAAAGCGCCTCTTTTTCGGGGCCGGCGGCCACTGTTGCGGATAGTAGTGGTACTCCATCTCTCCCACTCCCCGTTCGGCAAAGGCCTTTTCCAGGGCCTGGCAGAGCTGGCGTTTTTTGTCGCCGCCGACCACCGCCACCTGCCAGGGCTGGGCGTTGGCGCCGGACGGGGCATTGCCGGCGGCATCCAGAATGCGGACGATCTGCTCCCGGCTTACCGGTTGGTCGAGATAGGCGCGGGTCGATTTGCGACCGGCAAGGGCGTCAAACAGCTTCATCGTTCTCCTGAGGGCCATCCTTGTTTATGACTTGCACCCAGCAGGGGTATGCTTGTCCATTGGTGAACCGTTACATATCCCAGTTCTGCACTCTCTTAGGTGCATAGCACTGAACGACCACCTCCATTGTACCCTCCATGCGGCGAAGTCTCAACAGGCCACCTTGAAAAATGGTATTTCCGCCCAATCTCTGCCTTGAAGGAAAACAATTTGTCCTTGGTATATCAAATATCTGCTCACGAAAAATTGTTTTTCTTCGCCTTGGTCTTGAACGGAAATTGGAATTTTTCAAGGCAGCCGACAGACAAAGCAACGGTCTGCCCGATCAGTCTGGCCGCTGTTGCCTGTCGATAGGTCGGGCAAATTGTCCATGACAACTTTCAGTCACGGGCAGAGTGCTTATCTTTGCCGATGTTGGCTAGATTCCATTTTTGCAACCCACTGTACAGGGAGACTGTTCCCTGTAAAAAATGATGAAGGAGGCTTGGCATGACTGAGGAACCAACTGTATTGACTCCCGACGGGATCGAATCGCCGGAAGAGGAGAAGGGGTCGGCGTCCACTACCTCTCTGGTGGTGGCCAAGGATCTGCTCCCGGAAAAACTGGTGATCATCCCCCTCCACGATCGGCCGATGTTCCCGAAAATGATGGGGCCGATCATTATTGATGACAGCACCCTGCAGCAGGAGGTGATGCGGCATGTCAACCAGAACACCCCTCTCTATTTCGGGCTGATTCTGACTCGCCCGAAAGAGGATGGCATGCCCCATGCTGCCAAGGATGCCGACGATTTTTTCCGTGTCGGGGTGGTGGTCCGGGTGGTGCAGGTCTCCCCATATAAACCAGGAGAGCCGCTACAGGTGCTGGTTCAGGCTCTAGAGCGGTTCAATGTCGTCGCCCTGCGGAAAAAGGATACCCTGTTCGTCGCAGAGGTCAACTACTGGTTCGAGACCATCCAGGCAAACACCGAGGAGTTGAAGGCCTACTCGGTGGCGATCATCGACTGCATCAAGGAACTGGTGAACATGAACCCGCTGTTCAAGGAGGGACTCTCCCTGCTGATCGAGCGGATCAACCTCAGCGACCCCGGATCGCTGGCCGATTTCGCCGCCTCGATGACCACCTCCTCCGGTGCCGAAATCCAGAAGATCCTCGAGACCGGTGAGGTGCGTGAGCGGCTGGAGTCGGTGCTCATTCTGCTGAAGAACGAGGTGGAGATATCCCGGCTGAAGGCGAAGATCTCCAAGCGCATCGAAGAGCAGCTCTCCAAACAGCAGCGTGAGTTTTTTCTCAAGCAGCAGTTGCAGGAGATCAAAAAAGAGCTCGGTCTGGCCAAGGACGACACCCAGAGCGAGATCGAAAAATACCAGAAGCGCCTGGAAAAACTGGTTCTCTCTGACGAGGCCAGGGAGAGGGTGCGCGAGGAGATTGAAAAGCTGAAGCTGCTCGGCTCCTCCTCGCCGGAGTTCAACGTCACCCGTACCTATCTCGACTGGCTGACCATTCTCCCCTGGGGGGTCTACTCCAAGGACAGCTATAACCGTACAAAAGCGTCAAGGATCCTCGACCGGGACCACTTTGGTCTGGAGGATGTCAAGGACCGGATTCTCGAACTGATCTCGGTGGGGGTGATCAAGGGGGATCTCTCCGGCACCATCCTTCTGCTCCAGGGTCCCCCCGGGGTGGGGAAGACCTCCATCGGTCGATCGGTGGCCACCAGTCTTGGCCGGGAGTTTTTCCGCTTCTCCTTGGGGGGGATGCGTGACGAGGCGGAGATCAAGGGGCACCGTCGCACCTATATCGGCGCGATGCCGGGCAAGTTCATCCAGGCGATCAAGACCTGCAAGACCGCCAACCCGGTGATCATGCTCGATGAGGTCGACAAGATAGGTGCCAGTTTCCACGGCGACCCGGCCTCGGCCCTCCTCGAGGTGCTCGATCCGGAGCAGAACCGTGACTTTCTTGACCATTACCTTGATGTCCGCTTCGACCTGTCGAAGATCTTCTTCATCTGCACCGCCAACCAGCTCGATACCATCCCGGCGCCGCTGATGGACCGGATGGAGGTGATCCAGCTGCCCGGCTATATCCTCGAGGAGAAGGTGCAGATCGCCCGCCGCCACCTGATCCCCAAACAGCTGAAAGAGCACGGCCTGACCGCCAAACAGGTGACCATCCCGCAGGGGATCATCGCCGCCATCGTCGACGGCTATGCCCGGGAGGCGGGGGTACGCGGTCTGGAAAACTGCATCAAGAAGATTCTCCGCAAGACGGTGAGCAAGATCATCGACAATCCGGAGCAGAATGTGCGGATCCACAAGGAAGAACTGCGCGACCTACTCGGCAAGCGCTACTTTTCCGAGGACAACGCCTTCAAAAAACCGCGGATCGGGGTGGTGACTGGACTTGCCTACACCAGCCTCGGTGGGGCAACCCTGCATATCGAGGCGATCCCCATCCCCACCGGCCAACCCGGCTTCAAACAGACCGGCCAACTCGGGCAGGTGATGGTGGAGTCGTCGGAGATCGCCTACAGCTACGTCCGCTCCCTGATGCAGGGCAACCACGAGGGGGCTGAGTTCTTCCAGAAAAACCTGATCCACCTGCATGTCCCAGCCGGGGCGACTCCCAAGGATGGCCCCTCGGCGGGTATCACCATGGCCTGCGCCCTCTACTCACTGGTGGCCGGCAAGGCGATTCAGGGAAGCTTGGCGATGACCGGGGAACTCACCTTAAGTGGTCTGGTGATGCCCATCGGCGGGGTGAAGGAGAAGATGATCGCCTCGAAACGGGCCAAGGTCCAGGAGGTGATTCTCCCCAAAGGCAACCAGGAGGACTTTGAGATGCTGCCGGAACATGTGCGCAGTGGTCTGACCGCCCATTTCGTCGCCACCTTCGACGAGGTGCGGCGGATCTGCTTCAAATAGCGGCGGCCGGCTGTGGTCGCGCTTAAACCCAGCGACAGCGGCCGCCCCCTTCATGCGCAGCCCTCTTGCCGGTCTTTGGGCTGGCGGTGCTGCCAGGTGCGCAGCCGTTGTGTGGTGCAGGGGGTGTGGAGGAGTGGAGGCTGAGGCGCGGGGGTCGGGGGCTGGAGCGGGAAACGAGATTCGAACTCGCGACTTCAACCTTGGCAAGGTTGCACTCTACCACTGAGTTATTCCCGCTCTGTGGAGGCATTTCAGGAAAAGTCTTCTAGCAGAAAGCGGCAGAGGCGTCAACGGTTTTTTCCCGCACCCCTTACTCCGGCAGCAAGTCGTAGTAGTAGGTGAGGATGTCGGTCCGGGTGACGATGCCGATGGGCTTGCCCCCCTGGACCACCGGCAGGTAGCCGACATCGTGCTCGATCATTAAATGGGCGGCATCGGTGGGTGAGGCATCCGGGGTGGTGGTGAACACTTTCCTGGCCATAAAGGCCTTCACCGGGCTGTGCCACTGGTTTTCCTTCTTCACTTTTTTCAGGTCCCAGAGGACGATGATGCCGCAGATGGTATCACCCTCCTGGACCATCAGGCCGCGGATCTTTTCCCGGGCCATCACCGCCTGCACCTCGCGCATCGGGGTCTCTGGTGGGACCGAGATCACCGGAAAGGACATGATGTCGGCGATGCGGATCTTGCCGCTCCCATTGGCGGCAAGGGCCCGGCAGACTGCCTCCCTGATGCCGGCGGTATCAAGGATGGCGTTTTTTACCGTTGCCGAACCGGCACCGGCATGGCCACCGCCGCCGATCTCGGCCAGAATATGGCCAACGTGGATATTGTCCACGCCGCTCCGGCCGATCACGGTGTGCCGGTCATCGGCCGAGAAGATCACGAAGAGGGCGTCGACGTTGATGATCTTCCGGTACATGCTGACAATGGCGGCGAGGTTGCCGACCTTCTTCTTCAGGCAGATGGTGTTGAAGCCGATGGTGAAGCCCTTGATCACCAGTTTTTCGGTCTCTTTCATCATTTCGAAGAGGACCTCCTTCTGGTTCTCTTCATAGGGCGGGTTGAGGAAGAAACCGGCAACGTTGAGGTCGGCCCGGTTGTCGAGGAGGTAGGCGGCGGCGCGGGCGTCTTCGGCGGTGGTGGAGGGGTAGGAGAGGTGGCCGGTGTCCTCGTAGAGACCGATGAGCAGTACGGTGGAGTCGAGCGGGGAGAGAACCATGCCGCGTCGTCGCATCTCTCGGACCAGCAGGCTCACCGTTGCCCCCACCCCCTCACGGCAGGACCAGCCGGCCTCGATATCACCGCCACCGCCCATACCGCCGCTCATATGATGGTCCCAGATGTCGATCTGCAGATCGGTGCGGGCGGCCAGTTTCTCCATCCGGTCCAGCCGCTGCCACTGGTCGGTGTCGACCACGATGAGCCGGCTGACTGCCTCATGCTCCACCTCGTTGGGCAGAATGAGGTTGAAGGCGGTTTTGTGGGTGGAGAGAAACTGCTCGACGTTGCTGTTGGTCATCTTCGGGATCACCCCGACACAGCCGGGGTAGAGCAGGGTGGCGGCAATGACCGAGGCCAGCCCGTCAAAGTCGGTGTTCTTGTGGGTGGTGGCGATCTCCATTTTTCCCCAGGGCAGAGGCTGGTCGGGCCTGCAAAAAAGGCTGGGCTGGCGGCGGATGGGAAGAGTTGTCGGCACGAACGATTGAGGGTATGGTACCGCCTGGTAAAAAAAATTACCCGTAAAAAACCATCTCTGCACAACGATACCATATGCATATGTCGTCAGCGTCCCGGATCGATCCGCTCCAGTCCCTCTGGTTGCGTCAGCTGCACCAGGAGTTCACCGAGATCTGCCAGGGCTACCAGCTACCCCTGCGCCCGCCGATCTTTGCCATTGCCGACACCGACCGGGAGGTGGGCTCCTGGTGCCCGCAGAGCCGCATACTCCGCCTCAGCCGGCGGTTGATCACCGGCTACCCCTGGTCGGTCACTTTGCAGGTGCTCAAGCATGAGATGGCGCACCAGCTCTGCAGCGAGTATTTCACCGCTGCGACCACCCCCCATGGTGAGCTGTTCCAGCGGGCCTGTGAGCGGCTGGGGGTGCTGCCGGAGTTCCGTCGGGCCGGATCCATCCTTGCCGAGAGCCTGGCTGCCACCACCGGCGGTAGCCTCTCGGCACCGGGGCGGCGCTGTATCGAGCGGGTGAAGAAGCTGCTCGCCCTGGCCGAGTCGGCCAACGAACACGAGGCCGCCCTGGCCCTGGAGAAGGCCAGAGAGCTGAGCACCCGCCACCATCTCAGTGAACTTGACGGTGTCGGTGACGAGGCCTACTGCTGCCTGGGAATTGACCGGCAGAAAAAGCGCATTGCCCGCTACCAGAAGGAAATTTGCGCTATTTTGGGCGACTTTTTCTGGGTGCGCTGTGTGCTGGCCGATCTTTTCCGCCCGGAGAGTGGCGAGTTTTCCCGGGTGATCCAGATTTTCGGCAGTCGGGCCAACGTGGCGGTGGCCGAGTACTGCTACCATTTTCTCGACAACCGGCTGGCAAGCCTCTGGGCCTCCCGTCGGCGCCAGTTCGGTAGCTCCGGCAAGACCGCTCAACCACTGGGCAGAAACAGCCGGGCCAGCTACTTCCTCGGCATACTCCGTGGTTTTCGGGAGAAGCTGGCCAGTCAGCGCCACCCCGGCGGTACCCAACCCGGTGCTGCCCAGCGGGATGCTGCCGAGGAGCGGGCCCTGCTGGTGCTGGCCGACGCCGGGCTTGACCGCTATATCGGTCTCTACCACCCCCGTCTCTGCCGCAGGCGGAGCAGCCGCTGCCGGATCGATGCCGGTCTCTACCACGAGGGGGTCTCGGCCGGGCGGCGGCTCAGCTTCGCCGAGGGGCTCGCCGGGCAGGCGTCAATCCCCCCGGCCAGAATTGCCCAGCGGACCGGGACGGCTGGGGGGTGATTTCATAAAAAAAGTTCGCTGGGCCGTTGCCCGCCGCTCAGCGGCCGATGGCGTAGGCCTGCATCAGCCGCGGGGTGGCTGCGGCATGGAGGAGGCCGTCCGCATCGCGGCGGGCGGCGGTCATCCGGCCGACGCTCCACGGTTCGGCCACGGTCACCCGATGGCCCCGGGCCCGTAACCCCTCGATGGTGGCGGTGGGGAATGCGGGCTCGATCAGCATCTCGCCGGGTTGGGCGGCACGGGGGTAGAAACTGCTTTGCATGTGCAGGCTATGAAACTGCGGGGCATCGATTGCCTGCTGCAGCCCCATGCCGAAATGGGCCAGGCGGAGGAAGAGGAGAAGATTCCACTGGTCCTGCTGGTCGCCGCCGGGGGTGCCGAAGACCAGGGCCGAGCCGTCGCGGTGGCGAGCCAGGCTGGGGGTCAGGGTGGTGCGGGGGCGGCGGCCCGGGGCAAGTGAGGTGGGCAGCCCCTCCTCCAGCCAGAACATCTGGGCACGGCTGTTGAGGGCAAAACCAAGGCCGGGTAGCACTGGTGACGACTGCAGCCAGCCGCCGGAGGGGGTGGCGGAGAGCAGATTGCCCCAGCGGTCGATGACGTCCAGATGAACGGTATCACCACGTTTTTCGCTGAGATGGGCCATGGTCGGTTCGCCGGCGGTGGCTCCGCTCGAGGTGAAGCCGGTCGGGGCGGCGCGGCGAATCACCGCCTCCGCCTGGTGTTCGTAGCCGGCCAGGCGGCCGGGACGCTGGTCGAGACTGGCCCGGTCGCTGATCAACGGCCGACGGCTGGCGGCATACTCCTCGGAGAGAAGAAGGGCCAGGGGGATGCTGCTCTGCGCTGGGTCGCCGTAGTAGGCCTCGCGGTCGGCGTAGGCCAGCTTGATCGTTTCGATAACCAGGTGGACAAACTCCACCCCTTGCGGGTCGTAGCGGTCCAGGTCGTAACCGCGGAGGATGGCCAGGGCCTGGAGGAGGACCGGCCCCTGCCCCCAGGGGCCGGTCTTGTATACCGTCCAGTCGCCATACGCCAACTGGCAGGGCCTTTCGTAGCTGGCCTGCCAGCCGGCCAGATCTTCAGAACAAAGGAGGGCCCCATGTTGCCAGCCGGTGACATCGACCACCCGGGCGGAGGCACAGTAACTGGTGATTGCCTCGGCAACGAAGCCGGTCCGCCAGGCTTGGCGGGCCGCCTCGATGCCGCTCCGGCGGTCCGGGGCGCGCCGGGCGATATCGGCCAGACGCTGGTAGGTGGCGGCAAGGTCTGGGTTGGTGAAGAGTCTGCCGGCGGCTGGCGGCTCTCCGCCCGGCAGCCAGAGAGCGGCAGAGGTCGGCCAGTGGCTGCGGAAGAAATCGGCCAGGCCGGCGATGGTTTCGGCCACCCGTGGCAGCATGGGGTGGCCATCCCGGGCCAGCTCGATGGCCGGGGCGAGCACCTCGGCCAGTTCCATGCTGCCGTAATCGGCGAGGAGCAGCAGCCAGCCATCCCAGGCCCCGGGGGTGACGGTGGCGAGGAGGCCGGAACCGGGGACAAGATCCAGCCCCAGCGCCCGGAAGGCGGCGATGGTCGCCCCGGCCGGGGCCACCCCCTGACCGCAGAGGACCTGCACCTCTTCTCCGGGGCGTTGAAAAATCACCGGTACCTCGCCGGCCGGACCGTTCAGATGCGGTTCAACCACCTGCAGGACCAGCCCCATTGCCACCGCCGCATCAAAGGCATTTCCCCCCCGTTCGAGGATGGCAAAGCCGTGTGTGGAGGCGAGCCAGTGGGTCGAGGTGACCATACCGAAGGTGCCGGCGATTTCCGGTCGGGTGGTAAAAGGTGTCATTGCGGCCTCCCTCGAGGGTGGAAACGAAGAGGTTCAGGCCCTGATCGCCATGGTCGGCGTGTTGGCCAGGGCGAAAATCAGGTCGGTTCGGCTGACGATGCCGACAAACATATCCGCTTCGTTGGTGATCGGAATACAGTTGAGCCGCCGGTCGTACATCACCCTGGCAATCCTGCGGATATCGGCGAGGGGGTCGGCGGTGAGCAGGGGAAGGGTGACCAGCTGCCGCACCGGAAGTCCCTCCAGATCCTGTAGACTCCCCCCCTCCTTGACCAACTTGTCGAACAGCCGCTCCAGGGAGAAGAGCCCCAGCGGGCGCTCTTCCGGACTCACCACCGGCAGCTGTCTGATGTTTTTCGCCTCCAGCAGGGCGTAGCATTCGCCGACCGGGGTGTCGGCGTAGACGGTGGTCACCGGTCGCTTCATCACTTGATAGGCGTGGTGGATAGGTTCGTCGCTTCGCGCGCTGATCACCTTCCGGTAGGCGTGGATCGCCTCGCCAGTCAGGTAATTGCGAAACGATTCCTTGCCTTCATCGCCATCGATGCTTCGAGCCGGTTCGCGCCGCTGGATCGCCGGCACCCGGTAGAGTTCTTCCAGGGTGTTGCGAAAGATCCGCCCCTGTTCGTCATAGATTGCAAACATGGTATGTCTGGCGGCAGGCTCTGCCGCGCCTGGCGGGGAGGTGTCCCGGCAGCGCCGACCGAATGGTCATAAATGGTCATAGTTGCCACCGGCAGGAGGCCCCTTGCCACCCTGCCGTGGGTTGCCTTGTTGTCCCGTTCATCCACTGCTCCAGGTTCCCTCAGGCAGGCGGTCGAGATCGATGTGATTCCGTAAGGCGATCTTGACCGGGCGAAAATGGGGTGCGGGTGAACAGTTAGGGGTTGTTGCCGTTCCTCCCCCAGGAGCGGTCTTCTGGTCGGACTGGGGATGAGGGATCAAAGCGGGCCATGTAAAGGGTCTCCGAGAGAAAGAGCACCGTGGCCGAGGGGTGGTAGCCAACCGCCTGGGCCACATCGAGATTCAAACCGATGCGCAGAGGCATGTCAAGCATCAGGCTGCCCACCGAGCTGGAGCCGCGCAGGGATCTGGTGATCAGGACGGCCAGGCCGCGGCTGCGCTGCTTGCGGGAGATTGCCGCGGTACCCATCAGGGCCCCCAGGCGGACGTCCTCTTCGCCGTTACGGGAAAAGGTTGGCAGGTTCTGCTCACTCAGCCGCTGGAAGACCTTGCGGCGGCGCTCCTGGTCCATTTCGAAGGTATCGGCCAGATAGAGGGCGTCGATTCTGCCGTCCAGAGAGTCGATGCACTCCTCGACAGTCAGCCCCACCCGCCCACGCTGGGTTTCGGAAACAAAGCAACTGACCAGCTGAAAACCTTGATTCTCCGATACCTCCTGGAGGATTCTGGCCATATAATCGGGGTTCTCGGGGTTGTGTTCCGGCACCATCCGTAGCACTCCCAGGCGGGGAAACCCCACCGCCTTGTGAAAAAAGAGCACCTCCTCAAACACCAGGCTGTGGGAGCTCTCCAGAAAGCGGTTGAGATTTTCGAAGATGTCACGACGCAGCTGCTGGCGGCTTTGCTCGGTGGGTTGCAGGTCAAGGTGCGAGAGGAGAATCAGCGAGGTGAGTTCGGTCAGGGTGTGGTGCTCGACGGGGGTCCAGTCGCCCAGGGCAATGAGCAACTCCAAATCGGCCGCTCTCACCAGCCTTTCCCGGACCTGGGCGAACATCTTCAACCGGGCCTGAGAATTCCAGGCCGTCTCGTAAAAGGCGTCTTTTCGAAAGGTGAGCACCCCGCCACTGCGATGGTCGGCCAGCCAGTTCCAGATCTCCCTGGCGGAGGTCTGGCTGTTGCTGAGATCGTTCTGCCGGTCAGCCGAGGCAAAGGGTGGCGGAGGGCCTGTCTCCGCCTTCGGCCCCGGTTTGATCAGTCCAAGCTGGTCCAGGTAGTCGACTAAAGAGAGCAGTTTCTCCTGAAAATGGCTGGCGTCACCCTCCTGCAGATAGCCGACGTTGACCCTGGTCGGCAGTGGTTCCGCCCGGGTCATGGCGGTGCCGGGGAAGAGGACGGTCGCCAGCAGGAGGAGCATGGCCAGCAGAAGAATTTGCACAGAGGCGGGGGGAGTGGCAAGTGGTGCCGCTGTCTCCCCCAAAAGAGTATCGGTCATGGCTGGTGGCGGTGTTTATCGCCTTCCGGGCGCCGGTCGGCGGCAAAGACGAAAAGGACGCCGAGCAGCGGGGTAAAGAGCAGGGAACTGAAAAAATAGCCCCAGAAACCCCACTTCCGATCCGCGCCAAATAAGCCGACGAGGGCCGAGAACAAGACATAGCCGATAAAATAGAGCATGGAATACCCTTATTGTCCAGTTTGTGGCGGTTGGCTCAGCATGCCGTCGATATTCAATTCGTTGACCATTTTCTGCAGGTTGGGAACGCTGTTGAAGTTGTTCTGCAGGGTCTGTTGGGTGGAGCGGATGACATTCTCGTATCGCTGCTGGAGAAGTTCCGGGCTCACCATTCCCGGGGGCGGAGGTGTTGGTGTGGCCTTGTCGTCCGCTGCCGCCTTTGCTGCCGAGTTGGCCGTCGTGCTTGCCATCGTGTCCGCTGCGCCGGTCGGGGCAATCTGCCCGCCGGCATCCCGTTCCAGGTTGAGAATGATCGGCAGGCCGTTTTCCCCACCCCCCACCAGAACCACCTTGGCGTTGGGAGAACGGGCCAGTTCGAGGGTAGCCTGGACGCCGAGCCAGGTCAGCACACGATCGGTGAGGCTGCCGGCAATGATGTTGTTGAAGGCGTGCAGCCCCTCGGCCTCGAGAATTTTCCGCTTGATCTCCTCCATCGCCTGCTTCAGGCGGAACTCGTAGGTGAAGTACTCTTGCTGCGCCCGCAGTTTGTTTTCGATGGACGTCTGCACCATCTCCGGCAATTTAATGGTTTTGATGAAAAAAGCATCGTAGACGATGGGGATCCGGCCGTTCATCGAAATGATCTCGAGGAGAATCTGCTCTTGAATCAGCTGGGCCTCGGTGGCGTAGATCTCCTCCGGCCCGTATCGCCCGATCACTTTGCGGATGGCAGCCTGGGTTACCGGCTTGACCACCTTCTCCTCATAGTCGGGGCCCACCGTTTTGTGGAGAAGGGGGAGCCGTTCCCGGTCCGGGTAGTAGCGGACGGAGACTTCCAGGCCAACGGCCAGGCCGTTAATGGAGAGCACCGACGGGGTGAGGTGCATATCGTGCACCCTGATGTTATAGGGGTAGAGGATGTTCCAGGGGGCGACCAGATAGAGTCCCTCGTGGAAGACCTTCCCCTCCACCACCCCCTCGTGGAGCCGCTTGAACAGAACACCACGGTAGCCGGGATAGACGGTGATGAAGATTGACGGCGCAAAATAGACCAGGAAAAAGACCACCACCACCCCGATCACCGCCAGTTCCCCGCCCCGTTTCCGTACCCATCGCCGCAGCCGTTCTCTTTGCCCGGGGGGTTTCGGCGGCTCCGGCAACGCTTCCGGTTGGTCGATGGCCGCCATCGCCTCCTTCCGCCTTCCGCCCCGCTTGGCAAAGAGCAGAAGAATGCCGGTGGACAGGCTGAGCAGCAGGAGCAGAAAGGAGGGGATGGCGATCCGTGAGGCGATCATCGCCTGCCACGAGTCAGCCGAGACATCAAGGGAAAGGATGGCGGCAAGCGCTTCGTTGTCCGGCTGGCTCAGGGGGACCAGGGCCGTCATCCATTCACCCCAGCGGTCGGTGTGGGGGCCGTCAATCATCTCCAACCGACTGGCAAAAACCCTGCCCATCACCTTTGGCCCGTCCGGATACAACATCCCGGCCGTCGACTCGTCCGGTGAACCGATGGGCTCGCTGTCGGCATAGAAAAAGAAGAGGCCATCCTCCCTTTGCCCGATCAGGGAGAGGAATCGGTAGCGGTCGCTGGTCTGCCGGGCCGCCACCAGATGCGCCTTGATCTCCAGGTACTCCGCCTTGTCCATATCGGCCGATGAGCCGGACAAGGCCTTCAAAGAGGTGCGGGGGATGGTGTTGGCGATCAGCCGGGCCTCCTGGAGGACAGCGGTCCGCAGTTCGCCCTCGGCCTGGTCATAGAGCCACCAGGTGGCCAGAGCCCAGCAACCCAGGGCGGCCAGGAGGATAGCGCAGTTTCGTCGGAGTGTGGCTTGGCGGGGGCTGGGCGTCGTACTGGTCATGAGCAAAACCCTCTTGCCGGCACTGACCGGCATTCCTGTCGGCAGCGCTGCTGCGGCCGGCTCGTCGTGAGGCAGAGGCCCGGTTTCTGGCCGGGCAGCCGCCGACAAAGGCGATCAGCCTGCTGAGCCCGGTGGGGGGTATCGGCCGGCGGCTCCGCTGCGTGTCCCTGTTCGTTGTGATGTTCAACCATGGGGTCAGTCGCGTACTCGCCAGTCGAAGACAGTTGAGGAGGAAAAGGCCCCGCGCCAGTAGCGGTCGAGACAGAAGTCCAGGCAGTAAATTTCCTTCTCCTGGCAGGTGTCATGGCCATTGGTCTGCGTCCCGCGGCAAAGTGCCTGCACGGATGGGCAATCGGTGATGCAGCGCAGGGTCTCAACCCGGTCCGGGGCGGAATCGATTGTCGAGTGGGCAAAAAGAAATACCCGCCCGTAGTACTCCTGCCGGCACTGTTCAAGATCGGTCAGCGACAGCCGTAGGCTGGAGCAGGCTGTTCGCTCACGAACAATTTCCGCCAGGGCCGGCGAGTAAAGGACCTCATCCAGTTCCTGGATCTGCCGATACTTGTCGACCAGCTGGGTAATATGCTCCTGCTCCTCAAGGGCCGGAGTGGTAATCCAGCTCACCACCTCTACCCCGACCACAATGGCAATAAGAGCAAAAACAATTCTCAACATGACAGGTTCACTTCCAAGGTCCGCCGGCACCGTTTCCGAAGGTGGCGACCCGGCGACGGGGTCAGGGACGGATGTACGGCCTTGCCGAACCGTTTCAACCCTGACTGGCATCGACACCTTGTCCGGCGCTCCCGGTGGTCAGCCCTTTCCGGGTCGGCCATCACCGGGGGCCTCCTGAAGAACAGCAGCTTCAGCACCGGAATACTCAATTGCGGCAGCTTCTGTCAAGTTCCATTGACTGTTTCTGCGCCGCAGCAGGCCTCTTTTCCGGCTCCTGTCGTGTAGCCGGCAGTTGGCAAGGGTGGGTCGGAATGGCCTAGAGGGGATAGGGGAAAGTGGAGAGCGGAATTCCGAAAGGAGGAGAAGGCAGTGCTCGGGATGGCGGTAGGAGGGAGAGAACAGCCGGTGACGAAGGGGGTGACCGGCCCTGCTGCGGGATTGCCGTCAGCTGGGCCGGTCGGTTTCGATGCGGGGAGATCGCTTATCCCGCCGATGGTCGTTGTCGTTTGCCGTTTCCTAGCTTATTGAAATTGCAGGAAGAGCGGCTGCTCGTGGTAGAGATGGTTGATCTGCGAGTTGTCAAACACTGCGATACCGAAGGGGTAGCTCTTGTTCGTCTCGGTAAACTGGACATCCTGGCTGTCGGCATTCTCCCCTTCCGTCTTCAGGGCCCGCATCACTTCCAGAGTCCACACCCCGTTTTCGTAGTGGTTGCGGGCGAGGATATCGGCCCGGCCACCGGCCAGAGGGGCAATCTCGATACCGGGAACAACTGCCCCTTCCTGGAAGGTGTCGACGAAAGGCACCTTTTTGCTGGGAATGACATAGTACCGGTCATCGGCGTTGGCATTCAGGTTCATGAAGGCCGGGGCGGTCTTGGCGGCGTTGTCATTGTTCCGGTAGGCACCGAATTTTGGGGCGGTATCGTTCTTGCGGCCCCAGCCGGCGTTGGCCTTGGGATCGGTGTTGTTGTCGACAAACTGATCATCGAACATCCCCATGGGCATGGTCCGGACATATTTGGCGTGCCACATGTCGATGGTCTCACCGGCGGTGGCTGTGTATTTCCGGCCGGCAGAGGTATCACCCGGTTCGTCCAGGTGGCAGGCGACCATGCAACCGTCCGCTGCAAAGTCTTTGCTGTTGATGTCCCAGAACATGGCAAACTTGTCTTCGTAATAGGTGTTGTCGTGGCCGGTGCTGTCCTTGTTGGCCAGTTTTTTCCAACTGCCGTCCGCCTGCTTTACCCAGGGGAAACGTTCCAGGCTTTTGGTCGGGTCCTGGTAGCTGATGAGGAAGTAGACGTACTGGTCATCGTAGAGGGATTTGAGGGTCACCGTTGTGCTGATCATGCCGGTGTAGCCGTTGTTCGGCTGGTAGGGCAGCTCGTCGACGGTGATCGCCAGCGGTTTCGCGCTCTCCCAGGCCTGGTCGGCGATTCCGTCAAGGACGATGCCGCTTGCGGTTTTGCTGCTGATCAGGGTGTGGTCGGCGGCAAAAGCCGAACCGGTCAGCGCTACGACAGATGCTATTGCCAATACTCCAAACTTTTTCATCTTCTCTCTCCTTCTCCTAGGGTTACCTGTTTACCACCACGACTCCTACATGGTCGGACTATAGTGGGGGTTCGGGGGAGGTTCCAGAGAAAGGTTCTCACCACTTTGCCCCTTTCCGGGAAGAGAAGTTCACAGATGCGGACTACTGCCTTGGAGTTATGAGGAAATTTTTTTGGCGAGAAGATGCAGGCAATCGAGAATCTTTTTTCCCTGCGGGGTGAGACGATAGATTTTTTCCCGGTTCTGGGTGATCAGGTTGTTGGCCTTGAGATTTTTCAGATGAAAAACCACCTTGGTGTGGTCGGCTATACCGAGGCTGCGGGTGATGTCCATGAACCGCATCTCTCCCCTGTCGGCAAGGGTGGCGAGGATTTCCCGGCGGATCTGGTTGGCCAGACAGGCAAGGGCCTCGTCCATCTCCGGGTCGCAGTGCTGCCGGTCGAATCGGCGCAATTCCAGGGCCCGTTTGACCGCCATGAGCAGTTCGCCGCGCCGGAAGGGCTTGGCAAGATAGTCGTCGGCACCGCTCTTCATCGCCGCCACGGCGTTGTCCACCGTGGAAAATGCAGTGACCATGATGATTCTGGTGGCCGGAAAATCCTTTTTCAGCAGGGGAATGAGGGCCATCCCACCCATTCCCGGCATCATATTGTCGACCAGTACCAGTTGGGGAACGACCTCGTGGCAGAGCGGCAGGGCTGCCTCGGCGGTTGCACAGGCCAGTACCCGGTAACCGCTTTCGGTGAGGATCTCGACTATGCTCTCGCGCAGATCGGCATCGTCGTCAATTACCAGCAAAGTTTCAGGGGCCATCGCTTGCCTTGGGGAATATGAGGGTGACCACCGTCCCGGCCAGCACACTGCTGGTCAGGCTGATGGTGGCGCCGTGCTGGTTGATAATATTATGGCATACCGACAGGCCAAGTCCAGTTCCCTTGCCGATCTCCTTGGTGGTGAAGAAAGGGTCGAAAACTTTCCCCTGATCCTCTTCCCTGATACCGCAGCCGTTGTCGCTGATCCTGGCAACCACCTGTCCGCCCTGGCAAAAGGTGTCGATGTTGATCTGCCCCGCCGCACCGCAGGCATCGATACTGTTCATGAGCAGGTTGACAAAGACCTCTTCGAGTTTCCAGGGAATTCCCATGATTGCCGGGATATCCCCCAGGTTCAGGGAGATTGTCGCCGTATGCGACCGGGCATTGATGAGATTGCCGGCACCGGTGATTGCCCGGTTGAGATCGGTGGGGAGCAGGGCTGTTTCCTTTTCCCGGGAAAAATGGAGAAGCTCCCTGGCAATCCGCGAGGCACGTTCGATATTGCGCTCGATGGCGGCGATCTTTTTCTCCACCCTGGCGTCTGTCCCGACCAGGTCTTTGAGCATCTCGACGTTAAGAGAGATGTTGGTGAGCGGGTTGTTGATTTCGTGGGCGATACCGGTAGCGAGAATCCCCATCGAGGTGAGTTTTTCCGAATGGGAGAAGCGCTGCAGTTGGTCGTTGATCAGTTCCCGTTGTTCGACGCTGAACACCGACAGGGCCCGGATGGTGAAGAGCATGATACAGAAGGCGCTCATCCCACGGAGGAGGATCACCTTGACACCCAGAAGAGGGAGCAGGGTGTCGGAGGGAAAGATGCCGGCCAGAATGGCGTAACAGACCATGCAGTAGCCGGCCAGGATGAAGTTGGTGGCGGCATTGGCCGAGAAGAGACGCACTGTCCGTGCGTAAAGGATCAGGCCGACCCCGGCCAGCATCCCCCCCGGCAGGGCCACCAGTATCCGGGTTAGGATGTCGTTGCCGTGGCGAAAATCGAGATAGGCGGCAATGAGGATCATGATCAGGGCGGTGGCGCCGACCACCACCTTGGTGCGCCGCCGGGTCGTCTCCAGCCCTTGTTCGCCCCGCAGGGTGATGATGTTGAGAAAGAGGCCAAAATAGAAAAGAAAGAGAAAGGAGAGACTGACCACCACCAGGCGGAAGAGGCTGAAGGCGGGACCGATCACCGTCGGGAAAAGTTTTTCCAACAGTTCCAGCCATTCATGGAAGCCATGGACTATGCCGAAGGCGGCCAGCAGCCAGAGTATTTTGGCGATGGCCAGCTCGCTCAGGCGGATATCGCGGGAGAGAATGGCCACCCCCAGGGTGAAGAAGGTCAGCCCGTAGAGAAGATAGAGGATAAAGTTGAAAACCATGATGTGTCCCGGCCGTTGTCCTTTCCGGTGCGGCACCCTCTTTCTCGCGGCGGATGTGGCGCCGGTCAGGGTTGCCCCGTCTGCTTCCTGGTGCGCTCAATTGCAGCCTGTTTTGCAGCCTGTTCGCTCAGCTGCCCTCTTTTCCGTCCGTGGCAAAGACCGCCACAACCACTCTCCCCCGGCCGGAAATGTTGCCGGCGGCGGTCAGGCGAATGGCAGAGATCACGGTGAGGGCGGTACCGGCGTAGATTGCGATCATGATTGCCAGCTGGTACTTGATGGCGGTCATCGGATCGCCGCCGCCGAGGATCACCCCGGTCATCATCCCAGGAAGAGCAACCAGACCAATGGTTGCCATCGAGGAGACGGTGGGCTGCATTGCCGCCTGGAAGGCCTTGCGGGTGAACGGCTGCAGGGCCTCCTGGCGCATGGCACCCTGGGCCAGGCTGTAGAGATAGCTCTTTTCTTCCCGACGGAGGGCCTCGTAGAAGGTGCGGATGCCGATGATGTCGGCCCGCAGACAGTTGCCGAGAATCATGCCGCAGATCGGGATCACATACTGGGCAGCCATCGCCTCGGGCCTGGCGAGAATGATCAGGAGAAAAAAGAGCAACGGCAGCAGGGTGCCGATGAGCAGGGCAACAAAGACCGGGCCGGCAATGGCGCGAAAACGAAGATTGGCTCCCCGGATGATGGCCAGGTCGGCGACCAGGAGCATCATAAGAATCCACAAACCGGTGGCCGGCAGACTGTTCAGGGCGAAGATCCACTGCAGGTAGAAGCCGACGAAGAGCAGTTGCAGGGTCATGCGGAGGGCGGCGATGAGGGTTTCGCTGATCAGCGGCAGACGCAGCCAGAGCATGAGGGCCAGGGGGAGGGCGAGAAGAAGGTAGGCCAGGGCCAGGTTGCCGGTGCCGATATCGATGGTGCTCATCCAGCCTCTCCCCGTTGCGGTCGGCCGAGATCGACAATTCTGCCGAAGGCTGCCGCCCGGAAGGGGTCGTGGACAACGGCTAGGATCGTTGTCTGCCGGTAGTTGTCGAGCAGGTCGAATACCGCCCCGGCGGCCTCACTGTCGAGGGCGGCGGTTGCCTCGTCCAGCAGGAGGATGTCCCGCTCCAGCAACAGGGCGGCGATCAGCGCCAGCCGTTGTTTTTCCCCACCTGAGAGGGTGGGCAGCTCCTTGCTGCCCAGGGAGGCGGGGAGGAGCAGCCGATCAAACAACTCCGGCAACCGGCTGAGGTTGTAGCGCAGGTGCCGATTGTGCCGGTACTGGAACTGGCGAGCCAGGAAGGCGTCGACGGTTCCTTCGCCGAGGTCAGGCTCCTGGTCGACGTAGGCCATCCTGGTGCGCAGCTGCCAACAGGAGTCCTCGGTCAGTTCCTGGTCAAATATGCGAATCGACCCCCTTATTGGGGGCACGAAGCCCAGCAGGGCCCGGAGCAGAGTTGACTTGCCGCATCCGGAACGGCCGGTGAGGCTGAGCCGGCCGGCCGCCTCCAGCTGGAGGGAAAAACCGTTGAGCACCTCCCGGTCGCCGGCCTGCAGGGTGAGATCATCAATGGCCAGTGCCGTTTTCTGCAAGGAGTCTCCTGGTCACTGCCGGTCAGAGGGTGGGAAGAGAGGCACCGGCAAAAGCCTATACTACAATATTCGTTCTGTCAATTTCCCTGGCCCGGGGCGGGCCGAGAGTTCGGCCTACCCCGGGAGTGGCGGCAGGGGGAGTTCCCCGGTTGGCTGCACTCAGTCGCCCTTGATGTGTATTTGCCGTGGTTTTGCCGCTGCCGATTTCGGCAGATGCAGGCGCAACACGCCATCTCTGAGTTCGGCGTTGACCTTGTCGACGTCGATGGTCTGGGGCACCGAGAAGGTGCGCTGGTATTCAACGTCGCCGAACTCCTCCCAACTGAGGACGCCGTCTTCCCCGGTTTCCCGGAGACCGGAGAGGGTCAGTTTGCCGTTATCGATATTGATTGCCACGTCCTTCTTGTCCACCCCCGGCATATCGGCGAAGAGCAGAATCTCGTCGTCGTTTTCAAAAATGTCCACAAAGGGGGTCATTGCCTCTATACTTGACTTCCTTTCCACCATCGCCTCCCGCCTGACGGCAACATCTTTGGCCTCACTCATGGCTCTCCTCCATTTGTCTTTTTGTCCGATTATTTGCTTGTCGCTGCTCAGTTGATCGTGATCTGCCGTGGTTTGGCGGCCTCCACCTTGGGCAGGGTGAGGGTCAGTATGCCGTCCTTCAGCTTCGCCTCCACCTTGGTCGAGTCAATGTCGGCAGGGAGAGTGAAACTGCGGCTGAAGCTGGTCACTACCCTTTCCTGGCGGTGGCGGGTATAGCCTTCCGGATTCTCCGCCTTGCGGTTGCCGCTTATCTCCAGATAGTTTCCCTGCAGACGGATCTGCAGGTCTTCCCTGGATACTCCGGGCAGCTCGGCGGTGATCCGCAGATGGTCACCGGCATCCCGAAGGTTGGTTCGCGGCCCCATCTGGGTCAATCCGGACGGGGCCCCGGAGATGCGGTACCCTTCGGAACCCTGATACAGCCGGTTGACGCGTGCATTCAACAGGTCCATCGCCCGAAACATACGGTCAAGCTCACTCCATTCTCTCCACATGGCAATACCTCCTGGTCGGTTGTTGTGCGGTGGCCGATACGGCTGCCCGCGGCTCATCTTATGTTGGCGGAAAAATAGTTATTGAAAATTTTCATGTCAATACGTAAAAATTACCTTTATTGACGAAAGAATAAATATTACTTTTAAGGCAATTGTTGACTTAGTAATATAAACGGCTTACTGTGCCGGCAGGAGGCAAGACATGCAGGAAAAGCAAATCATCATCGGCCAGGAGGAGGGCAGCCCAGGACTCTCGCTGGAGGAATTACAGGGACGGCAGTCGGTACGGGCAACCTTTCGGCTGCCGGTGGATCTGATCGAGCTGTTTATCCTCCTCGCCAGCCAATTCGGTCTGAAACAGAAATCGCTTTTTGATCAGCTTGTTGACGACCACTCTATCCTCCACCAGGTAGTTACCGGCGCTACAGCCCGGAAACGGGCCGACGGGGAGCGGCGGGCAAAGACCCTGGTGGTCAGCAAACGGTCCCTGGAACTTCTGGAGCGGGTTGCTCGGGAACAAAACGTTCCCCGCGACCTGCTTGTCGAGTTGTCCCTCCGCCGTCTGTTGCCGTTGCTCGACCAGGAGCGTGACCGGCATCGGCGCCGGGTCGAGGCCACCACAGAGGCCCGGGCCTTTTTTGTCCAGGGTGAGGAGTTGCTCCGGCGGGTGGAAAGATTCCTCGGCCGGGAAGATCAGGTGCACGACCTGGTGGCGACAATGGTCGGCCAGTGTCAGGATATCTGTTCCCGGCTGGAGGGTATCGTTGAAAAAGGGGAGTCGGTGCTGCGGTTTCGGGCTGGTGACGGTCGGACCCCGGCAAACCGGCCGGAGCGGCCGTCTGGCAAAGGGTCGGCAAACGAGGACAAGGCGGATGCTGCCGGTGGCAGTGTGGCGCAACATGGAGGGAAACGATGAAGGCCAGGGAGTATTACCAGATTCTCGGGGTACCGAAAAGTGCTTCCACAGAGGAGATCAATCGCGCCTACCGCAAACTTGCCCGCCGATTCCATCCCGATGTCAACAAGGATAAAGATGCCGAGGAGAGGTTCAAGGAGATCAGCGACGCTGTTGGCGTGCTGAAGGACCCGGAGAAGCGAAAGCTCTACGACCTCTACGGCCCTGGCTGGCAACAGGTGGCAGAGCAGCCTCCCACCGGGCGGGAGGGGCAGAGCGGTGCCGGCGGCTTCAGCAGCGAGTTCCACTTTCGACCGGGAAGCCAGGGAGAGAGCGGCGACTTTTCCAGCATCTTTGAGAACCTCTTTGGCGAGGGGGCGCGAGGTAACAGCTGGAGCGGCAGGGAGTCCCCAGCCGCCATGGAAGCCGAGATCACCGTCTCCCTCACCGATGTGCACCGCGGGGTCCGACGGACCTTACACCTCCAGTCGGTCGAGGCGGATGGTCTGCCGGAAACCAGGCGGCTGCAGGTAACCATACCGAAAGGGATCGGCGATGGTGATCTGATCCGTCTGGCCGGTCAGGGGCAAGGGGGCGGCGATCTGCTCCTCCAGGTGCGTATTGCCCCCGACCCCCGCTTCCGTCTGCGCGACCATGATCTCCAGACGGTGGTGGCGGTTTCCCCCTGGGAGGCGGCTCTGGGGGCGAAAATCGAGGTGGAAACCCTGGACGGCCATGTCGTTCTGACGGTGCCAGCCGGCTCGCAGAACGGTGGCACCCTCCGCCTCCGCGGCAAGGGGCTGGCCAAACGTGACGGCAGCCGCGGTGATCTGCTGGTTTCCCTTGAGGTACGGTTGCCGGAAACTCTTGGTCGCGAGGAAAAGAGGCTCTTTGAAGAGATGGCCCGGGTCTCCCGCTTTACCCCCCGTTCCGAGCTAAAGCAGCGGGCTGCGGCGCTGCACAGCTGAACGGTGACCACTTGATCAACAGGGTGCTCGGAGGTTTCGAGGTAGACCCGCCATGACAGGAGGTCAGCTTGCCGGCCGGTCGATCAGGCCGGAGAAGAGTAGCTGCAGGTAAAGCCGGCCAGCCGCACCTTCAGGCTACCTTGAAAAATGGTATTGTCCGCCCAATTTCTGTGTTGAACAAAAACAATTTGTCCTTTGAATATCAAATAGATGTCTGTGGAAAATTGTTTTCCTTCGCCTTGATCTTGAACGAAATTCGAATTTTTCAAGGCAGCATTCAGCCTATTGATGGATTTGATGATAGATTTGCTGATAGATTTGCTCGGGACCGTTCGTCTGGGGCCACTTAATGTGACTGGGTGACTGGGTGACTGGTGGTTGGCGAGAGTCAGGCGCGGATGAGCTCTTCGGCTACCATCGCGTCGATGAAGTCGAGGATAAACTGCCGTTGAGCGGGGGTGGCGTGGGCTATGCAGCTGCAGTGCAGGTTGGCGTGGCTGCGGACCAGCAGTTCAAAGCGCACTGAGCGCTCACAGAGCTCAACCGCCAGCCGGAAGGGGCCGTGTTCCGGGTGCTCTTGCTGGGCCTCGGCGAGCAGCGCAGCCGGCAATTCCAGCCAGTAAAGGTCGGGCAAGGGCCCCGGCAGGGTTGACCGCTTCAGGTACGAGTCGATATTGTCCCGCTCCATCGGGGAAAGTTCATCGATGATTATTTGCCGCATGGTGCCCCTCGCTGCACTGTGCTCCTCCTGCCGACGTCGTCGGTCGCCCAGGGAAGCGGAAAAAGAAGATCGTTACCCTATACGTCCAGCCAGGTGGTGTCCTGGTTGAGGTTTTCGCAGCCATCTTCGCTGACCACCACCATATTCTCCAGACGAATCCCACCCCAGCCGGGCAGATAGACCCCCGGTTCGACAGTGACCACCATCCCCGGCCGCAGTTTCTGCCGGGAGTGGCGGGAAAGGCGGGGTCCTTCGTGCACCGCCAGGCCGACCCCATGGCCCAGGGAGTGGCTGAAGGCGGCGCCGTAACCGGCTTCGCTGATCACCTTGCGGGCGGCCCGGTCAACATCACAGCAGCGGACACCCGGGGCGATGGCGGCAATTCCGGCCAGCATTGCCCGGCGAACCAGTCGGTGCAACTCCAGGTAACGGGGATCAGGCCTGCCGCCCGGGACCAGGTTGCGGGTCATGTCCGAGCAGTAGCCTTCGAGAACCAGCCCCATGTCAATGGTCAGAGAACCGTCCGCCTGCACGGGAGAGGTGCCGGGAACGGCATGGGGCAGGGCACTGTTGGCACCACTGGCGACAATGGTGGCAAAGCTTGGCCCCTCCGCGCCCTGGCGACGCATTTCGCTTTCGATCTCCAGGGCCACCTCGATTTCGCTGCCGCATTCGGTCAGGGTGGGAAGGGTGGTGGCAAAGACCGCCTCGTTGAGGCGGACCGAGCGACGGAGAGAGGCAATCTCCTCGGGCTCCTTGATCAGCCGCAACGGCTCCACCAGCCCGTCGTTTGGCACCGCCTTGATCCCCCGCTTCGCCAAAGCACTCTGGAGTCGGCTGGCGGTGGCGTGCAGGGTGTAGTTGCTTTCAAAGGCCAGACTGGTCAGACCGAGGTCGGCCAGCAACTCGGGGAGCAGGGCAAGAAGACCACGCTGGTAGCAGACCACCTCGATGCCGTCTACTTCCCGTTCTGCCTGGAGGGTGAAGCGGGAATCGGTGAGCAGCCGGGCTTCGCCCCGGGCCGGGAGGAGCAGCGCCCCGGAGGATTCAGCAATGCCGTGGTCACCGCCCCGATAGCCGCAAAGGTAGCGCCGGTTTTCCGGCCTGGTAACCAGCAGGGCGGCCAGCTTTTTTCGCCGGAGAGTCGCCTGCAGCCTGGCCCGCCGTTGTCGGTAGTTCATCTTCCTTCCTTCGGCCGGGTCGGGGGGTGCCCGGCCGGTCAACGGGTCGGCAGGGAAAAACGGTTGAGGAGCAGTTCCTTGCGCTGGTCCATGGCATCGGTGTACTGGCCGTTCAGGCTGGTCAGCATCCGGGCCAGCTCTTCCCGGTACTGCGGGTGCATCGCCGGGTTTCCCTGTCCGCCCTGCCCCTGGGGCAGCTGCTGCATCTGTCCTTTAATCGCCTCTTCCAGCTGTTGAGTCATCTGTTCCTTGTGCTGACCGTACTGGTCGAGAATCTGCCCCAGTTCCTGGCAGATCCGGTCTATGTCGCCACTTTTCCCGCCCAGGGCGGAAATAGCCCGCAGGGCCAGCTTGCCGCCCTGCTGCAACTGCTCATCCCGGGGCAGAACGACGTTGCGCAGCAGCGTTCTGGCCATGCCGCGACGGACTGCCGCCTGTTCGCCGGCCGGTTCTGCCTGTAAATCGGCAAGGAGATCGCTCCTGCCCCCCTGTAAAAACTCGGCGGCAAGCCGCATTCCCTTTTTTTCCAGGTCTTCCACGCCAGTGTCGGCGCTGGCTGCAGCCGCCATCCGGGCGGCCCGTTCCAGCACCATATCCATCGTACTCTTGATTTCAGCCATTGTCTTGTCCTTGGTTGGGGGGAAACCTGTCCACCGGTGCCGCGGCACAGGCCGCGGTAAAAGTCTGCTCAGCTGCCGGCCGCCGACAGCCGAGAATGTACAACAGAGCAGGAGAGTTGGCAAAGAAAAAGCAGGGCGCAAGGTCAGCGGCGGACGAGCCTGGCGGCAAAGAAACCATCAATGCCGGCAGCCGGCCGGGGGGCGAAAAAACCATCGGTGACCAGCGGCCGGGCCGCCGGCGGCAGCCAGGGGGCGGCGTCGGTGCGGGCCATCTCCGGGTGGTCGCTGAGAAAGCGGTCAACCACCGTTTGGTTTTCCTCCTCCTCCAGAGAGCAGGTGGCGTAGACCAGAACCCCGCCCGAACGGAGGAGGCCGGCGGCGTGGTCAAGAAGGGCCAGCTGGTTTTGCTGGTAGCGGATCAGGTCGGCCTCCCGCCGGTTCCAGCGGATGTCCGGGTGGCGACCGCAGACGCCGGTAGCGGAGCAGGGGGCATCGAGGAGGATGCCGTCATAGGCTGCCTGCAGGCCTTGGCAGAGTTCCTGCAAGGGGCTTGGGTGGAGGGTTGGCAGGGGCTGGCCGGGAAAGAGTCGTTGGAAGTTCTCCACCAGCAGCCGCCGTCGCCCAGAATCGGGTTCCACCACCTCTACCAGGGCTGGCAGTGGTTGGGCAAGTTGATGGAGGTGGCAACTCTTGCCGCCGACCCCGGCACAGGCATCGAGATAGCGGCCGCCGGCATGCAGGGGGGCCAGGAGGGTGGTGGCCAGTTGGGCGGCCTGGTCCTGGACCTGGAAAAGGCCCGAATCGTAGCCCGGCAGGGAAGGGATCGATCCGGAAAAGTCGGGGAGGAGCAAGGCGTGCGGGCTGTACTCTCCCGGTCGGGAGGCTATTTCCTTTTCGGCCAGCAACCGGGAGAGCTCCGGCGGGGTGGTTGCCAGGATGTTGCAGTTGAGGCAGAGGATGGGTTCACTGTTGTTGGCCTGGCAGATACGTTCCGCCTCTGCCGTCCCGAAATGGTGGCGCCAGCGGCTGACCAGCCATTGCGGGTGGTTGAGTATCGGTTCCCCGAATTGGTCATGGTCGGATGCCGCTGACAACTCCTCGCGGCGACGGAGGGCGTTGCGGAGGATGGCGTTGACAAAGCCCTGGAAGCGGCCGGCACCTTCGGCCGCCTTGCAGCACTCCACGGTTTCGCTCACCGCCGCCCTGGCCGGGATGCGCTGCAGATAAAACAACTGGTGGAGTCCCACCGCCAGGGCCTGGTGGACAAAGGGGTCGAGCCTGGCCAGTGGCGTTGAGGAGAGGATGGCCAGAATGCGGTCCAGGTTCTGCCGCCGACGCAGCACGCCATAAACCAGTTGCATCGCCAGGGCACGCTCTCTTGGCGGCAGGTTGTGGTGGCGCATCTCCTGGTCGAGGAGGGTTTTTACTGGCAGCCGGGTTGCCTGCAGCCGGCAGAGGGTCAGGGTGGCGAGGTAACGGGCCGAGGAGCGGATGGCGGGGGGTGGTCTTGACGGCAAGGTTGGTATCCTGGAAAAAGGGTGTGGGCTTCTGGGTGAGGCGGCAGGTCAGGGGGCCACTCTACCAGCTCCAGCCGGCAAGAGAAATGGAAATCGGCGGGAGCCGGGCAGATGAACCGGCGGTGGACAAAGTCGTGGCCGGTTGGTATGCTGGGGGCAGAACGGAAGGCCCGTGCCGACCGATTGTTTTCCGCCAACCTCCATCGCCTCCGGGTGGATACCCCTATGAACAGGACCCTCTGGCTGCCCGCGCTGCTTGCCCTCCTCCTTTGTCCCCTCGCCAGCGCTCAGGCCTCCACTCGCGAGGATGTGGTCGCCCGTGGGCATCTGCTCTGCGGGGTTTCCACCGGTACGCCGGGATTTTCCAGTGTGGACGGGCAGGGGAGATGGACCGGTCTCGACGTCGATCTTTGCCGGGCGGTGGCGGCGGCCACCCTCGCCGATGCCGGCAAGGTGAAGTACTTCCCCTTAGCCGACAACGAGGCCTTTACCGCGCTGCTCACCGGCGAGGTGGATTTGCTCTCCAGGCACAGTACCTGGACCTTCACCCGGGACGCCGACCTGGCAGTCAATTTTGCCGGTATCAGCTATTACGACGGCCAGGCCCTCCTGGTGGCGAGTGCACTGAACGTCAAAAACGCCCGGGAGTTGAAAAAGGTCCGGGTCTGCAGCCCGGTCGGCCTCTCCTCGGGCAAGAATCTGATCGATTTTCTTGACGGCCAGAAGACCGAGTACCGCCTGGTACCCTACGACACCCTTGACCTGGCGATCAAGGGCTTTGCCGGCCAGGATTGCGATCTCCTCTCCCTGCAGCAGTCGCAGCTCTACGGTCTGCGGCTGGGGCTGGTCGACCCGGATTCGGCGGTGATCCTGCCGGAGATTATCTCCAAGGAGCCCCTGGGGCCGGTGGTCCGGCACGGTGACGACAGCTGGTACGATATCGTCAAATGGTCGCTGTTGGCGATGCTCAACGCCGAAGAACTGGGGGTGCGCAGCGACAACATCGATGAGATGCGGATGAGTAACCGGCTGGCGGTGAAACGGCTGCTGGGGCTGGTCGACAACGGCGGCAAAAGCCTGGGCCTGGACAAGGAGTGGGCCCTGCGGATCGTGGCCCAGGTTGGCAACTACGGTGAGGTCTTTGCCCGCAATTTCGGTCCGGATGCACCTCTGAAAATGGAACGGGGCTGGAACCGGCTGTGGAACCAGGGGGGACTGCACTACGCCCCCCCCCTGCGTTGAGCCTTGCCTGCAGTTCTAATCCCCTGTTCTAAAGGCTGCCTTGAAAAATTCGAATTTCCGTTCAAAATCAAGGCGAAAGAAAATAATTTACCGCAGGCATATAGTTGATATTCTGAGGACAAATTGTTTTCGTTCAACGCAGAGATTGGGCGGAAATACCATTTTTCAAGGTGGCCTAAAGTCTAGTTCTAGTCTCTAGTTCTAGTAGAGGCTGCCGAGGAAGTAGTCCATCTGCCGGAACCACCACGGCCAGTCGTGGTCGACATCATAGCCCCAGATATCCACCCAGGCGGGGATCTTTTTTTCCTGAAAGAGAGCCGCCAGCTGGCGGGTATCCTCCAGGGCCTCCGCCTCCCAGGCCCCCTGGCCGACACAGACGACAATTTTGCTCTGTCGGTAGTGGTTAAGAAACCACGGGTCACTGAGGGCGGGCAGGTAGTGGATCGGCGAGTTGAAATAGACGGCGGCGATGTCGGCGGCGGCGAGGCCGAATTCGGTGCGATCGAGCCGATAGAGGCCACTCAGGGCGATGGCCCCGGCGAAGAGATCGGGGTGTTTGAGAAAGCAGTTGACCGCGTGGTAGGCGCCCATGCTGCAGCCGTTGGTGACCACCCGAACCCTCGGTTGCTGGCAGTGGTTGCGGATAAAGGGGACCACCTCGTCGACGATATAGCGGTCGTAGGCCTCATGGCGGTCGTGTCGCTGCCCCGGCGGTACCGAGAAGTTATACCAGCTTTCGGCATCGACGCTGTCGACGCAGAAGAGCTTGACCCGTCCGGTGGTGATATGGTCGCTGATCGCCTCGACCATCCCCATCCCCTCGTAATCGTAATAGCGGCCGAGTGAGCAGGGGAAGACCAGCAGCGGCGTCCCCCAGTGGCCGTAGACCTTGAGGGCCATCTCTCTGTTCAGGGCCGGGCTGTACCAGCGGTGTTCTTCTGTTTGCATGGCCTATGCCTCCAGGTGGCGGCTCTGATGGATAAAGGTGACGATATCCTGCAGCCTGGCCAATTCTCTGGTCCGGAAAATATACCCGATATCACCGAGGGCGCTGCTGAAGACCCCGGGTACATGAACCACCTGACAGAGTGACTCGCCGCAGAGGGAGACGATCTCCTCATGGCTGTGCAGGTAGGGGATGTCGTTTTTCCGGCTGGCGTAGCAGCAGTGGTAGCGCCGGTTGTAATCGAGCTGGCTCTTTCCCCGCACCAGCAGTTCCGCCCAGACCCGGTAGATGTCGATATCACAGGCGTAGTTGAACATGTCGGTGGTGAAGCCGCCCGGTGGCCGCATATTCACCTCCAGGGCGGTGAACTGGCCGGGGGCGGTGCGGAAAAACTCGAAGTGGAAGAACCGTTCCCGCACCTGGAAGGCCTCCAGGCAGGCCATCCCGGCCGCTTCCAGGGCGGGGGGGATTTGGCGCAGGGAGTGGTAGGAGATGTGCCGTGACTCGTTCACCGTCTCCATGATCCCCTGGCTGAAGGCGTGGGCTGTGGAGAACAGCGGCCGCCCCTCCCGGTCGCAGAGGCCGTCGAAAGAGAGGATTTCGCCGACAACAAATTCCTCGAGAATATAGTCACCGGGGGGCTTCACCGTGAAAAACTGGGCCAGGTCGGCCGGCGAGTCAAGACGGAAGGTGTCCAGTGCGCCGACACCGGCGTCCGGCTTGGCCACCACCGGGAAGCCGGTTTCCGCCACCAGCGCCTCGGCCGCGGCCAGATCGGCCACCACCCGTCCGGCCGCCACCGCCACCCCGGCCTGGCGAAACCGCTCCTTCATCAGCGACTTGCGGCGCACCGTACCGATATCGGCCTGCCTGATCCCATAGACATTAAAGTCGTTTCGCAACCTTGCCTCGGTCTCCAGCCAGAACTCGTTGAGGCTGTCGATGCGGTCGATTCTGCCGTATTTGTGGGTGAAGAAACCACAGGCCCGGAGGAGCTCGTCGTAGTCACCCATCCGCTCCACCCAGTAGTATTCGGTGAGCGCCTCCCGCACTTCCGTCGCCAGGGTGTCGTAGGGGGCGTCACCAACCCCCAGGGCCCTCGCTCCGGCCTCTTTGAGCTGGGCGCAGAAGCGGTGGTAGTGGTGTGGAAAGTGGGGCGAGAGGAAGATACAGTTCATGGGGTACCTCTGGCTGAATTGATCGGGCAGTGTCCAACCGTTGCCCAATCTGCTCTTCAGGTGATCGGCAGATCTTGCAACGGAACCCGGAGGAAGGTGCCCATCCGGGCAAAGCAATCATACCACGGCTCTGCCTGATCTCCCAGGGAGGATTCACCAGCTTGGCCCACCGCCCTCCATTTTCCTTGCCCTGGTCGCTTCCCGGACTGGCCGAGAATCGACCGAGAAGCGCCGGCTCAGAGTTCGACCAGGGTGTCGAAGAGACCCCGGTCGGCCTCGATCTTCGCCCGGTTACCGATGATTTTCCGGTAACTGGCGGCCGCCATCGCCGCAAAGGCGGGGGCGAAACGGCGCAGGTCGGCGGCGGTGGTGGCGGTGATTTCCCGCAGCCGCTGCTCCTTGAAGGAGGCATCGATGCCGTTCAGGTAGTCGTTACGGGCGGTGGCCCCCCGGGCGGCGGCGCTCTGCAGGGGATCGAAGGCGCCGTAGGTGCCGATCACCAGCTGTTCCATCACCTGAGGGGGCAGGTCGAGGCCGGCGACGATCTCCGGCACCCGGGCATAGGCCTCGTAGGTCTTTTTCACCTGTGGGTCGCGGTAGCTGACAAAGGCGAGATTGCCGCTCAGCTGGCCGAACTGGATGAAGCAGCCGTAGGCCCCGCCCATCTGGCGCACTGTGTTCCAGAGGTAGTCCCGGGAGAGGTAGGTCTTCAGTACCTCGAAGTGGCCATTGTAGCCCTGGCC
>JAABSV010000030.1 GCA_011390165.1 Desulfobulbaceae bacterium
TACTGTTCCCGGGCGGAGTTGAGGCTCACTCTGATACTGTCGAGGCCGGCCTCGGCAAGGAGTTGCAGCTGCCCCGGCAGGCTGGCATTGGAGTTGAGGTTGATTGTCCCCAGATCGGTGTGGCTGCGGACCCGGCTGATGGTGGCGGCAAGCAGTTCCCCCTGGAGAAGTGGTTCCCCCTCACATCCCTGGCCGAAGCTGACGATCGGTCTGGGAGCGGTGGTGAGGTGGGAGATGGCGATCTCGCTCAGTTCGGCAACGGTGGGGACAAAGGTAATCCGCTGCTGGGTAGAGGGGCAGCAGCCGGAGGGCTGTTCGGAGATACAGCCGAGGCAGCGGGCGTTGCAGTCCGGGGAACTGGGCAGCGGTGCCTCCCAGCGGCCGAGAAAGAAGTTTCGTGCCGCCGGACAGCCGTAGCCGAGACAACATTGGCCGAGATGCTGGACCAGCCGGTTGTTCTGGTGCTGCTGCAATTTCCGGCGGGTCAGGAGGTCGATCCGCGCCTGGTCGAACTGGTCGGCGTCCTGGCGCTGGTCCTGGTCGCAGCGGAAGCCGGCCACCCAGAAACGCCCCTCGCCCCAGCCCACGGCAGTGTAGGCAAAGAGGGGCAGGAGTGGCGCCTGCTTCAGTTCCTGGTAGGCGGCGGTCAACACCGCAGTGTGGGCCGGGGCCATGAAGGCGGCTACCGCCTGCACCCCTTCCCCCTCCTGAAAGGGGTGTTCGGCAAGCAGGGCCGGTTCGTTGCCTCGGCTCTCCCAGCCCACCGGCTGTCGACCAGGAAGGGTAAAGAGTTCGCTGCCGGCGGGGAGGGGGATGAGATCGGTCAGTTTGGGGCGGAGGATGCGGCCGTTGCTCATCCCGGCCATGCCCAGTTCGGGGAATTCGCTGATGGTGCCCCGGCTGTCGGCGATAACCAGAAAGGGCAGCGAGCGAGGGTGCACGTTTTACTCGCGGAGCACTCTGAAGACCGAATCGACGGCCAGGTAGACATCCAGATCATCGCCAAAAACATCCTGGATTGCCGGGTGGTCAATGAGGTCCTCGACGATGTACTGGGTGAAGTAGAGGCTGACCACGTTGGGGTCCTGGGCGATGGTGCGGACCGGGGCGATTTTCATCTGCATCTCAAACTCTTCCATATAGCCAAGTTTGTTCAACTGGTTTTCAAAGGCCTCGCGGATATCGCTTACCGAGGTGGTCTCGATGACCCCCCGGTCCAGCAGGCGCTGGACAAGTTTGGCGGCAAACTCCGGCGCGTGATCCTTGGCCCGGAAGAACATCTTGCGCCGTTCCTGCTCCCGTTTGCGGTCGATGGAGCGGATTGTTTTATCGGTTGTTCTGTTTGGGCTGATCGTCACTTTGGCCATCAAAATCTCCGTGGAGTTGTCATCACCGTAAGGAGATGGGGGATACCGGGTGTTGGTCGGTCAATGTGAACGCTTTATAATCGGAAAAGATAAATATCTCTAGGGCAAATTTGGCCCCGGCAGGGCTTCTGTTGCCGAATCGGCAGACCGATTGAAATTCCGCCGGGCGACGGTGGGTCTCCTGGTGGCTGGTCGGTTCTTTTGCCAAAATTACCGAAAAATTGAAACTTCTTGACATTTGGTGCTTTTCTTGTATAAGTTTAGAGGTTAAATGATTACGAGAAACAGTGTCGTCAAGGCAAGCGGATGCCTGTCGGAAATTTACGAAGTACAAATGTCAAAAGAGTATTGCTGGAGGTTATGCCGATGGTAAAAAGTGTGAAGGTCCTGTTTCCCGCGCTTTTGTGTCTGAGTGTGCTCGCCTTGGCCGGTTGTGGGAAAAAACCCCAAGCCGAGGAAGCTTTGAAAGTGGAGACTCCCCCCCCCTCCCAGGAGGCGATGGGGGTGGTGGAATCCCTTGACTCAGTTCCTTTAGGGATCAGTGAGGGGAGGACCACCGAGGGGATGTTGCCGGTCTATTTTGATTTTGATAAGTCGGATATCCGCAAGGATCAGGTTCCCCGGGTTGAGGTGAATGCCGACTTTATCCGCAGTAATGCCGGCTATGACATCAGGATCGAGGGCAACTGCGACCCGCGTGGCACCAAGGAGTACAACATGGCCCTTGGCGAGCGTCGCGCCTTGAGCGCCAAGAAGTATCTGGTCGAGCTCGGGGTGAGTGAGGCCAAGTTGTCGACGGTCAGCTATGGTGCCGAGAGAATTCTTCTGCATGGCCATGATGAGCTCTCCTGGGCCCAAAATCGCCGTGCCGACTTTGTGGTTATCCAGTAATTCAGGGCCGCTGCAAAGCGACAATCCTTTGCAGCCGTGGAGAAGAAGCAAAATGAGCAGACAACAGCTGTGGCTTTCCTGGCTGGTTGGTATGGTCCTGGTCCTGGCGCTGACCGCCGGGACCGCCGTTGCCGCCGAGGTGAAGATCGGCATCATGAATGTGCAACGGATAATCGTCCAGTGCGATGCCGGTAAGGCGGCCAAGGAACGCTTTGACAGCAAGATGAAAGAGATGCAGGGAACCTTCAAGCAGGAAGAGGAGGCCTTGAAAACGTTGCAGGTGGAAATCCAGAAGAAAAGTTCCGCCTGGAGTGAAGAGACGAAGGCGGACAAGGTCCGCGAATTCCAGAAAAGTGGCAGGGAACTCCAGGCCAAGACCGAGGATGCCAGGTTCGAAATGAAGCAGCTGCAGGATAAGGAGCTGGAACCGATCCTCAAGGCCCTGGAAGGGGTGGTAGAGCAGTTCGGCAGGGAAAACGGCTACACCGCCATCCTTGATGCCAAGAACGGGGTGGTCTTCTTTGACCCGGCCATTGATATCAGCGACCTCCTGATCAAAAAGCTCAACGAGGCGATGGCCGGCAAGTAGGGCGGCAGACTACTGCAGTTGGAAACAAACGACGGGAGAACCCCTCCCGGGCAGGCGGGAAAACGATGTGGCGGAGCTGGCTGCCACATCGTTTTCTTATTTCTACGGTATAGCAAGGCGGTATCCGGTATTTCCGATATCTCCGCTATTGGATATTTCCGCTATTAGAAATGGGCGCTATCGCCAGGTAGCGGTATCTCTTGTGTAAGGTGTCGCAGGAAAGCCATACGTCATGCGATGTCGCCTATGGCATCTCGCCCGGCAGTCTGGCGCAGTCTCTCATTTTATACGTACAGTGGCCCTGACGGGTGGTGCGATGGCAATCATGAGTATGACCGGCTTCGGCCGGGGAGAGGCAACCGGTCGGGCGCGATTCTGGATCGCCGAGGTCCGTTCGGTCAACAACCGCCATCTTGATCTGAAGATGAAACTCCCCGGTGGCTACGCGGCCTTCGAAGAGCGGATCCGTGGCCTGGTTACGGCCAGCCATGTCCGTGGCCGGGTCGATCTGACGGTGACGGTGGGGGGCGACTTTTCCGATCTGCAGGAGGTGAGTGTCAATCTGCCCCTGGCCCGGGCCTATCGTGAGGCCCTGCAGAGTCTTGCTGAAGAGTTCACCTGCGCCAACCAGTTGAGTGCGCAACTCCTTGCCGCCTACCCGGATGTTCTCAAACGTGCGCAGCGGGAGGAAGATCTGGAAGAGATCTGGCCGCTGGTGGCGGAGGCGGTAGAGGCGGCCCTGGCCGCCGGCGCGTCGATGCGGGCCCGGGAAGGGGCCGCTCTTGCCGGTGACCTCACCGCCCGGTTGGAAAATTTCGCCCTGACAGTGAGTCAGATTGAACAGGGACTTCCTCAACTGCTCAATACCCGGCAGCATACCCTGGAGGAGCGTCTGGAACGGCTGTTGGGCTCTGTCCAGCTCGACCCGGCCAGGCTGGCTCAGGAGGTGGTGCTGCTCGCTGACAAGACCGATGTCACTGAAGAGATTGTCCGACTGCGCAGCCATATTGACCAGTGCCGCCGCTTTCTCGGCGAATCGGGCGGAGTCGGTCGTAAACTCGATTTTCTGATCCAGGAATTTCTCCGCGAAGTGAACACCCTGGCTTCGAAGATCAACGATGCCGAGGTGGCCCACCTCACCGTGGAGTTGAAGAGCGAACTGGAGAAAATGCGTGAACAGGTGCAGAATATCGAATGAGTCTTGTCTGTTGAGTTATGAATAGGAGTGTTCGGGCATGCAACTGTTGAATATCGGTTTCGGCAATACGGTGATGGTGGAGAGGGTTGTCGCAGTCGTCAACACCGGCTCGTCACCAGCGCGCAAATTGAAAGAGAACGCCAAGAATGAGGGGCGGTTGATCGATGTCACCGAAGGGCGGCGGACCCGGTCGATCGTCATTCTCGACTCCAACCACGTGATCCTCTCCTCGGTCCAGTCGGATACCATCAGCCAGCGGTTGCAGGCCCTCAACCCGGCAACACAGCTGGCCGAACTTGCCCTGACGGAGCGGGGGGGGACCTTGAAAACGGTATGAATAGCGGCAGATTGTTTGTTATATCGGCTCCTTCCGGGGCAGGCAAGACCACCCTGCTGAAAAAGGTGATGGGCCGCCTTGACGGGGTGGTCTTCTCGGTTTCACATACCACCCGCCCGGCCAGGCCTGGTGAGCGCGACGGGGTGGACTACCATTTCGTCACCCCGGAATGCTTTGCCGCCATGATCGATGAGGGGCTCTTCCTTGAACACGCCAGGGTCCATGACGATCTGTACGGCACCAGCCGGGAGGCCATTGTCAGCCAGCTCGCCCGGGGGCTCGATGTGGTCCTCGACATCGATGTCCAGGGGGCGGCGATTCTCCGCCGGGCTGTCGACCTGCCGGCCAGCCATATTTTCATCGCCCCGCCCAATCTCACCGAACTCGAGCGCCGCCTGCGCGGCCGGGGGACGGAAAGCGAAGAGCGGCTGGCTCGCCGCCTGCATAATGCCCGCACCGAGTTGGCCGCCGCCGCCGCTTACGACTATCTGCTGGTCAACGACAGGCTGGAGGGCGCCGCTGAAACCCTCTTGGCTATCTTTATCGCCGAACGGGCGCGGGGACATCGCCATCCATCCGGTGCCCCCATTCATCTGGAGGAGCGCTGATGGCCGAAGGGGCGGGAGGAAAGGGACGAACGACGGAACGGCGTATCCGCCTCAGTGACGACCTCCTCTGGGGGGTCCATCCGGTGTGGGAAAGCCTGCAGAGGGAACCGGCCCGGTTCGTCGAGATCACCCTGCAGCGGGACAAACGGGGCGGCCGGGTAGCCGAGATCATCACCATGGCCAGGGCCGCCGGGATCAAACTGCACCTTGTCGATGACCTGCGCTGCACTGGAGAGGGGGCCGGTCAGATTCGCCATCAGGGAGTTGTCGCCCGCCTCAGTGAGCGGCCGCTGGTCGACTTTGCCCTCTTTCTTGACCGGCTGCGTCAACGCCTGGAAGGGGGTGAACTGGTTCGTCTGGTGGCCTGCGACTCCCTGCAGGATCCGCACAACCTTGGCGCCATCATCCGTTCGGCCCTGGCTGCCGGTGCCGCTGGCATGCTGGTGACTCGGGAACGTTCCGCCCCCCTGGGGGGGACCGCCGCCAAGGCCTCGGCGGGGGCCATCGCCCACCTTGATATCTGTCAGGTGGGCAATCTGGTCGAGGCCTTGAAGGCGCTGAAAAAAATTGGTTTCTGGGTCTTTGGGGCGGTGAAGGAGAGCGCGGCCCAAAATCTCTATGATACCGACCTGGCCATCCCAGCCTGTCTTGTCATCGGTGGCGAAGGCCCTGGCCTCCGGCCGCTGGTGAAACGGCAGTGTGACCTCCTTCTCTCCATCCCCATGGCCGGCGGGCTGGACTCTCTGAACAGCTCGGTGGCGGCGGCGGTGATCCTCTTCGAGGCACGGCGGCAGGCTCTTGCTGCCACAGCTACAGCCGCACCGGAGACTAGCCGAGCTGCTGGTTATTCATCTTCTCCCAGAGGTTCTTCCAACTGATACCAAGGAGTTCGGCGGCGGCGCTATGGTTGTCGCCAGCCATGTCCAACTCGTCGCGGAATGGCCCGGCAACTAGGGGTTGTGGAGGCTTGGTCGGGAAGCTGGCCATCGCCTGGTGAGACGGTTGATCCGGTGGACAATGAGGGTCTCAAATGGCAGAGCCCTTGGCCGCGTCCTTGTCCGGAAAGGGCGCTGCCGGGCCGGTGAATGGACAGTTGCCCAATTCCGGCCCGGCAGTCATAGCATCGTCGTGGCCTATTTGTTTTTGTACGAGGAGTAGTCGCTCATCCCCTTTCTGGCATCCGGGTGGAGACGCCCCTCCTTCAGGGCGGTTTCTTCCCACTCTTTGACCAGGGTGGCCTTAAAGGTCATCTTTTCATTGACCAGATCGGCTAAGGGGACTCCGGCCAGTTGTTGCGCCTTCTCCTTGCTCGAAAAATCAGGTGCCTCGTAGCCAAAAATACCATGGCCGGCAAGGACGGCGACCAGCTTCAACCTCGCCTGCAGGGCCCTTTCGTTGGCGACGCTCAACAGTCGCAAGGTTTCTTCCGGGGCATGGTAGAAGGAGCCGTGGCTGGCAATGGCGTAGTCCCACAACCACTGGCCGGAGCGAATGAGTTGCAGGACCTCTTCCATCTCCGCTTCACCGGCGCCACTTTCCCAAGCCTTGCCGGCCTCGAGATGGGCCTTGCCAAGGTTGTCCATGGCCAGTTTTTCCAGTTGCTCCTTACGGGCGAACTTCTGTTTGACCACCGTTTTGAACTCCTCTTCACTCTCCCGGTGGCAGGTGAGACAGGTGACGGCGATGTTATCAAGAGGATTGCCGACATTGTGGTCGGAATATTTCACCGCCCCTTCCCGCCTGTAGGGCATATGGCAGTCGGCACAGGCAACGCCGCGTCTGGCGTGGATACCGGTTTTGTACAGCTCGTAGCCGGGGTGCTGCGCCTTCAGCATCGGTGTCTTGCTGATTTTATGGGTCCAGTCGGAGAAGCCGTAACCGTCGTAATAGACTTCCATCTCTTCACCACTCAGCCCCTCGGCCCAGGGCAGGGTGACAACCTTGGCGTTTTTCGCCTGGCCGGCGGCATCGGTATAGTCGGTCGGCTTGAAGTAGTACTCCACATGGCATTGGGCGCAGACCAGCGAACGCATCTCCTGGTGGGTGATATCCGCCAGTTTGGTGCCGCTGGCCTCGAGGCCGCGGAGGAGATGCGGGCGGGTGATTTTCAGGGTGGCGGTCTTGCTGTCATGGCAGTCGGCACAGCCGATGCTGTTGACGATCTGGTCGCCCAGTCGGGCCCAGGAACCGGTGAAAAACTCGTTTTCCCCCTCCTCTGCCATCACCCGCGGCACATCGGGAGATTTGCAGGTCCAGCAGGCAGTGGGCATCGGGCCGGTATCGGGTCCGGTCGGGGCGCCGGTGCGCAGGGTGTTGATATTGTCCTGCAGGGCGTAGTAGTGACCACGCGGGGCATTGTAGTCCTTGGCAAAGCCATATCCGGCCCAGAGTATGGCCAATTGCGGTTTTTTCGCCAGCATATCGTCGATGGTGTCGCTGTTTTTGGTCTTTTTCCAGGAGTCGTACTGGCGGGGAAAATAGCGGGCCCACTCTTCATTTTTACTTTCAAACCCGGTTTCCTTTACCACCGGGCTGGTGTTGATGGCCTCCTTCTCGGCCTGTTTACCGCTGATTGATCCGGCCATCAACGCCATTGCCGCAATTGCCACCAATGAGCCAGCCAAAACTATTGAGTACGTTTTCACTCTTGCCTCCCTTTAATAAATTTCTCGCACACCAAGGTTGTAAGGAGTTGACGACAGGCTTCTGACTTTTCCGTGCGGGACATCCCTGTGGCAGTCCCAGCATTTTCTTTCTGTCTGTGGGGTGTTGGTAAAATCATGATAGCGATCCTGGTTATTTATCAGGGTCGCGGTCAATGTGGCATGGCAGCCGATGCAGTTTTTCTGTACGCGGCTTGCAGCGTTGTCACTGATGGCAATGTTCTGGGCGAAGGTATTGGCGGTGAAGGCGAAGGCGTGGTTCCAGCCATCGCGGGTCTTGGCGGTGTATTTGTCGATCAGACTGTTCTGGGGGAGGTGGCAGTCGACACAGGTGGCCCGCTGGGCGTGTGAACTGTGCTGCCAGGTGGCATACTGAGTGTGCATGACATGGCAGTTGATACAGGCTTTCGGGTCGGTGGAGAGGTAGGAAAGGGCCTTTGACTTGTCAACAAGGTAGCCAAACATGACCAGAGCAACGACCAGAGCGGTGAGCGCACTCAGTTTCACTATTTTGCCTGTCTGCATAATTTGCGTCCTGTTGTTTTTGTAAGAAAATACGCTGGTATCCAGGGTGTTCGGTTCTGCTGGGGGGGAACTCTCTGCGGCCGGACGATTTTCACACTTTAGGTATAGCACCTTGCACGCCACTCTGGCAAAGATATTTTTTAGCTGCAGATAGAGACGATTACCAATTTCCGCTGTTACCGTTTGGGAATGAGGGAGGGGTTGCAATGTTGCCGTTTAGTAACATTGCAACCGTCGGCAGAACTAAAATCCGGTCGGTCCTGACCGCCTTCCAACCGAACAGTGGCGTAAACCTGGGTGTGGCACTTGGCCCTGGTTCGGCCGATCAGCGCCTGAGGAATTCGGCCGGGTTGAGCAGGACGAAACCATCCTGTCAGCCTTTTGCTGAAGTACTCTCATGTCCCGGTAGCCGGGTCGGTAAAGGGCTGAGACGGCTGCCATGGCCGGGTCGGTAAAGGGGTGAGACCGGCTGCCATGGCCGGGAGGCTCTGCTATGGTGCCAGCAGCATGGCCCAATGATGCGCTCAGGTTGCAGATCCGTGTTCTGCAGCCTTTTGTTGTTGCATATCGGTGAACGGTTACGCTGATGAGGCGAGGCTGAATTGTGGATAAATGGTGCGGTCTGCCCGGGAAGAAACCAATACGACCCTGTTCCCGCCAGGGTATACCGGGCAGAAACAGGGCCGAATGGTTAAAAAAATGTGGCGGTACAGAGAAGTGAGGGTCAGCTGAGCGGCACCTCCTCACCGCCAATCAGGGCAAAGGCCTTTTCTACGGTAAAGTAGACGAGAAACTTTGCCTCCTTGTCCACCACCTCCTCTTCCCCCTTTTTGCGTCTTGACAGGGCAGCAATTTTTTCCGGGTCGTCACTCTCCCCAGTCATTTTCAGCCACAGCCGCACACCCCTGTAGCCGCCGCCATCTTCCCGGAAGAGGTAGGCTGCCTGCGGGTTGTCAAGCAGGTTCAACCGTGACAACCGGTCACGCATGATCAGACCGAGGCTGTTATCGGCAAAGATATGGGGGCGGGAGTAGATGGCGGTGTTCACCCGGCCGTTGCTGTCGGCGGTGGCCAGTACCCCGGTTCCTTTGTGTTCGGTAAAGTAGTTCTCCATGTTCATGGCATATCTCCTGGCCGCAGCCGACTGCAGCGCTGTCTGGGCCGACAGCGGCCGTATTGATTGTTTTCTTGGCAAGTCGGCAGGTGCGGAGAGTGACAAGTCCCTGCCGGCATCTTTTGCCTGCTACCATAAGACGGTACCGGCCCCTGCCAAGGGGAGGAAGATGATAGTGTTCTCGATAGCGTTCAGGTGTCGTCACCGACTATTTCTTCCGTTCTCCCAGTTTTTTCTGGAGCAGGGCGCCCAGGCTGCCCATTCCGCCGGCCGGTTTTTTTCGCTCACCCTGGAGAAAGGAGCTGTATTCGGCCCGTTCGGCCTTCTCCTGGCTCTCTTCCGAGACGTAATCGGCGGGGAGGAGGCTGATCCGTCGTTCGCCCAGGTCCACCGCTTCGACGGTCACCTCGATCTGCTGCCCTTCTTCCAGTACCTCTCGGGGGTGGTTGAGGCGCCGGCCGGCACCAAGTCTCGAGATGTGGATCAGGCCATCGATGCCGGCGGCAAGGGTGACGAAGGCGCCAAACTGGGCCAGACGGGCGACGGTGCCGGTATGGCTGGTCCCCACCGGAAACTGTTCTGCCGCCTGTTGCCAAGGGTCAGCCTGGGTCTCTTTGTAGCTAAGGGAGATGCGGTCGTTGTCCCAGTCCAGTTTCTTGATCACCGCCTGGACCTTCTGGCCGACGGTAAAGTATTCGTCGACCCGTTCGATCCGACTCCAGCCGATCTCGGAGATGGGGATCAGCCCGTCGACGCCGCCAAGATCGACAAAGGCACCGAAGTCGCGGACCGAACTGACCACCCCTTCGACAGTCTGCCCTTCCTGCAGGGTTTCGACCAGCGCCTGGCGGAGTTCCGCCCGCTGGCGTTCCTGAATTGCCCGGGAGGAGACGACGATATTCCGTCCTTCATAGCGGGTGATCAGAAACTGCATCTGGCTATTCAGATATTCGCCGGCGGCGTCGGCTACCCGGCGCAGGCCCATCTGCGAGTAGGGGCAGAAGGCCCGGACCGATCCGGCCAGGTTGATCTCAAAGCCCCCCTTGATCTCCGCCTTGACCAGACCGTCGACCGGAATGCCGCTGCGCCAGGCCTCCTCCAGGTGGGCGCTGCCGCCACCGGAGCCGATGCTGGTGGTGAAAAGCAGCTCCGAGCTCTTGCCGCGGAGAAAGTAGACATCGATCTGGTCGCCGATCGCCTTGCTGATCTTTCCCTCGCTGTCACGGAGCTCGGAACTGTTCAGCACCCCCTCGCTCTTTCCGCCGACATCGAGAAAGGTGGTCTCCTCGCCGATCCCGACGATGGTTGCCCGAACCTTCTGCCCCGGGTTGAGATTCTTCAGCCTTTTCTTGTCTTGCGCCTTGAACAGTTCTGCAAAGCTCTCTTCCATTGCCTCGGTCATAGTGTCGTCCATGGGTTAATACATCATCGATATTTTGTGCCGGTGGTCACCGGCACTATTGTTCACCGTACCTGTACTGCCTTGTACTGGTCTGCCCTGTCCGCCATCCCCTCGCCGGACGGCCATGGTGGCCGACAACACCACTCCCGGCAGTGGTGGTTGTGCCTGGTTTTCCCTGCTCCCCCGGGGGGGGGTGGTTGCCGACGCCAAGGCCGGTCCGTGTCTGCCGGCCATCTACTGTTCGATCACTTCCGTCCCGGTCGGCGGGGTAAAGGAGAAGAGGGTCGTCAGCTCCTTTTCCTCCAACTGCAGCAGGCTGTCCACCTCGATGTCACTGAGGTTGAGAACGGTCAGGGTCCCGAAGTGGTCACGGATGCTGAAGCGGCGGAGCAGCGACTCGCCGGTGACCCAGAGGTGGATATCCTGAACCTGCGAGTGGGGGGTCCTGGGGATCAGCTTGATCACCTGATAGAGGTCGGCATCCTCCGGCTGGAACTCCTCATCAGCGGGACGGATATGAAAATCTTCCCTCAGCACACCTTTGCCGGTGAAAAAGGTGTAGGTGATTTCGCTTTCCAGGTTTTTGGCCGGGGTGATGATCAATTGCTGCAGTTCGGCAAAGTACATTTTCAGGAACTTGCCGTCGCTGAGGATCACTTGCCGATCAGGGCTCTGGTAATCCCAACGCATTCGGCCAAGGCCGTCCGCCTTGTAAAAGAGGGCCCGGCCGGAGCCGCGGCGGGGGCGGCCGGTCATTTCACCGCGGGTATCCTGGTAGAAGTTGAAGGCGAGGCTGCCCATGGCATCGTATCTTGCTTGAACCCGATCGGCTATCTCCTCGGGGTCGGCCGGCTCGGCATGCACCGCTGTAGAGAGGGTGGCAAGAAGAAGGAGAATGGCGAGGAGGATGCCGGTGGCCGGGAGAAAAGTGTCGGTTCGCATGGCGGAGTTCATACCGGCAGCAGGGTGATCGGCCTGGCGAAGATCCGCTGGGCGATCTGGCTGGCGGTTTCGGTGCAGTCGGTGACGTGGTAGCGGTTATCCGCCGGTTGATGGCCGGGACGGGCGAGCAGAGCGGGGCGGTCGGCCAGTTGCTGGCGGAGATGGCTGGCGGTGGCCCGGGAAGAGTCGATCAGTCGCACCCGCCTGCCGATGCGGGGCTGGATCAGATCGCTGAGGAGGGGGTAATGGGTACAGCCCAGGACCAGGGTGTCGATCTGTTGGTTTTGCAGGGGGTGGAGGTAGCGGCGGAGGATCATTTTGGTCTCCCGCCGGTCGCCCCAACCTTCTTCAACCAGCGGCACCAGCAGCGGGCAGGCCTGGGAAAAGACCCGGCAGGTTGGGTCTTCCCGGCAGATTTCCCGTTCGTAGATGCCGCTCTGGATGGTGGCTCTGGTGCCGATCACCCCGATTCGGCCGGATCGGCTGCCGCGGACCGCCTCGGCAACCGCCGGGACGATCACATCGATTATCGGCAGATGGAACTCCTGGCGCAGCCGCTCGCTGGCGACACTGGCCGCACTGTTGCAGGCGATGACGATCACCTGCGCCCCGTTATCAACAAGAAATCTGGTGTTTTCAATTGAGTAGTCAATAATCGTCGGGGCACTCTTCGAGCCGTAGGGGCTGCGGGCAATATCCCCGAGATAGAGGAGCGGCGCCGCGGGGAGAAGCTCCTCTATCGCCCGGGCAACGGTCATGCCGCCGACGCCGGAGTCAAAAATGCCGATCATGGGGTTGCCTGGGCCATGGCCCGGTTGAGGTTACCTGAAATGAAACAGCTCACAACTCTCTCTACCAGATAACCGCTTTGTCGACAAGCGGTGAGAGCTCGACTCTTCTCGGCCGGTGTTCTTCTGGTGGCTGCCGCTATTTTCACATAACTGTGTCCCCGACACATCACTTTCCATTTTTTCCACCCCTCCCGGGCGGGTGTCGGTTGACAGGGAGGGCAGGGCGGATTACCTTTGCTCCTGCTCGGCGGACCCGCTCCTCCGAACAGTTCTGCAGGCCTTTGTTGATGTTTCCCGCCGGGGCGGGAAGTGAAAAGAAAATGAGATGCAAGGTGGTGGAAAGATGCCGGTTTATGAGTACGAATGCCAGGAATGTGACAAGGTTTTTGAAGTGCAGCAGAAAATTGCCGATCCGCCGATCCGCTTCTGCCCCGACTGCCAAGCGCCGGTGAAAAAGTTGGTATCGAAGAGTTCCTTTCAGCTCAAGGGTTCTGGTTGGTATGCCGACGGCTATGCCAGCAGTTCTGCCAAACCCGCCGAGAAAGTGGCCGATGTGGGCGCCGGAAACGGGGCAGACAAGGCAGCCACGCCTACCCCCGCCCCCGCTTGTCCGGCCGGTGGCAGCTGTGCCGGTTGCCCGGCCGGTGCCGCGGCCGCAGCCGCCTGATACCTGCTGAAAGGTGCTGATGCGCTCGGTCTGCCGGGCCGCTCTCAGCGCCGGCAGTTGACCACCGCCATGGCATCCCCGTAGGAAAAGAACCGGTACCCCGCCCCGATTGCCGTCTGGTAGGAGGAGAGTAGGGTTTCCCGGCCGCAGAGGGCAGCGACTAAAAAAAGCAGCGACGAGCCGGGCAGGTGGAAGTTGGTGATCAGGTTGTCCACCACCCGGAACTGGAAGCCGGGGTAGATGTAGAGGTCGCACCAGCCCCGGCAGGCCTGCAGACTCCCATGCCGCGCCCCGTATTCCAGGGCGCGCACCGAAGTGGTCCCCACCGCCCAGACCTTGCCTCCGCGTAACCTGGTCTCTTCCACCCGGTTCACCGTTTCCTCTGAAATTGTGAGAAATTCCTGGTGGATACGGTGGCGGGTGATATCCTCTTCGCGCACCGGGGCGAAGGTGCCGTAGCCGACATGCAGGGTCACCCGGGCAAGTTGGGTGCCTTTTTCCGCCAGATTCGCCAGCAGTTCAGGAGTGAAATGCAGCCCGGCGGTGGGGGCGGCGACCGCCCCGGGTGTCTCGGCATAGACCGTCTGGTAGCGCCGGCTGTCCTGGGCGGTGCTCCCGGCCGGGCGGCTGATGTAGGGTGGTAGGGGCACCTGGCCATGGCGCGCCAGGGTGGCCGCCAGGTCGCTCTGTGGAGGGTAGTGGAGTTCCAGGCAGGCCTTATCGGCGCCGGCATCGTCGCTGAGCAGCCGGCAGAAGAAATCGGGGGCGAAATCGATCCGGCTGCCGCACTTTGGCCGTCTCGATGCCCGGAGCAGGGCGGTGGCCATGGCTGTTCCGGGAGCGGCCGGAACGGGAAAGTCGAGGAGAAAGACCTCGACCTTGCCGCCACTCTCCTTGCGGCCGGCTAGACGGGCCGGGAAGACCCGGGTGTCGTTGACCACCAGCAGGTCGTTGGCCGCCACCAGATCGCCCAGGTCGGCAAAGGTCCGGTGGCTGAGTGTGGTGCTGGCGCCGTCCAGGACCAGCAGCTTCGACTCGTCCCGCCGCTCGGCGGGGTGCTGGGCGATTCTCTCCGGCGGCAGGTGGTAGTGGTAGGAACTGAGGCGAAGATCTTCTTGCATTGCTCTGCTTGGTCGGGCTATGATCCGGCTGCGGGCTGCTGCCGCGCTTGCCAGTAGACCATTCCGTAGAGGGGGGACGGCGACTGTCCTGCATACCATGCCCCCGGTCACCACCGCAAGGGAAATGGGAGCCAGTATGCCAGAGAGTGCAGCCAGTCCTATCGGTCCCGGTCTTCATGACACCACACGGGAAGTGCGGCTGGAGGCCCTGCCGGCCTGCCCCGGTCTGCCGGTTTTCCAGCTTGTGGGGGGCAGCGCCGAGCAACGCCAACGAATCTGCCTGGAGCTGCTTGCCGCTTTAAGCAGCCGACGGCTGCTTGGCCGGCTATGCGGGCCCGTTGCCGAACTTCTCGCCACCGGCGGCTACAGCGGTATCTGCCGCCGCCTGCGGGAGTGTGATCTGCTGCTGGTTGAGGGGGACGGCACGGCGGTCTTGATCGGCAGCACACCGATGGTCGGTGGCGAGGCGGCAAAAGAGGTGGACCCCTGGTACCTGGAGATACCGGCAGAGGCAGCCCACTCCCAGCCACTGCCCACTTCCCTGGTCGATTGTCTGGTTCGCTACCTTGATCAGCTGGTCCGGCAGACGCCGGTCTGGGGCTGTGTGCTGATCGGCGGCAGGAGTTCACGCATGGGCCGGCCAAAGCAGCTGCTGTGCGACGAATCCGGACGCAGCTGGCTGGAAAGTACTTTTGCCCTGCTCACCCCGCAGCTTGCCGGGGTAGTGGTGGCCGGGGGTGGAAAACTTCCGGACGGGTTTGCGCAGATCCCCCGTCTCGCCGATATTCCGGGGATTTCCGGCCCCGCCTCCGGTCTGCTCAGTGCCGGACGCTGGCAGCCGATGGTTTCCTGGCTGCTGGTGGCCTGCGATATGCCGCAGATCTCCGCTGCCGCGGTGGCCTGGCTGTTGGCCGGACGGCGGGCCGGTTGCTGGGGGCTGCAGCCCAGGCTGGCCGGCCGTGACCGAGCCGAACCCTTGCTCGCCTGGTATGATTTTCGCGCCATTACCCTGCTGGAAGAGCAGCTTTGTCATGGGGATTGGCGGCTTGGCCGGTTGTCGGCTGAGCCCCGGATTGCCACCCCGGAGATCCCCGCCGAGCTGCAACCGAGCTGGACGAATGTCAATACACCTGAAGAGCTGCAGGCCTTGCACCGGGATCGTTAGCAGGCCTTGCACCGGGATCGCTTCCGGTCTTGGGCTAGGATCACTATCCGGACTTGGGTAAGGATCACTTCCGGGCTTGCCCTAAGATCACTATCCGGCCTTGCACCCGGATCGCATTCCGGCTTTTTCGCAGAATCGCCATCCCGGCGCGCCCAGCCCTTCTGAGAGCGATAAGAAAAAAATGTCAAGAGCGCCGAAGAGCAGCACGAATGGCCGGCAGCAGAACTGCCGGTTGCAACACCGCCTGGTGTACCGGTTGCTGCTGCTCCTGCCGCTGTTGGCGCTGCTCCTGCTGTTCGGCTGTCAGCCGGAGAAGCCGCCGGCCGAGTTCAGCCTCGGTGACCCGGCCCCCGATTTTGCCGCCCGCGATCTTGATGGCCGGGTGGTGGTGCTCTCCAGCCTGCGTGGCAAGGCAGTGATCCTGCGCTTCTTTGAAAGTGACTGCCGCTTCTGCAAGGCCGATACCCCGATTCTCGCCGAACTCTCCCGGCGCTACCGGCAGGACGGGCTGATGGTCCTCTACGTTGGCAGCTTTTATGACCAGGAGGCCGCCCTCAGGGCCTTTGTTGCCGAGCAGGGGATTGATTTTCCGGTTCTCCTCGACCAGTCGGCCCGGCTGGCCGATCTCTACCGGATCCGGGTCTATCCCCAGACCCTTTTCATCAGCCCGGAACAGACCCTGGTCGGCGCCCTGCTCGGGGCGGTGGGGGCAGCTGAGGTGAGGGAAATCTTCGCTCCCTATCTTGAGTTGGCCCCATGATCAGCCCGTATCCCCAACTCGCAGCCTTTGTCCACCCACCGCTTCTTCCCCCCGGCAGTTCGGGGGTGCGGCAGGGCGGCAGGGTAAGGGCTTGAGGGAGACAACCATCTGGTGACCATCATGAAACAGCTCCGGTATCTCTTCCTGCTCCTGCCGCTCCTTTCCTTCCTGTTGCCACCTGTTGCCCCCGGCCTGGCCGAAACCCGGGCCGGCGACAGTGGGATCTTTACCGTTGACCAGACCACCCGCTGCCCGGTGTGCGGGATGTTTGTCCACAAGTACCCGGACTGGCAGGCCCAGGTCCGCCTTGGTGACGGCACGGTCGCTGCCTTCGACGGGGTCAAAGACATGCTGGCCTATCTTTTCGAACCCCAGGCCTACGGCGCCGCTGAAGGGAGTCAGGTGGTCGAGATGGGGGTCAAGGAATACTACAACCTGGCGTGGATCGACGGCCGGTCGGCCTGGTATGTGGTCGGCAGCACCCTTCTTGGCCCGATGGGGCATGAGTTGATCCCCTTTGCTGACCGTGCCGCTGCGGAAAATTTCCTCCGCGACCACCAGGGCAGGGAGATTCTTGGCTTTGCCGAGATCACCCCGGAGCTGGTGCAGTCTCTGCGCCACGGTTCGCGGATGCGGCCACCGCCGCGCCAGGACTAGGGAGATGGGCGCCATGTCCCGGAAGGCCATGGAGAGAGTCGCACCGGCCGGCCGTCTTGCCAGCCGTCTTGCCGGCCGACCGAGCAGCCGGCTGCTGGTGCTGCTGGCCTTTTTTTTGCTGGCCACCCTTTTTGTCGTCCGGGAACAGGGGCGGTGCCGACAGGAGCAGGAGGGGCGGATCGGTATCGCCCGCAGCGTCGTGGCCAGCCTGGGTCTCTCCGATCTCGCCCTGGCCAGCGAGGCCCGTTATACCCGCCACCCTCTGGCCAGCGACCCCCTGGTGGTGGGCATGGACCATCCCGGGGCAGTTGACCGATTCCCCTCAACCCTTTTCTGGGCACCGCCCCGCTGAGCGCGGAGGTGAGCGATGCAGCCGATGCACCCGATCCACTCTTTTGGCCGGATCCAGAACATTCTCGACTATGCCCTCAGTGGTCTGCGGCGCAAGCTGCTCAAGAACGGTACCGTCTTTGCGGTTTTTGCCCTGGTGGTCTTCCTTTTCGCCTCCTTTCAGCTGACCAACCGGGCCCTTGGCGAACTTGCCGGCAGGATCCTCGCCGCCGCCCCGGATATCACCGTCCAGCAGCTCCAGGCCGGCCGGCAGGTTGGCATCGCCAGCGATTCCCGGCAGGTCCTGCAGGCTATCTTCGGGGTGCGGCGGGTGGATGAGCGGATCTGGGGCTATTACTTCGAACCGACCAGCGGCGCCAACTATACCGTGGTCGGCCTCGCTGCCTCCGCCATCCCGGCCTCCACGAGCAAGGAAAATTCCTGGCCGGGGCCGGAGGCGGCAGCCATCGCCGGCGGTGACGGCAGTTCCGGCCGGGTCCTCCTCAGTCCCGGGGTTCGGCGGCATATGGGCCTTGGCGAGCGGCAGTTCTTTTCCCTCTACCGCCCCGACCTGAGCCTGGTCACCTTCGAGGCGGTGGCCGATTTCCCGCCGGAGAGCGATCTGGTCACCGCCGACACCATCCTCATGTCCCTGGCCGATGCCCGGGATCTTTTTGCCATCCCGGCCGGTGAGGTCACCGATCTGCTGGTCACCGTCGGCAATCCGCGCGAGATCGATACCATTGCCGGCAAGATACGCGAGCTTTTGCCGGGGGTGCGGGTGGTCACCAGAAACCAGATCCTGAAGAGCTACGAGGTGGTCTTCGGCTGGCGGTCCGGGCTGGGCAATCTTTTGCTGCTCACTGCCCTCGTCACCTTTACCATCCTTGCCTGGGACAAGGCGACCGGGCTCTCCGCCGAGGACCTTCGCGAAATGGCCATCCTCAAGGTGCTTGGCTGGCAGACTGCCGATCTCATCCTCCTCCGCCTCTTCGAATCGGTCCTGGTCGCCGGTGGCGCCTTCGCCGGCGGTTATCTCCTTGCCTGGTGCCATCTGCTTTATGCCGACGGCCTGCTCTTTCGCCCCATTTTCCTTGGCTGGTCGGTCCTCCGCCCCACCTTCCCCCTGGTCCCCTCGCTGGCCGGCACCGATCTCCTGGCGGTTCTGGCCATCTCCGTTTTCCCCTACCTCTGTGCCACTGCCGTGCCGGCCTGGCGGGCGGCGGTGGTGCCGGCCGACTCGGTGCTCTGATGGCACTGGTGGAACTGGCCGGGGTGGGCAAGAGCTACAACCGCGGCGCCGCCAATGAAGTGGTCGCTCTGCGCCGGATCGATCTGCAAGTGGCGGCCGGGGAGATGCTCTGTATTCAGGGGCCGAGCGGGTCGGGGAAGAGCACCCTGCTGGCGATCATCGCCTGCATCCTCCCGCCCAGCTGTGGCCGGGCGGTCCTCGCCGGCCATAAAATCGCCCGCCTTCCCGAACATTTCCGGACCCGCTACCGGCGGCAGTACGTCGGTTTTGTCTTCCAGAACTTCGCTCTCATAGACCATCTCAGCCTGCTCGAAAACATCACCCTGCCCCTCCTTCCCCTCGGCCTGCCGCCACGGCGACGGGAAGAACTGGCCGAGCCCCTGCTCCACCGCTTTGCCCTCGACCATCGGCGCAGCTTTCCGGCCGGCCGGTTGAGCGGCGGCGAACTGCAGCGGGCGGCGATTGCCCGGGCCCTGATCAACGACCCGCCGCTGCTGGTGGCCGATGAACCCACCGCCCATCTCGACAGCCGCCTGACCGGAACGGTTCTCGACCTCCTTGCCGGGTTGAAGCGGGAGGGAAAAACCCTGATTCTCAGTTCCCACGACCCGCTGGTCAGCGGCCATCCGGCCATCGACCGGGTCGTCACTGTCCGTGACGGGATGATTGTCAACATAGCTGCCGGCGGGGGGTGAGCGGGTGCTGCTCAACCCCTGGGCCATTGTTTTGCTGGTCACCGCCGGCGGCTCCCTTTTTCTGGTCGGCGGCTCCCTGCGCACTGCCGTGCGGGTTCTCCGCCATTGGCAGCCCGGCAGCGACAGTGCCCGGCAGATTGATCTGGAGAACCAGACCTGGCTGGCGGCGCTGCTGGTGGAGTACGGCCTCATTCTGCAACTGGTCTCCCTCTTTCTTCTTCTCCTCGCCGCCGACAACTTTTCCCGGGTGCTGGTTGGGGCGATGTGCGCCACCGGTGCCTTCCTGGCCAACCCCTACGGCATCCCCGCCCTTTTCATGAAGATGGCCGGGCTCTTTTTCTCCGGCTACTGGCTGGTCGCCCACCGCCTTGATCTCAGTTCGGAACACCTGCCGCTCACCCGGGCAAAGTTTGTCGCCCTCCTCCTTCTTGCCCCGCTCGTGGCGGTGGATAGTGGCCTGACCGCAGCCTACCTGCTCAACCTTTCTCCGGAAATCATCACCTCCTGCTGCGGTGTGCTCTTTGCCCCCGGTGGTGCCGCTGATGGCTACAATCTGCTCGAACCGATGGCGGCGCCGCTGCTCCTCTCCCTCTTCTATGGCCTCGGCGGCCTGCTCTTTGCCGTGGGCCTCTTTCTCTTCCGTCGGCCGCCCCAGCCACCGGGGCGGGGGTCTCTTCTTGCCGATATCGCCTTTGCTTGTGGCCAACTGCTCTTTTTCTCTTTGTCGCTGGTGGTGATAACCGTGGTGATCTCCCCCTATGTCTACGCCATGCCCAACCACCGTTGTCCCTTTGACCTCCTCGCCGGCGAGTACGGCCATATCGGTTATCCACTCTATCTCTCTCTGCTGGCTACCTGCTTTGCCGGCAGCAGCGCTGCCGTGGCCGCCGTCTGCCGCCACCTCCCCGGCTTGGCCGGGCCGGCCTTCCGCTACCGTCGCGCCGCTCTGCGCTTCAGTCTGGTGATGTTGCCCCTTTTCCTGCTCATCGCCTCCTGGTCCCCCGCCTTCTACCTGCTTGCCGGTGGGGAACGGTAAGACCGCTGTCTTTTTTGCCAGAGAGGGTATACAATGCTTTTGGCCACCGCCACCTTGATGGAGAGAGCGAGAAGATGCGCAGCTTGACCGTTTCCTACGATGAACATTGCCGCCTGGAATTTGCTGCCCTGTACCAGCGTCTGGCCCCCTATTTTATCTCCCTGGACACCGCCTGCCCTTATGGGATGGGCTGTACGGCCACCTTCCACCAGGCAAGCTTTGCCCCTTTAAGTGAGCGGGCGCTGGAGCTTTTCCTCGCCGCCGGCTACCGCCGCAACGGCAACTGTCTCTACACCATGCGCTGCACCGACTGCGAGGCCTGTCTGCCCATTCGTCTGCTGCCGGCTGAGTTTGCCGCCAACCGCAACCAGCGACGAGCCGGCAAAAGAAACGGTGATCTGGAGATATCCCTGCGGCCGCTGCAGGCCGGCTGGGAGCAGCTGGAACTCTGTGAGAGATTTCTCCGCAGCCGCTACCCCCAGGAAAATAACCGGGCACTCAGCTATTATCGCGACTTCTTCATGAACTCTATTACTTCAACGGCGCAGCTCGAGTACCGCCTGGATGGTCGCCTCCTCGGCGCGGCGATCATCGATATCGGTTTCAACTGGCTGAATGCCGTCTATTTTTTCTTTGCTCCGGAGGAGAAAAAACGCTCTCTGGGGACCTTCAACATCCTCCAGCTGGTCGATCTCTGCCGGCAATGGGAGATAGCCAATCTCTATCTTGGCTACCTCATCCCGGAGGTCCCGGCGATGAGCTACAAGGCGGCCTTTCGCCCCCATCAGTTGCTGCTCGATGACCGCTGGTGCTGGCAGGTGGGGGAATAGGAGTGGCGTCTTCAGAGAACCGGCAAGACCGGCAAGAGGGGTGGATGGCCAACACAGACCAGCGGTCGGCCAACTTTCCAGCCACCTTTATCAGGGAGAAGGGTGGCTCCCTGGTCTGTACCCTCTGTGCCCACGCCTGCCGGCTGCAGGGTGAGGGAGAGCGGGGGAGATGCGGGGTACGTGTAAGGCAGGGGGAACGGCTGGAGAGCCTGGTGTACGGTCGAGTGGTGGCCGGCAATGTCGACCCCATCGAAAAAAAACCGCTCTTTCACTTTCTCCCCGGTTCCCTGAGCTACTCCATCGCCACCCCTGGCTGTAACTTTACCTGCCGCCACTGTCAGAACGCCGCCATCTCCCAGATCGGCCCCGGCACCGACCCCAGCCTGGCAGGGGTGTACCGTAGCCCGGCGGAGGTGGTGGCCGCCGCCCGGGCCGCCGGCTGCCGGTCGATCAGCTACACCTACGTCGAGCCGACGGTCTTTTTCGAGTTTGCCTACGATTGCGCGCTTGCCGCGACCGCCGCCGGGTTGCGCAATGTCTTTGTCTCCAACGGCTTCATGTCGCGCCTGGTAATTGACCGGCTGGCGCCGCTGCTGGCGGCGATCAATATCGATTTGAAATCCTTTCAGGACCGCTTCTACCGCCAGCTCTGCGGCGGCCGGCTGGCACCGGTGCTGGCGGCGATCCGCCGATTTCATGAACTCGGGGTCTGGGTCGAGGTGACTACCCTGATCATCCCCGGCTACAACGACAGCGAAGAGGAACTCACCGCCATCGCCGATTTCCTTGTCGAAATTGACCGGGGGCTGGTCTGGCATGTCAGCGGCTATTACCCGGCCCACCAACTGAACGCCCCGCCCACCGGCCGGGCCATTCTGGCCCGGGCCAGGGAGATCGGCCTGGAGCGTGGGCTCCTCTTTGTCTATACCGGCAACCGGCCGGGCCTGATCGGCGAAGATACCATCTGCCCAGAATGTCGCCGCCTGGTTGTGCGCCGCCAGGGTTTTCAGGTGCTGGCCAATCATCTCCGCCAGGGCCACTGCCCCGATTGCGGCGCTCGGCTGGCCGGTATCTGGGAGTAGTGAGAGCAGTATGAGGCGTCGCGGTGTGCGGCAAGGACCGGCCCTGTCCACGCCGGCTGCCGAGGTGGCTGGCGGCGATATCGATGCGCGAAGTCAGCTCTCGGTTGGAGGAGCGGTCGGCTGGGGTCTCTGCGCCGGTTTTTCCCGGCCGGAAAAGAGGCGACGGCTGATCAGGGTGAGGAAGATGGCAAAGAGGGCCGCGGCCAGGCCGAGGAGGACGTTGAAAAAGGGTGGTGCCGCCAGGGCAATGCGGATCATCAGGGTTGACAGGGCGTAGCCGGAGTTTCGGAAGACCGCGTAGAAGGAGGGCTGGTAGCACTGGGCAATCAGCACCACCAGAATGTCGGAGAGGATGAGGACGGTGTAGAAGCTGGCCAGAAAATCGGTATGGGGAATACCCCGGATGGTGGCGATGGCGCTGTCTACCCCCATGAAAGTGAAGGCGGCCAGGAGGACGAGGGCCAGCCCCTTTTTGGCGGCGACAAAGCTGTAGAGATCGACGGGAGGGAGGCGGTCCTCGCTGCCACGGGGCTGGACCAGATAGTAGAAGCCAAGCAGGGCAAAGATCAGCAGGGCGCCGAAACCGTCGGAGAGAATGTGCAGGATCGCCTGCTCGTTGCCGGTGAAGGAGATCGGTTCGGGGAAATAGCTCAGCTCCTTGAAGGCGTTGCGCATCAGGATCAGGGCGAGAATCTCGAACTGCTTGCCCACCGAGCGACTAAACGAGCAGGGGATGGTGAAGACCAGGCTGATCACCTCGAGGATCAGCACCACGGTGAAGGCGGCCTGGACGGCAAAAAAATGGTTTTTTGGGATAATTGCCGAGATCGGGGCGGGGAGGAAGCCCATCCGGTTGCACTCAATGGCGACGATGCTGAAGAGGAAAAAGAGCACCAGGCCGATGGAGATCTTCCGGTGCATCTTCTCGTGTTCCCACAGATGGTGTAATGGGTCGAAAAGATAGGTTATCCTGTCATAAAGTGCGCTCATTACGACCCATCGGCAGAGGCTGCCCGGGGCTGCTGCCGGCCGTTCTCTGCCACCCCCTCTTCCTGCAACTGCCGCTCTTTCAACCCTTGCCACCAGGCCAGTCTTTTGGCGATCTCCTTTTCAAAGCCGAAACGGGAGGGCTGGTAGTAGGTTTTTTCGGCCATCGCCTGGGGAAAGTATTTCTGGTAGCTGTAGTGGTTGTCGTAGTCGTGGGAGTAACGGTACTCCCTGCCGTAACCCAGCTGGCGCATCAGCTTTGTCGGGGCGTTCCGGACTGCCAGGGGCACCTCGAGATGGCCGGTCTTCCCGGCATCCTCCCGGGCCTGATCGTAGGCGACCTCCAGGGCATTGCTCTTTGGGGCGGTTGCCAGGTAAACGGTGAGTTGGCTGAGGGCGACCCCCGCCTCCGGCATGCCGAGAAAATGGACGGCATCGCGGACCGCCATCGCCTGGACAATCGCCTGGGGGTCGGCCAGGCCGACATCCTCGGAGGCGATCCGTACCAGTCGCCGGGTGATGTAGAGGGGGTCTTCACCACCGGCCAGCATCCGCGCCAGCCAGTAGAGGGCGGCCTGGGCGTCACTGCCGCGAATCGCCTTCTGAAACACCGAAATGGTGTTGTAGTGCTGCTCACCCCGCTTGTCGTAGGGGGCCACCTTGCCGGTGATAGCCCGGGCCACCAGAGCGGCGTCGACTCCCTTCGCCCCGCCGGCATAGTGGCAGACCAGTTCCAGATCGTTGAGGGCCTTGCGGGCATCGCCGCCGGCTTGCTCGGCCAGCAGTTCCAGGGCCTCTTCGGCCATCTCCGGCGGGGTGGGGAGGGTGTTGAGGGCGCGGCGGAGAATGGCCATGGTCTCCACCCGGCCGAGGGGCTTGAGGACAAAGACATGGCATCGGGAGAGGAGGGCGGAAATCACCTCAAATGAGGGGTTTTCCGTGGTCGCGCCAATGAGGACAACCGCCCCCGATTCAACATAGGGGAGGAAGGCATCCTGCTGGGCCTTGTTGAAGCGATGGATCTCGTCGATGAAGACCAGGGTCTTTTCGCCGCTTGACTGGTGGCGGCCATTGGCCGCCACCATCAGCTCCCTGACCTCGCCGATCTTGCTGAGGACGGCGCTGAAGGCCTGGAAGGGGTGCCTGGTCCGAGCCGCTATACAGCTGGCAATGGTGGTTTTCCCTGAGCCGGGTGGGCCCCAGAGAATAAAGGAGGCGTAGTCGTCGCGGGCAACCATCCGGGGCAGAGGGGCGTCCGGGGCGAGGAGACTCTCCTGGCCGATGATCTGGTCGAATTCCTGTGGCCGCACCCTCTCGGCCAGAGGATTTCGATTGTCTTTGGCGGCAGTCGGGCTCGGCCGGGCTGCTGCCATGGTTTCTCCCATCAGTGGCCCTGCCGCAAGTTGGCTGAGTGCTGGTGGCAAGCTTTCCCCAGACCCATGCGATACCTTTTCAAAAGTATGTCTCCGATAAAAGGAAAAAAGTGTTGCCCAAAAAACGAGAAAAGTTCCTGAAGGACTGACAACGTAACGGATTTTCAGAAAATTTTGCAAGGACTTTTTTCTTGCTTTTTCTTGATACCGTTTTGTTTCTGCATTATACTCAAAGTGAGCTTTCGAGTATACTCCTCTTTAAGGGTTGTTCTCTCGCAGCCCTGAATACAAAGTTGTGGTGACGCCATGATCCAGACTCCCCTCCCAAACGTGTACCCGACGAGCAACAACCAACCATCAATACGCCCACAGATACAACGACTTCCTTTCCATGGATTAACCGCCGGCCTGGCGGTTTTTCTGCTTCTGGCCGTTGCCGCCCCCCTCTCCGCCGAATCGAATATCAAGGGGGCGGTGCTCAATGTACCCACCAAGATTGACCGGGATGTTAATATTGCCATCGGTCAGGACAACAAGGCCAGGCAATCCTCCATCGTTCTGAAGAACATCGATATGAACGGGATCATGGTCAACAAGGTGAAGAGCGATCCCAGTGTCAACATCGCCATCGGCCAGCGCAACGAGGCCAATCAGGACTCCATCGTTGCCGAAGGGGGAAAGATCAACGGGGTGGTGGTCAATACCGCTGATACCAAAAACTCGGTCAATGTGGCCATTGGCCAGGATAACCTTGCCAACCAGTCGTCGATTAAAATGCGCGACACCGACCTGAAGGGGGCGGTGGTCAACACTTCCCGGGGGCAGAATCTGGTCAATGTGGCCATCGGCCGTGAGAACACCGCCGACCAGGCCTCTGTGCGTCTGGAGGGAAGCAAGATCAACGGGGCGGTGGTCAACACTTCCGACAGCAAGAATCTGGTCAATGTGGCCATCGGTAATGAAAACACGGCCACCCAGGCCTCCACCACCATTCAGGACTCCAAGGTAAACGGGGTTGTGGCCAACGTATCCCGGGGTCAGAATCTGGTGAACGCCGCCATCGGCAACAACAATACCGCCACCCAGAGTTCGGTGGCGATAGAGGGAAGCAAGGTGAGTGGCGCGGTGGTCAACACCACCACCGGCAAAAATCTGGTGAACGTCGCCATCGGTAATGACAACGTCGCCTCCCAGGCCTCCACCCTGATCAAGGACTCCGAAGTGAGCGGGGCGGTAGTCAACACCTCCAAGGGGGATAGCCGGGTCAACGTCGCCATCGGCAGCCAGGCCCGGGCCGAGCAGGATGTGGTACGGATCGAAGACAGCCAGGTGAGCGGTGCGGTGGTCAACACCTCCGCCGTCGGCAACGCAGTAAACGTGGCCATCGGCAACGAGGTGACCGCCACCCAGGCCTCCACCATCATTGAAAACTCGCAGGTGAACGGGGCGGTGATCAACACGGTGACCGGAGACAATGCGGTGAATGTGGCCATTGGCAACAAGACCACCGCCACCCAGTCGTCGGTGGTTATCGAGGGGTCGAAGGTTGACGGGGCGGTACTCAACACCTCGGCGGTGAAAAATGCAGTGAATGTGGCCATCGGTAACGAAACCACCGCCACCCAGGCCTCGACGATGATCAAGGATTCCGAGGTGAAGGGGGTAACTGTCAATACCGCCATTGGCCAAAATGCGGTAAATGCTGCCATCGGCAACAAGGCCACTGCCACCCAGTCCAGCATCGTCCTGGAACGGAGCAAGGTCGAGGGGGCGGTGATCAATACCACTGTGACCAAAAACGCGGTGAACGTGGCCATCGGTAACGAGACCACCGCCACCCAGGGTTCGACGATGATGAAGGACAGCGAACTCAAGGGGGTGACGGTGAACACCGTCGCCGCTCAGAACGTGGTGAACGCGGCGATCGGCAACAAGACCGAGGCGACCCAGTCCTCCATAATCCTCGAACGGAGCAAGGTGACCGGAGCGATTGTCAATACCACTGCCGCCCAGAATGCCGTCAATGCCGCCATTGGCAATGAAACTTCGGCGACGCAGGCGTCCACGGTTCTGGAAGACAGCAAACTGAAAGGGGCGATCGTCAATACGGCGGCGGGGCAGAATCTGGTCAACGTGGCGCTCGGCAACAAGAGCGAGGCCAATCAGGTGGCGGTAATCGCCAAAGGGAGCAAGATTGATGGCGCCATAGTCAACACCTCGGTGGCGCAAAATCCGGTGAACGTGGCCATCGGCAATGAAAGCTCGGCCAGCCAGACATCGGCTATCTTGAAAGATTCCACCCTGAAGGGGGCCATTGTCAACACCACCGGCGCCCAGAATATCGTCAATGCGGCGATCGGCAATCAGGTCGAGGTCAACCAGGTCAGCGCTAAGTTGAAAGATACCCAGGTAGAGGGTGCGATTGTCAATACCGCGGTGGGCAAGGACTTTGTCAATGCCGGAATCGGCAACGATATCCGGCTGAACCAGATCAGTACGGTGCTTGATAAGAGCAAGGTGAGTGGCGCCGTGGTCAATACCGGGGTGGGCGCCGGCGCGGTAAATCTGGGCGTGGGCAACCAGATCGAGGCCAACCAGGCTTCCCTCAAGGCAACTGGTGGCGATATCAGCGGTACCGTGGTCAATACGGTTGGCGGCGCTTCGGTGAACCTGGCCCTCGGCAACCAGATAGAGGCCAATCAGGCGGCAGTGGCCGCCCGGGGTACCGATATCCGTGGCACGGTGGTCAACAGTGCCGTCGGTGGGGCGGTGAACCTCGCCCTTGGCAACCAGATTGATGCCAATCAGGCGGCGGTAAAGGCGGACCAGTCGCGGATCAACGGCACGGTGGTCAATACCGCCGCCGGTGCCGGAGTAAACCTCGCCCTCGGTAACCAGATCGAAGCCAACCAGGCGGCAGTGAGCATGCAGGGGTCGAGTATTGATGGAACGGTGGTCAACACCGTTGCCGGTGCCGGAGTAAACCTGGCTCTTGGCAACCAGATAGAGGCCAATCAGGCGGCATTGAGCATGAAGGGGTCGGAGATGAGCGGCTCCGTCATCAATACCGTTGCCGGTGCCGGGGTGAATCTTGCTCTCGGTAACCAGATAGAGGCCAACCAGGCGGCAGTGAACATGCAGAATTCGAAGATGAACGGGACGGTGGTAAACACCGTCGCCGGCGCCGGGGTTAATCTTGCCCTGGGGAACAATATCGAGGCCAACCAGGCAGCGGTGAGTATGAAGGGGTCCAGTCTAAACGGCAATGTCATCAATACCGTGGGTGGGGCGGCGGTTAACCTTGCCCTGGGCAACAACGCCAAGGCCAACCAGGCGGCGGTCAGTATGCAGGACTCCAAGCTGGGCGGGTCAACCGTCAATACCGTGGGCGGTGCCGCCGTCAACCTGGCTTTAGGAAGTGGTGCCGAGGCCAACCAGGCGGCGGTGAGCATGAAAGGCTCCACCCTCGCCGGCGGGGCGGTCAATACGGTTGCCGGTGCTGCCGTCAACCTGGCCCTGGGGAGCGGGGCCAAGGCCAATCAGGCCGCGGTAAAAATGGAAAACAGTACGGTGGGTGGCAAGGTGACCAACACCGTGGCCGGTGCTGCCGCCAACCTGGCGCTGGGCGGCGGTGCCGAGGCCAACCAGGGTGCGGCGGTTCTTTCCGGCAGCACCGTCAAGGGAAATATCACCAATACCGTGGCCGGTGCCGCCGTCAACCTGGCGGCCGGTGGCGGTTCGGTGGCGAACCAGGGCGCCGTCAAGGCGGTGAACAGTACGGTCGGTGGTAATATCAACAATACCGTCGGCGGTGCGGCTGCCAACCTGGCACTGGGCGGCAGGGCCAATCAGGGCGCTGTTGATCTGCAGAACGCAACGGTGCGGGGAAGTATCAGTAATACCGTTGGTGGGGGAGCGTTGAACCTCGCGGCAGGTTCCGGATCCAGAGCGAATATGGGTTCCACCGTGGTCAGGGGGGGGAGTGTCGGGTCTGTTTCCACCCATGTTTCCGGAGGTGCCCTCAATCTGGCTCTGGGTGGTGAAGCCAACTCAGGTGCCGTGGTAGTGGGGAGCGGCAGTATCGGCAATGCCTCCGTGTACTCCGGTGTAGGGATTGTCGTAAACGATGTGGAATCACCGCTCAGTTTCGGGCAAAATATCAATATCGCAACGGGAGGGCAGACTTCGAACAAAAACTCTGTTATTGTCAAGTAGGCTGAACCAACCGAAAAAAATTAATGAAGAGGGTGGATGTCATGAAAAAGAGAATACTTGTCAGTGCGCTGAGTCTGGTTGTGATGATGGGAGTTACTACTGCTTGGGCCGCTTCCAAAATAGACGGCAAGGTGACCAACCAGAGCCAGGTCGAGCAGGCGGCCAACATCGCCATCGGCGAGAACAACAAGGCGAGAATGGGCTCGATCAGCATGAAGGACAGCTCGGTGGGCAAGACCGGCCAGGTGACCAACCAGAGCCAGGTGAAGCAGGCTGCCAACATCGCCATCGGCAAGGGCAATGAGGCCAACATGGGCTCGATCGGCATGCAGAACGCCAAGGTCGAAGGCAAGCTGACCAACCAGTCGCAGGTGAAGCAGGCGGCCAACATCGCCATCGGCGAGAACAACAAGGCCAACATGGGCTCGGTGAACATGACCGGCGGCTCCATCGGCAAGACCGGGGTGGTCACCAACCAGAGCCAGGTGCAGCAGGCCGCCAACATCGCCATCGGCAAGGGCAACACCGCCAACATGGGTTCGATCAACATGCAGAATGCCAAGATTGACGGCAAACTGACCAACCAGTCGCAGGTGAAGCAGGCGGCCAACATCGCCATCGGCGAGAACAACACCGCCAACATGGGCTCGGTGAACATGACCGGCGGCTCCATCGGCAAGACCGGCTCGGTAACCAACCAGAGCAGGGTTGAGCAGGCGGCCAACATCGCCATCGGCAAGGGCAACACCGCCAACATGGGCTCGATCAACATGCAGAACAGCAAAGTTGATGGCCGGGTTCTCAATCAGTCGCAGGTGAAGCAGGCGGCCAACATCGCCATCGGCGAGAACAACACCGCCAACATGGGCTCGGTGAACCTGAAGAACAGCACGGTCGGCAAGACCGGTGTCCTGGTCAACCAGTCCAATGTCAAGCAGGCTGCCAACATCGCCATCGGCAAGGGCAATGAGGCCAGCATGGGTTCGGTAACCGTTGAATAGGTAGGATGAGGCAAAGCCGGCAGCAGACAGCCGCTTCGAATGTGTGGGGCGGAGGTCGGCTGTCGGCGACAGACTGGCGCCGAAGTGGAGGGTTCCTGTCGGTAATTCTGGTAAAAAGAGAGTGAAGAGATGAAAACATTACACCTGTTGGCCATGATATCCCTTTTCTCGTTGCCGTTGCTGGCGGGTTCCGCTCTGGCGAGTGATCTTGATGACGGTATCGCCAAGTTCACCGATGATGGTATAGACAAGTATGACGAGTTGGGGAAGAGCGACCAGAATATCAAGTTTATCGTGATGAACGCCAAAAGCAAGGCGGCGATGATGAAGGGGAATCGCGACAAGAAAGGGGCAAATTCCGGGGATGCCAACATGAACAGCGTGGTGTTGGGTGCCGGCAGCAACGTCCGTGGTGATATTTATATTATCGATCAAAGCAAAGGCCCGAAGACCAATGTTGCCGACTGATCTCGGTATGAAATGTTTTCCTGCCACCATTCTATTGGATAAGATACCTATGAAAGCGTTGAACTGTACTCTTTCGTTTGTGCCGCACGGGAAGTTGAGAACTCTGCTCACAACGGTACTGTTGGTGCCGGGCCTGTTCTTCTTTTCTGCCTGTGGTGAGATGAATCCGCAGAACGTTGATATCGAGTTGAAGGAGAGCGCGCCGGTCGAGAAGGTCACTAACTACACCCAGGCACTGATCGATCTTGGTTTGATGTCGGAGATCTACGACACGGGATTGATGAAGGTGCAGAGTCAGGATATCGGCGATGAGACGGGCACCTCAGTGAGCACCGGTGGCGAGATTCAGCGAAGTATCACGGAAATCATGAAAAGTACGCTGAATTCCATCGGTGGTAACGTCATCTTCATCGCCTACGATCCGGCCTATATCCAGAATCAGATGGTTTCCGGATACAGCAGTTTTGATGACAAGCTCATTCCTGATGTGGTGATCACCGGTGGTATAACCGAGTTTGATCGCGGGCTGGAGACCCGCGGCGAGGGAACCAATGCCGACGTGGAAGCAGATTTTCGCGGTTTTGCCGACTGGCTACCTTCGAAAACAGCGGGGGTCAGCTATGGGGATACAGGCAAAACCGGTACGGCCAGGATAACCCTTGACTTTAACCTGAAAGATTTTCGTACCCTGGCCGGCATCCCGCGGATGACCACCACCAACAGCATGGAGGTGTACAAGGGCCTGCAGGAACAGGAGGTGGGTATCACCCTTTTCGGGCCCACCTTTGGGCTGAAGGGGTCGATCAAAAAAGTTCAGGGCCGGCATGAGGCAGTTCGGGTACTGGTTCAGGTGAGTATGATCCAGATGATCGGCAAGTACCTGGCCCTGCCCTACTGGCGGTTGCTTGGGGATGATGTCTATCCCGATAAAATTGTTCTCGATTCAATTGCGGCAACCTACTACCGGATGGAAGTCAGCGACCGGGTTGGGGCCGTCCAGCAGTGGTTGATCCTGCACGGCTACGATGTTGAGATCAACAATACCATGGACCAGAAAACCTTAGCCGCCCTGCAGAGCTTCAACCCCACCCTGGCTGCTGGGGGAAACATCAGTGAGCAGCTCTTTACCGAGCTCTACCTGAACATCCCGATCACCCGTCAGGCCTATGGACAACGGAACAAGATCAACCAGTATTTTGTCAAGATGATGGAAGAGCAGGAAGCGGCTGAGAGACGCGCGGCGGCGGCCCAGGCTGCACCGAAGAAGCAGGCACCTCCACCTCCACCAAAACAGGAGGTGCAGGAGATCCCGCCGCAGGCAGTGGCAGCGGCTCCGCCCCAGGAAGTGGCGCCAGTTCAAGAAGTGGCACCGGTTCAGGAAGTGGCGCAGGCCCAGCAGCAGCCCAAGGCCGAGGTGTTGACACCGCCGCAGCAGCAGGCGGCGGCGGCGGCGAGCAGGGCGCCGAAGAAGTTTGGCCGCCAGCTTTCGGCCGATGACTGGTGATGCTGCGTGCGTTATTAGTGGGCTCGGCCGGCATTGAGATAAATTTTGTCCATAAAAGGAGTGTGACCGCTATGTTGGCGAAGAATAAGGTGTTTGTTGTGGTGTTGATTTCCATCTTTGTCGGCGTTGGCATGGCGGTAGCCGGCAACAAAAAGATCATGTCGACCCGGGCGGCCCGGGTACTGGCTGAGCGGGCGATTGTCGAATCGGTGTACGGTTTGAAGATCCGGGCTTCTGAAGAGGTGGTTGACATGGTTGCCGCCAGTTTTGTCGGCAAGACCGAGTCCAAGACCAGTGCCGATATTCAGGGCATCAAGATAGAGGAGGTCCTCTACGATGCCGAGAAGGATATTGCTCAGGCGACAGCGACCATCACCCTCGATGAAATCGAAAATATCGATGGACAGGTTCTCAATCTGCAGGGCAAGACCTTTCGCCGGGTTGCCTTCGCTACCTCGACTCCGGCCAATGCCGGCCCGATCCGGGCGCTGCGGGCCGCCGAACTTGATGGCTACAAAAACCTGGTGAAGGTGGTTGTCGGCTTCACCCTGGAGAGCCAGACCACGGTGGAAAATTACATGCTCACCTCCGATGTGGTGAAAACGCAGGTGCTGGCCACAACCTATCTGGCTAATCTGGCTGATTACGGCTGGGACGAAGAGGGGAACGCCTTTGTCAAGTTTCAGGTTATTGTCAAGGATATTGAAGATATTCTCGGGACCACCATTCCCGGTGTAGGTGATGTGATCGAGGTGGAAGGGCAGGGTGCGGTCTACGACGACTTTTCCGAGGCCAACAAACAGGGGTAAGACGATACCGGTCCAGCCTGGGCTGGACCGGTTCGAATCGCTGGAGGGGGTTCGGTTATGAACAGCAACAGAAAGGTATGGCGCGACAGGCTTGTTGGTTTTTTTCTCGGAATGGTTTCGGTGGCCGGGGTTGCCTTGCTGTTGGGGGCAACCTCAGAAGCTGGTAATACCACATTGAACTTCGGCAGGTACCAGTTGTCTTCCTGGGCGACACAGTTGAACAGTGACGGGGGGATATTCGGTGCTTTTTTGGTGGATACCGCCTCTGGTGATACCCGCACAGTCTATGTACGCACTTATGGGAGGGTCCCTGATGTCAGCAAAACACTTGTCAACAATCTCAGAAAACCCTTCCATGCCATTGACCAGTAAAAGGTGGGGGCAACGCGCAGTAGGAGCCTGTCGCCTGGCTTGGCTGGCTCCCTTGCTGTTGATGCTGATGGGAGCGACTGAAATCAATATCGGTACCAATAACCAGGTCAATACCGGAGTGATAATCGGTGGCGATTGTCTGAAAGGTAATGGCCAGGTGACCAGCGAACAGCGGGAGGTAGCGCCCTTCAGCCGAGTCTCGGTGGATGGGGTGTTTGCGGTACATATCCGCAGTGGTGGCCGGCAATCGCTGGTGGTTGAGGCGGAGAACAACCTCCTGCCGAAGTTGCGCACCGAGGTGGCTGACGGCCGCCTGACAATCACCAGTGAGGGCTCGATCTGTACCACTACCGGCATAGTGGTGTCCATTGAACTGCCGCAGCTTGAAGCCATCCAAGCCGGGGGCAGCAGCCAGATCGTGATGGAAAGTGAACAGGGAGATGCCCCTTTGGCAGTAGATCTGCATGGTACCACGGCGATGCAACTGAGCGGGCGTCTTGACTCTCTTCAAGTCAGGCAGAAAGATGCCACGGAACTTGACGCCACTAATTGTCCGGTGCAGAGACTCCACATCGAAATCGCCGATGCCAGTTCAGCCTCCCTGCGGGTCACCGACAAGTTGACCGGCGAGAGCCGGGATGTGAGCAGTGTCTCCTATTGGGGGCGGCCACCGGACGTTTCCGTCCAGGCCTTTGACGTGAGCGGGTTTGTCGCAGAGGAGTAGGATGAGGCGCCTCCGGTACCGGCCCCTGCCGGTGGTATGGGCGTTGCTCTCTCAGTTGGCCTGTTTACTTCCCCTTGTTTGTGCCGGTGGGCTCGCCGTGGCAGCCCCCCTTCCTGCCGACCCAGCTGAAATCGTTGTAAAGATTCAAGCCGTCCGCAACCCCCCCGACTATCAGCAACCTTGGCAGAATCGTGGTCGGTTGACCACTAATGGCAGTGGTTTCGTCATTGCTGGCAAAAGGATTCTGACCAATGCCCATGTGGTCAGCAATGCGGTTTTCATCGATGTGCGTCGGGCCGGTGAGACAAAAAAAGTTGCTGCCAAGGTCGCCTTTTTTGATCACCACAGCGATCTTGCCATTCTCGAGGTGGAAGATACCAATTTCTTCGAAGGGGTTGAGACCATCCCCTTTGGCACTCTCCCCTTTGTCCGCGACAAGGTCGCCGCCTACGGTTTCCCCGATGGGGGAGACAAGATGTCGATCACCGAAGGGGTGGTTTCCCGAATTGAACATATCAACTACGCCTACAGCGGCGCCTTTCTCCTTGCCTGCCAGATCGATGCCTCAATAAACTCCGGTAATTCCGGTGGTCCGGTGTTCAAAGGGGAGGAGATTGTCGGAGTCGCCTTCCAGGGGATGGATTTCAACTACGACAATATCGGCTACATGATCCCTACCCCGGTGGTGGAACGTTTTCTTCGTGATGTTGAAGATGGGGTGGTTGGCGGGGTGCCTGATCTGGGGGTCACCATGCAGAAGCTGGAGAGCCCCTATCTGCGCAGTTTTTATCAGTTGAAGCAGGAAGAAAACGGGCCGTTGATCAATCGGGTGCCTCCGGGGTCACCGGCGGAGGGGATCTTGCGGCGTGGTGATATCATACTGACTGTGGCGGGAAAAGAAGTCGCCTATGACGGAACCGTCGAGTTCCGCAAGGGGCAGAGGACCTTCTTTGGCTATCTGATCCAGAACCGGCAGGTGGGGGACCGGGTGGAGTTGGAGGTGAAGCGAGGAGGGAAGAACCAACGGGTCACGGTGCTGCTGACCGAAAAGATCGGATTCGCCCATCTCGTCCCCCTCTGGTACGAGGCCAGGCCACGCTACTACATCCTCGGCGGCCTGGTCTTTCAGCCCCTTTCCCTCAACTACCTGCACAGCTTTGGTGGTGGTAGCAGCTGGTTTCAGACAGCGCCGGTGGAACTGGTCAACACCTATCTCAACGGTCGTCTGGAGGCTCGGGGCAGGGAGGTGGTGCTGCTCTCCCAGGTGCTGGCCGATCAGGCCAACGTCGGCTACCATGAACTGGCCAACAATATCATCAAGAGCGTTGATGGTGTCAGTGTGGAAAACTTCCGCCACTTTGTTGACCTGATGGAAAGCGGCAAACATCCCTTCATCCAGTTGACCAGCACTCAGGGTACCCATCTGGTGCTGACACGGGAGGCGGTGCAGGCAGCCACCGGCCGGATCATCGGCAAATACTCCATTGACGCCGATCGGCGACTGAGTGGCTTTTAACGGTGGGTGAAATCGACGCTGATTGAGCTCACCCTGTCCAGGGTGCCCACCTTCGACGAGGCGGAAAATTCAACAAGAGCGCCATGATCGAAGGTATCGCCGTTGTTGATCTCTTCCTGGAAGGAGGAGAGGGTCTGCCCCTCAGCCGAAAGGAGATAGATGGTGGCGTATCCCTTGATAATATGGCGGGCGTTGTTGCGAATTCTGGCGTTGACGGTGACGACCCCGCTCTCCGGATAAAACTCTGCAGTGAGGTGTTCCACCACTATACTGCGGGTGCCGCTCTCCGGAGGCTTCATGTGTCGTAACTCAGCTGCCTGCAGGCTAAAAGGGGCAACTAAAAGTACGAGCAGGGAGAGGGTACCAAGCCAACCATGTGCTGCAGAGTTCATAACCGTTGTCTCCTGCTGGGCCATCCATACCCATCTGACCAAAGAATTTTCCTCGTAAAAACAACGTCTGCAAGGGTATAGTAGCACCTGCTCCGGGAAACTGTCAAGGGACTATCTTTTCCCCGGGGAAAGGGCTGCCAGCCTTCCGGCACCAGCGACCGAGAAGCTGGAGAATCGAAAGTTTCGTTAGTTGACTGAGGGCGTGTGAGGAAATATTTGCTGCTGCTTTTGCTGTTGTCCATGACTTTCTCGGTAGTCGCCGCCGAACCGTGGAGTCTCCTCCATTCCATCGACCTGGCCCTGAACCGCAGTGACCGAGCCCTTGAGTTGCGGGAAAGCCTCCTCCTCAGCCAGATGGATGTGGCGCAGGCGGAGCACCAGTTCACCACCCAGGTCGTCCCATTGACCACCATCGGCATCACCCAGGGTACCGGCAGCCAGCAGCTGGGGATGGAGTTCCGCAAAAAGATGACCACCGGGACCACCATGAGCTACGGTCTGGTGGGTAACCGGATAGATGCCACCGGCAGCAATTATGTGGTGGAGAATTCCACCCAGGCACGGGCCTATGTGCGGCTCTCCCAGGGGCTTTTCCGGCGCTGGGGGGACAACTATGTATTGACTGACCTGAACGTCAGTGGCTTGCGGGCGAAAGAGACGGAGATCGAAGTGGAGCGCCTGCGCCAGAACCTGATCCAGAACGCCGTCCGAGTCCATTATGAACTGGTGCTGGCCCGAAAGCTGCTAACCAGCACGGAAATGGCCCTCCGCCGGAGCCGGGAACATTTCGACTCCGCCTCCTCCCGGCAGGAGATCGGCCTTACCGCCATGGCCGATGTCTACCGGGCGGAACTGGCCATGCTGGAGATGGAAAGCAGCATCCAGGGAAGGATCCGCCAGGCGCGACAGGCGGAAGATGCCTACCGCGAGTTGCTTGGATTTCAGGCCGGCGAGCTTCCTGCCATCGATGGCGAAATCGTCAAGATGACCCCGACGGTTCCGGCAGAGTGGGAGGAGCAGGTGCTTTCCACCAGGCTCGATTGGCAGGCACACCTGGTCCGGGGGCAGATGCACCGTCTTGAGTACGACCGGGCGGAAAGAAACCTCCTGCCCGACATTGGCCTCAGTCTCCGCCTGGAGCAGATGGGGGCCGGGGATACGGTCGAAGATGCCCTTGCCCTTGATGAGACCAACTGGGCGATCCAGTTGGAAATGCTCTCCACCCTCGACCAGAGTCAGGAGGAAACCGCCCTGGTGAAAAAGAAGCTGGAGGCCGCCAAACTGCGGCGGGCCGAAGAGGCCTTGAAGCGAAAAATTAACCGGGAGGTGCGGGAGTCCTTCGCCGATCTGCAGATGGAAGAACAAAACCACCAGATCAGTCTGAAACGGCGCCGGCAGGCGGCCATGGCCCTGGATCTCGCCAAAACCCGCTACGACAAGGGGCTCTCCAACAACCTTGATCTGCTGGATGCGGAGAGTGCCTTTTCGGAAGCGGAGACCCACATCTCCCGTTCCCTGATTGCCTATAACCTCACGGCGGTGGCCCTCGCCTACAACCTTGGCCTCCTGGATCGCCAATGGGTCAGCCTGGCCATCACCCCACCCGGGGCGGATGAGGTGGCTGCGGAGGAAGAGGGGTGGGGCCAATGATGCGGCGAGGTCCCTTGCCGCCGGCGGCTAAATATTTTCTCTTCGGGCTGTTGCTCCTGCTCCCCCTGGGTTGGCTGGCCATCCGCCTTCTCGCCGGCGGGGAGTGGCGCAAGGCGGAACAAGCCAGTCTGGTGACCGTTACCCGGCGAAGCTTTGCCCTGGACGTTCTCGAACGTGGGGTAGTGCAGCCGGCCAAGATTGCCCCGATCAGTTCACCGATTTCCAGCAATCAGGCAAAAATCGTCTGGCTGATCAAAGAGGGAACGCTGGTTCGCAAGGGTCTGCTTGTCGCCCGTTTTGATACCAAGCCCTTCATGGACAGCCTGCTCAAGGCTGAACAGGCCTACGCCGATGCCCAGGCCCATTTCCTGGCTGCAGAGAAGATGCTCATCCTGCAACGGGAAGAGGAGGCGGGCAAGATCGGCGATGCTGAGCGGAGACTGGAGATCGCCCGGATTCAGGCGGAAAATACCAGGAAAGGGGCCGGCCCGCTCAAGCGGATCACCCTCGAGCAGAAACTGAACCAGGATCTGCGCAATCTGTCCATCAGTGAGGGTGACCTCGACGATCTGGCCGACCTTCTTGCCAAGGGCCACGTCAGTCCGCGGGAGCGGGACAAGGCCGGGGACCGGGTCGATACCGCCCGCGAGCAGGTGACGGTGGCCCGAGCCGAACTGGACAATTTCGATACCTACAGCTGGCCGAAAATGCTACGTGAAGCGGAGTTGCTGATGAACGGGGCGGAAAGTGATCTGACCCGGGTTCGGCGTACCGCCGATCTGCTCATCCAGAACCGGGCGGCGGAGGTGGAAAAGAACCGCCGTCTGGTGGAAAACCGTTTCCGCGAATTGGAGCGGGCCCGGGTCGATGTTGCTAATTGCGATATCTACGCCCCCATCGACGGGCTGCTGCTCTATGCCGAACTCCCCCGGGACAGCGGGCGAAGAAAGGTGCAGATCGGCGATTCGGTGTGGGTGGGGCAGACCTTCCTGCAGGTTCCCGACACCACCGAACTGGTGGCGGAAATCCAGATCCGCGAGGTCGATGTGGCCAAGGTTGCCAGCGGCATGCCGGCCATTCTGGAGGTGGATGCCTTTCCGGGACAACTTTTTCGTGGTGTAGTGGAATCGGTTGCCTCCCTTGCCAGGCAGGAAAGTGATTCTCTTCGCCGCTTTCCGGCCCGGCTTCGCTTTGTCGGCGACACCGGCCGGATCCATGTGGGCATGTCGGTGACCGCCAGGATTGTTTACGCTGAGTTGGCAGAGGTGGTGGCGATTCCGATCAGCAGCGTCATCTATCGCCAGGGGAAGACCTTCGTCCGGGCACCACGAGAAGAGAAGGCAACCGAGATCGAGGTGGAGCTTGGTGCCCGGGGCAGGCTGTGGGTCGAGGTCCTGGAGGGTCTGGTTGACGGCGAGACGATATTTCGCGAGGGGGGTTAGGCTGTGCTCCTCCTCGAGGCAAGGGCCCTCAGCCGCTCTTTTGCTGCTGCCGGGGTGGTGCAGACGGTTCTTGCCGCCGTTTCCGTGCAGCTTGCCGCCGGTGAATTTCTGGTCATTACCGGGCCATCCGGATCGGGAAAATCCACCCTGCTCAATCTTCTCAGTGGCCTCGACCAGCCCACCGCCGGTGAAGTGCGCTTCCGCGGGCAGCTGCTGGCCACCCTCTCGGCCACCGCCATAGCCCGTTTGCGCAACGCATCCTTTGGCCACATCTTCCAGACCCCCCATCTCCTTCCCGACCGGACGGTAGAGGAAAATGTCGCCCTTCCCTTCCAGTATGGCTCTGCCTGTCCCAAGGCCACAATGGAGGCCAGGGTCTCGGAACTGCTGACCTATGTTGGCCTCGAGGAGATGGCCCGGCGCCGGGTGGCCAACCTTTCCGGCGGCGAGATGCAGCGGGTCGTCTTTGCCCGTGCCTTGGTCCGGCAGCCGGAGGTGATCTTTGCCGACGAGCCCACCGGCAGCCTCGATGCCGCCAACAGCCAACGGATTCTGCAACTGCTGCAACGGCAGACCGAGGAGGGCCGGGCAGTGGTTCTGGTTACCCACGACCCGCAAGTGGCGGCCTGCGGGACCGCCCGGGTACACCTGGAAAAACTTCCTTTGCCCGAGGAGGTGCGGCAGTGACTTCGACAGCCATGCGTACCGATTTTGCCGATGCCGCCAGGGGGCTGCTTCGTCGTCCCTTACGTTCTCTGCTCAGCAGCCTTGGGATCGGCATCGGGGTTACCGCGTTAATCACCATGCTGGCGATCAGTGAAGGGGCCGGCCGGGCCACCCTGGCCAGAATCGACTCCCTAGGCCTCGATACCCTGCGGTTGGAAAGGGTCGAGCCGGCGGAAGGAAAAGCGATGGTCGGCCGCTCCGGAGACCTTTTTCTGGAGGAGGTGAGCGACCTGCAGAACTGGCTCGGTTCCAGAGGGGTGGTGGGGGCCTTCGTCCGTCAGGATGGGGTGGTGGTGAGCAGCGCCGACCGGGCGGTTTCGGCTACAGTGATCGGGGTGAATATCGAGTGGTTTGCCGCCGAAAAGATCGAGTTGGCCCGGGGTCGCTCTCTGGATCAGCAGGATCTGGCCGGGCAGCGGCCCTATGCCATTCTTGGCAGCGGACTCGCCTCGCAGCTTCAAGTCGACCCGCTGGCCACCCTGCGCTACGGTGGACACGGCGGGCAACCGGTAAGCGTGGTCGGGGTGGCGGTGGCAAAGGGCCGACTGCTTACCGAGGGGACCGGGCTCTCTGCCCTTGACTTCGATACCCTGCTGATTCTGCCGATTAGCGCCGTTGCCTTCCGGGGTGGCAGTAGTGGCCGGCTGGCGGTGGATGGGCTGGTGATCAGTCTTCATGAGCCGGGTACTGTCCTCGGCATCGCGGAACAGCTCGAGACCCTCCTCCAGGCGGGCCATCGCCAGCCGGGCGACTTCCGGACCGTGGTCCCCCTCACCCTCCTTGACCAGGCTCGGGAGAGTCAGCGGCTGTTCGCTTTCATCATGGGTGCTATTGCCGGCCTGTCGCTGCTGGTCGGGGGAATTGGGGTGATGAATATCATGCTGGCCAACATCGCCGAGCAGACTCGGGAGATCGGGCTGCGTCTGGCTGTTGGGGCCAGCCCGGGAAGGATCGTCAGCCTCTATCTCGCCAACGCCGTCCTGCTGACCTTTTCCGGTGGTCTGTGGGGGGTGGTGAGCGGGGTTCTTCTCGCCCTGGTTGTGGAACACCAGGCTGGCTGGGAGGTGTACTTCTCGCCCACGGCCCTGCTGGTAGCGCCAATGGCGGCCATCTTTACCGGTCTGCTCTTTGGCCTCCATCCAGCCGTCCGCGCTGCCGCCCTCAACCCCGCTCAGGCTCTGCGGGACACCTGAGGTCAGCGGTTGACCACCCGTGCCTGCAGGCCGCTGCGGCGCAACTCGTCCAGGAGGAGAGCGGTTTCCTCCCTCTTTTCGAAGGCGCCGACCAGTATCCGACTTTTGCTCGAGTCGGTTGCCGTATCCCGGAGAGAGCCCATGTACGGGAGGTACTTCAAGCCGGTAAGCTGATCTTTCACCGTTCTGAGATCGTCGTAGCTGCCGATCTTGCCCACCTGGATGGCATAGGGCATGCTTCTGATCAGACTGTCACGGATCTGATCCGCTTCCAGGGAGAGTTTGACCTTTTCGGCATCTTCCCGGCTGGCATAGGAGCCGACAAAGATCCTGTGCCAGATGTCGTTTTCTTTCAATTCCAGTGAGGCGGTGAAGGCGGGGTAACCGGCCCGGCGTAACATGTTGGCCACCCGGAAGCTTTGCTCTTTGGAACGGCTGGCGCTGATCTGGATGGTGAAGGGCTGCTTTTCGTCGAGGGCTGTGACCGATTTCTTTAAAAAGGAGAAGTTTTTCTCGGCTTTTCCCTGGTCGGTGGTCTCCAAGCCGGGCAGGACCTTGGCCTTGATCTCCACCGACCCGTTTTGCGGCAGAGGCCCACTCTTGGCAACTGCCTCCTTGTTCAGGCGGTCGAGTTCCTCCAGCCGTTTTTCGATCAGAGAGAGATTGCCGGCCAGAACATCTTGCCCCGAGAAAACGAGGAGCAGCGCCAGTATCAGGCAATGAATCGAGTACGATAATTGGTTCACCGTGGCCACCTCATGGGCTGAGGGATGAAAAGGGGTATGCAAGGTCCGGGACGTAGTAATGTAATTATCTGTAATAAAGTGATTTTCGTCTGAGATTGCTTGCCAGACGATGACATTTTGTATAATACCAATCATCCCGGCGTTGTCAAACCTCTAGATCGGTTTTTCTTGGTGGTTCTGCCGGGAGAAAACTCTTGCCGCTGGCCGGCGAAGGCGATAGGCTTCTCATCCTGGGGTGGGTGATGTTTTCTGCCGGGACAGAAGGCCGCCGGGCCTGTCGGTGCGGGGATGGATTGCATCCCGTTGATTTCATTCTGCCGAATGTGGGGTTATTGTGGAGAGTGACGTGAAGCAGGAGAGCAGAAAGATCTATGGGGAAATTGTCGGCCTGTTGCTGAAGGCAGAGCAGATCACTGAAAAACAGGTGCTCCACGCCGAACGGATCCGCAGTAAGCTGGCGACCCCGGTCTCCTTGCTCAATGTCTTGAAAGAGCTGAAAATTGTCAGCGATGAGATGGTCCATAAGGCCCTCCTCGGTTCCTCTTCGCCGATCCGAATCGGCGAGTTGCTGATCGAATTGGGGTATCTTTCCGAAAACGATCTCGAAGCGGCCATCAATATCGGCAAAGAGACCGATGTCGGCTTGAGGATCGGCGAAATCCTCATCAAGTACAACTTTATTGAAGAGGGGCTGTTCAACCGGATACTCTCGATGCAGCTCGGTTTCCCGCTGGTCGAGGTGAATACCGCCACCATTGACCGGGAACGGTTCAGACGCATACCCGCCAAGGTGGTTGAAGAGCTGCAGTTTGTTCCCCTGCTGACTGGTGATGGCAGCACGCTGGTAGCCTTCAGCGATCCTCTCGATGCCAAAGGCCTGGCTGCGGCGCGTAAAGCCTTCGGCGACGGGATGTTGCCGGCTATCGCTGAAAAGAAGGCGCTGGCCGAAACGATCAGGCTGCTGCTCAACATGCAGGCCGGCAAAACCGTCAACCTGGACACCAAGTCGGTGATCGGGATCGCCAACAGTATCATTGTCAGTGCCTTGAAAAATGATGCCAGTGACATCCATATCGAGCCCCTCAACGACCGTCTGCAGGTACGCTTCCGGGAAGACGGGGTGCTGCGCCACTTCAAGGACTTCCCCGCCGACATCATTCCCTCCCTGACCAGCCGTTTCAAGATCATGAGCGAGGCCGACATTGCTGAGAAACGGCGGCACCAGGGGGGGCGGATTCTCTTTGATTATGACGAGGGCAAGGTTGATATCCGCGCCTCCTTCTATATCACCGTGCACGGCGAAAAAATTGTCTTTCGGCTCCTCAAGCAGAAAAAGGAGCTGATGGACATCCACTCCATCGGCATGTCACCGAAGATGCTCTCCCGTTTTCTCGAGGATGCCGTCTACCAGCCCAGCGGCGTCCTGCTGATCACCGGACCCACCGGCTCCGGCAAGACATCGACAGTGTACAGCTGCATCAGCCACATCAAGAGCCCGCAGATCAGCATCATCACCGCCGAAGAGCCGGTGGAATACGTGCTGGACGGGATTGCCCAGTGCTCCATCGACCCCCAGATCAATCTCACCTTCGAGGAGACCCTGCGCCATATCGTCCGTCAGGATCCGGATGTGATTGTCATCGGCGAGATCCGCGACCAGGCGTCGGCAGAGATGGCGATGCAGTCAGCCCTCACCGGCCACAAGGTGCTCAGCACCTTCCACACCGAAGACAGCATTGGTGGTCTGATCCGTCTCTTGAATATGGATATCGCCCCCTTCCTGATCTCATCGACGGTGGTCAGTGTCGTTGCCCAGCGCCTCTTGCGACGGGTTTGCCCAGTCTGCGCCAATGAGGTAAAACCCACCCCGCGCCAGCTCCAGCGTCTCGGTTGCAGCGCCGCCGACCTGCATGGCGCCCAGTTCAAAAAAGGGCGTGGTTGCAGAGAGTGCCGGCAGACCGGGTACAAGGGGCGGGTTGGTGTTTTTGAGCTGCTGGTTCTTGACGAGGTGGTCCGGGACGCCATTCTGGCCCAGAAAACCAGTTATGACATCCGCAAGATAAGTATCGAACACTCTGGCCTGGTGACACTGATCGAGGATGGGCTGCTCAAGGCGGGCCGTGGAACCACCAGTATCGACGAACTCATCCGCTGTCTGCCCAATCTCAACCCGCCCAGGCCGCTAAGCGAAATCCGCCGCCTCTCTGGAGAGTAACATGGAAAAGGTCTCATTCGTCGATGTGATCAACAGCCACATCGAAAACGGACAGGTGGTACTGCCGGTCTTCAGTCCCACCGCCTTGCGGGTCCAGCAGGAACTGGTGAAAAAGGAGCCGGACGTGCGCCTCCTGGAGGAGATTATCTCCGCCGATCAGTCTCTTTCCAGCCAGGTGCTGCAGATTGCCAACTCGGCATTCTACAAGGGACTGGCAGAAGTGCTGACGGTCCGGGCGGCCATCGTTCGGCTGGGCATACGGGAGGTGGGTAGGGTGAGCCTCTTTGTCGCCGCTCGCAATCAGTTTCGCAGCAAGGAGAAGGCACTCACCCTTACCCTGCACAAATTGTGGCAGCATGCCTTCGGCACGGCCATGGCGGCGAAGTGGCTAGCGGTGAGGTGCCAGCTGGAAGAGTTGGAGAGCCACGCCTTTTTTGCCGGTCTGCTCCATGATATCGGCAAACTTTTTGTCCTCATGGTCGTCGACCAGTTACCCAGACAGGGGGAGGCCACCCCGATCAACACCGCCCTGTTGGGCGAGGCGATGGATACCCTTCACTGCGAACAGGGGTATAATTTGATGGAAAAGTGGAACATTCCGGAAAAATACTGTCTGATCGCCCGCGACCACCACAAGCCGGTCTTCGATGCCAAGAACCATCTGCTGATTCTTGTCCGCCTGGCTAATCTGACCTGTCACAAGTTGGGGATCGGTCTGCAGCACGACTCGTCCCTGGTGGTATCCTCCACCGAGGAGGCGGAGTACCTCAACCTTTCTGAAATCGATCTTGCCGAACTGGAAATTTATCTTGAAGATACCGCTGAACTGGCCGCCTGACCAGATGTTCCATGTATTATGGGATGTAGGGGCACGGCATGCTGCCCAGATGTTCCATGTATTATGGGGTGTAGGGGCACGGCATGCCGTGCCCCTACTGCACCCGTTTGGTGGGCGAAACGATAACGATTTGCAATCGGTATGTGCGATGGGCCGAGTCGCAGCCGGCACGGTGGAATGTTTTGCTGAACGGCAAGCCGTTTTGTTGCCAATGGTTTTGCGAATCCACGATTGCGGTTGTCGCTCATGGTGAATGCATGGTACGGTTGGGGCCTTGTTACGGTCGGGATGATGCTAAGGCTTGATAAATCGTACGGTCCGGGGAATGACGTTGTTGGGGGCACGGCATGCAGTGCCCCCAACACCCCACCAGTGGGCTACTACCGATCGGTGTCTTCATCTCTACCCCCACCGGCGGCTTTACTTCCGCCAACCTGCTCTACGCTGAGATGTTGGGCTACGGGAGTCCCCAGGAACTGATCGATACAATCACCGATATTCGCACCCAGGTGTACACTGATCTAGCTGATCGTGATAATTTTTCCAAAAAAATCGAAGCTGATGGGGCGGCGTTCAACCACGAATGCCGTTTTCGCCGGCGCAACGGATCCCGTTTCTGGGGGGTGTCGGCGGTGCAGGCGATTACCGACGTTAATGGTCAAATAACGCACTACCTGGGCTTTATCACCGATATCAGTAAACGGGTCCGGGCTGAAGAGGCGCTGCTGGAGACGCAGTCCATTGCCCGTCTTGGCTGGTGGGAACTGGATATGCCCTCCGGAAGACTGGCCTTGTCCAGCGGAATGTACGATTTCTACGAGGTGAGCCGGGAAGTCCTGGCTAATTGATGGGGGGCTTCCTCCCCGGCTGGTGTGTTCTCCACACCCTTTTCGGCACTTCCCCCCTGGATGGCTGACTGGACGACCAACCACCTGTAATGGAGGAGAAAAACCTGTGTCGACACTCGCAAACCGCCCACTTTTGCTGCAGGTACCGGTCGCGCAGCCTTTCATCCGCCTGGCCTCCCTTTTTGTCGGTGAAGGGTGCGAAAGACTGGGGCTTGACGAGACAGCGGCGGAGAAGATGGCCCTGGCCGCCGAAGAGATCGTCGCTTATCTGGTCCGTGCCATTCCCCCCGGCAGTGAGGTGGCGATCCGCTCTCTTCCCGGCAGTTACTATGTGCAGACCAGCTTTTCCTTCCCCCTGGCTGAAACGGACCTCCGTGCCCTGAATATGACCGCTACGGTCAATCTCGAAGAGGAGGATGGCCTGGAGCAGATGGAACTGCTCATCGCTTCGCGGATGGCCGACCGCTTTCTCATCGCCCGAAAGGTGGACGGCAGTTCCGAGTTGACGCTGATCAAGGAGTTCTCCTATCCGCAGTTGGCAGACGCTGTTGTCGCCGACCTGCCGGCAACATCACCGGCCGGCTGCACCATTCGGGAGCCCGACAGCGGGCAGATCAGGTGGTTTCTCCGCCTGGTTAACCATTGCTATCCCCCGTCCCTCTACCCGAAGGATTTTCTCTATCCGGGGAAGGTGGTGGACATGGCCGCTGCCGGCGACATCCGGCTGCTCCTGGCCGTTGGTCCGGCCGGCGAGATTGGTGGCGGTATCGCCTGGCGGTGGGATGGTCAGAAGATGGTGGAACAGTTCGGGCCGTACTGCTTTTCTCCCCATGCCCCGGCGGAGATGGCCAGCCAACTGATGGATGGTTGTATCCAGGCCATCGCCAGAAGCCCGGCCCTGGTCCTGATCAACCGCATGCCGACACCGGCGATGCCGGCCGGCTATCTGGAAGCTCTGGGCAGTCTTTCCTCTCTGGAGCCGGGTGGCTCGACGTCGCGGTTGACGGCGCTTTTCCGCGAGCTGCACGAAGATATGGGGGCGGTCAGCTGGGCCCACCCGGAGTTGGCCGATTTTCTCGCCGCTGAGTACCGGCGGCTCAGTCTTCCCAGGGAGATCCGCCTTCTGACCGCCGACGGCGAAGCGACCAGCCCCTCGTCGGTGCTCAGCGCCGAGATCGACCGTCGCCTTGGCCGAGTTACCCTGCGGCCGATCTGGCCAGGGATTGATATTCGTGAGAATCTGCATAACCACCTTAATCTCTTCCGCCGTGAGGGATTGAAGGCAATCCATTTTGCCATTGATCTGGGCATCTCCTGGCAGGTCGCCTGCACCCCGGAGTTGCACCGTCTCGGTTTCCGGGCCCAACTGCTCCTGCCGCACGCGGGAAGCGGCGATCTGCTCCTTTTTGAACTGCTGCCAGAACCATTATGAAAGCGGCCGGCGGAAACAAAACGTCTATCGACCGGCTGGTTCCCGACCACATCAGGAACTTTACCCCCTATATCCCTAGTAAACCGGACGATGTGCTGATGAAGATGTCCGGCTGCAGCCGCCTCTTTCGTCTCAACAACAACGAAAACCCCCTCGGCCCGCCCGCCGCCGCCCGCCGGGTAATCGAAAGCTATCCGACGGGTCGCCTGTCGATCTACCCCAGCGGTGATGCCTACCATCTGCGCGCCAGGCTCTCCGTGCTCTTCGGGCTCCATCCCGACCAGTTCCTGGTGGGCAACGGCGCCAACGAGGTGATCAGTTTCGTGATCAAAGCCTTCTGTCAGGAGGGGGACAACATCATCACCGGTGATAAGACCTTTGCGGTCTACGAATGGGTGGCGATGTTCTCCGGCTTTACCGCCAAACTGGTGCCTTTAAAGGAGTTTGCCTTCGATGACGAGGGGATGCTGGCAGAGATCGACGGGCGCACCAAGGTCCTTTTTCTCTGCAACCCCAACAACCCCACCGGCAGCTACTGGAGTGAGCAGAAGCTCCGCCGTTTTCTTGATCGGGTGGCCGGCCGACAGATCGTCGTGGTCGATGAGGCCTACTGCGAGTTTGTCGACAAGGGCGACTTCCCGGACGGTATGCGGCTGATTGCCGAATACCCCAACCTGGTCGTTTTCCGGACCTTTTCCAAGATGTACGGGCTGGCCGGTTTGCGCATCGGCTACCTGGCCGGGGCCCTGGAGGTGGTGGATGTCATCCGCCGGACCTGTGTGGTCTACTCGGTCAACGCCCTGGCCCAGGAGGCGGCCTTGGCCGCCCTGGAGGATCCCGACCATGTCCCGGCGACCCGGGAACTGATCGGCCGGGAAAAAACAAGGCTGTGCCGGGCGCTGGACGGCCTGGGGTTGCCTCATGTCGCCGGTGAGGGCAATTTCGTGATGGTCCGGCTGCCGATAAACGATGCCCTCGCCTACCGGAAAATGATGACCCATGGCATCATGGTCCGCTGCATGGCCGGGTTCCGCTTCCCCAACTGGGTGCGGATATCCATCTCCCTGCCGGAGGTGATGGAGAGGTGTGTCGACACCCTCGCCGCGGTGGTGGCAGGGGATTCCGCTACCGGTTAAAGCCGGTTGCCTCTCTGCAAGAGGGTTTCCTTGCGGAGCTCTCGTCAGGAAAACCCTTTCGAGGTGGCAAATGGAAAAAAGCGAAGCGATCAGCTGCTTGCTGGCCGAGGGACGGAAGATCCCGGAGGGGGAGGAGTTCGTGGTCGACCATTTCACCGCCGCCGACGGCCCCGGGGTGGCGCGCCTTTTCCACGCCGTCTACGGTGACGGCTACCCCATCGAAACCTATTACATTCCTGAGCGGTTGGTTGAGGCGAACCGCCAGGGGAGTATCCGCAGCGTCGTGGCCCGTATCGGTTCCGGCGATGTGGTTGCCCACGCCGCCCTGCACCGCAGTTCTCCGCCCAACCCCAACCTCTTCGAATTCGGGGTGGGGCTTACCCTGCCCGCCTACCGGCGCACCAATGCCTTTTCGGCGATCAGCGAACTGATCATGTCCCTGCCGGGGTCGCCGGGGATTGACGGTTTCTATGGCGAGGCCGTCTGCAACCATACCATAACACAGAAATACTGCCTCCGGGTCGGTGCCTTGGAAACGGCCGTCGAACCGGCCCTCATGCCGGCCGGGATCTACCGGGGCGGGGCTGCAGGTACCGGCCGGGTCGGGTGCATAGTCTATTCCCGGGCGGATGTCGACGAGCGGCGAAAACTTCATCTGCCGCCGCGCTACCGGGAAGAGTTGCTCTGGCTCCTGGCCGATCTGAACCTGGATCGGGAACTGCTGGCCGCCGACGGTGCAGCAGTGAATGGGCAGGCTGCCATCGCGACCAGCCGCTTTGCCGACGCCGGGGTAGCCCGTTGTACGGTCGTTAGCCCTGGAGAAGAGCTTACCGCCCAGGTGGCGGAGTTGGAACGGGAACTGCGGCGGGAGAACTACGCCCTGGTACAGATCTTTCTCGACCTCGGGCAGGCATGGTCCGGCAGGGTGGTCGAACAGCTCTACCAGCAGGGGTTTTCCTTCGCCGGTCTTCTGCCCATCTGGTTCGGCACTGATGCCCTCCTGCTGCACAAGCACTTTGTCGATCCGGAGTACGACTCGATGCAGATCTACTCCGACCGGGGCCGCCGGCTCCTGGAACTGGTGCGGGCGGGTGCGGGCGGGTCGGACCGAATCAACGACTTGAATTAACTGAATAAAAAAGGAAAATACGCCTCGTTATTCTTCTTAAAGCATGATTTTTGCCCCCGAAATGGGGGCTCTAGGCCATTTCTGATCGGAAGTGAGAGCTGTTGCGGCTGCCCGCAAACGCGAAAAATACCCACCTCGGCCCCTTACCTGCTTCAGTAATCCATTGGAACCGTATGCTTAGTTGCGTTATGTCTTCGAAGTGGTGCCGCGAACGTCGAGGTTGGCGGGCTATGAGGCGCTGCTCCCGTGGAACCTCATGTCTGAGCAGTTGGCATGCTCCCCGCCGGCGAGGTGTACTTGATTAGGCGGATACTTTGCAATCACCTCTAAAATAATTGCCAAAGCTATCGGGAAAAGGTAGTCTCGACGGGCTGAATCGGAAGGCTCGTCGTCCTCTGCCTCGCGATCTTCAGGGCCTCAACGTGGCCTGTCCAAGGGCATCGGCTCACCGTTCGATTAGAGTGTAATTACGACTCCCTGGACTGCATGTGGATCTGCCCCAGGCACCAGCCAGTGCCCTCACCGCAGTCCGAACCGACCAAACCATGAGCCGTTATCTCCCCGGAAGACAACCATGAACATGGCCGCATTTTTTCTCCTTGAAAAGGCAGGCCAATGGCCGGAACGGATTGCTATCCGCTGCCGGGGCCGAGGCGTCACGTACGCCGAACTGATCGCCCAGGCCATGGGCATGGCCAATCTCCTGCGCTCTCGAGGACTCCAACCCGGGGACCGGGTCATGGTGGCTATGACCGACTGCATTGCCACCCACACGATTATCCTCGGTGCGAGTCTGGCCGGCATGGTCATCGTCCTGGCCAACGACCGGTTGCTCATCGAGGACTACGCAGAATATTGCCACCTTTCCCGGCCCCGTTTGGTTGTGGCCACACCCGGGCATGCGGCCCTGTCTGCTGCGGCCGCAAGCGGTGTCCCGTCCCTGATTCTGGACGATGACTGTCTGGAGGAAACCCTGGCCGAACAGCCCACGGAGTACACCCCGCACCCCGCGGCCGATGACGACGACTGGATCATCCTGTTCACTTCAGGCACCACGGGTCACCCCAAAGGCATACCCCATAGCCACCACCACGCCTGCCTCATACCCCGCAGCTCGGGCCGGGATTTCCTGGGTCTCACCGGGGACGACATCGTCCTCTGCTCGGCCAAGGTCTTCCATGCCTATGGGTCGATCCTCACCCTGCTCTCCCCACTTCTTGTCGGGGCCACGGCCATTCTCGACCCGTTCAAACCCACTCCCGAGACCACCCTGCGGCTGATCGAAACGGAACGGGTCACCGTCTTCGGCACCACGCCCGTTTTCTGCAGCATGCTCCTCATGGCCCTGACCGACAAGACCAGGCTTGGCAGCTTGCGGCTGTGCATGACCGCCGGTGAAGCTCTGCCCGAGGGCATCTTCCTTTCCTGGAAGGAAACTACCGGCCAGGAATTATGGCAGGGTTACGGTTCTACTGAAACTATGAGCTTTGTCATCGGCAGCCGGCCTTCGGACATCGTTCCGGGCACGGCCGGATGCGCCATCGCACCCTACGAGGTCGTCATTCTGGATGATAACCACCGGCCAGTTGCAGACGGGATACCTGGGCAGTTGGCTCTGCGCGGACCGTCCATCATGCGCGGCTACCTCGACGCCCCGGAATGGACGGCCCGGGCCTTCACCAAGGACGGCTGGTATCTGACCGGGGACATGGGCCTGGTAGAGAACGGGATATACACAGTCCTCGGTCGCACGGACGACATGTTCAAGGCCGGGGGACTGTGGGTCTCGCCCACACGGGTGGAAAACGCCCTTTTGTCCCACCCGGCCGTGGCCCAATGCGCCGTCACCGGGGGCGCGGCCGGGCCCTTCACACTGGTCCGAGGGCATGTGGTTCTTGCCGCCGGGCATGAACCGAGCGAAGCGCTTAAAGCCGACCTGTGCAATCATGCCCGCTCCTCCCTGCCTGATTTCATGGCCCCCGCGGAGATCGTCTTTCATCCAGACCTGCCGTTGACCGCCAGCGGCAAGGTGCAGCGCTACAAATTACGACAGTCAGCAAACACCACTCCGTGAGAACGGACAAACCTACAGCCCAAGGAGGCATCCCATGACCGTAACCGCAGCCGACATTCTAAAAAATTGTGAAGCCGTGATTCCTCAAGACGTTCTGGCAGGACTCGATCCGGACAAGCCCTTCCTCGAACAGGGCCTGGATTCCCTGAATCTGACGGGCATGGCTGTGGCCGTGCAAAACTGCTACGGAGTCAAGATCAGCGTTGAGGACGGGCTCAAGATCAAGACCCTGAACGACATGGTCGCATTCGTAAACCGGCAGAAAAAATAAGAACT